>NZ_RHIB01000001.1:600000-1200000 GCF_003710255.1 Alteribacter keqinensis | reverse complement strand
ACCTGAGTTTAACAAAGCCAAAAGAAAAAAGGTGGTCAGAAATGTGACCGCCTTTTTCTTATGAGTCGATACAGGTATGGGGTACTATCGATGTTTGTCCTTCGGAAACACCTCATTTTTAATGATGTGATGTTACGTTCAGAACGTGTGTCACGTCCGCTTGTTAATGGTACAAGCTAACCACCCCTCAAGATGACTTAAGGAATACCTCGTTTCACACTTCACTTCGATGGTGCTTTGCTGCATCTACTCTGAAAAGAAAGCGTGTGGCTCTCTCTTCAAAATATAGTATGATCTTTTTACGGACTTTTACTAATGGTAAAAAGTGCAAAATGGCACCGCGCAGAAAAGGCTGACCCGAAAAGTTGGTTATTACCTTTTGGGTCAGAGCAATGAGCGTTGATGCTCTCTTTTAAAAGCACTGCACACACAAGAAAATTGATTTGATCGTTAACTTTCACCGTCTGTCTGGCCCACATGGTTCGCTTTTTTCGTTTTATGGGAACCACTCTGAGGCTGCGGCTGGTTGGATCGGTTGTTTTTAGGCTGGTTTCTGCGCTGGCTTTTGAACGTGTTGTTTTCCACAGTCAACGCCTCCTTTCAATACTAGTGTGTCCAGGGACAAAGACACGTACAGTTGAAGAATTAAGCAATCTTAATAAAACTTTCCTGAACTCGTCCGGATAAAAAAACGTACTGAATTTCACACTAATGAGGAATACGTTCAGTCATAGAAAGGAGACGGTGAACATGCCATACCATAAAAACAAGCAGCAGGCATTCCAGGCTGCCCAGCAGGCTTTCGTACAACTGCAGGGTGCAATGAACGATCTTGCACCGGATGATGCAGATTACGGTCATCATCATAAAGCAGCCGAACAGGAATTAAATGAAGCCATGCAGGTGATCCAGAAAGCCCATGTAAATGCATCGGAACACCAGAAACAACAGTTAAGAATTTATGAAGAGGAAGTAAGAAAGTACCAGCAGCAGTTAATGGAAGAATAAAAAGGTGTACGAAAAGGGCGTTGGTCCTTTTCGTACACCTTTTCTTTATGAGAAAAACAGCATTCGCGGTTGTTTATCAGATTACTGACGTTTTTTTGTCTTCTTATTAAACATTCTTTCTTCGGCACTCATGGGCTCATCATTCCAGCGTTCGTTGTAGCCGGCGCCTTTTCCCTGTGCTTTTGAATCATTCATACCGGGACGAACGTGGTTGGCTTTATCCTTTGACATCATAGTCACCTCCAGTTTTCTTTAGTAGGATGCACAGGGGGAGGGATAAAATTCCGGGTTTGATCATTCGGATTTAAGGGAAATTATTGTATGTGTGTAAAATGAAGCGTTTCCATTCCATATTGAGTCGATTCATGTTATTGTACTAAAGGAAACTTGTCACTTTTTTCGCAAGGTTTTAGACAATTTAGACATTCTGTTATATGATTGTACTTGAAGGAGGGAATACATATGTCGAAAGATCAAACATTATACAACTCAAAAAAGTCTTTTGAAGTTAATGGAAAAACGTATCACTACTATGATTTAAAAGCAATTGAAAGTGCGGGAGTTGGAACCGTTTCCAACCTTCCTTATTCTGTAAAGGTACTTCTGGAAAGCGTCCTTCGCCAGCACGATGGCAGAGTTATTACAGAAGAGCATGTGCAGAACCTGGCTAAATGGGGTACAGATGAGCAGAAAGCGGTGGATGTACCATTTAAGCCTTCCCGTGTTATCCTTCAGGACTTCACCGGGGTACCAGCTGTGGTAGACCTTGCCTCTTTGCGTAAAGCAATGGCAGATATGGGTGGAGATCCGAACGAAATCAACCCGGCAATTCCTGTTGACCTGGTTGTCGATCACTCCGTGCAGGTAGATGATTTCGGCGGTGCCGATTCACTCCTTAAAAACATGGAGCTTGAGTTCCAGCGTAACGAAGAGCGTTACAAGTTCCTGAGCTGGGCTCAGAATTCTCTTGATAATTACAGAGCAGTACCACCTGCAACCGGTATCGTTCACCAGGTAAACCTGGAGTACCTTGCCAATGTTGTTCAGGAAAATGAAAACGATAACGGAGAGCGCGTAGCTTATCCGGATACACTTGTGGGAACAGACTCCCATACAACAATGATTAACGGAATCGGAGTACTTGGATGGGGTGTCGGAGGTATCGAAGCAGAAGCCGGTATGCTGCAGCAGCCTTCCTACTTCCCGGTGCCTGAAGTTATCGGTGTTAAATTCACAGGAGCCCTGCCTGAAGGCGCAACCGCAACTGACCTTGCGCTGAAAGTAACACAGGTTCTTCGTGAAAAGAAAGTAGTCGGCAAGTTTGTGGAGTTCTTCGGACCAGGTCTTGCTGAGATGCCTCTTGCTGACCGTGCGACGATATCCAATATGGCACCTGAATACGGTGCGACATGCGGTTTCTTCCCGGTTGACGAAGAAGCATTAAACTACATGCGCTTTACCGGCCGTTCAGAAGAGCAGGTAAACCTGGTAGAAGCATACTGCAAAGCCAATGATCTGTTCTATGAGCCTGGTAAAGACGATCCGGAATTTACGGATGTTGTTGAAATAGATCTTTCTACAATTGAACCGAATCTTTCCGGACCTAAGCGTCCGCAGGATCTTATTCCTCTTTCCCAGATGAAGCAGGAGTGGAACAAGTCACTTACAGCTCCGGTTGGTAATCAGGGGTTCGGACTCGATCCGGATGAAATTAATAAATCTGTTGATGTTGATCACCCGAATGGAAAGACATCCAGCCTGAAAACAGGTGCTGTTACAATTGCTGCGATTACAAGCTGTACGAACACATCAAACCCGCACGTTATGATTGGTTCCGGACTTGTGGCGAAAAAAGCAGTAGAGGCAGGCCTGAAAGTACCTGAATATGTAAAAACCAGTCTGGCACCTGGATCCAAGGTTGTTACTGGCTACCTGGAAGATGCAGGTCTTATGCCTTACTTGGATAAACTCGGCTTCAACCTTGTTGGTTACGGCTGTACTACATGTATCGGTAACAGTGGACCGCTTCCTGAAGAAATCGAAAAAGCAATCGCAGATAATGATCTGACCGTTTCTTCTGTTCTAAGTGGTAACCGTAACTTTGAAGGTCGAATTCACCCCCTTGTTAAAGCCAACTACCTTGCATCACCGCCATTGGTTGTGGCATATGCTCTTGCGGGAACAGTTAATATCGACCTTCATACAGAGGCAATCGGCCAGGATAAAGAAGGTAAGGACGTATACTTCAAAGATATCTGGCCAAGCCATGAAGAAATCAAGAAGTATATGGATGATGCTGTTGCTCCTGAGTTATTTAAGCGTGAGTATGAAAAAGTGTTCGATAACAACGAACGCTGGAATAAACTTCAGACTTCAGAAGGAGAACTTTACAAGTGGGATGATGAGTCTACTTACATTCAAAACCCTCCTTTCTTCGAGGACATGAGCGAAGAGCCTGAAGATGTAAAAGAGCTTAACAGCCTTCGTGCAGTGGCTAAGCTTGGAGACAGTGTTACAACAGACCACATTTCTCCGGCGGGATCAATTGCAAAAGACAGCCCTGCAGGTAAATACCTTATGGAAAAAGGATTAACTCCTGCGCAGTTTAATTCCTACGGTTCCCGTCGTGGTAACCACGAAGTAATGATGCGCGGTACGTTTGCAAACATCCGCATTAAAAACCAGCTTGCACCAGGTACAGAGGGCGGATATACAACATACTGGCCTACCGGTGAAGTAATGGCGATTTATGATGCGTGTATGAAATACAAAGAACAGGATACAGGTCTTGTAGTCCTTGCCGGTAATGACTACGGTATGGGAAGTTCCCGTGACTGGGCTGCCAAAGGTACAAACCTTCTTGGCATCAAGACAGTTATCGCTCAGAGCTTTGAGCGTATTCACCGCAGCAACCTTGTACTGATGGGCGTTCTTCCGCTTCAGTTTAAAGAAGGGGACAGCGCTGAATCACTTGGACTTACAGGTGAAGAGCATTTCGATGTGAAAGTAACTAACGATATTCAGCCGCGTGACATGGTAACAGTCACTGCAAAACACCCTGAAACCGGTAAAGAAACATCATTTGAGGTTCTTGCCCGTTTCGACAGTGAAGTTGAAATTGACTACTACCGTCATGGCGGAATCCTGCCGATGGTACTGCGTCGTGCCTTGAAAGAAACGAAAAAAGCAAAATCCTAATCGGATACGAACCCCTTTCTGTCAATCGTGCAGGAAGGGGTTTTTTGCGTTTAGTTTTGTTAAAGCTCACAGGCCAGCCTGAAATAGCCTTAGATAAGGTGCTAAAATCTTTCAGTGAAATCAGCATCGTTAAAAGCAAATCTCTCGCAACCACCGTACACGCGCGCCGAGCATTCCCGGTGAGATGCATGGTAAAGGATGCAGGCTTCATCTAACCTGTTAATGAAAGGCTGTTTCCGCAAAAAAAATGTGGTTCTTCGTTAAAAGGAAGCGTCCTGCCAGAGCGGGCGTAAGGTGAGCCCCCACGGAAAGCGACGTGTACTCCGGCTTAATCTACAATTACTGTGGTTATGATAAGGAAGACAGAGCTTCAATCTTTACGAGAACAGCATTCAAATAAAATTTTTCGATATTTCACATACCATATTAAAAAATACATAACAAAAGAAACAAATCACATACTAGAAAAGAAAACAAAGGAGGAAATGATTTTGGGCAGACAAAAGCAGGGAAACGCAAATGCAGAGCGAAATAAAAATGCGAAAAAACAAGGAAAAGACAACCACGCTTCAGAGCTTGAAACGTTTGCGGACTATGAAGTAAAGAAAATGAGAAACGACCAGCCTCAAACAGGCCAGTAATGATGATAAACGGAAGCGCCTTGTTCGTTTCCGGGGGAAAGGAAAACCCAAGGTCACCTAATGAACTTGGGTTTTTCCATTATCGATAAGATACTAAAGGGTGATGAACGTGTTTGAATTTTGGCAAGGCGCAAGCGATCTTCCGGTTTATCATTTTTTAATTCGTGCCATAATCGTTTACATATATATCTTTATTCTGCTTAAAATTCTCGGGCAGCGCTCGATCGGTACGTTTGATCCTCTTGATTTTATTTTCGGCATTATCATTGGAGATATCGTAGGAGAACCCCTGGCAGCAGGAGACGTTCCTTTACCCGGACCGTTGGCAGCCGCTGCATTCATTGCGGGAATCCATCTATTTTTATCCTGGATTGCATTAAAGCTTCCAAGATTTAGACGGGTGATTGAGGATGAACCGCTTGTTCTTGTTAAAAATGGCCAAATCATTCATAAAGAATTAAACAGAATGAAAATTACTGTTGAATCCTTAATGATGGATCTGCGTCTCCAAAATGCAATTGATTTAACAGAAGTGGATTATGCTGTTCTTGAGCCCAACGGTAAGATCAGTGTGATCAAAAAAACCATGTATGACACAGCATCTCCTGCGGACATAGGTAAAGCACCAGAATCCAAGGGATACCCAACCGTTCTCATTTCAGACGGCCGGGTAATCGATGCGAACCTGAAAAAAGTAAAATCACGCTCCTGGCTTCAGGAGCAGCTCATTAAGCACGGCTTAAAAGAACCGAAAGAATGTTTTTTACTGACCCTTGATGAAGCGGAAAATGTCTATGTGAGCAAGCGATTATCCAAGGAGGAACAAAACCATATCCTGGGGAACTCACAATAAGAGGTATGAACTTCCTCTTTTTGCGTTAATAATGCAAATAGAGGTGAAAGAAATGAAAAAAACGAAGAAAAGACGATTTGAAGACCTGATCAACGAAAATAAGCAGCAGTTAATGAACGATCCAAAAGAAATGGAAAGAATTGAGCTTCGTCTTGATAAGCGTCATCAGGACCGCCTCGACAATGCTCTGTAATCATCGTGTATACCTCCTTTCTGTCCGGCCATATTAAGGATATGGAAGGAGGGCTATACAATGAGCCATAAGTTTGACCAGTACAGACCAAACCACCTGGGCACACAGCCGAGGAAAAGTGATTCCAATAAAGGAAAACAAATGAACAATAAAAGCAGTGAACAGCCTGATTATGCTCCGTCTAAGGGGAAATAAAATGAGAACCTGTCCTATAGGGCAGGTTTTTTGTTTTATAGCTCTCTAAGATGTGGGTAGCTTTATGATGAAACTTTTGCGCGTCCATAAGGGCAACTAAGAGGCTGGGACAGAAGTGTTTTACTCAACGAAAATCCGAACGAATAAAATGCGGTGCAAATGAATCGCTCCTGAAATATACTTCGCTTTCCGCGGAAAGCTGGTGAGCCTCCTCGTGCTACGCACTGTGGGGTCTCACCTTTGCTTTTCATCCCGCAGGAGTCTACGTATATTTCAACCGCTTTGTTCGCGCATCGTTGGGATTCTCAGCTAAACTCTTTCCTTATGTCCCAGCCTCAAGTTTTCTTTACCGCTCGTGACCAAGATGATTGAGCTTTTGTTCTTTGTCAGTTTTCAAAAGAGATTGAAGTTTTTATATTTCACTTTCTTTGGCGGTGCCTGCAAACCGTAAGAAATAACCCTGCTGAACCATCCGGATAACAAAACTTGAGTTACTTGGACTATAAAAGTTCCTGTAACAACATTGTTGTGTTTATTTAAATGAAAAAGGGTTGCCACATGCTTGCCCTTCATAAGATAATAAAGGAACGTAAACAAGCTGTCCGGATAGAAAGCAGGGTGAGAGATGCAAGTGATGAAAAAGAATGATACACAGCAAAAACCTGAGGATAGTATTAAAAGAAAAAGAAAACCGAGAGCGGCTGTGACGTTATTGTTTCTCCTATACATGGCCAGTCTTTTTTATGTCGTATTCTTTGCCTGGAATTACGGCTCATCATACGGACCTGTCGGAGCAGACGGCCGGAACTTAAATGTAGTCCCATTATTGAGTATTCATAATATCTACTACTACAGCACAGATATATGGGTGCCTGTCAGAATTCTTCTTGGCAACATAGTTATGTTTATTCCTTTTGGATATTTATTCCCTCTCCTTTACAGAAGGTGGAGAAGATCTCTTCTCGGCATTCTGCCTGTAGGGTTTCTAGCGCTCGTCCTTTCCGTTTTTATCGAAGTGAACCAGTACTTCTTTACGTACCGGGTCGCAAATGTGGATGATGTTATTTTAAATACGATTGGCGGGCTCATTGGCGCTTCGTTATACTGGCTCGCTGTAAAACTTCATGTTCTTTACGTAAAAACAGCAAGGTGACCCTGTGGTCCCTTGCTGTTTTTTAATTTTCTTCATGCTCCGTTTGAAATTTTGCTTCGGCTCTCTTCTGGAAATAGCGGTACCCTCCGTACACCACAGCAAGAAACGTTCCGTATATAAGGATCATATACACAATTTCCTGAGGGTCTGTGACGATTGTATGGCCGATCAGGGCAAACAGAATCATGGATGGTATTTTGCCCAGAGAGGAGGCCAGGGCGTATGATAAAAAGCGGACCCGGCTTAATGCTGCATATACATTAATGATAATAGATGGAATGACCGGGATCATTCTTAATAACGTAATCGTCAAAAAGGCATTACGCTCAAAAAGGACCGTTAATTTGCCAAGGTATTTGTACTTATGGAGGACCTTCATTCCCCAGTCCTGGTATCCGTAGCGGACAATGGCAAACATAATCACCGAAGCCATGCTTGAACCGAACCAGATAATAAACCCTCCAAGAACAGGCCCGTAGGCAGCCCCGATGACACCACCCACAATCGGGTAAGGTATGACAGGAAAAAGCGACATGAGTGTGGCAACAAGGGCGGTTAAAACGGCAAATTCCCGGTCGGTCTGACGAATCCATTGAAGGAGTGGTTCATGAATGAAATAAATAAAAGCGGCTATGCCTACATAAAACAACGTAACAAGAATTTTGCGCAACATAGTATGTACTCCTTTATACTGACTGTTGTTTAGTATACTATGAACCGTAAAATAGTGAAATTAAAATCCTCCGCCTATTCATCAAACCAGGGCCTGCTGCGTATAAATAGAGGTGATGAACCATGCCTGATAAAGGAATATGGGGGAATAGGGGGGAACAAGGTGTGCAGATTCATATTGTAGAAGAAGGCGATTCACTATTCAGCCTTGCACAAATGTATAATAGTTCGGCCGCTGAAATTGCAGAGGCCAATGAACTTCCAGAGCCGGACCGGTTAGTCGCAGGACAAAGTGTTGTCATTCCGATCACCGGTTCTTTTTATGACGTACAGGAAGGGGACAGCTTGTTCGAGATCGCCGATAAGTTCGGGATAAGTGTCGATGAGCTTGCCCGGATCAACCAGGTTTCCATGAATGAACCGTTGAACGTGGGGTTAAGGCTCTACATTCCACCACTTTCAAAAACAACAATAGAAACGAATGCCTATGTAGAACCGATTGGGGATCAGGTATCAGAAAACCTCATTGAATCGGCTCGTAACAGAGCACCGTTTCTCACCTACCTTGCACCTTTCAGCTATGAATTGAACCGCGACGGTACGTTAAAGCCACCTCTTTTAGATGATTTCCCGGCAATAGCAGACGAGAACAGTGCCGCTTTAATGATGGTAGTCACAAACCTTGAAGAGGGAGCGTTCAGTGATAATTTAGGTGCGGCCATTCTTACGAGTGAGGAAGCCCAGAACACCTTGCTGGATGAAATTATCCAGGAAGCACAGGAAGTCGGCTACGGGGATATCCATTTTGACTTTGAATATTTAAGGCCTGAGGACAAAGAGCGGTACAATGATTTTCTCAGGAAAGCTGCGGAACGACTCAGACAGGAAGGGCTTCTGATTTCAACTGCTCTGGCTCCGAAAACGAGTGCTGACCAAGAAGGGAAATGGTACGAAGCACACGACTACGGCGCCCACGGGGAAATTGTGGACTTCGTTGTTCTAATGACATATGAATGGGGGTACAGCGGGGGCCCCCCTATGGCCGTTTCACCGATTGGCCCCGTGAGAGAAGTTGTTGAATATGCTCTCACAGAGATGCCGGCAGAAAAAATCATGCTCGGACAGAATTTATATGGATATGACTGGACACTGCCATTCACACCCGGAGAGGATATGGCGGAAGCAGTGAGCCCGAATGAAGCGGTGAGGAGGGCGTATGAATACAATGTTCCGATCGAGTATGATGAAGAATCCCAGGCTCCTACCTATACGTATACAGATGAGGAAGGGGATGAACACGAGGTTTGGTTTGAGGATGCCAGAAGCATAGAACAGAAGTTTAACCTGATTGATGAACTCGGGCTGAGAGGAATCAGCTACTGGAAACTTGGATTGCCTTTTCCCCAGAACTGGCTCATACTCAGCGACCGGTATGATGTGAAAAAATTATAAAGCCATAAGACATAAAGGATGTCCAAACGAATCGGCACAAGCAACACTTTGTGCAAGCGCATTGGTCACGAGCGATAAAGAAAACTTGAGGCTGGGACAGAAGTGTTTTATCAACAAGAATACGAACGAATTATATACAGCGCAAATAAACCGCTTCTGAAATATACTTCCCTTTCCGAGGGAAGCGGGTTACCCTCTTCACTTCGTTGCGGGGTCTCACCTTTGCTTTTCAGAAGGCACTGAAAAAGTTCGATCTTTAACTTTTCCGGTGCCTTTTAAGCCGCAGGAGTCTGCGTATATTTCATCCGCTATGTCAGTTCATTGTTCGGATTTTCAGCTAAACACATTCTTTATTTACCAGCCACTTACTTGCCCTTAGACTTTAGTTTAAGGATTTCAGGCAATCATATTGAAGCCGCTCTTTGGATTCAGTTGATGGCTTGAAATGACCTCGAGATCGCAGGCGCTGAGTTGGACTCGGAAAATTCCTCATAAAGTTTTCTACATCTTAGAATTTCCTAAAACAACAAGAAAACCGCTTTACTCGTGAAGAGGAAGCACTTCACGGCTTCAAAGGGCGATTCACAAGGTATCTTCCACCTTGTGAATCGCCCTCACTATTTTGGTTCAAAATGTTTTAATAAGTTCCACTTCTTTCTGCATTCACTCTAGGCAAGAGGCTTTTTTTCATGTATATTTCGTATATCGAATAGTTTAGTGAAACGGACTGATGAATGGTGACACAACAACGACTATGGCCTGTCTATCTTATGCTTGCTTTTGCAACCAGTACGTGGGGAAGTGCGTTCGTTGCAGGACGCTTTGCCACAGAAACGTTTGATCCGGTAACGGTTTCGTTTCTGCGTTTCTTTTTTGCTGCTCTTATCCTGATTCCCATGATGATGATTCTGGAAAAAGACCGGCCGAAGCCGTCCAAAACAGACTGGCTTCTCCTCATATCCCTCGGACTTACGGGTATTGCGATCTATAATATTGCTTTCTTTACAGCTGCCAAATATGCGCCAATCGTAAAAAGCTCCTTGTTTATAGCATCCAATCCGGTACTGATCATTCTTTTATCAGGCTTGTTCTTAAAGGAAACCATTACGAAACGTAATGTAACCGGGCTTGTCCTTGCTTTAACAGGTGCAGTCATTATTATTACAAACGGGCAGATTCTTGCAACCTTGAGAAACGGTCTCGAGCCGATTGATCTCGTCCTGTTATTTGCTGTTATCTGCTGGGCGCTGTACAGTGTTCTTGGAAAGGTTGCGTTAAAGAAATTTTCAGCTCTGACTTCGACTACTTATGCGGTTACCATCGGGACACTGATGCTCATGCCATTTGCTGTCTATGAAACAAGCTGGTCCCAGGTAGAGGCGGCTGACTGGGTTGTCTGGTCTTCCATTTTTCATATGAGCATTATTGTGACTGTGATCAGCTTTCTCATGTATTATCAGGGAATAAAGATCATCGGCGCTGCTAAAGCTTCCCTGTTTATCAATCTGATGCCGGTATCGGCTGTCATTTTGGCCGTTATTTTCCTTGACGAGCCATTGCTTTTGGCACATATTATTGGAGCGATGTTTGTATTTACCGGAGTAACGGTGGGTACCAGAACGAAACCTTTATGGATTCACCAGCAAAAAAGAAAAGCAAGAAAGACAGCCTCATAGTTACTGACACCTTTTTTTACAGATGGGAATAAACTGAAAAAAAACAGCGAAAGCGTGAGGCTGGATGTACGATCAATTCCTTTCATACCAGGAACTTATGAATTATTACGCACGGGTGAAGAACTATATTGATGACGGCTTCAGGGTGGACGGGTTAAAGGAAGAACTCGAGCTCATTTTCACATCTCTCAGAAGAAAAGCCGGGGAAGAAAGAATCGAGATTGACGAAGAAAAGCTGGAAAAGGAAATCAAGTGCTATATAAGAAGGCTCCGCCACTGAAACGGAGCTCAACATAATAAACAAGGGAGCTTCCGGGAGAAAACCTTCTCCACATGAAGCTCCCTTTTTATTTTGCTCCTTTTCCCCGTGTAAGGTGGCACGGAACACCTGTCCCTATTGCGCCAGGTTTTCGCATTTTTTCCATATAAGTGATACCCCGGGCGCACTGCTGTGTGCATGCTTCACATTTATCACTCATGACAATCTTCCACGTATGCCTAAATTTAATGCCTGCGTCCGGTGCGACATATTTCTTTTTCTTTTTTGGCGGCATCGTTCATCCCATCTCTCTTTTGATTTTATTCATCATATGCCCAGAAAAGAAATCGGCCACAGCCACGCTTAGAAATTCAGAAAAAACAGTGATACAATATGAGTGAAAGAAAGCGAGGGAAGAACATGGAACGTGAACGTACTAACCGCCCTACCATTGATGAATCGATTGAAAGACTTTTACATAAACCTGAAGCACAGCTAAAAGAAACAGAAATCATCCGTCTGATCCAGGTTGTTACGGAAAATGCCGATGATGACCACGGGACACTTTACACAAGTGAGCAAAGACTTGCCTACCTGTACATACTTGCAGGAAAAGCAAGGTTTCACCGTAAACAGAAAGAAGACGAAAAAGTAGCCCGGTGGGCAGAGGATGCCCGTAACCTTTTGCCGGAAGACAAGCATACGGCTTCACTCATGCGGGATCTCGACTACTCTTCACTCCTTACTGACCTTTTTAACCAGACCTTTCCGAAGATCAGGGAAACTGACCACAGCCATGCAAAAAAAGCAGTCGTAGAACAATATTTAGCGATGGCAGGCAGTTTTCTGGCGAAAGAACAGGAGCTTTCATCGAGGGCCGCCCGTCTTGATGAAAATGCACAGCGGGTGAGCGATTACGATGCCTATGCCTTCAGCGGCAACGTCAGTCAACTGCTTGCTTCTCTCCGTGAAGCGTGTGAGCGCCTGCAGGAATCTGCTCTGGCCTTTAAAGCAAGCATCTCCGGAATTTATCACTCAAAGGAGCATCTCGCTCGGGTGAAAGAAGCTGTAGCCGAACTCGAAGCCCTTGTAATTAAATGGCAGTCGGTACAGGAGGATTCACTGAAAAAAGGGGAAGAACCTTCCGCTCTTAAAGACCTTCATACGATGGTCGGCCTGGAAACAGTAAAAGAACGGGTTCGGAACTATTACAGATATCTCGTGTATCAGAAAGAAAGGAAAGAGCAGGGATTTCATTTTCAGGATGAGCAGAGTCTGAACATGATCCTTACAGGAAATCCGGGTACAGGGAAAACAACGATTGCAAGGCTTCTGGCAAGGATTTATCACGAGCTAGGTGTTCTCCCGCGGAAAGACGTGATTGAAGTTGACAGATCCCATCTCGTTGGTTCCTATGTGGGACAGACAGAAGAAAAAACAATGGCAGTAATTAAAGATGCCGTCGGCGGAGTCCTGTTTGTCGATGAAGCATACAGTCTGAAGCGGGAAGGGGCAGGGGGAAATGACTACGGTCAGACTGCCGTCGACACGCTCGTTTCTGCCATGACCAGCGGGGAATACGCCGGAAAGTTTGCTGTTATTCTTGCAGGCTACCCGGAAGAAATGCGCCGGTTTTTATGGAGTAATCCAGGCCTTCGCAGCCGTTTTCCTGAAAGTAATCACATTCACTTGCCCGATTACAGTGTTGATGAGCTTTTGGAGATTGGAGAACACGTGGCTTTGGACAATGATTTTTCCCTTACCGAGGAAGCCCTGCCAGCTCTTCAAAAACGCATTGAACAGGAGCAGGTTGATGAGTCATTTGGAAATGCGAGAACGGCAAAAAACATCGTTCTCAATGCGATTTTTACCAAAGGTTCCAATGCCGCTGAACGAGGGTCCTTTACCAAAAGTGACTTTACTGTTCTGGATAAAAACGATTTTCTGGTTGACGAAGATGGTGAACCAGATGATAAAAAAGCAGAAGAACGACTTCAGGAATTGATTGGTCTGAATGAAGTAAAAAAAGAAGTGAAGACGCTCGCTTCATTTGTAATAGTCCAGGCTATGCGCCGGGAAAACGGGCTTCCTGAAGTGCCTGTTCAGCTCCACAGCCTCTTTACGGGTAACCCCGGAACAGGGAAAACGACGGTCGCAAAAATCTTTTCTGAAATTCTCCATGAACTGGATTTATTGAAGAGAGGCCATCTCGTGGTGACTGGCAGGAGTGACCTGGTGAGCGGATATGTTGGTCAGACCGCCGAAAAAACAAAGAAAAAGATTCGTGAAGCCCTCGGAGGCGTCCTGTTTATTGATGAAGCATACAGCCTTCTATCAGGAGGCACACAAGACTACGGGAAAGAGGCGATTGATACACTGGTGGATGAAATGACAAAGCACAATGATAATCTCGTTGTTATTCTTGCCGGTTACCCCGAACCGATGAAAGCACTGCTGAACAGTAACCCGGGGCTTTCTTCCAGGTTTAAAAAATCAATCGTCTTTGCCGACTACTCTTCGGATGAGATGTTTTCCATTCTTATGTATTATGTCGATCAATTCGGGTACAGGATTGATAAGGACACGGGTCATTATTTGAAAGGTCAGATTGAGCGTAACAAACCAAGTGGAAACGGCCGTGCCATGAAGGATGCAGTGGAAGATGCGATTCAGCACCATTCCTATCGGATTATGGAACAGGAGCAAAACTTCCAGAACGCTGAAACAGACCTGACTACGCTTATTCCCGATGACTTTAAAACTCTCGTAAACAAAAGGAGTTCATAATGCTTATTACTGAGTCGAAGATTAATGTTCGTTATGCAGAGACTGATCAAATGGGGGTGGTGTATCACGCCAATTATCTCGTCTGGTGTGAAATCGGCCGGACAGAACTTATTGAAGCACTTGGCTTTCGTTACGCTGATATGGAAAAGTCCGGCATCCTTTCTCCTGTTACGAATATTAACCTATCATATAAGGCGCCGGCAAAATACGGTGAAAAGGTGACCGTCAGAACGTGGATTGAAGACTACACAGGAATCCGTGTAACCTACGGGTATGAAATTATTAATGAAGAAGGCCGGCAATGCGTTGCCGGGTACAGTGAGCACGTGTGTGTAAAAAATGAAACGTTCCGTCCGATAAATATAAAAAAACAGTTCCCTGACTGGCATGAAGCTTATGAAAAACACAAAAAGTGACCCGGCAGGTGAATAATATCTGTTGATTCCGCCACAATAAAAAGGTAATTTTTGAAGGAGGAATCGACAGAGATGAAAGCAAAACCGGATAAACGCCAGGATAATGTTGAAAAGCTGGAACAGATGGTTGAAAACACTCAGGAAAACATCGAAGCAGCAGAGGAAACAGCAGACAATCTGGATTTGACAGAGGAAGACCGCCAGGCAATTCAGGATAAAAACCACCGTCGCCAGGAGAGTATTGAAAGCTTTAAAGCTGAAATTGCTGACGAGCAGGGCGACCGTGAACGCGGCGAATATTAAAAATCTCTAAAATGGGGTAACGGATAAGGTAAGGGCAGAGGCCCTTGCCTTTTTCACTTTTCTTTTATCCACCTTGCCCTTATCAGTTGATTAATGATAGTAAGACAATGATAAAATAAGAGCAGAATGTGAAAAGGGGAATGATGATGGCCTTTGGCATTACAAGATCAGAATTAAATGCTTTCAAAGAGAAGGCACAAAGAGGGGAAATCGCCATCCTTACACATTACTGGTACGATGAACGCTTTCCCCAATACAAGACTGTCACAAAAGCAGGGTGCAGTAATGTAGAAACCCTTGTTAAATGGGGAAAGCAGTATGGACTCAAACGTGAGTGGATTCATTACCAGAAAGGCCTCCCCCACTTTGATCTGCTCGGAGAAAATGCAAGGGATGTATTGAAAAAAGAAGGGCTTGAGTCCCAGCTTAAAAAATTTAAGCAGTAACTACAAATCAGGAGGGATTTATATGATTAACAAACAGGATGAGATCATTTCGGCACTTAGTGTAAAACCGGAGATTGATGTTCAGGAAGAAATCAGAAAACGCCTTGATTTCCTGAAAGCATATACGAAGAAAAGTAAAACAAACGGATATGTACTGGGGATCAGCGGAGGACAGGACTCCTCCCTCCTCGGAAAACTGATCCAGCTTGCAATGACAGAGCTCAACGAAGAGGAAAACACCGATAAATATACCTTCTACGCAGTTAGACTTCCTCACGGCGTACAAAAAGATGAGGACGATGCACAGTTGGCCCTTGATTTTATTGACCCTTACAACAGAGTGACGGTGAACATCAAACCGGCCGTAGATGCTTCGTACTCCCAGTTCAAAGAAGCAACGGGAGAAGAAATGAGTGATTTCATTAAAGGCAACACAAAAGCCCGTGAGCGGATGAAAGTGCAATTTGACCTGGCAGCCCACTACGGATGCCTGGTGGCTGGAACAGATCACGCAGCAGAGGCGGTTACCGGTTTTTACACAAAGTACGGGGATGGTGCATGTGATGTGACACCTTTATTCGGTTTGAATAAACGGCAGGGTCAGGCCCTCCTTAAAGAGCTTGGCGCTCCTGAAAGGCTTTATACGAAAAAACCGACAGCAGACCTTGAAGACGATCAGCCCCTCCTTCCTGACGAAGAGGCATTGGGTATTACCTATGAAGAAATCGATGACTACCTGGAAGGCAGAGAAATCAGTGCCGCATCAAAAGAAAATCTCGAAAATCGCTACAACATGACCGAGCATAAACGCCAGCTTCCGGTTACAGTGTTTGACAAGTGGTGGCAGTAGGTGATGAAAGCAGACCTGCATATGCATTCTACGTATTCAGATGGCGGTTATGATCCTTTGGAACTTGTTGAAAAATGTGCCCGCGGAGGCCTTACCGTCATTGCCCTTACCGACCACGACACTACAGGCGGGCTTGAGGCGGCACAAAAACAAGCCCGAAAACACGGCATACGCTTTGTGCCGGGGATTGAACTCAGTACCCGGGCAAAAGGAGGGCGGAGTGTGGACATTTTAGGATACAATTTCCGTCCGGAAGATGAGGCTTTTCAGGAAACGATTGCTTATTACAGAAGCATGCGTAAAGGGAGAATGGAAGAGATGATTCAGAAGTGCCAGTCTGCTGGGATGGATATTGAATGGTCTGATATTCTTCCCCACGTTACAGGCCATACCTATTCACGTCCCCACATGGCTAAAGCCCTTGTGGACAAGGGGTATGCAAAGACGGTGAAGGATGCTTTTGACAAGTATATCGGATACGGCAGGCCTGTTTATGTACCAAAAAAAGAGGAACTTACTCCTGAAGAAGCCATCAGTGTGCTTCAGAAAGCAGGGGGGATTGCTGTTGTTGCTCATCCCGTTTTTTATGACATTGACGATCAGATTGAAGAATGGGCTAAGGATGCTGGACTTGACGGT
Organism: Alteribacter keqinensis; assembly: GCF_003710255.1. NCBI lineage: Bacteria > Bacillati > Bacillota > Bacilli > Caryophanales > Bacillaceae > Alteribacter > Alteribacter keqinensis. Next base: position 1,183,259 of record NZ_RHIB01000001.1, on the reverse strand, counting down.
GTCGAAGTGTATCACCGGGATCACTCAGAGAAAGCCATCGAACGGTTTTCATCTCTTTGCGATAAGATTGAAAGGGAAAGCGGGAGAAAAATGCTCCGCACGGGCGGATCAGATTTTCACCATGAATCCTTCGGGCGGGAAGGCGAAGAATTGGGAATAACCAAACTTCCCAATGAACATGCGGAGCAGTTTCTGGAGAGGCTGTAAACGCACAAATTGTCACCTTGGTGAATACCATACTAACGTCACAATACGGGGCGGGAGTGTGGAAAATGAGCAATTACTTATGGCGTGCCCATACAAGCCGGGGCTATGTCTCACTTATTGAAAAAGCAGCTGATCAGTTTGAAGACATCCATCTTATTTCAGGCGGAAGCAAAAAGATGCGTGAAGATGTCCTTAATCTTCTTTTAAATAAGCAGGTACAAAACAGGGCACATTTTGTAAGGTATTTACACCCGACTGACGGGAAGACCCTTGAAGGAATTTCCGACGGCCACAGGATACTGATTCTCGGTGATGATCCTCTTCATCCACTCAAAGCCGGGGCCCGGACCTTTGATCTTAACAGCTGTCTAACGTCAGAAAAAAATGATGAACTCAGACAATTGATGGAGCAGCTTCGTAACCAGGAAACAAAGGTTCACCGCTCTTTCGGTGAAGGAAAAGCGATTCACGTTCAAAAGGAAGACTATTATCTAAAGGGAATGGACTTTTCAAAAGCTGACAAAGCGGCAGAAGATGTGATCACCATCATGTTTGATGGAAAAGGGCACCGGAAGCCGGATTCCATTTCTGACGAACGTTTTTTCGGCGGGGCTACTGCATACGGACCGGTAAACTTTATCCATTCCATTACACAGCCATTATCCAACCGGATTATCATCAAGGGAAGATCCGGAAGCGGAAAGTCGACCCTTATGCGAAAAGTAGTCAAACATGCAGAAGATTCAGGCCTTGATGTCCGTTCCTTCCCGTGCGGACTCGATCCTGACAGTCTGGACATGGTCGTGATTCCGGAGCTCAGCTATGCCATCCTTGATGGTACTGCTCCTCATGTGATTAATCCTACAAGAGAAGGAGATCACGTGATTGATATGTTTGAACGGTGTATGGACCCGGCTGTGGAAAAAGAATATGAAACGGAACTTCAGGAACTTTCGGCACTTTATACAGGCAAAATGAAATCTGGTACAGAAGGGCTTAAAGTGATGCTCAAACTTGAGAATAAACTTGACCAGCTTTGTCTGTCACGCTTAAATGAGAGAAGCATGATGGGACTGGTGAATGAGCTGAACGAAAGGATTACCACCCGCTGTGAGTGATTCGCCTGAAGGTATCTTAATAGTTCAAATCAGAATGGCCATGGCGCAACTCGCGCTACCCGATGAACACGAAAAGACCGCCTGTACCGGGCTGTCAAAGAGGGTATGACTTCGCTCATTGCTGCAAAGGGCTTCTTAAAAGGACATTATACGTCTTATGAGAAGCTCCTTTTTTCATGTCTGCACATTTCATCCCCTTAATAGAAATGCGTGCTATAATAGTTGGGTAAAAGGAGTAAAAGGGGAATGATTATGGATCCTTTAGATATCATTTTACATAAAGAAAACATTGCGCCGTTTTACCAGCCTGTAATCAGCTGTGATGAGCATATTATTGCAGGATATGAAGTGCTTGGACATTTGAAGACCGACAAAGACTGGGTGTCCCTCGGCTCTTTTTTCAGGGATGGAAATGTTCCGGCAGAATACAAATGGGAAATTGACGAACAGATATACAACCAGGCGTTTGCTCACTACCTTACTCAGGAAGAGCAGCCTTTCTTATTTTTAAACGTTGATGCAAATGTTCTGGACGAGCTCGATAATCATGAATTGTTATTAAACCTTCTCTTTCAGTACGAAAAACAAGGTCTTCCCCTTAAAAAAATCGTTCTGGAGTTTCGTGAACACGATTTCCAGGGGGACATTGAAAGCCTGAGTCATCTGATGAAGTTTTTCACAACCAACGGCATTCAGGTAGCCATTGATGACCTGGGTAAATTCGGAAGTAACCTTGACCGTCTGTCAAAGCTTGAGCCAAACATGATGAAGATTGACCTTGAAGGGATCGGAAACCACGAATCAGCTTTTGATTACCGCAACGTTCTTGAGGCTCTTGCCATTTTCTCCCGGAAAATCGGAGCGACTCTTCTGTTTAAAGGAATAGAAGATCTTCATCACCTCCATATTGCATGGGGGCATGGAGGACGCTTTATTGAAGGGGGATACCTGCATAAACCCGGTCTTTCCTGGATCAGCAGGGATATGGTAAAACAGAACCTGGATGAAAAGGTCCGTTCCTTTATTCACCGTGCAAACAGCCTATTACAGGAACAGATCGCATTTGTTTTAGGACTGGATGAGCAGCTGGCCAATCTCGGGAAATCCCTCACCAGGTACAAGTCTGATGATGAAGAGGCAAAAGCGATTGCAGAGCAGTTAAGTCACATGGTTTTCCGTGTTTACATGTGTGAAAGGTTTGGCTATCAGCTCACATCAAACTGGAAAAAAGATAAAGAAGGCAATTGGTATGAGGAGACAATTGCCAAGGGGAAGAACTGGAGCTGGCGATCGTACTTTCTTGAAAACGTTGCTCAGATGGAGAGCAGAAAAACCGGAATACTCTCAGATGTTTATCGTGATATAGAGACAAATGAACTTGTCCGGACCTATTCCTATCCTTTGTCCGGAAACCGCTTTGTGTTTCTTGATATCGATCCTTCATTTTTATTTGAGCGGGAGTGGCTGCTATAAAGGAGCCGGTTTTAGGAGCTGTTTTTTCAAGACCTGCTGGAGGAATAAGCGTGTTTAAGCCAGAGCCCCCCAAGTGTACGCAGGCTTCTTCTCAGCCGTTAAGGGAATTTATGAGAGAAGTCAAAATAGCAATCTGCGAATCAGCTTTATGAAAACCAGCTAATGATATGTAAACAGCTTTTTGGAAAGGGAACGATAACATGAACCACACATGGAAGCTGAAAGGAACACTGTTCTTTTTCCATTCAGCCATGACCATCATTATCAGTTATATGCCTGTCTATTTTCAGGCACTCGGTCTCTCAGGGTCCCAAATCGGCATTTTACTTGCTGTGGGACCTTTTGCTGCGATTTTGTCACAGCCTTTCTGGGGCTATATGAGTGACAGATGGAAAACCGTAAAATATATTCTTTTAACCTGCCTGACAGGAGCACTGATTGTCGGCTTTATTGTGTTTCAGATGAATGAGTTTGTCTGGATTATGTTTTTATTATTTATCTTCTTTGCTTTTATGTCCCCTGCAGGAGGACTGGGCGACAGTCTTGCACAAAAGGTATCCTATGAACGGGGGGTTTCCTTTGGAAGCATCCGGATGTGGGGGTCACTCGGCTTTGGTACGTCGTCTCTTGTTTCAGGGTATCTTCTTGCATCGTTTGGGATCCAGAATATTTACTATCTTTATGCGTTCTTTTTAATTATTGCAATCCTGTTTTGTACCAGGGCGCCGGACAGTACGCCTTCCAGGAAGAAAGCGAATTTGAAGAAAGCACTGCTGCTCGGGAAGGATCCTGTTCTTGCTTTGTTTTTAATCATGATTTTCCTGATCAGCCTGACACACAGAATGAATGATACTTTTCTCGGACTGTATATTGTAGAGCTTGGAGGAAATGAAGCAATCATAGGGACTGCCTGGTTTATCGGTGTCATCACAGAGGCGGTTGTGTTTGCAGCGAGTGCCTTGTGGCTCAGGCGGTTTCATCCTCTGACTTTTATTACATTTGCCGCTGTTTTATATGTGCTGCGGTGGCTTCTTATGGGGAGCGTGTCAGGGCCTGGAGACATTTTATATTTACAGATCCTTCATGGTCTGACTTTCGGTGTCTTTTATTTAACGGCCTTTCAATTCGTAGCACGTCTGGTACCTGATGAACTTACATCAACAGGACACCTCCTGTTTATCAGTGTGTTCTTCGGTGTATCAGGAGTGATCGGCTCTCTTATTGGCGGAGCAGTTATTGATACATTTATGGTCAGAACCCTTTATTACATGATGTTTGGTTTTGCGTTGCTCGGCCTGTTGGGCTCATTGTTTTACAGAGCATACTACTTCAGAACCCGCCAGGGAATGAAAGATAAAAAACGGCTGGCAGAGATGAACGGGTAAAAATAGAATAGGTTGATGAGAAACAGGCATAAGATAGGACTCTTATGCCTGTTTTATTATGCATGGGGCATTTTTTTATTTATTCAGTCAAAAGTCATGAGTAATATGATATAGTATTTTTATGTTTTTTTGATATTTTAGACAATTGAATTGTTTGACTGGGGGACTGTTATGAAAAAGAGTTTACGAGCAAAAATACTATTGGGTTTTGGTATTATCTTGGTTATCCTTCTTGGGATTTCATCGTTCTCAATGGTGAACCTTTATACGATTAATCAAAATGTGGACCGCATCATGAGTGAAGAGCTTCCGCACCTCACCACCAGCAGCGGCATGGCCCTGAACATGGCTGATCGCATGGCAAATATCAGAGGATACATATTAAGCGGAGACGATGAATACAGAGAGCGTTATATTGAACTCGCCGAAGAGAGCAATGCTCTTGGTGCTGACCTCCTCGGTTTTTCAAATGAAGACGAACACGTGGCACACTTGATTGACCGCAGTGAGTACTGGAATGATATTACGATCTCCCGCGTTTTTCCCATGTATGAAGAGCACGGAATGGATACGGCGCTGATTACTGTCCGTTACCAGCTTGACCCGATCGCTGAAGAGGTTATGGAAGGCTTTACAGCTCTTGCTTCCCAGGAGCAGGACGGTATTATTTCAAGAGGAAATGATATGAGTGCCCAAGGGGAAACGGTAGCACTGTTTAATATTATTGCAACGGGTGCTGGTGTGATTGTGGCCATTCTGGTAGCCTTGTTTGTAGCAAGGCAGGTTGTCACTCCGATTCTCCTGGTTGCAAACAAGATTGAAGAAGTAGCAAGGGGAGATTTGAGCGGAGAACGAATTAAAACAAAGTCAAAAGATGAAATCGGACGCCTTACCACTTCTGTTAACCGTATGGTTACTGAGTTGAGGACTCTTTTGAAACAGGCATCTGAAACTGCAGACTCTGTTGCAAGTGCATCATCAGAACTATCAAATCACTCCCAGCATACAACAGCAGCCACTACACAGATTGCCTCTACAACCGATCAGGTAGCCGCAAGCGCATCAAACACAGTAGAAAGCTCTCAGGAAAGTGCAAAAGCCATGGAAGAGATGAGCAGCGGTATTCAGCGCATCGCTGAATCCACTATGCTTGTGGCTGAATCTACCCAGGATGCTACCCGTGAAGCAGAAGAAGGGAACCGTGAAATTCAATCTGCGGTCGGGCAAATGAACCTGATCTCCAACTCTGTAAGCGAAACTGCCGAAGTGATGAACAAACTCGGAGAACGTTCAGAAGAGATAGGGACCATCATTGAAATGATTACATCCATTTCAGAACAGACCAACCTACTTGCACTTAATGCAGCAATCGAAGCGGCAAGGGCCGGAGACCACGGACGGGGCTTTGCCGTTGTGGCAGATGAAGTGAGAAAACTAGCTGAGGAATCCCGGAAGTCAGCCCAGGAAATCGGAGAGGTCATAGAAGAGATTCAGGTACAGACAAAGCTCGCCGTCAGCCAGATGGAATCAGGTACTGTTGAAGTAAACAGTGGAATTACGCTGGTAACAAGAGCGGGGGAAGCATTCGGCAGAATTCACCAGTCCATTGGTCACGTGAGCACACAGATTCAGGAAGTTTCTGCTGTTTCTGAGGAAATGTCGGCAAGCTCCGAACAAGTAACAGCTTCAGTTGAAGAGATGGCTGAAATGGCTGCCATGACCTCGACACGGTTCAATGAAGTCAAATCAGGTACGGAAGGACAGCTTTCCTCTATTCAGCAGGTGGCAGCCTCAGCAGAGGAACTGAACCACATGGCTGAAGATCTGAAGAAAAGTGTAAACAGGTTCTCATTTTAGTGAGCAGGATCTTTAACTGGAATCTAAAGACGATTTATCAATTAGTCACAAATAGAGGCTGATTCAAAAGGGTATACACTTTTGAATCAGTTTTTTCTTTTGCCCGCGAAAGCCACCTGACATTACAGGGCCACAGAGATAAAGACACCAGACAATAGATTCGCACAGGCGTACCATAAGACTCTTTTATTGAGGTAAGGGTCCAGGTTAGGTATAATTTAGGAACATTTAGTAACGAATGGTTTTTAACCGGAAGGAGTTGCAAGCTTGAAAAAATGGCTGATCTTGGCTGTCCTCCTTGGTTTGTTTACTGTTGCCTGGCAAAGTGACTGGGTAAGTGCAGCAAGAAGCAACAACGTGGAGTATTTTATTGATACATTATTTGAGGATATGGGCTACGGACTTCTTCTCGTTACTATACCGCTGATGATCATTCAGAACGTGATTACACTCTTTCCAGTTGTGCTGATTATCCTTGTTCATATTATGGCTTTCGGGGTTTTTGAGGGGGGGCTGTACAGTCTGGCCGGGACTGTTCTGGGAGCATGGGTATGTTTTCTCCTCGTAAAATATTTTAACTTCAACTGGACTGAACGGATCTGGAATAAGAGAAAGTCCAGCCTGTCCCGTTATTACCGGTGGATAAAGGAGTATGGGGTGTTTACCATTGTGGCCCTGCGCAGTATTCCGGTTTTCCCGAGCAATCTGATCTCTTTTGCCGCGGCTTTCACACCAATCAGCCTGAAAGCTTATATCTGGTCCTGTGTCGTGGGAAACCTGTCTATGATCTGGCTGTTGTCTTTACTTACGGCGCCTTTATGGCTTGAGAGTAATGACGCGTTTTACACCACTTTCCTTTCAGGGTATGTGCTGTTCGCTCTTACTGTTGCCGGCTTTTATCTAAGAAAGGCCTTTTATGGGAAAAGAGGGAAACCCTCTTTTGAAAAGTATATTTCTTAACTGCTTATTTTTTGTACAGGTTTGTTATCCACGAGCAGACATAGGAATGTTTGAGGCTTCTGTATAGCAATTGCGTGTTAAAAAGAAAGTAAATAGCAGGGGTGGATACGAATAAACAGCCATTTTAAATGATTTCTTTTTTAAAGGAGTTGTTTCGCATGCTCATAATCAGTTTCGCTTTACTTATTATCATTAATGCAGTGACTGTAACAGTCTGGTTGTCAGAGATAAAGAAACGAAAAGATCCTTTCTCTTTTGAACACGAAAAGAAACACGTTCCTGATGAACGTGATTTTCTCAGTCCAGCAGTTGTGGTGAAATTGCTTTCAAGAAGAGGACTCTCTGCCAACGATGTAACAGCCGGCCTTCTTTCTCTCGTGACAAAAGAAGCGTTACGTCTTTCTGAAAAAAAAGGTTTTGAATCCCCATTCTTTATCGATCAGACGCACAGGGGACGAGATGGGAAGCTCACACAGGATGAACGTTTTTTATTAGAGTGGATCTGTTATGACATCGGCAGCAACGGGACATTTCATGTGACAGATTTAGAGGTTTATACAAGTAACAACGGGAAAATGGAAGAATACCTTCACAACCTGTATGAGTGGGAACGATCAGTTATTGAAACAATGAAATCTCATCAGTTTTACAGGCCGCTCAATTTTCCGAGAATGGTTTTGATAGGAAATGGAGCAGCGGGAATAGCAGCAGGCAGTGTTCTCTTATTTTTCGCTCCCTTCTCAGGACTGGGTATCTTTCTCTCCTCTCTCTTAAGCCTTGGGCTTATTTATTTCATATCTCCCCACACCGTTGCCGGTCGTATGGAAGAACAGAAGTGGCAAAAGTATTATGAGTATATTAAAAATGCAGGAAGTGAAGCATTTAATTCTGATGATATTACGAAGTCATTCGTCTATGCTGTGGCATTCAGGGTGGCCGACCGCTTTCTTACGAGATTTTCTGTCCAGGAAGCAGGGGAGATTAAGGTGTCTCAGGAATCTTTTCCCCTTTACTATGTTGCGCCAACGGGGACCGCAGTGCTTTCCCTTGAAGGGGTGAAGATGTACCGTGATCTCGAGCAGGGGTTCGACCTTGTTGAAAACGCTCCGGTTGCTTTTGGTGACAATACCGATGGAACCGGACTTGATAACGTTTGAAAGAACAAAGCAGCTGTTCCACAAGCATCATTTCTGACCTTGTGGAACAGCTGCTTTTTTTTGGCTGTGTTGAAGGTTAGTGGTGATTTATATAATTTGCAGTGTTGAGGCCTACGGGACATTCATCCCGGACAAAGCGCGTGACTGAAAGATTGGACACACCGCCAATGGGAAACTCACAAATTGCAGCGGTAGGCATGCATGACCATTTTGTGGATGGGACCTTGGGAAATGCGGTACAAAGGCCACCACAAAGCAGGGGAAAAGTGAATCAATGCTGTATAGAGACGGGACTCGTCTGCTAAAAAATGAAAATAAGCGGGAGGGTTTTGCGACCTTCGGAAAAGGAGACCGCCGGTGAGTCTGAACGATGCAAGTTCACGACAGTAAACAACTGTAGTCATTTCAAGTACCGGGACACCGAATAAGCTAATACTGAAATGGTTATCTGTAAAAGATGTTGTCACGCCGATGATTTTTGGCAGCCAATGTGCATAATGTTCTGCCAAAACCCTTGCATCGTCCTTTGTTGCCAAATGCATACACTGAACGGAGTCAGCGGAACCGGGCAGGCGATCAGTGGATTTTAATGATGGCTGGTGACGGTGAGTAAGAAAAATCAGCTCACAGCCGGCTTGCCGGGCAAGGTTGTTCAGGAGTGCTTCAGTAAAGAATAAAGCTGACTGCCTTCCTTGTAACAAAGCAGAATCAGGAACAGGGACCGCGTGAACCCAAATGCGGTCATATTTATTAAAAAGCTCCCTGAGTCTGAAAAAGCAAAAAGGCATGTGCCGTCTTTTACTCCTTTCATCAAGGCGTAAATAGACTTTCGTTGCTGTAACAGTGTAAATGTCCAGTGCCTCTGTTTCGTTAAAAGAATCTTCGGGCAGGGAGGTGAGCAGTGCTTCTCGATTTCCCAAGCTGTATTCTCCTTTCTCAAGGTGAGCGTTTTCCGGGAATGATTGGTTTTTCAAAGGGAAAAGCTAACGAAAATAAGGACTATCGTTATTCTCCTTCTAAGTATCACGGGAAGTCAAGGTGTCCATATCCATTAAGTGAAGGAAAAATTATTCCTGATATCCTTAAGGCTGTTGTTTTATCCTCGTGTGGACGCATTCCGCTTCATTCTGTTTCATACACAAGTGAAATTTCATCTTGTTTGAGTTCTCGTGACTTTTAGATTCTATTTCTACTTCATCAAATATTTCCTCTTATATATAAGGTCATCTTCTGTTTTATTAACCCTCATATTATGTGAATGAGCCGATGCAGCCGGAATGTCCGAAGACTCCTAGCACGAGTGGGGGCCGACGGCTAGGGGGTCTGTCCCCGCACAATTGTGTGTGAAATTATGGAGTAAGCAGGATTTTACAAACGAGTGGAGAATAAAGGGGAAGGATGTTCAGTAAGAAAGGGAGGGGTACATATGAAAACATTTAAGCTGTGTTCTTTGGCAGTATTATTCGATGACGACCATGAGAAAGAAGATCTGGAAGGTAAGCAGATTCCCCTCGTGGATGGGTTGATTATCAACAAAGAAGAAGCGAAGAAAAACTGGCTCGTTGAAGCTGTGGTCGATAAAAATTGGAGACGTTTCTTTGAAGAGTATGCAGAAGCCGATCAGCAGTTCATGGCTGAAGTGACGATCACAAAGAAAACCAACGATCCGGCAACTCTTGTCTGCTCAGTAAAGTCTGTAAATGAGCTGAGTGAGCATCTCAGTGTGCATCTGGATGGCGTAATCGTAGCTAAAAAAGACGATCTTTCCGATATGCTCCTTAAAAATCTCGTGAAAGAAGGATTCAGCGGCGAGGCGCTCTATGAAGAGTTCAAGAAGCGCAAAAAAGACCGGGGGCAGGCGATTCAGGGTATTTTAACGACCGCTTATGAACAAGTAAAAGAAAAAGGGTACTACGAAGCAGAGAAAGAATCGGAAAATAAAGGATGAACATAACTGGAGGCTGTCCCCCCCAATGCTCTCACATTAAAGGGACAGCTTCTTTTTGGTGATAAAAAGGGGAGTTCAGGATGAAAAAAACAGAAGAACAGATCGTTTTATGCGAGTATGAACCCGGCCATGCAGAAGCTGTAGCGAAAATGTGGAACTTAAGCCGGGAAGGATGGGGCGGCCATTCTGACGTGAAAACAGGTACCAATGTCCGGGATCAGCAGGCGAACTCAGCCAATCTTCATACGTTTCTCGCCATGGACAATAACGAGGTTATCGGGTACTGCGGCCTTTCCGAATACCGTGAAGATGAGGGTGCCCTGTATATCCCTTTACTGAATGTTAGAACCGACTATCACGGACGGAAAATTGGCAAAAAGCTGATCCTTACCGCTCTTGAAGAAACAATCAGACGGGAGTGGCCACGCCTTGATCTTTATACATGGCCCGGAAATACAAAAGCGGTTCCCCTTTATAAAAAGTGCGGTTTCTTCTGGGAAAACCGTGATGATACAGTCCATCTGATGAACTTTCTTCCGACAGTGATGACCCAGGAATTATTCAAGCCTCTTTTTGAGCATCTGGACTGGTACAAAGACAGTGTGAGGGAAATTAAAACGGAGCCTGACGGAAACAAAACGAACGGGTTTGACTGTTACACGTACGAATGGAAAAAAGACAGCCGTAATCTCCGGGTAGAGTTTGAAAAGACAGGCCGCGGCATTTCCTCTTTCCGTACAGAAGACTACGCCGTTACAATGACCATTCCTCATCACACCTGTATCTCAGGCCGGGAGTACGAGGCATCATTTACGGTTAAAAATACGTCTGATCAAACGATTGCGTTTTCTTTTTCCGGCCGTGATAACAAAAACATCCGATTTTCCGGGAAACGGGAAATGATACTTTCACCGGGCGAAAAAAAGGTTCTTGCGGGAACGTTTGCCGTGCTGGAGCAGACGGGGGATCAAAAGAGCATGCAGACGCACCCTGCTGTAGAAGCTGCTGTGGTGATCGACGGCAGGACGGTGACGATGAAAACAGGTGTGCTCACGAAAGCGCCGGTAACGCTGTCAGGAGCTTTACCTGGTAACCAGTCCTTTCTTCATCAAAAGGAAACGGCCTATCTTCAGGTTGAAAACAACAGCAGTACACAAGTAGATGTGGTGTTCGAGCTTCCTTCAAATGATAATGTCGTCTTTGCTGAATGTTCTTTCTCACTTTCTCTTGATAAAAAAGAAAAACGGGTCGTGCCGGTACCATATGAGTTGGGAAATCCTTTATTTTACAGCGAAGACGTTACGGTAAAAGCGAATCTGGACGATACTGAAATTATGTTCCAGCAAACCGTTACGTTCCCCTTTAACGTCCAGGGGCGGGGAGTCTTTGGCGAGTGCAGCGCCTATATTCATCTCTTTCAGGGGCTTTCCCATGTTGCCCTGAAAAAAGAAAACAATGCCCTGATTGCAGAGAGAGGAAGAGCAAACAAAGGCTCCTATACGTTTATGTATCCTAAGATCGGCCTGCCGTTTTCAGAAGAGTTTTCCAAGATGGAACCTGAAAGTGTGTCCTTTTTTGAAGAAGAGTCAGGGATTGGTGTTGAGTTATCGTATCTATCGCGAAATTTCCCCGGCCTGGTCGTCAAAAGAGTAGTTAAGCTGGCTGCGGATGGCATGATGACCCAGTCTTTCGGCCTTCAAAACAGCAGTGACCAGCCTGTGGGGGATCTTCACTTAAATGAACCGCTGATGTTTGATTTAAGCGAGACGACGCTTCCGTATGACGGTGAAATTGTGTTTAACCGGGGAACGTACAGCAGTGAAGTGAGTGTGTGGGAGAGTGAAAAACTCACGGGTAACTGGCTGTTTTCAAGAAACCAGACGTGGCCTGCAGCCCTTGTATGGAGTTCCGGTGTGAAACTTCATTTTCACACATGGCACATGATGTATTTTGAACACGTAGTGAAAACAATAAATTCAGGTGAAACGGTTTTTACGCCACCTGTCACGTTTTCAATCGGCGCACTCCACTCTGCAGATGAAGTCAAAAGCTTTGCGGAGAAAAAAGCGGCCGTTTCTCCTTCTGTTTTATCTGATGTCATGAAGTGGGGAACAAAAGATGGCAACCCTTTTGTATCAAATACGGCGGTCCTTGCTTTTGCTCAGCGTGTTAACCGTTCAACAGAAGGGGATTTTCGCATCACTCTGCCAAATGAAGAGGAGGCTGCAAAGGGCAGCTGGTCCAGTGAAGACGGCGGAGGGAAATGGGAAGCCACACTGCCGGTTACCACATCAGAACAGGCTGTTCTGGCGACAATCCAGGGACAACTGTCCGGTTACCATTTCAAAAAAACCACAGCTTTGTTACCGCCGGGGAATCATCGTACTGCTGTTGAAGAATCGAAAGAAAAAGGAAAACAGGTGTTTACGGTTGATAACGGTGTCCTTTCCATCAAAGCTGCACCGGATTTTTATCCGGGAATCTATTCTCTGTCTTATGAAGGAGAGGAGTGGCTTGCTTCTTCATTTCCGGAGCCTGAGCCAAAATCCTGGTGGAATCCCTGGATCGGAGGAATCCGCCTTGAGCTTTTTGGCCTGTCTGCCAGAAGCATTCTGAAAGAAAAAACAAACGCTTCCTTTGTGTCTGTAGAAGACGAATACAAAAATGAGTGGAACGGTGTTGAATTGACGTTCTCCATCAGCGATCATCCGGTCTTCGGAGGGGTTACTGTCAGGCAGTACGCTCTGATGCTCCCGGGGGTGCCTGTTCTTTGTTCCATGTATGAAATAAAACAGGAAACAGCTGTCCTGTGGAATAACCAAACGATTGCCACCGGGTTTAACCTTCATACCGGCGAGGAGACGGGCAGTGTGGTGGTTCAGGCCGGTGATGACAGTGAGGCTTACAGACATCATCATCACGAGCATCATCTTTCTCAGTTCAGCCACCTTACAGCTTCCAAATCCGGACGGAATGAAAAGCTTCATATTTTCCCGGAACAAACCAATGACAAAATGGAGCTGTATATGAATCAGCATGTAGTGGTGGGGGATTCGAGACGGACAATTGCGCTCAGGGACAAAGAGACATTCTTCTCTGAGCCGATGTTCTTCATGTTCAGTGATGAAGAAGTGCCACTGGAAGCAACTCACGATCTTCGCTCTGTCCGGTTTGATCATACTACATGGAGAAAGGGTTAAGCTGTTATGAAAATCATTGATGCCCACGTTCATTTTTCTCACATACAAAGCTTTCACCATACGGCTGAAACTCTGTCTCATATCGATTATTCCCTTGAAGGGTATAACAAAGAGTTTGCCGATGCGAACGTTGTCTTTTCCGTTGCTATGGGGTTAAGGGAGATTAAAGGGGGAGAAGGGTTTCCGGACTCGGCTCCACCGACCCCTATGGGACTGGACCTTGCACCGCATCTTCCAAAGAATATGGGAGTGTGTGCAGGGATAAATCCTTACCGTCTCGGGAAGCAGGAACTCATGCAGCTGGAAAGATCCCTGCTAAAGCCGGAAACAGTAGGGATCAAAATCTACCTTGGTTATTATCCTTTTTATGCGTATGACAAGGTTTACGGTCCGGTGTATGAACTGGCCAAAGCTTACCGGCTGCCGGTTGTCTTTCATACAGGGGATACCTATTCCGAACGGGGTCTTCTGAAGTATGCCCATCCCCTTACCATTGACGAAACAGCGGTGTTTAACAGAGATGTGACGTTTATTATGGCTCATTTCGGTGATCCGTGGATGCTGGACGCAGCAGAGGTCATTTATAAAAACCGGAACGTGTTTGCCGATTTGTCAGGTCTTATCGTAGGCGAAGAAAAAGCCGTGGACCGGATTGTTAACACACCTCATTTCTTTGATCACTTTAAACACGCCACCGCGTTTTGTGACCATTATGACAAATTTATGTTCGGTACCGACTGGCCTCTTGTCCGGGTCAGGCCCTACATTGAGTTTATTCAGTCCCATATGCCTGAGCATTCCTGGGACGATGTGTTTTATGAGACAGCGCTCCGGGTGTTTCCAAAGATTAGGCCGCTTTTGTAGAAAGGCACTGAAAAAGTTGGGTCTTTCACTTTTTCCAGTGCCTTCTGAGCAAGGTGCGTAACGGTTGCATGTTTTGGAAGTCTGTTATGAGTGGGTTTCTCGTAACAGGTGCGCAACCAAGCGGAGCCATTGCAACTAAAATAACTGGCACTGAAAAAGTTGGTTTGTACTTTTTCAGTGGCCGCCTTTTGTAAGGGAGGAGCTCCGTTAATGGACGGGGCCCTCTTTTGACTGTCTCCGGTGCAAAAACCATGCTTCAATTTTTTCGGAAACCTGATTTTTCAAATGGGCATTTAAGTATTTGGCAGTCAGGGCATAGCCCCGGTAAAAGATCGTATATTCGGAGAAGGTGTTATCGTGGGAATTTAATTCCACCTTCAGATTCAGACGTTTCATGTGGCGTTTCGTTTCGTGAAGCTCCCGGCTCAGGTCTCTCAGCGTTTGTTCCACGAGGTGAATATAAGGAGTTTTCAGCTTCACCGGAGCCTGGTTCATTTTGACCAAATCGTTTTCCAGCACTCTGCGCATAAGTTCATACAAAATAAACGATTCGCTTAAACGCTCTTCTTCAACTGTGAGTTTAGCCATGGACCGTTCGCTCCTTTTACTGGACTAATTATGATTTTACGAACACCTGTTCTGACATTATATTACCCTGTTTTTTAAAAATCAGTCAAGAAGAAAAAAATTCTAGCTTGCACTTCTATGGCAGAATCTTTCATAATAAAGACATAGCATACATAGAAGGGAACGACGTCACTATGAAGAAAACAGCACGATTGAAAGCAGGAACCCTGTTTCTCGGTGCCGCACTTTTGCTTACCGCATGCGGCGGAGAAGAGAATGGATCAGAAACTCAGGGAGATACACCCGAGGGAGGATCCTCTGATTATCCACAGCTAAACGGGGAAGTGGCCGAGGACGAGCAGGAAGTGATCATGAAAACCTCAATGGGAGATATCACCCTCAAGCTTTTTCCTGAATACGCGCCAAAAGCGGTTGAAAATTTTGTAACTCACGCAGAGGAAGGGTTTTACGAAGGTGTCATCTTCCACCGTGTTCTTGAAGACTTTATGATTCAGGGAGGAGACCCTGACGGAACCGGTATGGGTGGTGAAAGTATTTACGGTGAACCTTTTGAAGACGAATTTACTGAGGAACTCAGACACTTCAGGGGAGCCCTTTCCATGGCAAACGCGGGCCCGAATACAAACTCAAGCCAGTTTTTCATCGTACAAAATGACGAACTGGACAGCCAGGTTGTTGAGGCCGTTGAAAATGCTGTAGAAGAGGGGCAATTGGACGAAGAAGCAGCCCAAACCTACATCGATAATGGTGGAACGCCTCACCTCGATGGTGGTCATACTGTATTTGGCCACGTCATTGACGGAATGGACGTTGTCGATGACATTGCTGCTGTGAATGTCGACGGGCAGGGACGTCCCGATGAAGACGTTGTAATCGAAGAAATTGAAGTGGTAAACTGACGAAAACGCCGGAATCCTTTTAGGATTCCGGCGTTGTTTTTGTGTTACTGAGAAGAAGATCGTGTTGCCGGTCCGGTACGCAGCGGTCTGTGGTCATTCAGAAATGAAACGGAGAAGCTCTCCGTCAAATTTTATGCTTTCATCATGGAAGAGGCTGTGGCCGCTTTCTTCAAACGGAATAATACGGGCGTCAGGGATGCCGGTATGCAGCTGTTCAGCCAGTTCGAACGGACAAATCTCATCTTTTTTACCATGCAGGATGAGGGTGGGGACATGAATAGACCCCAGGTCGAATCGAAGATCAGCATCCCGCAGTGTACGGGCACAATTAACGGTTGAATGAGGTGCAGCCTCCATTCCTAATGCGTGAAACCAACTCGCATAGGCTTCGCTCGGTTTTTTACCAAAGAACAGATCACCAAAGTCGGCCAGCATATTAGCACGGTCCCGGTATGTGCCCTGGATCAGCCCATCCACATTGTCTTTAGGCAGGCCATAGGAAAAGTCAGGTCTTTGTGTAAAGACAGGGGCAGCTGCACCCATCAAAACGAGCTGTGAAACACCATTTCCTTTGTGTCTGGCCATATAGCGAATAGCGACAGCACCTCCCATGGAGAAGCCGCCGAGCACCGCATCTTCCAATCCAAGCTGGTCAATGACGACTCTGAGGTCGTCTGCCATCCGGTCGTAATCATAACCGGCTGCAGGCTTATCGGACCTTCCAAATCCACGCAGATCAACACCGATAAAACGACAGCCGTTTTCCGGCAAAGTAATCCGGCAAAGTAAGCATCTGCCGGTCAAACATACGATGATTTACAGGCCATCCGTGCAGAAGTATAACCGGCTTGCCACTCCCTATATCTTCAACATAGAGTTCTGTATCATTGTCCACCTTAATCAGTCTGCTCATATTACGGCCACCTTTATTTAAGAGTCTCAGGCTTACTCATTCCCGATGATTTCACTTTCAAACGTGAGGCATTGGGTGCTTTTTGCGGCGTTTTGAGAATGCTGTTAAGTGAGGAATGGTACGAAAAAGGAGGTGGCAGGAGAGTGCAGGGGTCGTATATAGAAAAATCTATATGGTGTGGAGGGGAATTGGGTTCAAAATGACGGCCGTCCCCCTGCATACGTGCAATGTCAGCGTTTGCGATCCGCTCCAGCGCAGCGGGAGCAAGCAGCAGAATGAAGATCGAGCGAAGCGAAGAAAGAATTGCATTGTTGCTGATGGGGTGGGGGAATGACATTTTGACAGTTCCAATTTCATCATCCTTTCGCAGATGGTAATCCTTAATAAAATAGCATGAAAACAGGGTTTTCAGAGTACTTTTCGGGAAAACTTCAATGTTAGGGAGAAAAAGCGCTTATACTGCAGGTATCACAGAACGAAAGGATGAATGCTGATGATGAAGACAAGCGAAAATCTGGAGATCAGGAATACGAAAACCATTTCAAAAGAGGAATTGACCAAGGCAGCGCTGGAGGATCTCCAAATGGGCGTATCAAACCTTCTGGTAACCTATCCAAAAGGGGAGAAAGGATGGTACGTTTACTTCACGGATTTTACAGAAGAGGATGTTAAGGAGCTGCCAAAGAGCTTCAGGAAGGTAGCGCGAGAGTGTTTAAAAAACAATACGTACATGCTGGTGGTTGATTCGGACATCAATAAGAATGAATCGCCGAAGCATGAAAAAATGATTACACTTTCAACAGGACATGTGAGTGAAAAAACAGCTGCCAAACTGGAGTATCGGTCATTTGAGGGGCTGAATGTTTACCAAAAGCGGGACAACAGCTGGTTTATTGAAACACCGACCCCCGATAACGCGCTATACCGCCGGCTCCCAGATGATCTGATTGAGGTGCTGAAGTTTGCGCACCGTCACGAATGTGCGATCGTATGCCTCGATCAGGATGGCGGGTTAACGAACAAATTAACAGAATATGACTGGTAATGCCAAAAGAGCGAAGATGCAAAACCTCTTCGCTTTTTCAATCGTTTAAAATAACCTTCTGATGAGTTCCCTTCAACAATGTCTCCATGATTTTTTCGGGGAGGGAAAGGTATGGGATGAAAAGCTCTTTTTGTTTTTTATGTGATTCAGGGTTCGGTCAAGGACTCCATTGTTTCCATTCCCTAAAAAGTCACATTGATAGAATGATCAGGTGTTTTGTTTAGTAAAGTGTCACCTTTAATGGATTCATCCTTTAAATCTAATGCAACCTCCCAAGTGAGGGAATTTATTTGAGATAAAAGCCGCCCCTTCCTCGCTTCTTCCTTAATCCGTTTCCATTCACTCTTTAGGATGACGCGTTGAAGGGTCGCTTTTAACTTGGCTTGTAAAATTAAGCATTTCTTTTATTAATAATTGCTGGTACGGACATTCTCAAAGTTAATGATAAATCATCCACAATGGCGATGAGCTCTTCAAGTGAATGCGAGATGTCTTTCTCAGCGGTACATTTCCTGGCGATTTTATTAAATGTCATAAAGTTCTCTTTTACTTTCTTGGTCCACCCTGAGCGTTCTGAGGTAATGATCTGTGAAACTTCAAAGAGGCTGGGACATAAAGAAAGTGTTTAACTGAAAATCCGAACTATGCGCTGGCTTAGCGGATGAAATATACGTAGACTCCTGCGGGAGGAAAAGCAAAGGTGAGACCCCGGAGTGCGATAGCACACGGAGGCTCACCAGCTTCCCGCGGAAAGCGGAGTATATTTCAGGAGCGGTTTTATTACACCGCATACTATTCGTTCGGGTTTTCGTTCAACTAAAACACTTTTGTCCCGGCCTCCTTCTTTTAATACCAAGGTGTACTGTCCTGATCTCCTGCTGCATCCACAATTTTACACAGAATTGTGCGGGGACAGACCCCGCCCTGCCCCAGACCCCACCGTGACCCCTCTCTAGCGGACGGTCAGTACGGCGGTGGAGTATGGCGGAAGGGTGAGACTTCCGTTACTGATTGTCTGATCGTCTGACTGACGGAAGTGCCATGAGAGTTCACCCTCTTCAGGAAGACCGGTTGTGGCTTCCTCATCTCCCAAGTTATGAAAAACGAGAACAAGTTCGTCGTCAGCTTCCCGGTAGAAAGTAACAATGCTTTGCTCGTCTGTGTAGGCTTCTTCAATTTCCCCGTACAAAAGAGCCGGTGTCGTTCGTCTTAAGTGAATCATCGTCTGATAGTGGCGAAGAAGGGAATCGGGATCGTTCAATTGCTCTTCGACTGAAAGAACCTTTTCATCCTGATCGTGACGGGGTTCAATCCAGCTTGTCATCCCATCCTGGCCGCGGTCTTCATACCAGACCATTGGTTCACGGATGTGTTCGTCAGGCTTTTGGCCTTCCATACCGATTTCCTCTCCGTAATAGATGAACGGGCTGCCTGGAAGCGTCAGCAGGAGAGATGCTGCCATACGGGCACGCTCAGGATGACCACGCAATTCACTCATCACACGATCCATATCGTGATTAGTTAGAAAGGTTGATAATACATATTCATCCGAAAACTGGTCAAACCGGTCAAGATCCCGCTTCAGGCCGGACACGAGACGGCTTCCTCTTTCACTCCGGGCAGCCTGTACCATTGCCTCTCCCAGGTCAAAGTGAAAGACCGAGTGAAGACCGTTTTCTAGGTAAGGTGCCGTAACAGAAGGAATATCCCAGACCTCACCGACCAAAAAGACGTCTTCCTTTACATCTTCCATTGCTTCGCGGAATTCTGCCCACCAGTCGAGGTTTTTATCGTGCTTGCCGGGGAAGATGTGTTTGGCTGCATCCAGTCTGAATCCGTCCACCCCTACATCATCCAGCCAGAAGGTGCCGATTTCAATTAGCTTTTCCCTTACTTGAGGGTTATCCAGATTTAAATCGGGCATGCCTTCCCAGAAAACACTCATATACTGGTTCGGTGCTTCCCCGTGCCACAGCCTTTGGCCCCATTCTCCGCGCTCTGAGAGCCTCGTATCTTCGTCCGCCCAGATATACCAGTCCCGGTATTCACTGTCTTCAGATGAGACCGCATCTGTAAACCAGGGATGCTCCACACTTGTGTGATTAACAACGTAGTCTGCCAGAACTTTAATATCTCGCGCCTGGGCTTGCTCTACAAACTCCCGAAAATCCTCCATTGTTCCGTAATCCGGGTTGATACCGTAATAATCAAGGACATCATATCCGTGATATGTGGGAGAAGGGTGGATCGGCATGAGCCACAAGCCTTCGACGCCCATTTCATCCAGGTAATCAAGCTTCTCAATCATTCCCCGGATATCTCCGATCCCGTCACCGGTAGTATCATAAAACGCTCTGGGGAAGATTTCATAAAAAACCGTTTCGGGAAAATGGGTGATGAGGCCGGACTGCTCATCGTTCTGAAGGACCTCAGGTGTATAGTAATCCTCTTCTTCTTCCGATCCTCCTGCATCTTCGTTCTGTTCACAAGCAAGCAGAAGAGCAAGGGCAGTAATACCAAGCCAGCTGTAATTATTCATTTTTTCTCCCCTTCAAATGCAACCGATTGCACTAATTTTCTATAAAGCTAGTTTACCTCATTATGTAAACGTATTCAATGCGTTTTATCTGCATGAGATTTCTTTTTGACGGCTTTGTGGTGGTAAATAACGACTTTACAAATTGATTTAACGTCTAAAAGTGGTCATTCGTGGTCTTCCAATATTAACCGGTGAGACAAAGTCAGGCCGGTCCCATAAACGCATTTTTTTCTCTCTTGACCACAGCTTATGTTCTAGTGTACTATTTTGTTAGTACACTAGAACGCAAATATAGGGTAGAGGGGAATCGGCAATGGTTGAACTTAAAGGACTCACTAAACGGATCGGCCGGCACACACTGGTAGATGATTTAACACTTTTAATCGGTAAAGGGGAGGTTTTCGGTCTTCTCGGACCAAACGGAGCAGGAAAAACCACCACAATCAGAATGATTACAGGGCTCATTAAACCGACGAAGGGGGAAGTAACAATCGCCGGTTATTCCGTTACAGGTGAATTTGAAAAAGCGATCGAAAATATAGGGGCGGTTGTAGAGAATCCTGAAATGTATGGATATTTATCAGGGTACGAAAATCTTCTTCACTATGCCCGGATGCATAAAACAATAACGAAAGGCCGGATCAGGGAAGTAGTCGGGCTTGTGGGACTTGAAGAAAGGATTCATGAAAAAGTTAGAACGTACTCTCTGGGCATGAGGCAGCGTCTCGGTCTTGCACAGTCGCTTCTACACAAACCGGGGGTACTTATACTTGATGAACCGACAAACGGACTCGACCCGGCGGGCATTCGGGAATTGAGAGAGTACCTGAAACGCCTTGCCCGTGAAGAAGGAATAGCTGTGATCGTCTCAAGTCACCTTCTCGCTGAAATGGAGAAAATGTGTGACCGGATTGCAATTATCGATAAAGGCAGATTGATTGGTGTAGAACAAGTGGATTCATTCGTGGGGGCAAAAAAACAGAAATGGCTCATCTTATTGAATGAGGTAAAGACAGCCGAAAAGGTCCTTGCAGAAAAAGGCATCCTTTACTCAGCAGAAGAAAGAAGTGTAACGATTGAAGCCAAGAAAGAACAAATTCCTTCAGTGATTGCTTCTTTAGTAGAAAAAGAGTGTAGTATTTATGAAGTCTCACCAATCAAAAAGGCTAGTCTTGAAGAAGAATTCCTATTAGTTACAGGGGGAGCAAAATGATGATGATCAGGCTAATTCAAAATGAATGGATGAAAATCAGACGGCGGACAGGGACAAAAGTGATGGTATTTTTGCTCCTTGCTTTCGTTATCCTCGGAGCTGTAATGACATCGTTTCTTTTAGCTGACGAAAACACTTCTTCATCAGAAAACTGGCAGGATCAGCTCGCAGCGGAAAACCGGATAATCGAAGAGCAACTCACCGAAGAAAATCTTCCTCCAGGGACGCAATATCAACTACAGGAAACACTTATGAAAAACGAGTATCACCTTGAACACGAAGTGGCCCCGCTTCCAGGTGATCATGCCTACTCCCTTGTCATTGACCATGCCATGCTCACATCCATTGTGACCGTTTTTGCTGTTATTATCGGGGCAGGAATCGTTTCGGGGGAGCACTCAACAGGCACGATTAAACTTTTACTCGTACGCCCTGTAAGACGATGGCGGATCCTTTTATCAAAATGGGCTGCGACACTTCTTACTGCATTATTAATGACGGCTATCCTGCTTTTATCAACATTAATCACGGGCCTCTTCGTGTTCGGATTTGACTTTACTCCTGTTCGTCATGTAGAAGTCATAAACGGGGAGATCCGGGACTGGCATGTGATTTCCTACATCCTGAGCGCCTACAGCCTTCAGTTTGTCGAGCTCATCATGATCGCTGCAATGGCCTTTATGATAGGCACCGTTTTCAGAAACCAGGCACTGGCAGTAGGGGTTTCACTGGTGGCTATGTTTATGGGTGGACAGGTTGTTTACCTTCTGAGCGGCTATGAATGGGCAAAATACATTCTGTTTGCCAATACCAGGCTCGTCCAGTTCCTTGATGGGGCACCGTTAATACCATCGCTCACGGCAGGTTTTTCTGTAACGATGCTGATTCTTTATTTTACCGCCTTTATGCTTCTGACGTTTGTTGTGTTTATGAAAAGAGATGTGGCAGACTGATGGGTTTGGTACAATAGAGCTTATGAAAACCTCTGGAAAAGGAGGCTTGAGAAAGTGACTTTATCATTTGATCATAACCGGCCGATTTATATACAAGTAATGGAGCACGTCTATGGACAGGTGTGCCGGGGAGAACTGAATCCCGGGGACAAGCTGCCTTCTGTAAGGGAGATGGCTGTAAGCGCCGGGGTAAACCCGAATACAATTTCACGGACGTATATGGAAATGGAAAGAGAAAAAGTCGTTGAAACCAAGCGTGGACAAGGGACCTTTGTTACAAAAGAACAGTCGGTCATTGACGAGCTAAAAGAATCAGCAGCCACAAAAGAGACAGAGAGATTTGTAGACGCTCTTACACAGTATGGCTATACAGAAAAAGAAGTTTTGACACTGTTACACGAATATCTGAACCAAAGAGGTGAAGCACATGACCACGAGAAGGGTTAGTACAGAGGATCTGACTAAGAAATACCTTGGGAAGCCGGCACTGAACGGGGTCAGCATCGACCTGAATGAACCGGGAATTGTAGGACTAGTGGGTCCAAATGGCAGCGGCAAGTCAACGCTTTTGAAAATTATTGCAGGATTGCTGAAGCCGTCTAAAGGAAAAGTACTTGTGATGAATCAAGTGCCCGACAGGCTGATCTCGAAGGAGACAGCATACCTCTCAGAAGTGGACTCCCTCTATGATTATCAAAAAGCAGGAGAGGCTGTGACATTTTTCAGCCGGATGTACCCGGAATTTTCACCGGAAAAAGCGAAGGAGATGTTAAGGGAGCTGGAAATTGACCTGAATGATAAAATCAAGCACCTCTCCAAGGGAAATAGAGCAAGGGTCAAATTAGCGCTCACCCTTGCAAGGGATGTTCCGCTTCTTCTGCTGGATGAACCTCTGTCCGGTCTCGATCCGATTGTAAGAGAAGAGATATTGAATATGATCATCCGCTATACCAACATCGAAAATCAGATGACAATTCTATCCACTCATGAAGTGGCAGAGGTGGAGCCCTTTCTTGATCACATTTTGTTTATGAAGGAAGGGCGGATTCTGCTTTCTGAGAATGTAGAAACCCTCAGGGAAACACAAGGGAAAAGTGTTGTTGAGGCAATGAGGGAGGTGCTGAAATGAGCTGGCTCATGTTGTTGAAAAAAGAGTTGCGGCAGAATACATTTGTCGCAGGATTAAATTTGGCACTTTTATTGGTCATCCTTGTCTTTCTATGGTACCAGGTTGACAGAAACCCGGGTAACACCATGTTTATCTTTCTTTTGATACCGGTTGTCTTCTTTCATCTTTTTTATGTGTTTATCGTTATCCTTGTATCTATGAGAAGAGAATGGAAAGAGGGGACGGCGCTGCTTTGGATGAACCTGCCCCACAGAGGCTGGAAGTTGCTGTCGGCCAAGCTGGCTTCGGCATTTATTCTTTTTACGGCTTCACTTTTGATTACGATGACTTCTCTTTATGCTTTACTTCTGGCTTCAAGGGATGCGTTTATAGGGATGGGAATTCAAGATTTTTCGTCTCTGTACCTGGAATACTTCGGCTGGATTTTTGCGTTTATCACTCACGGGGCCCTGTGGCTTGGTCTTACAGGCTTATTTATTTACGTGCTGTCAAAAGTCATTAAACCTTTGGGCTGGCTGTTGGGAATTGGAATCTCGATCGGGCTGAACATCGTCTGGTCATGGGTCAATGATACAGCCCTTTACACGGGAATTGCACAATGGATCCCCCTGCTCAAGATTGATAACATCCCTGAAGGTATAGAGTTGGAAATGGAGGGCCTTCCTGTAAATGCACAGGGAAGCATCGAGGTTTTGTATCTGAGCCAGGTCATTATTGAATTCGGACTGCTCACAGCTGCGTTCGCCGGCATCTGCTGGCTGTTTGACAAAAAAGCAGAAGTGTAACAGCCCGGACGCGCTGTACCTCAAACAAACCTTCTAAAAAAACTTAAAACGATAAAAAAAGCGGGGCGACTTGTTCGCCCCGCTTTTTTTGATTAAGTAATTTACCGGTGATTGTAAGTATCTGTTTCTTTATCAGTCACGGAACGCATAGTAGATCATCACAATAATCGTTGCAAAAGCCATGATTGTTAATGGCAGCTGTGTAACCCATGAAACTGATTCCTCTTCACCATTACCACCGCCACCGCCGGCAGCATAAGTCATCATTACTGGGGTGAAGAAAAAGGCAGCAAATAAAAACATTGATGAGAGCCATTTCTTTAATGTCATCTGTCATACCTCCTTGTCGAACATTGCGTCATTTGGAAAACGTTCAATTTAATTATAGACAACGCAGCGCTGAAAGGCAAAAGGTTGTTCTAAAATAAAAATATGAATATACCCTTACTTCAGTACAAGTGGTTGTAAAAGCTCCGCTGAACACCGTCCGCTCGCTTTCCGCGGCGGTGCCGGTGAGCCTCCTCGGGCACTGCCCTGCGGGGTCTCTCCTGGCCCCCACTGCCGCAGGAGTCTCGCTGCTGGTGTTCAGCTGCGCATGTCAACAAGGACCATCACTTGATCTTTAATGGCTCACTGACTAAGAGGTATACTCATTAATAAAAATATCTCAAGGGAAGAGCCGTCAACAAATCAGATATCTGTCATATAACAATAGTAAGAAAGAGAACTGTTTTATAGTGTTTACCTGAATTAAAAGGAATAAAGACGTTTAATACAGGATGATTCAAGGTGAAGATCATTGACTGTTTTATAATAGATGTTGATTTTAATTTATTGTTGTATTACAATGACCATATCAAAGACAACGGAGGGGAAAAACATGATCCAATCGAGTAAAGAGTTTTTTCAGAATCTTCCACCAAAAGAGTGTACAAAGTGCGGCGAAGTATTTGAAGAGATGGCAGAGTGTTATTATCACCAATGTGATAAATGCGTATCAGAGATCCGATAGTTTAAAATCCTCCGGTTTATGGGCCGGAGGATTTTTTTGCGTTTAAGTTTTAGAAGGGAAATTGTCATTTCCAAAGAATTGAAAAAGATAAGGTGTTTTTATAAGGGGGGCGACACAGGTGATTGTCCGTGAAGATGAGTCAGGTTTTTTTCTGTTCGAACAGGACCGGCACGCGCACCTGTCTGGAATTATCAGCGAAGCGTGGGATAACAGGTATTTTACAGGGATTGACAAGAGAACAAGCACAGGACTTGCCATTACACACCACGACAGAGGATGGGCTTTACTCGACAGGAAGATCCTTTTGCATCATAAGACGAAACGTCCCCTTTCTTTTATTGATTACCCCCTGAGGAAAAAAATAGCTGTTTATAAACAGGGGGTTGATGAAATTGAACAGGTAAATCTGTACAGCGCGCTATTAATGAGTCTGCATTATACAAGTTTTTTCAGGGGGAAGCTTGATATAGCCGGCTGTACCTTCAGAGAAGAAGAGCAGAACCGGCAGTCAAGGCTCAGGGAATCTTTAGCGTTTACTGAAAAAGATGAACAGGCTCTGAAGTTTCATTACGATCTTCTTCAATTTTCAGATAATTTGTCCCTTTATGTTTGCATGAATGAATGGGGGGCCGAAAAAGAAAGGGAGGTCCCTTGGTTTAGTGAAGGGTTTCCCCAAAGGTTCGGTGTTTTCCATAACGAGCGCGTGAAGGCCCGGTGGAAATCAAAAACAGAAGTATTGGTCTCTCCTTTTCCGTTTTCGGGGACCCGTCTGACCATTACAGTTCCTTTCAAATACATCGAAAAAGTGACGTTTCAGGAAAATGATCCGAACAGGATATACAGGGAGACTTCTTTTCTGTATCATGATGTTACGTTTACTGAGGGAGGATAAAAGATGACTGAAATGATAAAAAAAGCGGAGGCATGGGCCAGGTCTTTTTTTGATACAGATTCAACAGGGCACGACTGGTTTCATACTGACAGGGTAAGAAAAATGGCTCTGACTATTGCGGGGGAGGAGGGGGCCGACCTGTATGTGACAGAGATGACTGCTTTACTCCACGATATTGCAGATGATAAATTTTACTCCAGTGAAAAAGAAGGGGAAAGGGTGGTAAGAAGATGGCTGCATGAACAAAAGGTGCAACAGAAAGAGATCATTTTAAGCAATATCGCATCCGTCAGCTTCAGCAGTGGAGAGACGCCTGAAACCCTTGAGGGGAAAATCGTACAGGACGCGGACCGCCTTGAGGCCATCGGGGCCATCGGCATTGCCCGCTGTTTTATGTATGCCGGAGCAGCCGGTGATCCCATGTATGACCCTGACATTAAAGTACGAAGTGAAATGTCAAAAAAAGAATACCGAACCGGGAAGTCGACGGCTGTAAACCACTTTTACGAAAAGCTGTTAAAGTTAAGCTGTAAAATGAATACGAATACTGGAAGGAATCTTGCAAAGGAGAGGCACCGTTTCCTGGAATCGTTTCTCGGAGAGTTTTTTGATGAATGGGACGGTCGGAAGTAGCCTGTTACTCATGTTTATAAAGCTGGTGAAAAGGGCACATACATACTTAAGGCGAAAATGCTTCATATTAACGTTGGACATCAGGACACAATTTAAAAGAGGTGTTGCAAAATGAGACTGAAAGATAAAAAAGTGCTCACGGTTGTTGATCACGAATTTGAAGATTTGGAACTGTGGTATCCCATTTACAGACTCCAGGAAGAAGGAGCAATTGTGCACATCGCCGGAAAAGAAGGCGAACATACGTACACAGGTAAATACGGTGTTCCTGCCAAAAGTGATTACAGCTTTGATACTATTCAAATTGAAGAATATGATGGCATTCTCGTTCCTGGCGGCTGGGCACCGGATAAACTGAGACGCTACGATGAGGTTCTTGATATGGTAAAATTCATGGACGAAAAACAACGGCCGATTGGACAGATCTGTCATGCCGGCTGGGTTCTTATCTCAGCCGATATTCTCCGGGGGAGAAAAGTGACAAGTACACCGGGCATTAAACATGACATGATGAACGCAGGGGCGGAATGGCTTAATGAAGCTGTCATTACTGACGGACATTTAATATCCAGTCGGAGACCCCCGGATCTGCCTGCCTATGCAAAAGCATTTGCCGATGCTTTGGCTGAGAACAGCAAATAAGGGCCAAAAAGGAGCACTGCTCCTTTCTTTACATAATTTCTAGCATTGCTCACGGAAAGGAGCTCACAATATGTCGTGGGAACGAGATATTACCTGGACGGAACTACTTCCGGTAGACGCCATGGATTTATCGCAGCTGAACCCTCAGGAAAGCCACACTCCTGTGATGGACTATCTTCAATTTTATCATTATAATCTCAAGACACTCGCTGGTTACCGGTGCGAACTTGTAAATACGATGAGGGCTGATGTACACGTACAGCTTTTTACACCTGAAAATCCCAAAGGGACTATTCTCCTTGTTCACGGTTATATGGATCATACGGGAGGACTCAGTGCCTGTGTGAATGCCTTTTTGAAGGAATCGTATGAAGTGGCTGCAATCGATCTCCCCGGGCATGGTCTGTCCAGCGGGGACAGGGGCGCCATCAGGGACTTCTCTCATTATGTAGATGCAGTAAAAGCCGGATGGGGGCAGCTGGACAAATACCGTTGTGCAGGTCCCGTCTACGGCCTTGGGCACAGTACCGGCGGAGCCGTTTTGTTTCACGGGGTTTCAGAAGGAGTGCTTCCCTTAAAAGCATTAATGATGGCAGGTCCTCTGTACCATCCCTACCAATGGAAATGGGTCCGTCTTTTGCTGCCTGTAGCAAGTAAATGGGTAACTAAAAAGAAAAGGCGTTTTAAACAGAACTCAAAAGATGAGAGGTATCACCTTTTCTTAAAACATGATCCTCTCCAGGTCCGCGAACTGCCTACATCGTGGCTCATGGCACTGACCGAATGGCAAAAGGATATTCTTGCCTGTTCAAAAGTGGAAGTTCCGGTCTATCTGCTTCAGGGAACAAAGGATACAACGGTGCAGTGGCAGGAAAATGTGGAGTTTTTTAATGACAAGTGCAAGGATCTTCAAGTTGCCCTTTTTGAAGGAGCAGGCCACCAGCTGTTAAATGAAAAGGAAGCGATTCGTGAGCTTGCATTTGAACGAATGTCTTCTTTTATCCATGGCAGGAGTGCCTGGCAGTCCACTCTCGAAAAAGAACCGGAAAATGAAGACTGAATGAAAGGTACCACTGGCAAACAGTCGTGGTGCCTTCTTTAAGGCATTAAAACGCTATATATGGTAAAATAAGAAAGCCTTCAGGTTTTTTATTGGATTTTGTCTGAAGGAATTATAGAATAATAGCCTTTAAACAATGCGAAATCAGTAGGTGATAACTTGTTAATAGAACGGGAGACTTTTGTAAAAGCAATTCTGGCAGGTGATCAGGGAAAAGCCCTTCATACCATAAAATCATTACGAAAAAAACATTCGAGACTTGAATTATATATGAATGTCATTACACCAGCCATGTATGAGGTAGGACGGCTCTGGGAAGAGAATGAAATAAGTGTTGCAGACGAACACTTGGCTACAGGTGTGTGTGATTTCGTTCTTTCCCAGACCGAATATGATCTGGTTCATACACAGCAAAATGATGCACTGCCTAAAGCAATGTTCTTTTCTGTACAGGATGAATGGCATCAGCTGGGCATAAAAATGGTATCCATCCTGTTTAAGGAAAAAGGCTGGAACGTCCGTTATTTAAACGCGAACCTCCCGCTCGATCACGCCATCAACAATGCGAAGGTATGGAAGCCGGAAGTTGTTGGGATGAGTCTCGCACTTGCACACCGGCTTACCGATTTACCGGATTACCTGGAAGCCTTTGCGAAGCTCCCGTCGAAACCGAAGATTTTGATTGGTGGAAGAATTATGTCATCGTATGACTTTACTGAAGCTGTCACTCCCAACACAAAAGTAATTAAAGACTTATATCAGTTAGATGACTGGCTGGAAATGACTAAACGGAACAGGCGGGATGGATTCGATGCTCAATCAAATACCTCTTCCATTCATTAGGATTAAATCAAACTACGAAGTGGTGGATACTTCGGAACAGGCCAGGAACGAGTTTCCAAGTGTAAAGTCGTTTCTGGATCTTATAGACAGGGACAGCAGGGAAAAAGCGAAAAAATTAATCAGCCCTGCTCACCGTACATTTAACCTGGAGTTGAATCTGCTGACAAAAGAGCATCCTCTTGCCTTATTCGACGTTTATGGGAAATGGACAGCCGATGAAGAAGCCAATATTATTGTCGTTTCAAAGGATACAAGACTTCAAAAAGTGGAAGGACAGCTGATGACCCTTCAAAAAAGACTGAGGAACACCAATTTCGAGCTTTATGAAAAAAATGAGGAACTGGAAGAATCCATTGCCCGGACCAACCGTCTCTCGGGTCCTTTTATTACCTTAAGCGATGAAGTTGCCCTTGTTCCCATTTTTGGAGATTTGTTCGAAGAGAAACTCCAGGCCGTCAGAAAAAATATCTACGATGCCGTTTACGGCGGGGAATTTGATAATGTACTAATTGATTTTACCGGTGTGGGGATTGTAAAGAAGGAAGGGCTTCAAGGGATCAGGGAGATTTTTCTTGCCCTCGAATATATGGGCGTACAGGTGATTATTATCGGGATACAGCCTCAGCACGCCCAACAGATGAAATCATTTAAAGAAGAACTGAATATGACATATATTCAATCTGCCAAAGAAGCGATTCGACGCTTCTTAATTGAATCCTGACCTCAAAGACCACTCTTCATGACGGAGTGGTCTTTGCAGTTTCAGAGAGATGGAGGGGTATGTGGTAACTGTAGAAAAAACAAGTCCAAAAAAACCAGGAAACCCGGTCATTGTCCGTATTTTAAGTGTGATCCTTATTATCTGGATCATGGTTTATTTTTTCCCTGTAAGTGAGCGCCCGTATCAATCATTTTTCAGCAATGACACTGATGTACTCGTCATAGCGCATCAGGGCGGAGAGCACCTGGCACCATCAAATACGCTCGTGGCTTTTGAAACAGCAAGGGAGTTAGGTGTTGATGTGATCGAATTTGATGTACATATTACAAAAGACGGACACCTTGTGGCAATTCATGATTCAACGGTTGACAGAACAACAGATGGGGCCGGGAAGGTGAATGACCTCACTTTAGAGGAAATTCAGACTCTGGATGCGGCTCATTATTTCCAGGATTTAGAAGGAGGATACAGTTTCAGGGAACAGGGGATTACCATTCCGTCGGTGCGTGAGATTTTCGAATCATTTGGGGATATAAGGCTGAACATTGAGTTAAAAGCTACGAACGATGATGATCGTCACGAAGAAATGGTGGAAAAGATGTGGTCACTTATCCAGGAGTTCAATATGGAAGAGCTCATCCTTATAGCAAGTTTTGATCAGAACATTATCGATCATTTTAAGGAGGTTTCAGAAGGACGTACAGCTGTAAGCGGCGGCCGGCAGGAGGTTAGGAACTTCGTCGTGCTTCACAAGTTTCTGTTAAGGGGGCTATATTCTCCTTCTGTGGATGCTGTGCAAATCCCGGTAGAGGAAAGTATTTTTAACCTGGCAGACCAGGGGTTAATCAGAGGAGCCCACAGGCGGGGGATGGCTGTTCATTACTGGACGATAAACGATGAAGAGACGATGCGGAAGCTGATTGCTCTCGGCGCTGACGGAATTATAACAGACAGACCCGACCTTCTGCTTAATGTGCTCGGGAGAGATTGAAGACTAAAAGAGAGAGGCTGGGACAGAAGTGTTTTAGTCAACGAGAATCCGAACAAATCCTCTAAGGTGTAAATAAACAGCTCCTGAAATATACTCCGCTTTCCGCGAGAAGCGGTTTACCCTCCTCCAGCTTCCCTGCTTCTTCCTCTGCTAGCTAACCTTTGCAACTGTATGCGTCGAAGCAACTCGTCGCATTTTCATGAAGTAAACGCTCGTCACTGCGGGGTCTCACCTTAGCTTTTCAGAAGGCACTGAAAAAGTTCGATCTTTAACTTTTCCAGTGCCTTCTAAGCGATGAGCGTAACGATTGCCATTTTTAAAAGCCTGGTATGAGTAAATTTCTCGTGCAACCGCTGAAGCAAATGCCACTCAAATAAAAGGCATTGAAAAAGTTGTTTTGTACTTCTTCAATGCCTTCGCTTTTCATCCCGCAGGAGTCTGCGTATATTTCATCCGCTATGTTAGCGCATTGTTCAGATTCTCAGTTAAACACTTCCTTAATGTCCCAACCTTTCTTGAGCTGTATATACATCCCTTCTCCTACTGTTCTGAAGAACGTTTACGACGTGGTTCTTTTATTCCCTGTTCTACGGCAAGCTCCGAAGCTACTTTAGGAGCAGTCCATACTAACGGGAACAGGATAAAGGAAACGGGTACGGCGGTTATAACGATGAAAGATTGAAGAGCGTCCACACTTCCTTCGCCGATATATAACAATACCGATGCCACAGCCCCCATAATAGAGGCCCAGAAAACCCGCAATACACTTGATGGATCTCCGCTGCCTGTTACTGCCATAGAGATGGTATAGCTCATGGAGTCACTCGTTGTCGCCACGAAAACAATGGTAACAAGAAGGAACGCTGCTGCTAACAGCCACCCCAGCGGAAGCTGTGTGACGATTGCAATCATCGATGCAGGAAGTCCCCCTTCGTTGAGAGCATCAGACACGGAACCGGGGTTCATCAGTTCCAAGTGTATACCTGTCCCCCCGACTACTGTAAACCAGAAGTTTGTGACGACAGGCGCGATAACAGCAACTGCAACAACAAGTTCCCGTATCGTACGCCCCCGGGAGATACGGCTGATAAAAATAGCCATCATCGGACCATATCCGATAAACCATCCCCAGAAGAACACTGTCCAGAAAGCAAGCCATGCAGGGTCGTCACGGTAGAGGCTCATCGGTAAAAACTCCCGCAAATATACGCCGTACGTTCCTATAAACTGATCAATTACAAATCCGCCCGGTCCTAAAATGAGGACAGCAATAATCAGAATGAAAGTAAAGATAACGTTGAACCGGCTTAGAATCTGGATTCCTTTATAAATCCCGGTGACAGCAGAAACCGCTGCGATACCCACAAGTCCGATCACGATCAGAAGCTGGGTAAAAAACACATTCGGTATGCCAAACAAGGCATTAAGCCCGTACGCGACTTGAAGCCCCAAAAATCCGATGGGTCCTATGGTACCTGCTGCAACGGCAATAATGGAGAAAGCGTCAACCATCGTACCGAGAGGGCTGTTTTTCATAATTTTTTCCCCAAATACAGGATAAAGAAGTGTTCTCGGTTTCAAAGGCATTCCTTTATGGTAGTGGCCGTACATCAATACGATCGCACCGAGAGTACCAAGGATTGCCCATGCAAGGAATCCCCAGTCCAGAAATGACAAACTCAATGCAGGTATGACGGCTTCCGGGGTACCCGGATCTATCCCGGGAAACATGGGAGGTACATCAATAAAGTGGTACATAGGCTCTGCTGCAGCCCAGAACACACCACCGCCTGCAAGCAAGGTACACATAATAATGGATATCCATTTAAACGTGCTCATCTCCGGGTCTTCCCGTTTACCTAAGCGGATCCTGCCATGGGAGCTGAAAGCAAGTACGAGAGCGATGATAAATACCGACAGCATCAGCAGCTGCCAGAAAGCCCCGAAATAATCAGCTGAAAATCCAAAACCGGCATCTACCAGACCGGAAACAAAGTCCACATCAACCAAGGCTGAAATGACAAATAATAACAGCAGGCCACCACTGATTAGTGTAACCGGCCAGTCAAAAGACTGTTTTAATTTCAAATAAAGTCCTCCTCTGATTGCTAATACAGAATAGTATTTGTTGGAATTCTTACAAACTATACAAAAACAGGCTGTGATAATGCTTCAGGCCGGCTTTTTTCCTGAACGAGAACGCCGCACTCAGCTTTTGAAAAATGGTTATCAGAGCCGGAGATCAATAGAGATGTAAAAAATCGCGAGCGGCAATCTTACCACAGAACAAAATTTTGTGAAAACAATACCTGACTTGCCCATTCACGGATTCGTGTTAAAATGATACGAGTTGAGAAGAGGGTTCGCAATTCCCACCCCTCTTTGGACAAAAAAACTAGGGAGCGTGTGTAATATGGAATTTAAAATACCAAAAAAGGTGGAAAAATTTGGAGAAGATATCCACCGAAATGAATTGAAGTATCATCATAGGCGTGTCGGAATTACTAAAGAATTCACCTTTGATGCTGCCCATCACCTTCATTGTTATGAAGGAAAGTGTAAAAACCTCCACGGTCATACTTATAAACTGGTAATTACCGTAAGCGGATATGTAAATGAAGTCGGCATCAGTGTGGATTTCGGTGATGTAAAACGCATTTACGAATATACA
The DNA here is from genome assembly GCF_003710255.1 of Alteribacter keqinensis. Taxonomy (NCBI): domain Bacteria; kingdom Bacillati; phylum Bacillota; class Bacilli; order Caryophanales; family Bacillaceae; genus Alteribacter; species Alteribacter keqinensis. The sequence goes on along the minus strand of NZ_RHIB01000001.1, from coordinate 1,149,561 downwards.
ATCAAGGATAAACTGGATCACAGATATTTAAATGAGGTTCTTCCGAATATGAATACCACTGCTGAAAATATGATCGTCTGGATTTGGGAACAGCTTGATCAGTCTCTTGAAAAAGAAGGGTTGAAAGCCGAAGGACAGAGACTTGAAGAGTTGATTCTTTATGAAACGCCGACAAGCTGTGCGTCCCTAAAGCGGGAATGGATGGAAGATCATGAGTAAGTTTAAACTGCCCTCAAAAAAAGAGTTTATGGAATGGCGCCTTCCAATGGTGGAGATTTTTGAAACTGTGGAAGGTGAAGGATCAGCGGCAGGATTTCCAACGGTATTTGTCAGGGTTTTTCATTGCAACCTACGCTGTCACTGGTGCGATACACCATACAGTTACGCTCCGGCAAAACCTGAATTCGAAGCGACGATCGGTGAAATTATTGAACGAATAAAGGAATTTGAAAGCCGTTATATCTGTTTTACCGGCGGGGAGCCGCTCATTCACGGAAAAAAATCAGCAGCCCTGTTGACCGCGATGGCAGAGCTTGATCATATAACAGACATCCACATTGAAACGAATGGGGGAATCGATCTTGCTCCTTTTGAAGAAATCAGAAAGTCTGATCCGCTTGTAAATGAAAAAGCACGTTACGTGATGGACTATAAATTGACGGCATCCGGTGAAAAGGAACGTATGATCGAGTCAAACTTTGACCTTTTAAAAAAACAGGATGAAATCAAATTTGTCATTGCAAATGATACGGATTTTACTGAGGCGAAAGATGTCATCGAAATGCATCATAAAGACGGTCAGGTATTATTTAGTCCAGTCTGGGAGTCCATGCCCCCAAAACGTCTCGTAGAAAAAGTCCTCTATCACAAATTATCCAATGTTAAAGTAAGTTTGCAGCTCCATAAAATCATATGGCATCCTGATCAGCGGGGCGTATAGACGAAATGAGGCTGTCTGTTCAGACTGGAAATAGCTCCGCCCGCTGCTGGCCAAACACGAGGAACCATTCATAGAGGGCTTTCAAAAGAACAGCAGATCATTGCTTCAGAGAGTGACTTTTAAGGTATAATGCCACCTTATAAGTCACTCTCTTTTTTCTGTTATTTCCGTAGCCATTCCATATATTGTTACGTCTAATAATTAGAGGGATCCGGCCATGAAAGTGGAGTCGCTTTTTTAAAAAGGCTGTGTTAAGATCTTTGTCGGTTTTTTTATATGACAACATCATTTACCAGAGTTCTTTTGAAGGTTATTGATGAAAGAACAAAATGAGGGGAAGAGCAGGTGAAATGGACGATTGTAAGTATTCTGGATGCGGTTGTTATTGCAGGAGGGGTATACATAGGTTTTCGGTAAGGCAATCAGACTTGAACTCATACCACTGGCTTATCTCTTTAACCAAGAATTAGGTATTTACCTTCTTGAATTTGGAGATATATTGAAATCTAAAAATGAGCCTGTAATCCTAAAGCCCTTTTTTTGTTCATTCCGTTTATCTTTTTTTTAAAAAAAGGTAGTTCCTAAAATGGATAGAGATAAAAATAACTAGGAGGTTTGTCAGATGGCGATTTATAACGTGAGGTTCCACTTTGGTAATGATCATTACGAAACAATGAAAATTGATGGAGAATCAAAAGAGGATATTGTTTCTCGAATAACTACCACACAGGAGAAATGGCTGATTTAGAAGCTGTCAATTTAAACTTAGTTACGAGCATTGAGTTTATAGACGAAGATGATTCAGAATCACCAGAAAATGATAAAGGTGGACAAGAGGCTGCTGCCTCAATTGAGGATGATTCGGCAGAAGAAACCGAAGAACAGGAAGACGCTGAGGAACCTGAAGAAGAACCAGAGCAAGAGGAAGAAGAGTCAGAAGAATCAGCGGATGGAGAACCGGTAGAGGAAGAAACTGAAGAGTCAGAACAAGATTCAAAGGATGAAAAGAAAAAAGACAAGAAAAAGAAAAAAGACGATAAAGATCATAACAAGGGAAAGAAAGTAGAGTCTAGCTCTAAAAAGAAAAAATCAACTTTCAAGCAAAAGCTAAAACCTAAGAAGAAAGCGAAGGACAAGGAAAAAAACTCTAAAAAATCTTAGGCTTTGAAGCAGAATTACAAAACCAGTGAAAAGCCAAATAATAAAAAATTAAACCCTTGGAGATCAACTGTCTCTAAGGGCTTTATGATTCCTTATACATTCTCAACGAGGCAGGCTTTTTTATATTTGAACTTTTAAAACATAAAAGTAGTTGACGATGAAGTTGATATTCATAGGCTAAGGGTACACAAACCTTTTTAGAAAAGGAATGGCACAGTTTCTATTAAATTTCCTGGAAAGTAAGTTCAAGGTTGAAACGATAAAAGTATCAACAGGCTCTAAAAATGCACCCCAGCTGTTAGTTTTTATAAAAAGAATTGATTTCAAAATATTAGAGAAGTCATTGTGAATGAACAATTATCCATAACTCTTATTGAAAAGAAATTATAATCTTTTATTGAAGTAACGTGTGCGAGAGTTGAAGATTCAGGAAGCTGCAAATGCAACTTTTATTATGAATGATTAATGGGAAATAATGTTAAGATGAAAAGGGGTATTCCTTCAATAAGGATATGCAATTTTTAATTGAACTAACGAGCAGGATTATTGAAGAAGATGTGTTCCATAAAAAGGGTTGAGAAGGAGAGGGGAAAGAATGTTTCCAACATTAGAGACAGAAAGATTGGTACTCAGAGAAATATCACGGGATGACGCAGAAGGGATATTTGCTTGTTTTTCAAATGAAAATGTAACACAGTATTATGGGCAAGATACTTTAGAAAATATGGAACAAGCAAAAGCATTTGTTGATTTCTTTGCTAATAGTTTCAAAGAGAAAAGAGGAATACGTTGGGGCATTGAAATAAAAGGAACTAAAGGAATAATAGGGACTATTGGTTTTAATGCTTGGTCCCCTAAACATAAACGAGCAGAGATTGGTTATGAGATACATCCTAATCAATGGAGACAGGGATATACCTTCGAAGCGGTATCTAAAGTAATTGAATACGGATTTAGTGAATTCGGCCTGACTAGGATAGGTGCAGTTGTCTTTACAGATAATGAAGCTTCTAATAAGCTGTTAACTAAAGTCGGATTTCTAAAAGAAGGTGTTCTAAGGGATTATATGTATCAAAACGAAGATGCATATGATACATATGTGTATTCATTACTTAAATATAATAGATGACTATCTTCAGCTAACGGGTAGCAATAGTTGAAGATCCGGGAAGCTGTAATTGCGGCTTTTTTTATTGTTTGCTAATTGCTTAAACTGAATTGCGTACTCTGAGGCTCATGCCTCAGAGTATTCTTGTATAGAATCATCCGTTTTTTGGAAACTAACGGTATCAATGCATGAAGGAGCTGACACTGTGAAGCAAAAGATTATTAGAAGGATTTTATTAAGTTTCGCTGCCCTGTTTGTTCTCCAGACGGCAGGGTTTATAAAGACCCAGGCTGAAAACCCGGGAGATTCATCATCTGTGTGGTGGTGGACGAAGGAAAAGGAAGAGCTTCCTCCCCTTAAAGGAGGACCTGAAGAAGAAGTCAGGGAACTGAACCCTGTATCCAATGTGGTACTTCAGCAGGAATATCCCGATTTCGTATTTGTAAAAGGACCTGACACAGCCAACCGGGTGGCCCTGACATTTGATGACGGTCCAGACCCTGATTTCTCCCCGCTTGTTCTGGATGTGTTAAAGGAATACAATGTTCCTGCTACGTTCTTTTTGATGGGAGTAAGATCAGGTGTCTATCCGGACCTTGTGAGAAGAATGGCTGAAGAAGGGCACGAGATAGGAAACCACACATACTGGCATCCTGATCTGGTGGAAGAGGGGGATGTGGATATCCTTGTGGACGAAGTTAACCGGACAGAGGATGTGCTGGAAGATATTTTAGGGTTCCGTACTTCACTTTTCCGTGCTCCTTACGGCTTTTTATACCGTGAACTTGTTGAAGAGCTGGTTGACCTGAATTATTCGGTCATCGCGTGGGACGTGGATTCACTCGACTGGCAGATGATCACAGAAGAAGAAATTGCAGAAAACGTACTCAGCCAGGTTGAACCAGGTTCAATCATTCTTATGCACGACGGAGGAGGTCCTGGAGCAGACAGGACAGAAACAGTGGATTCCTTAAGAATCATTATTCCTGAGCTGCTTGCCCAAGGCTACGAATTTGTGACGGTCTCGGAACTGCTGAACATTCCCGCAGTGAGAGAATAATGATTCTTACTGTAAGGTATTTACCGTTCAATTGCACAGGTTTTGGACTATCGGACCTCAATTTATTCCAAATGCAGTGTAGAAGTGCACCGATAACTCTATAGACCAGTATCCTGATACAAAGATAAAACAGAAGTGACAATAGATGAATGTATACAAGACCGTACAGAATATTTCCATCAGGAGGGTTTGGGGAGATGGGGAGCATTGGTGGCGCAAGTATCTACATGCCGGGAGTACCACAGCAGTGGGGTCGCATGGGAGGAATGACGCCTTGGGTCCAGCCGTTCGGACAGCAGTAGGGATTTCCAATTACTCCAATTTATAACTGGCCCCAGCGGCAACAGCCTTGTGCAGGACCGGGTGGACTTGGCCCTGCACAGCGGATAAATCAGCACAGCCTGTACCGGCAATACATAAATAACTGCCGGCGATATTCTTCCAATGACCGGCAGTATCAACCAGTGTATGAATCATTATCTTGGAGGGTAAAGAGAGGAGTTCCCGTCTTGTAATAGGACGGGACATTTTTATTAAGTTTGAAACAAAATTTATGTAACAGCGAGGCAGCAGATAACAGAATCTGATATCTGCGCGCAAGGAACTCCCACCCATTTTGCCTATGCAACCAATCTCTTTCTTTACCACGCAAACGTACATTCGCTATAATGGGTGTTAGGAGGGGGACGACCCATGTTTGGAAAAAAAGATTTACATACGATACTAAAAGAATTAAGACAAGATGAAAATGTCACTCACTGGCATGAAATAGATGAAAAAGCGGCCCGGACCGTGCCGTATCCTGACTCAATAGACAGACGTTTAAAAGATGGCCTCGGGAGAAAGGGAATCAAGGAACTTTATACTCATCAGGCTAGTGCATTCGAAGCTGTAAACAAAAAAGAAAACGTGGTTGCAGTAACCCCGACAGCATCAGGAAAGACGTTATGCTACAACCTCCCTGTGTTGCAAAAACAGCTTGATAACCCCGACAGCCGGGCGCTGTACTTATTTCCGACCAAGGCCCTCGCTCAGGATCAGAAGAGTGAAATCAATGAACTGATTGATGATATAGATGTAAATGTGAACAGCTATACGTATGACGGTGATACGCCGGCCAACATCCGGCAGGTGGTCAGAAAAGCCGGCCATATCGTGATCACCAATCCCGACATGCTTCACGCAGCAATTCTCCCACATCACACGAAATGGATTTCTCTTTTTGAAAACCTGGAGACCATTGTCATTGATGAACTTCATACGTACAGAGGGGTGTTTGGTTCCCACGTGGCCAACGTTATCCGCCGTTTGAAGAGAATCTGTGCCTACTACGGAAGCAATCCGACGTTTATCTGTACGTCAGCCACGATTGCAAACCCGGAGGAGTTATGTGAGGAACTGATCGGTGAAAAAGTGACACTGATTGATAATAACGGGGCACCAAGAGGAAAGAAGCATTTTGTTTTTTATAACCCTCCCATTGTAAACAAACAGCTGAATATCCGGGCAGGGGCAACAAAAATGGTCAATGAGCTCGGAGCGCGGTTTCTGAAGGAAAACATTCAGACGATCGTTTTTGCCAGAAGCCGCGTGAGGGTGGAGATCATATTAAGCCACCTCCAGGAACTTGTAAAGTACGACATCGATAAAAACAAAATTCGCGGGTACCGAGGCGGATACCTGCCAAACCAGCGCCGTGAGATTGAGAGAAGCCTGAGAAAAGGGGATACCATTGGTGTCGTGAGCACCAATGCTCTGGAGCTCGGGGTGGATATCGGCCAGCTTCAGGTGTGTATCATGACCGGGTATCCGGGATCAGTGGCATCGAGCTGGCAGCAGGCGGGGCGGGCAGGACGACGGCAGGATGAATCTGTCGTGATCATGGTTGCTTCATCTACACCGATAGACCAGTACATTTTTTCAAATCCTGATTTCTTTTTCAGGGGGTCACCAGAGACTGCGAGAATTAATAAGGACAACCTGATTATCTTAATCGATCACCTGAAATGTGCAGCATACGAGCTGCCTTTTGAAAGAGGCAGTACATTTGACGGCCTCGATGTAGAAGAAATGCTGGATTTCCTTGTGGATGAACGTGTCCTCCATACCCAGCGGAATAAATTCTACTGGATGAATGACGCTTTCCCTGCACATAACATCAGCTTACGCTCCGCAGCCCAGGAAAATGTCGTCATTATCGACCAGAGTGATGTGGCCAATCACAGGGTTATCGGGGAGATGGATACGTTCAGTGCGCTCACTCTTTTGCATGATGAGGCCATTTATCTTCACGAGGGAACACAATATCAGGTCGAATACCTGGACTGGGATGAGAAAAAAGCTTTTGTAAGGGAAGTGGATGTAGAATATTACACCGATGCCAACCTGGCTGTGAATTTAAAGGTGCTTGAGGTGGATGAAGAGAAAAAGTCCGAATTCGGTCATGTGGAATTCGGTGACGTGATGGTAACGGCGATGGCAACGATTTTTAAGAAAATCAAGCTTGAGACTTTTGAAAATATCGGATCAGGACCGATCCATCTGCCGGAGCAGGAGCTTCATACCCAGGCTGTCGCCTTGTCGTTTCCTGAGTCTCTCGTTAAGGAGTGGGGCGAGAAGACATTGGAGGAAGCTCTGGGGGGGCTTGCTCATGTGTGGCAGCATGTTTCATGCGTGAAAGTCATGTGTGACAGGAATGACCTTCATGCCGTACCTCAGGTGAAGGCAATTCATTCTGAGAAGCCTACGGTCTTTTTGTACGACCGGTATCCTGGAGGAATAGGACTCTCAGAGCAGGTGTATAAACAATTGAACGAAACATTGAAAGAAGCGGCTTCATTTGTAAAGGCGTGCCCGTGTGAAGAAGGATGTCCATCGTGCATCGGTTCAGCGGGAGCCCATCTTGGCGATGCAGGCTCAGCAGATGCGAAAACACTCGTGTTAAAACTGCTTGGTCACAAATAAACGTAATGACAAAAAATGAGACTGCCTAATCATTAGCAAATGGGTGTGGTCAGGCAGTTTTATACCAGATCGGCATAAACGCATCAGGAGAGAAGGGTGACTCATAAGGTGGCTTAAATCCTTATGAATCGCCCTCTTTTCAATTCGATCTTTTTGAATGAGGTCACTTATTCTTCGACACCTGTTTCTTTAATTGTTATGTTTACATCCACGTCGATGGCTGCATTGGGGAACTGTTCCTCCCAGCGGTCATCTGAGAAGTCCGGATTGTACCGGCGGACCTGGTCCCCGATCCCCATTGGGTCCACATTTAATTCCTGCATTCTATTAAGCATTTTTTTAATTCTTTGTTCCAGTTGTTTTTTTGCTTTTTTGTGGATTTCATCCACTTTTTTCTGGTCAAGCTTGCTCCCGGAATATTCACTTATTTTTCCGGATAATGAGACAGTGGCATGAATCTTCGGATTGTTTGTCGTTGCATCTGTTATTTCATATGAAGTACTTGAATCAATATTTCGAAGCATGGCATATTCGTTTTCGTCCGGACCCAGAATCACTTCGTAGGAACCGTCTCCGAAATCTTCTATTAAGACCTTCAGCAGGAAACAATCTTTCAAGTTTAACTGCCCGACGTACCGGTCGCCTTTTAACAGTGCAAGCCCCGCGACTTTAATGGCATTTCCCTCGCTTCGCAGTATAGGCAGAAACGGGTCTCTTCCTTGTCCGTAAAAATTTGTCAGGAAAATGTGGAAGTTCATTCTCGGAAGGTTTTGCTGATTGATATTCTGCTCGATCAGATCAGATACATATAAAGCCACATCTACTTCCATTGGATAAGTTGTTTCCAGAAGTTTTTTCGTAGACATCTCTTCTACGACCGCCAGCTGAATCCTCATGCCGATTCTGGGATCCCTTACATATGTATCAATGATTCTCATCAATCCCAGCTCTGAAAGCTGTCTGTCAAATAATACCGAACTTACTTTTCCGGTTTGAAGAGGCTTGGAAGACTGGGCATCCAAATAGAGCCGGATGTCCTTCGTCGTGCGGGAGACAGCACTGATTGTTTCGCTTCTTATGTCTTCGGAACCTCCGTAAACAGGTATACTGATCGTTCCTTCAATATGGTGATCATCAATGTAGTCGTAGCCGATTGCATGAATGATCTGCACTTCATCCAGGATATATGGTTCAACGCAGCCGGTAAGGAGTAGAAGGAACGTGCAGAAAAAAGCCGTCCTACAGGTTTGCGCTCTGGCCGCTTTTTGACCGGTCATTTTTTCTGAACCTCCTTATCATACTCGTGACGATAAACAACACCGGGATGTAGCAGAAGATAATATAAAACCCGGCTTCAGATACATACGAATTCAACCTGTCAATGGATTCCCGTGTCTGAAAGGAGATGGAGAAAAGAAACAGGGCTCCTGCAGCGAAAAAGAGAGTATATTTTTGTTTTGTGTGGAGCAGTTTTTTCATGCCTCTGCTTACGGTCCATAAACTGATCATGACGTTAGGGGTTATTACCAAAAGCCAGATGGCAATGCCGATATACTCAAAGCGCTCGATAAAAGGAAGTTCAAGAACTTTCCATGAACTGAGCGTAGGATAGACAACCCGCTCCAAGTGCTGCCGGCTGTAAAAAAGAAACGTGACTATCGTAACGAGAAAGTAAATGAAAATGGTAAGTACATTGCCAAGGTGGGCCCACTTCTGGCTTTTTTTCGGATCTTGAATAAAGGGAAAATAAAAAGCAAGAGCTTCAAATCCAATATAGCTGAGCGTCATCGTCTTCATAGCAGCCAGCTGGTCTCCAAGGTGAAACTCTATAGGCAGAAGACGATGAAAATTTGCAAATTCAAGTGGCGAAATGGCAGTGAGAATAAGGGCAAAGGGCAGGACTACACCTAAAAAAGCTATCCCTGCAACCACCCTGAAACCGTGATAGATTCCGTACACAATAATGAGAATGATGATCAAGGTGACCGGCCACGTCATAAGGGTCGGAAACATCCATATTTGAACAACTTCAACATACGTTCTGAGCACGGTAATGCCCATAAACAAGAAATAAACAAGAAAGGCGTAACTAAGGAGTCCTCCGATCCACCTCCCGAAGTAATGCCTGTGAATGTCTACCACGTCCCTTACACCATCATCTCTGAGCATCATCTTATAAATCATCCAGATAGGGATGTGAAGAAGGGCTCCCACCATGATGACAGCAATCCATGCATTATATTCTGCGTCCATAGCAATATAACGCTGAAAACCGAAAACACCGACTCCAATCTGCATGGAGTGGACAAGGAAAAAGACGAGAAAGGGAGTGATATGGGTTAAACTCTGCTGTTTTTGGCCTGCCATACTTTATACCTCCCTTACGTCTGAACTGCTACTGGATGTGCTCGTCAATATCAGATGATTTTCTGCTTTCCTGTCTCGAAAAACGCTTACTCCTTTTCACTTGCATCACTTCAGGTCTGTCATATTGATACTTAAACGGAAGTCTGAAAAAAGAATCTCTCAGGTCTTTAAAGCGAAATGGGTAAATCGGTTCGAAATAAGGCCTCCCCAGCGATTTAAGTGTAATAAGGTGCACGAGAAAAAACGTTGCCAAAAGAGAAATACCAAGAAGGCCCCACAGCTGGGCCATAAGCAGAAATGGAAAGCGGATCAGACGAATCGTATTACCAATCCGGTAAATTGGCGTTGTAAAGGATGCGAGTGCAGCAAGGGCCACGATAATAAGGAGTACATTACTTGTAAGTCCGGCCTCAACAGCTGCGGTCCCGATTACAATCCCGCCTACGATACCGATCGTCTGGCCGACTTTCGTAGGAAGCCTTGCCCCTGCCTCTCGTAACAGCTCAATCGTTAACTCAAGAAATATGGCTTCGATGATCGGCGGAAACGGGATAATACTCCGGGACAAAATTAATGTAGCAAGGAGATCCTGGGGTATCAGTTCAGTATGATAAGTGATCACCGCCACATAGAGCGGTGTGGAGAAGACGGAAAACATAACAGCAAACAGCCGGATCATCCGAAAAACCGAGGCAAGGTGCCATGGTATAAAATAATCTTCAAATGCCGAGAAGAACTCTATGATTGTTGTTGGTGCTGTAATGGCTGAAGGAGAGCCAGCTACCATAACAGCTACTTTCCCTTCTGTAAGCTGGGCTGCCACTCTGTCCGGACGCTCCGTATCAATCAGCTGAGGGAATGGAGAGTTGCTGTTGTCTTCAATAAACTGGTTAATATATGAACTGTCACTGATTTCATCGTAATCAATGTCTTCAATGCGCTGAATCATCGTTTGTACGTTGTCATCGTTAGCAATATCAGACAGGTAAAGAACGGCTACTTCGGTATGGGAAATGGATCCGACTTTTATTTTTTTTATACAAAGTGTTGAAACCGGAAGTCGTTTGCGGATTAAATTTAGGTTGATATTTAAGTCCTCTACTAACCCTTCTTTCGGACCGATAACGCTGTATTCTACTTCAGGGATATTCACTTCACGGTTTTCGGACCTGTTTACCGAAACAAGAAGGCCGTAAGGTTCATTCGGATCAAACTGGATGAGCACGTGACCCCGGTGAAGCCCTTCCTCCAGATCCCGCCCGGTTGCAGCTACGTTCAGTTCTTTAACGGGGATTTTGCCTTTCAGGTCCTCAAATGAAAAGACAGGATGCTTCTGGAGTGGTTTAATGATTAGTTCATTTAACGGAGCAGTATCAACAAGGGAATTGTAAAAATGAAGATAATACAGATGATCTTTGTTACTGTGAACGGTGTCACTCACAAAATCATCCGACTTCCTGCATTCACTGAGGACTTCGTTAAATGTCTTCTGGTCAGACTTCTGTTTTGCTGTCATAAAAAAGTCCCTCTCTCCGGTCCCTGTGTCTCCTCTTAGTATGAAAAGTGAGAGTGGTTTTCTATTCATGTGATTTGATTTACAATAAGATCAGAAGCAAGTGGGGAGCGTGAACATGGTGAGAGGAAAATTGCAGCGGCTTAAGGGATACATAAATACAGAAACTGACTCTGTACAAAGAATTCCTAAGGATGGACCTGATCCTGAACAGGAAAAGACATCATCGTTTCCATTTTCATATGAAAAGAAATGGTATGATTTTGGATTTGAACTTCATTTTTACGAAGGAGAATACTCCCTTATCAGGAGAAAAACATACCCTGTCTCTTCCTTTCACGGGAGCAGTGCGTTTTCTGACCTGTTTCATGTTCATAAGCAGTGGCAGGAGGAAGAGGAAGATCATCCTCTGTCTCTGAAAGGGGTCGATTTAGAAGATCTGTTGTTTTTTGATACAGAAACAACAGGCCTTTCAAGCGGGGCAGGGACAACGATCTTTTTGATGGGGTATTCCCGGATCAAAGGAGATCAGGTAGAGATCGTTCAGCATTTTATGCCAGGCCCTGCGAGCGAAGCGGCATTTTTTCATGGTTTTCTAACGGATTTCAGTGATACTAATCAGCTTGTGAGTTATAACGGAAAAGCATTCGACTGGCCTCATTTAAAATCCCGGCACGCATTTGTCAGAAACGAAGTCCCAAAACTGCCATTGTTCGGTCATTACGATTTGCTCCATGCTGCGAGAAGGCTCTGGAAAGCCGAACTTCCTTCGTGCAGGCTTTCCATCGTTGAAGAAGAAAAGCTGAACGTGAAGCGGGTAAATGAAACACCGGGGAGTCTTGCTCCGATTCTTTATTTCGAATACTTGAATCACGAGGATCCTGAAGAACTGCTTGGAATTTTTAAACACCATGAATGGGATGTTCTCAGCCTGATTGTTCTGTTTTCCCGGATATCCCAGCGACTCCTCCATATGCCTCATGTGCAAACGACCGGAAGAGAGCATCTTGAAATGGGGAAATGGTTTGAACAGGCGAAGAATTCACAACAGGCAGAGGCACACTATGTAAAAGCTCTTGAGTACGACGGAGGGATCCGCCAGGAAGCGTATGTCAAGCTCGGTCATATTTATAAAAAACAAAAAAATCCTGAAAAAGCGAGGGAGTTTTTTGAAAAAAGCCTGACTGGCACCGGGGAATCAAAAGCAGCCAGGGAAGCGTATGAAGAACTTGCAAAACTGATTGAACACCAGGACAAAGATTATGAAAAAGCACTGGTATACACGAACCTGGCTATTGAATCAGAGAAAAAGATCTCGCGCCTTCTGCGTTCACATAAACCTAAAACAGAAGGTCTTCTTAAACGAAAAACACGTCTTGAAATTAAAATTGAGAAATGGGGTGACTCGCAGTGACTGAGGAAGAGACGTATATTGATGTAATGAGAAAAGCATTTCCCTTTCAATTGTTAACTGATGAGCAATTCGAAACGGTAGTGCGTGACTCCACTCGTCAGTCGTTTCAGGAGAACGAATTTATTTTCCATGAAGACGAGGAAGAAGTAGAAGTTTACTTTTTATTAAAAGGACTCGCTAAAAATGTGCTTCACAGGGAAGACGGAAAGCAGTTTTCCGTTCGATTCTACTACCCGGGGGATTTGATCGGGCTGATGATTCTTCTATCGGGAGGGGAAATGAATTTTTCTGTACAGGCCCTTGAAAGCTGCGAATCCGTAAAACTGAAAAAAAGTGCCCTGTTAAAGGTTATGACTGAAAACAACGCATTCTCGGACACGATCCTGAGTGGCATCGGGCAGCGGATGAAGTCTCTTTACGATGAAATGAAAAAAGGAAATACGTCCACAAGTACCGAGAATATTGCTCTTTATAAAACACGGGTACACACCATTATGGATAAGCCGAGATTTATTTATAAGGATCAGTCTATTCTGCAGGCAGCAAAGACTCTAGGAGACTGGGGAGGCCAGGGGCTTACAGTTGTTGATCATGACCACCATCTGAAAGGAACCATTACACAGACTGAACTGCTTAAGGGTCTGAGTCACGGGGTGCCGGAGGACCAGGTGGAAAAATGGATGATTACCAGCCCCGTATCCACTCAGGCGGACGCTTTCAGCTATGAGGTGCTTACATACTTCAAAGATGACAGGATTAACCTTGTTCCTGTTCTCAACGGAGAGAAAGTAGTGGGAATCCTGACGGCAGAGTCATTTTTAAGACTTCATGAATCAGAATATTTAAATCTGTACTATAACGTCAATCATGCCAAAAGCCTGAGTGAACTTTCAGCGCTTTCTCCCAAATCAAATGAATCTTTCCTCTCATTTACTGAGGAACTGCTCAGTGAACAAACCTACGGTACGGAAATGAGTGAATTTATCTCCAAGTACAACGATCAAGTTCATATTCAGGTTATCCGGGCTGCCTTAAAGGAAATGAAGCTGGAAGGATACGGTTCCCCGCCTGTTAATTACTGCTTTATTGTGATGGGAAGTCAGGGGAGAGGAGAGCAGGCATTCAGTACGGATCAGGATAATGGTTTTATTCTGGACAATTATGAACATCTGGACAACCGCAAACAGGTGGATGAGTACTTCCGCTGCTTTGCAGAAAAAATCAATGCCGGCCTTGTCGAGTGCGGGTTTCCCGAGTGCACAGGCGGAATCATGGCAAAGGAATCGAAGTGGCGCCGGTCCATAGATCATTGGGAAAGAGAAGTCTTCCGGTGGCTTCGGGAAACGGACGGCCAGGAAGTGCGGGACTTTACTATTTTTATTGACTATCGTCCTTTATTTGGAGACTTTACACTTGCGGAGAACCTGCGTGAACGGATTACGAATCCGATTCAGAAGGCTAGAATTCTTCATGCAATGCTGATGAAAGATACGATCCGTTTCAGAGTCCCGATTCAGGCGTTCGGCAGAATCAGTACGAAAGGGAAGAACCGTACTATCGATCTAAAGAAGGCTGCCATTATGCAGATTGTAAACGGCATTCGAATTTTTTCAATCCGGTATGGAGTTGAGGAAGTAAGCACGCTGAAACGTCTTCATGTGTTAAGCAAGGAAGAGGTTTTTCATCCGCGGGATGCAAAGAACGCAAAGCTTGCCCTTGATTACCTTTATCAGCTCAGAATACAGGAAAATTTGAAGCAGTTAAGGCAGGACACTCCCCTGACAAACGAACTGTCCCCTCATATTCTGACCAAGGACCAGAGAAGGCAGCTCAAGGAAGCACTGCTCGTTGCTAAGCGAATGCAGCAGATGAGTGAGTTAAGCTTTGCCAGAAACAGAGGATTATAATATGCAGGTATCTGTCCTTCATTATTTACGCTACATTATGTTGGATATCCATCTGTTTCACTCCATGAAACGGGGCTGGATTTTTAAGAACCGTCCTTTGTATAATGCCTTGATTCATGAGTTGAACGATATTGAGCCCGAAGGAAATATCGACGATGTTGCCCTTGACGATCTTACCTATACCGTATTTGACCTGGAGACGACAGGCTTTTTTCCCCGAATGGGTGATGAAGTGATTTCGATTGGGGCGATGAAGGTAAACGTTAATCATATCCGGTTTCCGGAACACTTTTACGAGGTGGTACGTCCATTTAAGCCTGTTTCAGAAGATGTAATGAAACTTACGGGACTTACAAATAAAGAGATTAAAGGAGGGGAATCGTTCCTGATTGCTTTCTTCCGGTTTGTTCAGTTCATGTCAAACACTGTTCTGGTCGCTTACCCTGCCAGTTTTGATATAGTATTTCTTAAGGAACTTTCAAAAAGGTGGGGAATCAAAACGTTTGCCCCATATTATATTGATGCTTATGAAATAGCCAACTTTCTCTATCCTGATGAAAAGAACAATCTCGACCGCGTAATCAAACGAGTCGGGGTGGAAGAAAGGGAGCGGCATCACGCTTTAAATGATGCTCATATGACAGCTGATTTATTTCTACACTTTGTAGAAGAACTGAAAAAGCGCGGAATAACAACTTACGGTGAACTCAACAACAAAATAGGAAAAGACCGCAGAAACCCGGTTCTGCGGTCTTGATCTTACTTTTCCGGTCGTGGTCCCGGGTCCATTCCTGTAGATGAAACTGTCATTTTAGGGGTAACTTTTACGTCTGAAGTGACTCTGATCTGACAAGACAGCCGGCACCCTTCTTCAAGTGATTTTGCAAGTTCTTTTTCACCCGGAGGCTCAAAGTCGCCTTGGTGTACTTCTACCCTACAGGTTGTGCACTTTGCCTTCCCTCCGCATCGGTGAAGGATATCGATTCCATTATCTTCGAGTGCTAAAACGAGCTTAGTGCCTTCCGTAGTTTCGAAAGGTTCAAATCCCGGTACTTCTACTTTTGGCATAAACCAATCCCCCTTGTTTTACCGTGTTGTTTTATTATCATTTCCCTGAAGATATGGGAAATAAACCTACTAGATTATTTCCCGGGCGAGCGCATAAAATCCTTTTTTTCGATAATAATTGGGTCGAATTATAAGAAAGTGTGTAAAATTTGACGAAAACGGACGAATAAAACAATTTTCTGCAAATTAACTGTTGAAAATCACGGAGAAAATTTTTACAATAATAATTGTGTAAGTTTTAAATGTGGGGAGTTAATAACGTAATGCGTACAATGATTTTACTTATGTTTTTCGCTGTAATTGGAATGACGGTCTGGTTTATGTCTGAAGCTAAAGACGGAGCAGTACAGTTTCCGTTTTTTACACTCTGAGGCTTGGAATTGTCCAAGCCTTTTTGTTTTGGTTTTTACAGGCTCCGGAATGCCCGAAGACTCCTGCGGTAGTTGGGGGCATGGTGAGATCCCGCAGGGCGAAAGCCTGAGGAGGCTCAGCGCCACCGCTGCGGAAAGCGAAGGGTATGAATACTGCAGGTGCGAGTTTCATTAAAGAAAGAATTATGAAACTTTATTCACTTATTAAACAATGAATTATAGACAGCTTACAGACCACAAGTAAGTCTTATAAAGAACTTTTTTCTACGGTAAATCTTTACTTTGTCTTACATAAAAGTACCAAAAATAGGTTTTATAACTAGTACATGTACACCCCGTTTGACATAGGTTGATAGTGTACCGAATCTAAAAGGAGGAATACAACTTATGTTTAAGCAACAACGACCACGTCGTCATTGTCAGGTTATGCCAGCGCAAGTTCACCCGACTAAACAGCAAATGACGCATCAGTGTTGTGAGTACATTGTACCTGAGGTGCATCCGACTCATACGACAAACGTCGCTCATCACTTATATAAGCACGTTCACACGTATCCGCAGACGTTTTCTCAGGTGGACCAGGTTTCTCACCAGCATTTCCAAGGTGGCCCCGGGCAGCAGGTAGCAGGAGCTCAAATGGGACCAAATATGGGATTCCCTGGCCAGGTGGCAGGAGCTCAGGCTCAGCCAAACATGGGATTCCCGGGTCAGGTGGCAGGAGCCCAGGCTCAGCCGAACATGGGATTCCCTGGCCAGGTGGCAGGAGCCCAGGCAAAGCCAAACATGGGATTCCCTGGCCAGGTGGCAGGAGCTCAGGCCCAGCCAAACATGGGGTTCCCTGGCCAGGTGGCAGGAGCTCAGTTTAACGGGTATGGCAAAGGCGGAAAATGCGGCAGATAGGCTGCTGCTGTAGGAGCGGACCATATTGAATGGTTTCGCTTCTTTTTTTTACAATTTCACGTTTTTCCTTTGTCCAAGCTATGGTAGACTAGAGGGTGAAAGGAACGTGTACATATATGTATGAAGCCCTTGCCGTAACAGGATATAAACCCAATGAGCTTGGGATCTTTGACGAAAAGCATCCTCATCTTCCTTTTCTTAAAGACGCCATAAAAGAAAAACTCCGCGCTCTTAAAGAAGAGATAGATTTTAAATGGCTTATTACAAGCGGACAGCCTGGAGTTGAACAATGGGCTGCAGAAGCACTGCTGGCTCTTAAAAATGATTACCCTGATCTGCAGCTGGCAACACTGGCCCCGTTTTATGAGCAGGAGGAACGCTGGAAAGAAGTATGGAAAGCAACCTACGAAATGATCTGGTCAAATAGTGATTTTACTGACTATATTACAAAGCGGCCATACGAAAACCCGGCCCAGCTCAGAATGAAAAATCAGTTTATAATAGAAAAGAGCCACGCCTTTCTTGTACTGTATGACGAGTTTACTCCAGGGTCTCCTGATTATTACCTGACCTATGCAAAAAAGAAGCATGAAGCTTCGGATTACCCTGTCTTCTACCTCACTCCGGAGGATATTGAAGAGTCCATCAGAGCCCGGCAGGAAGATTGGAATTGACAAGAAGACAACTTTTTGTAAAAATAAGTACATTATTTGTACAGTAAATATGAGGTGAACGCAATGCAAAAGAAGGTTGCCCGTTTAACACCAAAGGAAATTCTGGAAAAAGATTTTAAAACAAGTATCCGCGGATACAGTCAGGATGAAGTTGATCAGTTTCTGGATCAGATCATAAAAGATTACGATGCATTTGAAAAACGTATTCAGGTCCTGGAAAAAGAAGCTGAAAAGATGCAAAAAGAAGCGTCGTCAGTCAGTGAGCAGACGAAACGTCATAAGCCGCTTACAGCTCCCCAGCCGCAGCCACAGCAGCACACCAATGGCGGTAATACCAACTATGATATTTTACGACGCCTTTCCAACCTGGAGAAGCATGTTTTTGGCAGTAAGCTGAATGAAGAATAAAGCGGACTGAAGGAGAGTGTGTTTTGGTTGAAGTATATATCGATGGAGCCAGTGCCGGAAATCCCGGTCCTTCCGGGGCAGGCATTTTTATTAAAGGTGAAGGCTATGTTATAAAAGAATCCATCCCCCTTGGAACCATGACCAATCATCATGCCGAGTTCTCCGCACTGGTTGAAGCCTTAAAGATTTGTGCCGGTCACGGATTCTCCATTATTTCTTTACGTACAGATTCACAGATTGTAGCTGACGCCGTGGAGAAAAGATACGTAAAGAGAGAAGAGTTCCAGAAGTATCTGAATGAGTCACTTACACTTATGGATGACCATTTTGATTATTGTTTTATAAAGTGGATACCGGGAAAGCAGAATAAGGAAGCCGACTTCCTGTCGAAACGAGCGGTCCAGATGAACAAGTAAGGGAATTATAACCAGGTCTTGCTTGCGGCTGTGAAACTGTGCTATACTTATTTTTGTCGCTAATTTAATTGTAACAAAACGATGTGTTTAATACGCTCGGGTAATCGCTGTGCGCTTTAGCGTGCAGAGGAAAGTCCATGCTCGCACAGTCTGCGATGACTGTAGTGATCGTGCTTGACGAATTCATAAGTCAAGGCAGCCTTCTGGCTGACGGCAGGGAAACCACCTAAGTCCTTTTTGGATATGGTGCAGTACCCTTGAAAGTGCCACAGTGACGAAGTCTGATTCAGAAATGATCAGAGTGGAACGCGGTAAACCCCACGAGCGAGAAACCCAAAATATGGTAGGGGCATCCCTTCGAAGGAATTGAACGGAGAAGGGGGCAGATGAGTTTTTCTCGTCTGGAGACAGATGGTTACCACCGGAGTACGAGGGCTCACGCCCGCTGGCAGTACAAAGGAACAGAACATGGCTTACAGAGCGCATTGGGCGCATCGTTTTGAACTGATAACTCCTCGATCCTTGTGTTCGTGGAGTTTTTTACATACAATTTTAAGGAAGTTGTTATAAATAAGCTGTAATGGATAAATTGATTTTTAACATAATAAATGGAGCAAAAAGCGACGAGTATTTACATCCGTGGTGGTGCCGGCAAGCATGGAGAATTAAGCTTGCATCTTCCTCTGCCAGCAACGCTTTGCAGCTATCTGCATCGAAAAAACTCGAAGCTAATTCTTGATGCAAACGCTCGTCTCTCCCACAGGTGACTCAGGCACTTCAGCTTCATTACCTTTTTCAGCAAAAGCAATAATTTTCACGAAAACAAATATCCATCCTAATTAATATCTCAATAACGTATATTACCAGGCAGTGGGTCTTTCTTTGACTTAGTTATCATTTTCATTTTATTTTCACAACGCATTTTACGTAGTTGAACGGAATACGAGAGACTCCTGCGGAAGTGCGAATCAGGTGAGACCCCGCAGTGGCGAAGCCCTGAGGAGGATCGGCACGACTCCGTGGAGGGAGCGTATTCCGTTCAACGAAGTTGGATTTCAATGAAGGGTTATAACACTCTTCCTGATTCTTAAAGTGATAAAGCAAGAAAGCCCCAGTCTGCTTCGAGGCATACGCTTAAACGCTGAGAAAGAAACAGGGCGTTTCACTCGAGGTCTCTTTCTGGTACTACTGTGGAAAGAGCACATTATGCTGGCTGTAATCTGCCTGATATATATAGAAGACGATAATGTTAAAATTTATAAAGAATAAATACTCCGGAAGAAAAGGAAGGATGATCGGCATGAACGGAAAATTAACCCTTATTGCTACAGCTGCCATGGGCCTTGAAGCAATCGTGGCAAAGGAAGTCCGCGACCTCGGCTTTGAAGATGTAAGCGTTGAAAATGGTAAAGTCATCTTTACTTCAGATATGAAAGGTGTCGCCCGCGCCAATTTGTGGCTCCGGACGGCAGACCGTGTAAAAATAAAAGTAGGAGAATTTAAAGCAACGAGCTTTGAAGAGCTCTTCGAGAAAACAAAAGCACTTCCCTGGTCTGAATTTCTCCCGGTGAATGCTGAATTTCCGGTAATCGGACGTTCTGTTAAATCCGGTTTATACAGTGTTCCGGACTGCCAGGCCATTGTAAAAAAAGCAGTAGTGGAAAAAATGAAGGCAGCCTACCGGAAAGACTGGTTTGATGAAACAGGGGGCTTTTACCGTATTGAAGTGGCATTGTTAAAGGACATTGCTACTCTGACAATTGATACGAGCGGAACCGGACTTCATAAACGCGGATACAGATACCTCCACAATGAGGCCCCGCTGAAGGAAACAATGGCTGCAGCTATGATCTACCTCACAAACTGGACACCGGACAAGCCCTTTGTGGATCCTTTCTGCGGATCAGGGACACTTCCCATAGAAGCTGCGATGATCGGACAGAACATTGCTCCCGGGGTCAACCGCGAGTTCGCCTTTGAGGGGTGGGACTGGTACAAACAAAAGTGGATTGATGAGGCTCATGAAGAAGCAGAGGATATGGCCAACTATGACCAGCCTCTTCAAATATTCGGTACAGATATAGACCACAAAATGGTGGACCTCGCCACAAACAACGCAATGGAAGCAGGATTTCCTGACCAGATTGCCTTTAAACAGATGCAGGCAAAAGATCTCCGTTCCAAACAGGAATACGGGGTCATTTTAGGCAACCCGCCATACGGAGAACGTATGAATGAAAAAGCCGAAGTTGAAAAGCTCTATAAAGACATTGGGGAAGTGTATCGGACGTACCTTCCGACATGGTCTGTTTATATCATTACGTCCCATGAAAAATTTGAACTTTTTTACGGAAAGAAAGCAACCAAAAAGCGAAAGCTATACAACGGAAATATCAAAACCGACTTTTATCAGTTCTGGGGTCCGCGTCCGCCGAAAAAATAACGGCGATTCGACCGGGATTAATATTACGTCAGAAGCAGCCTGAAAGGCATGATGCCTTTTCGGACTGCTTCTTTTTTTGTGCATGAAAATGAAAAAAATGTAAACAGTAAAGGAAGGTGAATTGGAACTTTATAAAGGAGTACGTCTATGAAAAAAATTGAGGTACGTAATTTAACAAAAGTATTCGGACCGAACCCGAAAAAAGGGGTGTCATTGCTTAAAGAAGGCAAATCAAAAGATGAAATATTAAAAGAGTCAGGAAATACCGTCGGAGTAAACCAGGCCAGCTTTGACGTAAATGAAGGAGAGTTCTTTGTCATTATGGGTCTGTCCGGCAGCGGAAAGTCCACCTTAATCAGACTCGTAAACCGGCTTATCGATCCCACTTCCGGTTCTGTACTCATTGACGGGGAAGATATTACGAAAATGAACATGAAGTCTCTTATCGATACGAGAAGGTCGAAACTGGGGATGGTTTTTCAACGTTTTGCCCTCCTCCCTCACCGGACGATTCAGAAGAATGTGGAGTACGGACTGGAAATTCAGGGGATGGATACAAAAAATCGGGAAGAAAAAGCCGTTGAGGCGATTCACGCTGTAGGACTCTCCGGCTATGAAAACAGCTACCCTGATGAATTAAGCGGAGGGATGCAGCAGCGTGTGGGACTGGCGAGGGCACTGGCAACTGACTCCGATATTCTGCTGATGGATGAAGCGTTCAGTGCATTGGATCCGCTAATCCGAAAAGACATGCAGGATGAACTTCTTGAACTTCAGGATAAATTAAACAAAACGATTTTATTTATTACCCACGATCTGGATGAAGCATTAAAGCTTGGTGACCGCATCGCGATTATGAAGGACGGCTTTATCGTTCAGATCGGCACATCTGAAGAAATCATGCGTGAGCCGGCGAATGATTATGTGGCGAACTTTGTTCAGGACGTTGACCGCTCGAAAGTACTGGTTGCTGAGAATGTGATGAAAAAACCAGATGTGGTGACGTCTTCCAAGGATGGTCCCCGTGTGGCAGTGAGGCGCATGAAGGAAAAAGGCATTTCAAGTATTTTTGTCGTGGACAGAGGCAACGTGTTAAAAGGTCTTCTTACCATTGAAGATGCAGTAAAAGCGATCGATACAGAGGAACCACTGGATGGGTACTTAAGACACGATTATAAAACAGCGGAAAAAGATACCCCCCTTGAAGATCTGATCCCTGCTGCTGCGGAAACAAACTATCCTATTGCCGTTGTTGAAAATGACAGGCTCAGGGGCATCATTGTCCGGGTGTCTATTCTATCCGGACTTGGTATGGGTAAAGGAACGGATTATAGCGCTCTGCAGGTTCACGAGACACCAGTGGCACATACGGAGCTTAATATTGAGGGGGATGAGCGATGAACTATTTTTACTTACCTCTGGAAGAATGGACAAATGATTTTGTCAATGACTGGCTCATACCTACACTCGGTCCTTTTTTTGATGCAATAGGTGGAATGATTGGTTCGCTGCTTGAATGGATAAACTGGATGTTAAATGCGATTCCTGCAGAAATACTGACTATCATTGTTGTTGCCCTGGCCTGGTATCTCGCAGGAAAAGGAGTCGCTATATTCAGCCTGATCGGACTTTTGTATCTTGGAAGCGTTGATTTATGGGGAGAAGGGATGCAGACCCTTGCGATCATCTTTGTCTCCACCTTTTTGTCCATCGTAATCGGCATTCCAATCGGGATTTGGAGTGCAAAATCTGAAGGGGTTCAGCGAATTGTACGTCCAGTCCTGGACTTTATGCAGACCCTCCCGAGCTTTGTTTACTTGATTCCGGCGATTTTACTGTTTGGGCTTGGAGGAGTACCTGCAGTTATCTCAACTTTTGTGTTCGCCACACCCCCTTGTGTACGCCTGACAAACCTTGGGATCAGGCAGGTTCCAGGTGATGTTGTCGAAGCTGCAAGGGCGTTTGGTTCCACGTCGGGGCAGATGCTTATAAAAGTTCAGCTGCCTCTTGCTCTCCCCACTATTATGGCCGGGGTAAATCAGACGATTATGCTCGCCCTTTCCATGGCCGTTATTGCAGCCATGATCGGAGCTCCGGGTCTCGGCTCTATCGTACTGTCCGGAATCTCGAGCGTTAACGTCGGTCTTGGTCTTGTAGGCGGCTTGGGGATTGTTGTACTGGCCATCATTCTTGACCGGATTACACAAGGGCTGAAGCCTGAACGATAGAAAAATACAAGGAGTGAAAAAAATGGAAAAACGTTGGATTATTCTTATAGCTGTGATCGCCCTTCTGGGGATTATGGCAGTTGCCATGGCAGGTTGCGGGATCGATGAGGAAACGGATGAAACAGACGAGGCCGCACCTGCAGAAGAAGAGGAAGGAACGGAAGAAGACCGGGATGAAACAATCCGGTTTGGCGTGACAAACTGGACGTCAACGATACCCCCTACTTATATTGCAAAGGAAATTCTTGAAGACATGGGGTATACAGTAGAGCTTCAGGAAGCAGATGCAGGGGCTGTTTATACCGGCCTTTCCAGAGGCGATCTTGATGTCTTTATGGATGCCTGGCTTCCCGATATGCACGAAAATTACATGAATCAGTATGAAGATACGATTGAGAGTGTATCTGTGAGTTATGAAGAGGGAGAATTGGGCTGGGTCATTCCTGATTATGTAGAAGGTGTTGAAACCATTGAAGATCTGAAAGGCCAGGAAGACCTTTTTGATAACCGTATCTATGGCATTGAAGAAGGAGCAGGAATGACTGAAACATCAAGAGAGATGATTCAATCCTTTGATCTCGATCTTGATTACGTAGCTTCCAGTGAATCCGGGATGTTGTCAGAAGTCCAGCGTCACGTTTCTTCAGAAGAACCGATTCTCTTTCTCGGGTGGCGCCCACACCCTATGTTTGTTGAATATGATTTAACTGTGCTGGAGGGAGATGAGGATTATTTTGCTACTTCAGAAGTTCATGTGGTGGCAAATAAAGACCTTGCAGAAAAAGCCCCTGAAGCCTATGAGTTTTTTTCTAACTGGAGTATTGAAGTGGATGAGGTAGAAGAAATGATAGCAGAAATAGAAGACGGCGGAGATGAAGAAGAGCTTGCACGCCAATGGGTGGATGAAAATGAAGACCGTGTGCGGGAAATGACAGGGCAATAATAATTATGCTTTACCGTGTTACAAAGAAAAATGTGTAAGCAACCAGCCTTTACACCGTCCCGGGTAAAGGGGTTAAAGTATTATAAGTTAAAAATCATTTTGATTGCAGCGAATGCGCTACATTCCTGCGGGAGAAGCGAGTTCCGGGGAGACCCGCAGACACGAGTGCTGCTTCATGTATAAGCTTCGAGTTGCCTCGACGCATCTGCTTCGGAGCCTGGCTGGCAGAGGAAGAAGCAGCATGTCGAGGAGGCTCCCGACGCCCGAGGAAAGTGCAATGGAGCGTAGATCAACACCAGAGCTTAACAGAACCTAAAAAAGGATGTGTTTCATATGTCACAACCGTTTAACGATATCCAGCAGGTTGAAATGGCCATTAAAGCTGCTCAGAAAATGGTCGGCCAGGCAACCATGAGCATGAACCCTGAACAGCTTGAAACGGCAACGAATGCACTGAATGATGCAAAAAATCAATTGCATGAAGCCACAAAGTATGAGATGAGTGGAGAACTTGGCGCATATTCACATGACTTAATTGAAAAACTCGAAAGTCAGCTTGAAAAAGCAAAGGATGAAGAATAAAAAAGGCTCAGGAAGGTATTGCTCTTCCTGAGCCTTTTGCTTTGCAGTCATTTAGTAAACGGTCAAAAAAGTGCTATTGACCGCGGGGGTTTGTTACATCCTCAATTTTCGGGTTCGTAAACTGTACTTCTCCAAGATCCTGATTGAAGTCTATCGTCATTCCGTCAAAATACCATTCATCATCTTCCGATATACAAAAGGTAATCCCGCCAGATTCTTTCGTCATATAGGTACCTTCGGGGAGCTCTTTTGTGACGCCGGCAGAGAATCCTCCTGACCCGATTCCTCCAACGCGGACGTAAAGTCTCAGGGCGTCCCCATCGGCTAAATTCATTTCTTTTTTATATAAACCTGCTGCATTATCGGTTATCGTTAAATCCATCTGAAAAGCCTCCTTGTCTGTTCGTTTATTTTATCACACAGACCCTGAATCGTTACAGGATACGAGTTTGTTTCATACTTTTTTCCAAGACGGGCAGGAAATAACGCTTTTTCAAAGAAGAATATAAGGATTGATATTTATGAGGAGTTGAGTCATCTTGACTAAATCAGTAAAACAAACGGAAAAAGAATTCCTGTACTATGTTAAAAAAATGAGCAATTTTAAGGAAGCCCACGGGTTAATGGCCTGGGATCTGAGAACGGGTGCCCCTAAAAAAGGTGCTTCCCAGCGTGCTGAGGTAATCGGGACGTTATCAGCCCAGGTATTTCAGATGTCTGTTTCCGATGAAATGGCATCTTTCATTGATATTTTATCAGGTACAGACGAAATTGATGAAGTAACAAGAGATTCTGTAGCAGAATGTAAAAAAGCTTACAATAAACAAAAAAACATCCCGGAAAAAGAATTCCAGGAATATGTCGTTCTTACATCCAATGCGGAATCCATCTGGCCGGAAGCAAAGGAAAAAGCTGATTTTGATACGTTTCGGCCTTATCTTGAAAAAATCGTGGAATTTAACCGCAGCTATGTGGAGTGGGTAGGGTATGAGGGAAACAAATATAATGCCCTTCTTGATGACTACGAGCCGGGATTGACTGTAGAAACCCTCGATCGGGTTTTCGGAGACTTAAGAGATCAGCTTGTCCCTCTTGTAAAAGCTGTTACAGAAAGTTCTTACCAGCCGGAAACTGATTTCCTGTTTAAGCACTTTCCAGCAGACAGACAAGAAGCATTCAGCAAGATTATTTTAGAACAGATGAATTATGATTTTGAGGCAGGACGTCTTGATACAACCGTTCATCCATTTGCGATCGGCCTGAACCCGAATGATGTGCGGGTGACGACAAAGTATGATGAAGACGATTTCAGAACAGCGGTTTTCGGAACAATTCATGAAGGTGGACATGCCCTTTATGAGCAGAACATCAGTGAAAAATACATCGGTACTCCTCTTTGCTCCGGAACTTCTATGGGTATTCATGAGTCCCAGTCATTATTCTGGGAGAATTTTGTCGGCCGCAACCGGGCATTCTGGGAAAAGAATTATGTTCTTCTGAAGGAACAGTCTTCAGGACAGTTTGACAATGTGGACCTGGATACGTTCTACAAAGGCATTAATGTTGCCGGCCCTTCCCTAATCCGTATTGAGGCAGACGAAATGACGTACGCTCTTCACATTATCGTACGTTACGAGCTGGAAAAAGCCCTGATTAATGGTGACCTAGAAGTAAAGGACCTTCCAAAAGCGTGGAATGATAAAATGGAAGAGTATCTCGGCGTGCGACCTTCCCATGACGGGGAGGGGGTTCTTCAGGATGTTCACTGGTCCGGAGGCGCTTTCGGTTACTTTCCATCCTACGCACTAGGTTACGTTTATGCGGCACAACTTATGAATGTACTGAGAAAAGACATGAACGAAGGCTTTGAGTCGCTATTAAGAAATGGAGACCTTGGTCCCGTTAAAGAATGGATGACCCGTCATGTTCATCAGTACGGAAAAAGTAAGCTCCCTCTTGAAATTCTGAAAGAAACAACAGGGGAAGAAATCAACGCTCAATATCTTATCGACTATCTGAAAAGTAAGTATTCAGATGTTTACAAGCTGAATATTCAGCAAGCGAAATGAAGGTACTTGTTAAGCCGGCTGTAATGGCTCAAGTGCTGATAAGCTGTCCCGCGCGGTCGTCTGTGACCGGCAGGGGCAGCTTTTTTATTTACTGGGGGATGGGTGGACACTAAAAGTAAAATAAAGGCAGCCATCTGTAAAAAAGGTCATTGTAAACCTAAAATAATATCATCAAAACGCAGAAATGCTTCTTGTAAGTGTAAAAAGGCATTGCATTGAAAGCGAAGCGGGGCTTAAACAGTACTATAGAGAAGAAAAATATAAGTGAAAATGTAATATAATTGTCATAAAGCGTTACATAAAAGACATGTTTTTGTTATGATAGATGAGAATGCGCAAAAATGAGAGGGTTTTACGATGAAAACAACTATTTCTGTTGTTCTGGCAGGGGTTGTGATGGTCAGCACACTTTTTGGTTTTAAGTTTGTAGAACAAGCAAGCAGCCAGGCACCGGTTACTTTAAATGAAAATAAGGTTATTCGTGAAGAAATTCAATTACATAGAGAAATGCAAATAAAGAATGAAGCAACAATTATCGGCGGAGGAGATGTACTCATTTCCAACAGTGTCTCTGATAATGCACGGAATGAAGAAGGTTTTGACTTTATTCCCATGTTCGAAAAGATCACTCCTTACATAAACGAGGCTGATTTTTCAATCATTAACCTGGAAACGATGCATGGAAGTCAGTATCCCGCTTCAGCAGAAGTTTCGGATGCACTCAAAGGAAGCGGCTTTAATATGCTCACTCTTGTCAATAGCCATACACTGGAAAACGGGGAAGAGGGTGTACTAGAGACGATTAATCATCTCAATGACAGTGGCCTTCCGTATACAGGGGCCTATGAATCACAGGAAGATAAAGAGAATGTAAGAATCATAGAGATTAATAATATTTCTTTTGCCTTTTTATCCTACTCCCAAGGCACAAATGGCATGCCTGTACCTGAGGGTAAAGATCATCTTATCTCTTTGATTGAAGAAAGTACCTTGGAAAGTGAAATCAGAGAAGCAAAGGAAATGTCTGATGTGGTTGTCCTTAACCTTCACTATGGGGAAAAATATACAGATTATCCGAACGAGTACCAGACGTATTTTTCCTCGGTTGCAGCCGAAGCCGGAGCTGATATCATCTTTGGGCATCATCCCCAGGTTCTTCAGCCTTTTGAATGGCTGAAAACAAGTGACGGCAGAGAAGTCTTTGTCGCTTACTCACTCGGAAACCTCATTTCCGGGCAGGAAGAACTTAAAAGACGTATCGGAGGACTGGCCCAGGTTACAGTCAAAGAAGTCATTGCAGGTCCTGCCACATTTACGATCATTGATAACCCACGCTTTATTCCTGTATACACAGACCGGAGCGAAGGAGGGAGAAACTTTACTGTCCTTCCGCCTTCAGAAATGAATAATGAAATTCTGGTTGATTGGGAAAATCATTTTGATTCAGCATACGAACATGTAAGCCAGTGGATGAATGAATTGGAAATCGGATCTGAATAAGACTTAAAAAACACTGTGTACCATCGTGGTCCACGGTGTTTTTTAAGTCTGATTTAATATTTCACGTACCGTAATTACGTATAAAAAAGAAGGTTTCAAAACACCAAATTAGCGGAATATTAATGAAAGTATGCACTTAAATCAGACACAAATTACAGCTTAAATGAAGTATTAAATAAAGAAGGAAGTGTGATAGATGATTGAATTTTCATCAGTATCAAAAGTGTTTGATGACGGTACAAAAGCCGTAGATTCCCTTAACTTTTGCATCAACCGCGGAGAATTTTTTGTATTGATAGGTCCCAGCGGATGCGGAAAAACAACAACGATGAAAATGATCAACCGCCTTATTGACCCTACAGAAGGCATACTAAAAATTAACGGTAAAGATATTCAGGACGAAGACATAAAAGAGCTCAGGTGGAATATAGGCTATGTTCTCCAGCAGATTGCCCTTTTTCCTCACATGACTATTGCTGAGAATATTGCTATTGTCCCGGAATTAAAAAAATGGAAAAAGACTGAGATTACGAAACGGATTGATGACCTGTTATCTATGGTCGGTCTTGATCCGGCCACGTACCGGGACAGAAAACCCAAAGAACTGTCCGGTGGTCAGCAGCAGCGAATCGGGGTTATCAGGGCACTGGCAGGAGACCCGGATATTATCTTAATGGACGAGCCTTTCAGTGCGCTCGATCCTCTGAGCCGCGACCAGCTTCAAAAGGATATTGGAAAACTGCAGAAAGAAATTCAAAAGACGATTGTTTTTGTCACCCATGACATGGACGAAGCTCTTCAGCTCGGTGATCGGATCTGCGTAATGAAAGAAGGGGCTGCTGTCCAGATCGACACGCCTGAAAACATACTGAAAAAACCTGCAGACGATTTTGTGAAAGAGTTTCTCGGAGGCCGTAAAAATGCATGGTCAGAGGAAGTGAATCACCTCGTTTTAAAACAATCCAGCTACATAATTAATCAGAATGATCTCGAAAACCCGGCCGGGAAAACTCATGCGGGTCCCTTCGTCTGTTCAAACGATCAGGAACTGTTTCTGGGAAGAATCGCGCAGGATGGTGAGATTCACGCTTTTCATGACACAATTCATCCTGAATCCTCAATTGAAGATACGGTAGCAACATTTAAACATACAGGCCAGGATGTACTGCCGGTTGTGGATCACGAAGGACATCTTGTGGGTGTCGTTACAATAAGAGACGTGATGTTTTATTTAAATGACTCCCGTGAGCAGGGGAGGCGTTCCCAATGATCTTATTGTTTCAGAATTTTATACAGTTGTTTCAGGCGAGACAGGACATGCTGTGGGCAGCTACATGGGAACACTTGCAGCTGTCGATTATCTCTCTTTTATTAAGTGTATTTATTGCTTTGCCACTTGGAATCATCCTTACAAGGAACAGGAGAATAGCTGAGCCCGTAATAGGTGCATCCGCTGTGCTTCAGACCATTCCGAGTCTTGCTTTACTCGGTTTTATGATACCGTTAATCGGTATTGGTACCACCCCTGCTATTGTTGCTTTAACCGCATACGCTCTGCTCCCGATCCTTCGTAATAC
The DNA here is from genome assembly GCF_003710255.1 of Alteribacter keqinensis. Lineage (NCBI taxonomy): Bacteria > Bacillati > Bacillota > Bacilli > Caryophanales > Bacillaceae > Alteribacter > Alteribacter keqinensis. Next base: position 1,119,948 of record NZ_RHIB01000001.1, on the reverse strand, counting down.
GTATACAGGTATAAGAGAAGTGGATCCTTCTCTGGTCGAGGCGGCCAGAGGGATGGGGATGAGCTCAATTAAAAGGCTTCATAAAGTTGAGCTTCCAATCGCAATGCCTGTAATCATGGCTGGGATACGAACATCCATGGTTTTAATCGTTGGGACAGCCACACTTGCTGCGTTAATTGGTGCGGGCGGGCTGGGTGATTTAATCATGCTCGGTATTGCAAGATCAAATAATGAATATATTCTACTCGGTGCAATACCTGCGGCTCTGCTGGCTTTATTTTTCGATGCCGTCCTGAGAGTGACAGAAAAGCGGTCAGGAGGCAGTTCGATCATGCCGATTGTATCTGTGGTTGTTGTGGCTTTATTAATTGTCTCAGCGCCATTAGTCATCAGACCCCAGCAGGCAGACATTACGATCGGGGGGAAATTAGGGTCAGAACCGGAGATTATCATTAACATGCATAAATTGCTGATCGAAGATGCAACGGATCTCGTTGTTGACTTGGAGCCAAACCTTGGTCAAACCGACTTTGTCTTTAATGCCATACAGTCCGGCAATATTGATATTTATCTCGAATTTGCAGGAACTGCAATTATGACTTTCCTCGATGAAGAACTGGAAACGAATGATGAACAGGAAGTATTTGAAATGGCAAAGGAAGGCATGGATGAAGAATACGGTCTCGTCTTTCTTGATCCGATGGAATTCAATAATACGTATGCCATTGCGATGATGACAGAAACAGCAGATGAACTTGGCGTGGAAACCATCAGTGATCTTAGAAATTATAACAACGAACTTACGGCAGGATTTACTCACGAATTTGCAGATCGTCAGGACGGGTATTTAGGTATTCAGGAGGTCTATGATGTTAATTTTGACGTTGTAACGATGGAAGCCGGGCTCAGACCTCACGCGTTGCAGTCTGGAGATATTGATTTAATGGATGCCTACGCAACAGACTGGTACATTGTAGAGTATGACATGACCGTACTTGAGGATGATGAAACGCTCTTCCCGCCATATCAGGGAGCTCCACTCGTACGAAGAGATATTCTGGAACAGTATCCGGAAATTGAAAACGTACTTAATCAGCTAGGCGGAAGGATCAGTGATGAACAGATGCAGGAGATGAATCACAGGGTTGAAGTCGGAGATGAAAATGCTTCTGATGTCGCAAGGGAATTTTTAGTGTCTGAAGGGTTACTGGCTGAATAAATTTTTTTAGGTGCCTCCAATGTAATGGGGGCACTTTTCTTATCAATAAAGGAAATTGACATTCCTTGTAGAATTAAAAAGTAAACGATTACATATGGAAGGGGGATGCAGATGTACAAGAAAATCCTGTTAGCAGCGGATGGTTCCGAACATGCCGTGCGTGCCACTGAAAATGCTGTATATATTGCTCAAAAAAAGAATGGCACCCGGATTGACCTTGTTCATGTGGTTGATGAAACACCGGTCAGGTCTGATGTTCTCAGCCAGGCATACCCTATAAGAACAATCCCCGAGGAAAGGGTGGAGAAACTGGCACCGATCATTGATAAATTGAATGAGAGCGGTGTGCAATTTCAGACAAAGGCACTTTTTGGTGACCCCGGGCCCTCAATTGTAAAAGCAGCCAATGAAGGTGATTACGATCTTGTCATCATTGGCTCCCGAGGGTTAAATCAATTTCAGCAAATGGTCCTTGGCAGCGTGAGCCATAAGGTTGCAAAGCGGGTCAAATGCCCGGTAATGATTGTTAAATGACCCGTTGTTTGGCAGCAGGACATTAGAGGTATGATAATAAGTAGTCTGTTTAAGAGGAGTGATTGTACTTATGAACAACCCATCGAGAGACGAAATTAAAGATATTCTTAATTCTGCAAAAACAATCGCGGTCGTCGGTCTCTCAGACAACCCAGGACGAACATCCTATCAGGTGTCTGAAGCAATGCAGAATGCCGGATACAAAATCATACCGGTTAACCCCAACTGTTCAGAAGTTCTTGGGGAAAAAGCATTGGGTTCACTAAGTGAACTGGAAGGACCAGTGGATATTATTAATGTCTTCAGGAGAAGCGAGTACCTTGCAGGTGTGGCAGAAGAAGCGTCTAAAGTGAAAGCTGATGTCTTCTGGGCCCAGTTGGGACTTGAATGTGAAGAAGCTTACAGAATAGCCAGAAAAGCCGGAATGACTGTGATTATGGACCGGTGTATAAAAGTAGAGCACGCGTTAACAAAATAATGACAGACGCCCCTTCTCCCAGTCAGGTGAGGGGGCATTTTTCTGTTTTATTTCCTTATCCGCGATTTTCGTTTAGAGAATAGAAAGGATGGGGACAACAAAAATAGAGTGAAAGGTTTTGACGGACAGTAGGACTTTTCTTGTTTACGGGGTAATAATAGAAGAATAAATCCTGTTATTTCAACAATTATTGCGGAAACTCCTTGAAAAATGAAACGTTAATCGCTACATTAAACATAGTGCTAAAGGCGCTTTCCACTAAATACCATGATTTTATCATCTCACTGACAGGAACGTCCGTTCGTATGATATGATAGTATAACCGTTAATAATATTCTATTCTTTATTAGATTCATTTTTAAAATTGGAAAGCGGGCTTGAACAGATAGAAAGGAGTAACAAGATTGCAGCAGAATTTTACTTACAACGATGATGCAATTCAAGTGTTAGAAGGTCTGGATGCTGTCAGGAAACGTCCTGGTATGTATATCGGCAGTACAGACCACCGGGGTCTGCATCACCTCGTATTCGAAATCGTCGATAATGCTGTCGACGAAGCATTGGCCGGTTTCGGTAATGATATAAAAGTAACTATACATAAAGATGAAAGTATCAGCGTAAAAGACGAAGGACGGGGTATGCCTACAGGAATGCATGCAACCGGGAAGCCAACCCCTGAAGTTATATTTACCGTGCTTCATGCCGGAGGTAAGTTTGGCCAGGGGGGCTATAAAACCAGTGGTGGTCTTCACGGTGTCGGATCCTCTGTCGTAAACGCACTTTCCGAGTTTCTGGAAGTGACCATTTACCGGGATGGCCAGGTGCATCAGCAGCGGTTTGAAAACGGGGGCAAGCCCGTTACAACCCTAGAAAGGAAGGGCACTACCCGTAAAAACGGTACTGTCGTTCATTTTAAACCTGATCCATCTATCTTCAGTACAGTGCACTACAACTATGAAACGTTGTCGGAACGTCTCCGTGAAGCAGCATTTTTAATTAAGGGCATGCGGATTGAACTCGTTGACGAACGCCCTAAAGGGGAAGTTGTCCGTGATGTTTTCCAATTCGATACTGGCATTGAAGCATTTGTTGATTACCTGAATGAAGAAAAGGAAACGCTGCACCCCGTTGTTTCTTTTCAGGGAGAACAGCAGGGAATTGAAGTGGATTTTGCCTTTCAATACAGTGATGCCTATACCGAAAACATGCTGTCATTTGTTAATAACGTACGGACGAAAGATGGAGGCACCCATGAACTCGGGGCTAAGGCTGGAGTAACACGAATCATCAATGAACATGCAAGAAAGCTTCAGCTACTGAAAGAGAAAGATAAAAACCTTGATGGAAATGACATCCGCGAAGGGTTCACGGCTATCGTTTCTATACGCGTGCCGGAGGATAAACTGCAGTTTGAAGGTCAGACAAAAGGAAAGCTTGGAACAACAGAGGCACGTTCAGCTGTGGATTCCATCGTCAGTGAAAAGCTCAGCTTCTTCCTTGAAGAAAACCCAGAGGTCAGCAACACGCTGATCAGAAAATCGATTAAAGCGGCCCAGGCACGTGAAGCTGCACGTAAAGCCCGTGAGGATGCCCGTAACGGGAAGAAGAATAAGCGTAAAGACGCCATGCTTAGCGGGAAGTTAACACCTGCCCAGTCAAAAAACCGGGAGAAAAATGAACTTTACCTGGTAGAGGGCGACTCTGCAGGAGGTTCTGCAAAGCAGGGACGAGACCGCAAGTTTCAGGCGGTACTTCCACTCCGTGGTAAGGTTATCAACACAGAGAAAGCCAAGCTTGCCGATATTATGAAAAACGAAGAGATCCGCACCATTATCTATGCTATCGGAGGAGATGTTGGACCGGACTTTGATATTGAGAACATCAATTACGATAAAATAATTATCATGACCGATGCAGATACAGACGGGGCTCATATCCAAGTGCTTCTTCTTACGTTCTTTTACAGGTATATGAGGCCGCTTATTGAAGCAGGCAAGATCTATATCGCTCTTCCGCCCCTTTACAAAGTAAGTAAAGGAAGCGGGAAAAAAGAGAAGGTCGAATATGCCTGGGACGAAGACGGAATGAAAAAAGCTATGAAAAAAATCGGTAAGGGCTATACCATTCAGCGGTATAAAGGTCTTGGTGAGATGGATGCGACACAGCTTTGGGAAACAACAATGAACCCTGAATCCCGTACTCTTGTACGTGTGCGCATTGACGACATTGCCCGTGCGGAAAGACGCATCTCAACATTAATGGGTGACAAAGTCGAGCCGAGGCGTAAATGGATAGAGAAAAATGTGGCCTTCAGTCTCGAAGAGGAAACGAATATTCTGGACAGTGAAAACTTAATGGTCACAGAGGAGGAATAGTCAAGTGGAACAAGAAAAAGACCGTTACCTGGACTTGCCTCTTGAAGATGTGATCGGAGACAGGTTCGGGAGATACAGTAAATACATTATTCAGGACCGGGCATTACCTGACGCCAGGGACGGGCTTAAACCCGTTCAGCGGCGTATTTTATATGCCATGCACCATGACAGAAACACTTGGGACAAACCGTTCCGTAAATCGGCCAAAACAGTTGGTAACGTTATCGGTAACTATCACCCTCACGGAGATACATCCGTATACGATGCCATGATCCGGCTGAGTCAGGACTGGAAAATGCGTCACCTCCTTGTGGAGATGCACGGAAACAATGGTTCGATTGATGGAGATCCACCTGCAGCCATGCGTTATACTGAGGCAAGGCTGTCGAAAATATCTTCCGAAATGCTTAAGGATATCGAAAAAGATACGGTGGAATTTATGCCGAACTTTGACGACTCTGATTCAGAGCCTGTTGTGCTCCCATCTCGGTTTCCGAACCTCCTTGTAAACGGGTCGACAGGAATTTCAAGTGGGTATGCCACAGACCTCCCTCCCCATAACCTGGGAGAAGTCATTGATGCAGCAATCATGCAGATGGAAAAACCGGATTGTATGATCGATGATTTAATGGAGCATATTAAAGGTCCTGATTTCCCTACAGGCGGTATTATTCAAGGGGTTGAAGGACTGAAGAAAGCGTATGAGACCGGCAAGGGAAAAATTGTTCTCCGTGGAAAAACAGAGATTGAAACGATGCGCGGGGGCCGTGAGCAGATTACAATACATGAGATTCCTTATGAAATTAACAAAGCCAATCTTGTTAAGAAAATGGACGAGCTCCGTTTGGATAAGAAGGTTGACGGGATTGCAGAAGTGCGGGATGATACGGACCGCACAGGACTGCGCATTGTCATTGAGCTGCGAAAAGATGCAGATGCACAGGGAATCCTAAACTTCCTGTTTAAGAACACAGACCTGCAGATTTCCTACAACTTTAATATGGTTGCTATCTACAAGAAAACGCCACAGCAGCTTGGTCTTAAAAAGCTCCTTGATGCCTACATACAGCATCAGAAGGAAGTTGTGACCCGCCGTACAGAATTTGACTTGAAAAAAGCCAGGGACCGCCAGCATATTGTCGAGGGACTTATTAAAGCCGTTAGTATTCTTGATGAAGTGATCGCAACGATCCGGGCAAGCAAGGATAAAGCTGATGCAAAACGTGCCCTTCAGGACGCGTATGGTTTTACAGAACCACAGGCAGAAGCCATTGTAACCTTACAGCTGTACCGACTTACCAATACCGATATTACAACGCTTCAAAATGAATTTGATGAGCTTCGTAAACAGATCGAAAAGCTTTCAGAGATTCTTGGCAGCGAGAAAAAGCTTATCGGTGAGATTAAGCGGGAGCTCCGTGCCATTCGCAAAGAATATGCAGAAGACCGCCGTTCCATGGTAGAAGAAAAAATCGAGGATCTTAAAATTAACCTCGAAGTTGTGGTGCCTTCAGAAGATGTCATCGTTGCTGTAACAAAAGAAGGCTATGTTAAACGGTCCAGTCTTCGTTCCCATGCGTCGTCCAAGGGAGAACCGCCTGGCATGAAAGAAAATGACAGGCTCATTGGCGAATTTGAGATGAATACTACGGAAACACTTCTTCTGTTCACAAAGAAAGGTTCCTATTTGTTTTTACCTGTTCATCAGCTCCCGGATATCAGATGGAAAGATAACGGACAGCATGTAGCGAACATCGTACAGATGGCCAGCGATGATGTAGTATTAAAAGCCATTCCGATTTCGGAGTTCAATGAAGCGGAGTACCTTCTTTTTGTTACGAGAAACGGCATGGTGAAACGTACACCACTGGCAGATTATAAAGCCCAGCGTTACTCAAGAGCCTTAATGGCAGTTAAACTGAAAAAAGACGATGATTTGATTGATGTCCATGTTACAGACGGAAATGCACAGCTTTTCTTCGCCACTCGACTAGGGTTTGGTCTTTGGTATGATGAAGAAGAAGTGAGCGTAACCGGACAGAGGACTGCTGGTGTAAAAGCCATTAATCTTAAAGATGATGATGTGGTGGTCAGCGGCCAGGCATTTTCAAAGGACGCCTCACCATCACTCTTCTTAATTACCCAGCGGGGAGCATACAAACGAATGTCTCTATCCGTCTTCGAAAAGACGTCGCGGGCAAAACGGGGCGTTGTTATGTTAAAAGAGCTCAAGCGACAGCCACACCGTGTTACGAAATTCTTTGCAACAGAAGGAGCAGTTACTGTTCATATTCAGGCAGCAGACGGCTCTGTAGAAACGGTTGATACTAAAAAAGTACGAGCAAGCGACCGTTACACAAACGGATCCTTTATCTTTGACGTCACTCAGACAGGCGAAGTGAAAGACGCCTGGCTGCTACCGTCAAACACTACTCCTGAAAAAGTAACTGTAAACCCTGACAACGATCCAACTCTATTCTGAGACAATTAAATCAATCATATGAAAGCCCGCCTTTCCGGTTTGGATAGGCGGGCTTTCTGCATCCCAAAATTGTGCGGGGTCTGTCCCAATAGCCGTCAAGTTAAGCAGAACTTGACGGTTTCTTTCGTTTTCTTTCCTAAACTTACTTTCCTCTGGTAATTTAGACATGACAAAGAAGCTTCTTGTTGGATGATTTTTTTGAACTTAAACAAATTCCGCTACAGGCGGACGCTTTCCGCGGGCATCGCTTCAGCCTCCTCAGGAAAGACCGCTCTGCGGGGTCTTAAGTTGATGCTAATCCCACAGGAGTCCCACGTTTCGCTCCACTTCCTTTTTTGATAAAACTGATCCTTACAAAACAACACCTTTCTTAAACCCTTAATAGTTCTGTTCCCTCACCCTTATTTATCGTGTCTTTTAAGACCTTACACGGTGTGTCCCGTTTCTTCTTTTTACATTTTCTTCATTTAGAAACCTGTAAGCTGCTTCATGTTTAAAAGCACTCAAATAAGAATGTAAAAGAGGATGTAGCCGGAATGTTCGAGACTCCTGCGGGAGCAGGTGGCAGGGTGAGACCCCGGAGTGCGGAGTACCCGGAGGCTCACCGGCGCCACCGCGGAAAGCGAAGGGCATTCCGGCTACATCCTGACTTCTTCTGCTTCAAATTCTTAAATCGCTTAACTTGATGGCTATGGGGTCTGTCTCCATACAATTTCCAGAAAAGGGTTGACATCCATTCGTTTCCAATATATGATCTTAGTGTATTAATGATTGTAATACACTTAAGACACAAGAGACACTTTGTATTTGAAACTATTTATAAAGATTCCAGGGAGGAAGAGTGAAAGATGATAAAGGTGGAGCATCTGCATTATTCTTATGTGATCGGGAAGAAAGGAAAGCAATCGTCTGTACCTGTATTAAAGGATGTATGCTTTGAAATAAATAAAGGAGAAATTGTTTCCATCATAGGCAGGAGCGGTTCCGGGAAGTCGACGGTACTTAATTTACTGTCCGGCTACATAAAAGCAGATTCCGGAAAGCTTACGATTAACAGTACAGATGTTACTGACTTAAACGAAAAACAATGGGCAAAGTTCCGGCTGGATCATTTCGGATTCATCTTTCAAAATTATGAATTGATTCCCGGGCTTACAGCTTTTGAAAATGTGGAACTGCCCCTCACATTAAAAGGAATTGACAGAAAGACAAGAGAAGGGAAAGCCCATGAAATGATTCAAAAAGTGGGGTTATCCGAACATAAGGGGCACTATCCAAACGAACTTTCAGGCGGGCAGCAGCAACGGGTATCTATTGCAAGAGCTCTTATTACAGAACCGATGATGATTCTGGCAGATGAGCCTACAGGAAGTCTCGATTCAGAAACAGAGGCAGAAGTGCTCAGCCTGATTAAACAGTTAAACAAGGACCAGCAGATCACTTTTCTGATTATTACTCACGATCAAGAAGTTGCAAACATTGGAAATCGCACCCTTAAAATCCATGATGGAATGATGAAGCAGGAAGGCGGCGTGTACTTTGAAGCTAACTGATCAAATTCAATTTGTTTCAAGAAACATGAAGAAAAACAAGCTTCGAATCTTTATGACCATACTGGCCACGACAATGGGATGCTCTTTTCTTATCGTGTTGGCCTCAATCGGATTCGGGTTGCAAAACAGTCTGATGGAAGAAGCTTCGAGTCATCAGCCACTGACTCAAATTGATGTAAACGGCAAAATGATCGATGATGAATATCATCCAATGTCAGAGGAGTGGCTTGGTGATGTTAAAAACACCGAAGGTATCCAGTCGGTCGTTCCTCAATCCAGAATAGATTCATTTACAGAAATAACCCTGGATAACAAGTATAGAGGAAACGTAGATGGTATTATTACAGACTTCGAGGCGGAAAAAGAGAGTAATCTGAGACTATCAGAAGGACGTTTTCCGGATAATGATAACGAAATAATTGCCGGATATCATGTTCATGAAATTTTATATGAATTTAATGCAGAAACAGGGGAGTATCCTGATGATGAGAGCACAGAACTTACTGCTTTTAATGATAGCTTAATCGGAGAAACTGTTTTATTTACTATTGCCGGTGAGAATGAAAATACTCCGTACTCTGAAGAGTTTACGATTGTTGGCATAGTAGATGAACCTTCAAGAGACTGGCTGCAGGATTGGAGTTTATATTTAGGAGAGAGTAAGCGTGAAGAAATATTAGCGTTAACGGGGCAGGAAGGCATGTACAACAGTGTAACAGCCCATGTAGCAGGTGTAGACCAGGTCGAAGATGCCACAAATGGTCTGAAAGAACAGGGGTTCATGGTTTATTCCATATCAGAAGAATTGAAAGGAATGAATATTTTTTTTACGGCTTTTAAGGCTGGATTGATATTTATTGGAACAATAGCGGTCCTTATCGCTTCGATTGGCATATTTAATACGATGACGATGGCTGTAACGGAACGTACACATGAAATTGGAGTGATGAAAGCGCTGGGAGCAAACCCTTCAGCAATAAAACGAATGTTTCTAATGGAGAGTGCTTCAATCGGCCTTCTTGGTTCTTTGTTTGGTGTCGGAATCGCTTATGTTGTCAGTGTGGGGGCTAATCTATTTATCCCAATGATCCTTGAGGCAACTACAGGGGCAGAGGGGATTAACATTACCTTTTCTTATATTCCATTCCAGCTGGTAATGATAGCAACAGGAATCAGTGTGGCTGTTGCTATGCTGTCAGGGTTCAGACCTGCAGCAAAAGCAACACGCGTTAACGTATTATCTGCCTTAAGACGCGAGGCGTAATCATAAATAGGATAACCGTCTGAGATCCAGGTGGTTATTTTTTTTGGTTGTGTTTGATTTGTAATTAATCATTCTGATGAGTATAAAAGAGTAAGTAACACCTCTAGTCGTATCTTAGTTATGTAAACTAATACTTTCTCCATATAATATTGAAACCGTACCTTCGTAGAGAGAATCATTAAGAATACATACAATAAATATTAACAGCTGTCTTGTCATAATGACTGTCTAAATAACCATGATAATTATTGAATCATTAGTACTTTAGGTACAAATGAAGTGAAACTTTTGTTCTTCATCTACTAACAAAGTAACTGATTGTTTACAACTTAATTACAGAGTGATGACATCTAATACTTAAGGTTTAAGGTATGGTACATTTGTGTAAGAAAACAATTATGCGAAAGAATTTGAGGGGTAATATGCACCGGACAATTATTCGTACAATCGAACCAGAAGATTTATCGATGCTCAAAGCAGCGTTTATTACACGCGGTCTTGATCGTGATAAAGAATACTTTGAACGCTGCCTTGAAGAAAACAAATATAATGAAAGAATTACCCTGCTGGCTTTTTATAATAATACTCTTGCGGGCTGCTGCCAGATGAAATGTCATTCTGAATATTCCTATTTTAAAGAAAAGCATATTCCTGAAATCAGTGATTTGATTGTATTTCCAGAATTCCGGCGTAATGGCATTGCAACGGTTATAATGGATGAACTTGAACGAATAGCAGCAAAGCATCATAACTATGTAGGGCTGGGCGTCGGTTTATACAAGGATTACAGTACGGCAATGCACATTTATTTGAAACGGGGTTACTTGCCGGACCGGCAAGGTATAACGTATGATAATGATTCTGTTGAACCCGGAACAAAGGTGATGGTTGATGATCAGCTGCTTATGTATTTTGTAAAAGGTCTTCGTAATGAATAAGAAAAGATATTAATTCCTGACTCCAAGCAGTCGGGAATTTTTTATATGGGGAAAGAATTAACCATAATATAATTATGTAAACAAACATTAATTTATATACCCTAAGCAGGAAGACTGCTGCATAACAGGTAAATAAATAAGATGAATATTAAAAAACACTTCATTAGATAAAACACAATAGTTTTCTAAAGATACATATTAAAGTAATAGATTTAGCTTAAATGAACGATTAATAAAAAAATTGATTGAATCAAAATCAACTCGTAATTTAAATTCCTGTGAGTTATGACATTAACATTTGATGTTTTTTGTTTTGTCTCAAAACATTGAGTTTACTTAGGATATGATACACCATCTTTTGATTTCTACATTGGGTACGATAATAGATATTAAGTAAACTAGATAAAAAATTTAATAATTATACTGTATAAAGTAAAGTTAATAGGTAAAAAAAGGAACTTATGCTCCCTCGTAGTCATATGTTACTTGCCTCTCCTTAATAATCTTTTTATGGTTAGAATCGCCCTTGAACTGAAGGAACTTTTTTTCTAAATAGATGTTTTTATCTTTGTATATCCATTTTAAAAATGCAGATACCGATACTTTATTTCCAATGATTACTCTAAAATGTTTGCCATCACCTTCAATTTTTATCAACACTTTTAAATTTCTTTTAATCAATAACTTTTCTAAAGTCTTCATGTATTTATTTGAGCCGCCAACGAATGTAACGTAGCATTTTTGCTTGTTAATACTGCCATCCCCATCAAAATATCCTCTCATGTAATGGCTCAAATATTCATCAGGTACGAAGGGGAATGCAATCGAGTTTGACTTAGCCGGAAACATGCCATGAGTATTCATTAAATCATCCTTCATGATTTTACTGTGTATATTCAGAATGTTTACTCCAGTTTCATCGTTTTTTACAATACGATGATTTGAACCCAATTCATCCAGGATAACCTCCAGAATTTCAATCTCATTTTGCGCAAACGAAACTGTCTGTGTCTGCCCGGAAATACAGCCGTCTGCTGCGAAAAAGCCAAGAACATAGGCCATAGTCGGTGACCACGTTTTAAAATAATCTTCATTAACATGATATTTTCGTTTCCAGCTCCCTCTCGCCCGCCTTTTCACATCATTTCGTCTCAAAACAACATTAACGGTTTTCTGAGACACACCTGCGAGGACAGCGATATCCACCGTCCTCATCCCTTCTTCATACATCTTCACGATTTCATGATCACTCAGCTTACATCTTTTTACGCTCACCAAATCCAACCCCTTACCCTGGAAGTGGATGACTGACGTTATGAAAATGCTCTAAATCCATTATACAAACATACGTTCGCAATCGCTAATAATAGCACTTCGGCTTATATCAGCAACAATAATCATAAGGATTCAGGGGAGGATCAGCAGGATAAAGCCATCTCGACTTTAACTCTGGATCTGCCCAGTGCCAGGCACTTAAAGCTGCTGCACATGCGTCAATCAGGTGACTTTCTTCTTTACAACCCTCCGGTATCCCCTTCAATTGCTGTTCTTTAAACCACCCGAGCATAAATTCCCTTGAAGATCGCCCTTTTTTATACTCCAATACATGAAAAAACTTACCGGCGTCTATCCTGGATCCAATGGCTGCTCCAGGATGTACTTCCACAATTGAAATACGGTCAGCATGAGGCAGGCGCTCGAGCTCCCTTGTGAGCCTGATCCCCCGCAATGTTAAATACGCCATTCTTGAATAGGTAGGTGACATAATAGATCCTGATCGCATTCCAAGAGATACAATGTACTTTCGCAATTCCTTATCCCCAGCCCGGTCTCCTCCCCCATCAGCATAGGATAACGGCGCATCAATACCGATGACAACGTGATCAGACTCGGACAATTCTTCTACTGCGTTTAAGAAGGATAAGTCACTCACACCACTTTCAAGATTCCTCAGTTCCAATTTGCCGCCTCTGTGCTGAAAAACCGCCATCACAGTGTCTTTATGATTACTTGGCCCCGCCAGATCAACTCCGACAACCTTCATTTGCTTTCCACATCCTTTCGAAAACTCCTAAATCAGTATACCTTTACAGTCTAATCGAAAAAGATGGGCACATCCCCTTCATATGCACATAGGCTGTAAATATAAGAACGCGGAGGGATCACACGATGAAAAGTGAACAGCTAATCCTGATTTTAGTTCTTTTTATCTTACTTGTTATTTTGGGCTATATCCTTTTGGACTCCCATTACAGCTGATAACCATTCCTTTACTGACAAGAAACAGGTCAATATGAAAAAAGTGATGGAAAAGGCGCACGGCCTGCTCCATCACTTTTATTTACACAGCGAAATATCTACCTTCCGGATGAGCAAAAACCATGGCTGACACAGATGCTTCCGGCTCCATCATAAACTCATCTGTTAACTGCACTCCAATTTGCTCAGGGTTTAACAATTTAAACAGTTTCCCCTGGTCATCGAGATTCGGACAGGCAGGATAACCGAACGATACTCTCACTCCCTGGTACTTAGCGGCAAAGCGGTCCTTCATCGTAAAGTCCACACTGTCTGGGAATCCCCATTTATCCCGCATAAGCTGGTGAACCCTTTCCGCAAAGCCCTCTGCAAGCTCCAAAGCTGTCGCCTGAATCAAGTGGCTTTCCAAATAATCTCCCGCCTCCTTCGCTTCTTCTGCTAGCTTTCTTACACCTCGGCCGGCAGTGACGGTTAAAAACCCTACATGATCCATTTCACCGCTTTCAACGGAACGCAGGAAGTCGGCCAGACAAAGGTAAGGCTTCTTCTTTTGACGGGGAAACGAAAACCGTTCAAGAACACGGGTGTGATCCTCAGGATCGTAGACAATGACGTCGTCGCCATCGGACTGAGCCGGGAAGAACTGATACATGCCATTAACGTTCAGACTTCCGTCATCGTTTGCTTTCGCAAGCAATTCGTGAACTCTCTCCAGAAGCTGTTCTGTTTTTTTATCGCGCCTTTCAAGGTTCCGTTCAATTTTTCCTTTTACACCTAGATGGTGTCCGATTAATGTCTGCATGTTTATATAAGGATACAGATGAGACAAGCTGTAATCTCTTAAAATATGCTTTTTATAGTCTTCAGGTTTGTATAAAGGAGTAGTTTTAGATACTTCGGATACGGGACGCACAAGGGTGGCTGTTGCTGTCTGCTGCGTCTTGTCACTCTCATTTTCAGCTTCTGCAATTAGGGCTTGTTTCTCCCTGTGAGAGATAAGTAAATGCTCCCGCTCGTCAGGCTTGGCAAGCTTATTCGCAAGATCCAGACCGTTCATTGCGTCTTTCGCATACAATACGAGTCCCTCGTACTCTTTGGAAATCTTGTTCTCTGTAAAACGGCGTGTAAGAGCAGCACCTCCTACGAGAATAGGAATGGAAATTCCTCTTTCCCTAAGATCATTGGCTGTGAGGACCATCTGCTGTGTTGATTTTACAAGAAGCCCTGACAGCCCGATCGCATCAGGATCCTCCCGTTCAACAGCCTCAATCAATTCGTTTGCTGTTACCTTAATGCCGAGGTTGACGATCTGGAAACCATTGTTTTTAAGGATAATCTCAACAAGGTTCTTTCCGATGTCATGAACGTCCCCCTTAACTGTAGCAAGGAGGATCTTCCCTTTCCCGCGGTCATCTTTCTTTTTTTCCATAAACGGCTCCAGGTGGGCAACGGCAGCTTTCATGGCTTCGGCTGACTGGAGAACTTCAGCAACAATGAGTTCATTATCGTTAAAGAGACGTCCGACTTCATCCATGCCTTTCATCAATGGACCATTTATAATATCAAGAGGTGTGTCATATTTGGCCAGTGCCTCGTCCAGGTCTTTAAACAACCCTTCCTTCGTTCCTTCCACAATATAGCTTGCAAGCCGCTCTTCCAGTGTTAATGTTGAAACTTCAACTTTCTTTTCCACCTTTTTTTTCCGGTAGAATGCCGTAAATGTCGCCAGCGTTTCGTCATTTGTATTAAATAACAGTTCGTCTGCAAGCTGTTTTTCCTCTTTGGAAATTGAAGCATAGCGTTCGAGTTTTTCTGTATTTACAATCGCATAATCAAGCCCCGCTTTTGTACAGTGATATACATAAGCCGCATTTAATACTTCCCGGCCTAAAGGCGGAAGGCCGAACGACACATTACTCACACCGAGGATGGTTAAACACTCAGGAAATTCTTCCTTGATCAGCTTGATCCCTTCGACCGTCGCTGCCGCAGAGCCGATATACTGCTCATCCCCCGTGCCGACAGGGAAAACAAGGGGGTCAAAAATAAGGTCCTGAGGTGGAATACTGTATTTATGGACGAGGAGGTCGTAGGATCGTCTCGCAATTTCCAGCTTTCTTTCAGCTGAGACTCCCATCCCCTCTTCGTCAATCGTCCCTACAACGACTGCAGCGCCAAAACGTTTCACTAATGGAGCCACCGCTTCAAAACGTTCTTCTCCGTCTTCCAGGTTGATTGAATTGATAATCGCTTTACCCTGGGAGTAGGTGAGCGCTTTTTCAATGACTTTTTCGTCGGTAGAGTCAATCATTAGCGGAACTTTCACTTTGTTGATCACGTGCTCCAGGAACTTCTCCATATCTTCAAGCTCATCCCGGTCAGGGTCTGCCAGGCAGACATCAATCACATGTGCGCCCCTTTTTACTTGAGCCCGGGCGACTTCAGAAGCTTCTTCGTACTTTCCCCCGGCAATAAGTGATTTGAATTTCTTTGAGCCGATCACATTCGTCCGTTCCCCTACCATAAGAGGACGCATGGAATCGTCGTAGATGAGAGGTTCGATACCCGAAACCACATGGGGATGGGATTGCGTCCGTTTACGCGGTTTGTAGGATGAAACAGCTTCCTTGATCGCGGTGATATGTTCTGGGGTTGTTCCGCAGCAACCCCCGGCAATGTTCAGCCACCCTTTTTCCGCAAACCCTTCCAGCTTTTTAGCCAGAGACTGAGGTGATTCATGATAATGGCCCTCTTCATCCGGAAGCCCTGCGTTCGGGTAACAGTGCACGTAGGATGTGGCCAGATCTGATAATGAACGAAGGTGATCCTGCATAAATTCAGGCCCGGTGGCGCAGTTTAATCCCACAACCGTAGGGTTCATATGTTCAAGGGAAATGTAGAAAGCTTCGATATTCTGCCCGGCAAGAGTCGTTCCCATCGGTTCGATCGTTCCGGAAACCATCAGGGGGATACTCGTCTCTCTCTCTGAAAATACCTTTTCAATTGCAAGAAATGCTGCCTTTACATTTCTCATATCCTGGCTCGTTTCCAGGAGCAGGAGATCAACGCCGCCATCGAGGAGACCTTCTACTTGCTCTTTGTATGAACCAATGAGTTCTTCAAACGTAGTTCCCCCGGTAACGGAAAGAGATTTGGTTGTCGGACCCATAGCCCCTGCAACAAACCGTTCTTCTTCGGGAGTGGAAAAATCCCGCGCTTCTTCCTTTGCCAGAATCGCTGCCTGTTTATTGACTTCATAGGCAAGGTGGCCCAGGTCATAATCCGCCAGAACAAGATCAGTGGCTCCAAATGTGTTCGTTTCTATAATATCCGCACCTGCTTCAAGGTAGGTGCGGTAAATGGTTCGAATGACGTCAGGTGCAGTAATGTTCAGGTATTCATTACACCCTTCGTACAGTTCGCCGCCAAAGTCATCTGCCGTAAGTGAGGCATTCTGAAGCATGGTTCCCATAGCACCATCGAGGACGAGAATGCGTTTTTCCAGTGCCTGTTCGAATGTGGTCTTTGTCATAGTAGATCGTCCTTTCAGTCAATGTTACCGGAGAGACTCCAATGTGAGTGCTTCTTTTTCTTTAATGTGATTTGTAAGCTGAACGGTCATATTGTACCGTAAAAACGGTGTAATGAGGTAAATACCGGAGAAGTATTCGGTTGCTGCATCAATTAACGACTCGGCAATCCGGAGCCCTTCCTTCTGACTCGCTTCCGGATCGGAGGAGAACTTCGCCATATGGCTCCGTACTTCATCCGAGAGAGTGATCCCCGGAACTTCGTGATGTAAAAATTCAGCGTTTCTGCTGCTCACCAGAGGCATGATCCCGATGTAGACCGGCACAGGTAAATGTTTTGTAGCTTCATAAACCTGTTTAAACTGCTCTATGCTGTATACGGGCTGACTCATGAAGTAATCTGCTCCTGCTTCAATCTTCTTCTCCAGCCGTTTCACTTCCCGGTCCAGATGTCTCGCGTTTGCATTAAAAGCAGCTGCTACCGTAAACGATGTTTTGGCACCAAGATCTTTCCCTGAAAAGGATATTCCTTCATTTAATTGTTTCATCAGCCTGATCAGGTCCATTGAAGCCATATCATAGACGGATGTTGCCCCTGGAAAGTCACCGACTTTTGCGGGATCCCCGGTAATGGCCAGAACGTCATTGATACCCAGAGTATGAAGTCCGAGTAAATGAGATTGCAAACCGATCATATTTCTGTCGCGGCAGGCAACATGTAGCAGAGGGTTTCCTTTCGTTTTCTGCTTAATGAGAGAGCCTAATGCAAGATTATCGATACGGGACGAAGCAAGAGAATTGTCTGCCAGTGTTACTGCATCGACCCCTGCTTCTGTTAAAGCTGTTGCCCCTTTCATGAACTCATCAGCCTGTGACAAGGCTTTTGGCGGATCCAGCTCAACGATGATGCTTTTCCTTTTCTTTGAAAGATCCGGCAGGCTTTCCTCCGCTGATGGAGAGACAACAGAAACGATGGAGGCTTCCCTGCCCTTTACGAATTTTTCCGTAACAGGTCTGAGCTGTTTTTCATCAATGGCCTGTCGTATTTGTCTCACATGATCGGGTGTCGTACCGCAGCAGCCTCCGATCAGCCGGACCCCTTGTTCGATGAGTGCTTCTGTCATGTCGCCGAAATAGGATGGATTGGACTGATAAAAATACTTTCCATCACGAACATTCGGCAGGCTGGCATTTGGGTAGGCACAAAGTGCAGCTTTTTCAAGAACCGGAACTTCTTCCAGCGACCTGAGCATATGATATGGGCCCATTCTGCAATTCAAGCCTGCTACGTCCACGCCCTCATCCTCAAGCTGAACGAGAGCCTCTCTTAATGGGATCCCTCCCTGCAGCACACCAATATCACCAAGTGTTACCTGCGCAACAATGGGCCTGTCAGTTCGCTTTCGGATAAAACTTACTAATGAGCGCAGCTCTTCAAAGTGATAAAAGGTTTCCAGCAAAAAGCCATCTACTTCGCTTTGAAGAAGTACCAGTGCTTGTTCTTCCAGACTATTCGTAATGTCTTCGGTATCGTATTCCTGAGGGTGGATATAACCGATTCCTCCAATAGTTCCAAACACATACGCTTTATCATTCGCAGCTTCCTTAGCGATGTGAACCGCCTGTTCGTTTATTTCATCAACTCGGTTTTCAAGGTTATACCGGGAAAGCTTCAGACTGTTTGCTGCATACGTATTCGTCTGAATTACGTCTGCACCGGCTTCAAGGTATTGCTGATGGATTGCACGGACCTTTTCAGGGGAGGTGACGTTTAATTTCTCAAAACAGCCGTCATACCCTTCCTGGTAAAGCAGCGTCCCCATCGCTCCATCTCCTACTAATAATCCTTCTTTTATACGTTCATTGAAATTCACTCTCATGCTCCTTTCCGGCTAAAATGCTCGTTCCAAATCTGTTATGATGTCTTCTGCTTTTTCCAGACCGACGGATAATCTGAGAAGGCCGTCGGTGATCCCCCTCTTCTCCCTTTCTGCCTGGGGCATTGCCGCATGGGACATCTGCGCCGGATAGGAAAGAATGGACTCAACAGCCCCGAGACTCACGGCAAATACAGGCAGCTGTACAGATTCCACTACTTTTTTTACGTGACTTCTATCGCTTAACTCAAAAGATAAAACAGCACCGGAACCTTCTGACTGCAGCTTATTCTGGTCATAACCCGAGTGAGTTTCAAGGCCCGGGTAATAAACACGGTTGACGGCCGGATGTTCACTGAGCCTGCGGGCGATTTTCAAAGCAGACTTTTCCGACGCTTCCATTCTTGTATGCATCGTTTTAATGCCCCGCATAATCAGCCATGCGTCCTGAGGCCCGAGAATGGCCCCGAAGCTGTTTTGTAAAAATCCTATCTTTTCGGCAATGACTGGGTCTTTTACTACAGCAAGCCCCGCCACTACATCGCTGTGGCCCCCGATAAATTTTGTTGCACTATGGACGACAATATCTGCCCCGAGGTCAAGGGGGCGCTGAAGGACAGGGGTTAAAAACGTATTGTCAACGACACTGATACAGTCATTTTCTCTGGCAAGACCGGTAATCTCTTTTACCGGTGTAATTTTCATCGTCGGGTTTGATGGTGTTTCCATGTATATCATCCGGGTATTTGGACGAACCGCTCTTTCCACACTTTCTACATTCGTCATATCAACAAAAGTGTGTTCAATACCCATACGGGTGAGCACTTCTGTTGTCATTCTGTAACTGCCGCCATACACATCTTCTGTGATCACGAGATGATCCCCGGCAGACAAAAGCATAAACGTGGTTGAAATAGCAGCCATTCCTGAAGCAAAGGCAAACCCTTTTGTACCGTTTTCAAGGCCTGCAATGATCTCCTCCAGGGCTTCTCTTGTTGGATTGCCGGACCGTGCGTAATCATACTTTCCGAACGAGTCCAGGGTTTCCTGGTGAAACGTTGAGGCATGCTGTATCGGAACACTTACCGCTCCTGTCTGTGAATCACTTTTATATTTGTGGTGAAGCAGTCTTGTCTGTAAACTCAGTTCCTCTTTTTCCGTGAGCATCAACAGTCCTCCTTTGATCGAACAGCTTTAAAGGCCTGGTCTAAATCCCCGATTAAATCTTCAGCCGATTCGATTCCGACTGAAAAGCGGAGGAGGCGGTTACATACCCCCAGTTCATTCCTTACCTGTTCTGGAATATCTGCATGAGTTTGTGTAGCCGGATACGTCATAAGGCTTTCAACACCACCAAGACTTTCGGCGAATGTAATCAGACTAAGGTTTTGCAGTAAATCATCTACCTTGTGTTCATTGGTTACGCGAAATGAAAGCATTCCCCCATAGCCCGGGTAGATTACATCGGAAACGTCATTATGACCACGCAGGTAATCTGCAACAGCCCTGGCATTCTCCTGATGTTTTTCCATTCTGAGAGGCAGTGTCTTCATTCCTCTCATCACAAGCCACGAATCAAGGGGGGAAAGAACGGGACCCATACTGTTGAAAAAGTAAAACAGTCTCTCTGAGAGATGCTCTCCTTTAGTCACAATTAAACCGGCAATCACATCGTTATGCCCCGCAAGATATTTAGAAGCACTGTGAATGACAATATGTGCACCTTCCTTTATTGGCCGTTGGAGCAAAGGTGTATAAAACGTATTATCTACGATCAAAAGCAGGTTGTTTTCTTCCGCCAGTTTACTGACGGCGCCAAGGTCTGCTTCGTGCATCAGTGGGTTTGTCGGTGTTTCGATAAAGAGTGCTTTGGTTTTTTCTGTAATAAGCGACCGGAACGTCTCAGGATCCCGGCCGTCTGCATAGGAAAAAGACAGCCCCCACCGTTTCCATCCCTCTTCAAAAAGGCGGTAGGTTCCTCCGTACAGGTCGCTGGATGCAATAATCTCATCACCGCTCTCAAACAGGGATAATACAACCTGGATCGCCGCCATTCCGGATGAACAGGCAAATCCCCGGTCTCCTCCTTCCAGCTCAGCTATGGCATCTTCTAAAATAATCCGTGTCGGGTTTCCTGTCCTGGAATAATCATAGCCTGTGGACTGCCCTATTCCTTCGTGCCTGTAGGCTGTCGAACAGTAAATCGGGGCATTGACGGCGCCTGTCGTTTCATCTTTACGGTTTCCAATTTGTACAAAGGTCGTTTCCAGTTCTTTTCGGTACACGTTTGACAGCCTCCTAGAGAGTAATAAATAATAAAAAACCTTCTTCTTATAAAAATAAGAAGAAGGTCAGTATGTAAAAACACATCAGCCTCTTCTTATCTTTGCGCGAACAAATGCGCAGGAATTAGCACCTGACCTTATTGGTTGGTTGCTGAGACTTCATCGGGCCTTTCCCTCCGTCTCTCGTGATAAGATTGTGTAAATATTCACTTAATTTAAATATTGTCTCCTATTGTATATGAGTACGGTAAAGAACGCAACAGTTGTTTTATACATCCGACAAGTTCCATTATATTCCTGTACGCTCGTACTTATTGACCGTAAACCGTCCTTTTTCTTTGTCTCCCCACTTGAGGACATACTCATCACCGGCAGTAATCTGGCCGACGCCTTCAGGGGTTCCGGTATAAATGATATCTCCCGGTGCAAGGCCGAATAAATCATGACAGTCCTTTATAATTCTGTGAAAATCAAACATCATGTTTTGAATGTTTCCTCTTTGGACTTCATTTCCGTTTTGAACAAGGGTAAAATCCGTTTCCTGACAAGTATTAAGGCCTGGGAAAGGCCAGAATTCCGTTACCAGCGCAGCATTTTTAAACCCTTTTGCCTTTAACCATGGATGGCCTTTTTCTTTAAGCCTCGTTTGTTCGTCCCTTAGAGTAAAGTCGATCCCTAACGCCATTTTATCGACAACATCTTCAACTTCGAACGTAGATCCGACCTCTTTTCCAATAAAAAGAACAATCTCCGCTTCGTAATGGACAGGTCCCCGGTCAGAAGGAAACATAATATCCTGATTCTCTGCTTTTACAAGGGAACCGGTTGGTTTAGAGAAAATAAGAGGTGACTTTGGTATCTGGTTTCCAAGTTCCTCTGCATGCTTAGCATAATTACGTCCGATACAAAAAATGTTCTTGATATTCTCCACTGTAATCCCTCCACCTTCAGCTGTACTGGAATACACCGCTGCCATTCTTCAGATCTTCATAAAAGTCTTCCAAAGTTCCGTTGTCATCAATTGTGAATTGAGGAGCACCCCTGTCGATCACGTGACCTTCAACAAGATACGTTTTCATCCCGATGGCACTGGCGGACATATCTTCCTGCTTGTCATTACCTACCATCAAGCAGTCATCCGGGTTTACCTCCAACTGGTCACAAATGTGTTTGTAATATTCTGTATGTGGCTTCGTGTAAACACTTTCCTCATAGACGGTTACCAGTTCAAAGGGAATATGTGATATTCCAGCCCAGTTTACTCTGTGGTTGATGGCTGCTCTTGGAAAAACCGGATTTGTTGCAATAGCAACGCGATATCCCTTTTCCACAGCCTCTTCCACAACCTCCTTTGCAAGTGGAGTCGGCTCGCTCATATGAGAAAACCCGGGAAAGACCTTTTCATAAAAAGCGTCAAGTGTTGGCCATATCTCTTCTTTAGTTACCGGGATTAACGAGAGAAAGGTTTCTTCAAATACCGCTTCATTTGTTTTTTGATGGTCCTTGTTTTTGATCATGGCTTCCGTTCCCGCCCAGAGGGCCTGTACAAATTTTTTCGGGTCTATGATGTGAGCGACTCTTGGTGCAAGTTCTTTTATGTAATTTTCTACAAAAGCTTCCGTGTCCATGGGAAGCAGTGTCCCATCCAAATCAAATAAGATAACCTTTACCATGATGAACGCCTCGCTTTTATAAAATTGTCATGCGACCAAATTATACCATGATCATTAATATTTCTCTCAGGAAATGACTCCCTCCGCCTGTTTCAGGAGAAATGGAAATGGGTAACATGGAACACATAAACGTTGAAGGAGGCGATACTTATGACGGTTTTTAACAAGGAATCATTCAATGATAAGCATCTCCTGATTACCGGAGCTACAGGCGGGATCGGGTATGAGACTGCAAAAATTGCAACAGAGCTTGGAGCATCGATTACGATTACCGGGAGAAATGAAAAGAAGCTTTATAAAATAAAAGAAGAACTTGAAAACAGCAATCAGGATGCCAGTATATATGCACACATAAGCGATCTGACAAAGAAACATGACCGGGAGTCACTCCTAAAGCAGGCAGCCGGAAACCTTGGGCCAGTAACCGGTCTCGTTAATGCTGCGGGGATCGGAGGCGGGGATACAGTTGAGCGTCTCTCAGAGGACGATCTCAGAAACATTCTGGAGCTTAACTTTACGTCTACGGTCTTATTTACACAGGCGGTATACAATCAGATGATCGAGAAACAGCATGGGACCATTGTGAATGTCTCTTCCCTTTCCGGTTTAAGAGGCACCTATGGCAACAGCGCCTACAGTGCATCCAAATTCGCTCTTACCGGTTTCACCCAGGCACTGGCAGTAGAAGCAATCGAAAACAATATCCGTGTTAATGCAGTATGTCCCGGATTTGTAAATACACAAATGGCTCGTGATGCCATTTCGCGAAAAGGAAAGCGGCAGAACCGCTCGTTTGAAGAACAGCTGAAAATCGTTGAGGAGGGTCTTCCTTCAGGCCGGCTGACAGAACCTGAAGAAGTAGCCAACACCATATTGTTCCTCCTCACTGATGCAGCCTCCAATATCATTGGTGAATCTGTGAAAATATCCGGAGGGAGCGTCATGAGGTAATGGTCACTTCTGCCCGGTTTTAACATAACCTAACAGATAACGAATCTGTGAGGGTGACGGTTATGGGGTTTTTACTCGCTTTCTTATCAGCACTCTGCTTTTCCATCACAAACATTGTGTTGAAAAAAGGAATGACCCATTCAACAACAAACGGGCTATGGGTCATTACCCTGATGAACGTCCTTGTTTTAGGGGCAGCACTTCTGGCGGCTTCGTTTATAAAAGAACCACCTCAACTGACTGTAAATGGAATACTCCTTTTTGCCACTGCAGGTTTTTTAATAAATGTTATAGGCAGACCACTATTATACAAAAGCATTCGGATAAACGGTTCTTCTAAAGCCGTTTCCATAAAAAATTCCGCACCGGTATTTACACTGATCTTCGCATTGTTCTTTCTCCATGAACGTATTGCTCCCGGTCCCATGATCGGTATCATCTGTATCCTGACAGGCTTATTTGTGCTGGCCGTCTTCACGTTTAAAGAAGACCGGACCAAAGTCCAGCGGTCAGGATACTTGTATGCCCTTCTTGCAGCAGTTGGTTACGGCTTTGGACAGGGACTCACAAAAGAAGCAATGAATGTATTATACGAACCTGTCCTTGGAGCGTTCATCGGTACCGTAATCGCTTTATTTGTTCTGACTGTCTATGAAACATTCAGGACAGATAATTCTTTCTTTGTTTTCATGAAAGCTTCCTTTCGTTACCCCCACTATATTTGGGCAGGAATACTGACAGGATTTGCCCTCCTGTTCTTTTACCTGTCCGCCTCCCTCATTTATGTAAGCTATTCCGTGGCAATTCTTGCTGTCGACCCTGTCATAACCGTCATCCTGGCTTATTTTTTTCTTAAAAAAGAAGAGACCATTCCTCCGGTGCTCCTCATTGTGGGCATTCTCGTTTTTATCGGTGCGGGACTGATTTCTCTTCTCGGTTAAAAGAAATTGGTCACTATCTTCGTTCCAATCATATCCTTTAAAGAACTCAAATGTCCTTTGCTCGCTTCGTAGAGTCAATACATCAAAGGAGCGGATATGATGATCAGGATAAACTCACGCGAACTGGATCTTTCTACAGTGAATATGGCTGAATTAATTCCAGAACAGCAGCGGATTTTAAGGCTGATGGCTGATTATCGTGATATTTATGACTACAATTCCCTACACGAGCTCTATTTTGAGCTTTACTTAAGGGTGCACATTTTGCGGGCTTCTGAAGGCTTAAACTACAGTGGTGCATCCTTTGCTACTTTTACAACTTCTTACTGTAACGAATATGTATGGTACCGGACCCGCAGGGGAGGATTTTACCTCCGGCCGGGAATTCCACCTCATGCAGCAATCAACGATATCTTCGTAAACGGGTCTTTATACGCTTTTGAATGTGCTGTTGCGATTATTATCGTTTACTATAAGGCGGTCCTTGATGCCCTGGGACCTGCAATGTTTAACCGACTGTTCCCTCACATCTATCTCTTTTCATGGGAATCTGACCGGGACCTAGGCCTTGCAGGTCATGTAAGTACGGACTACATTCCCGGGGACTGTGTGTATTTTGACAGCCCTGACTACAACAGAGCCACCCCTGAATGGCGGGGTGAAAATGCTATTCTAATGAATGGAGATCTGTACTTTGGTCACGGGATCGGGATCGTACCCGCCCGCGAAATTCTGGACTTTTTAAACTCAAAGCGAATGCCCTTTGCCAGGCGTTCTGCGTTTTTGAATAACTTTATTGTAAGACCGGACTTTCGTTATCTGAGCCGTTTTTATGTAAGATAATTCCTGCTTTGTAGAAGGAAACACTCCTATGCTATAGTAAAGACAGCGATTACAACCTGGGGTGATAACATGTTTAAATCAGGAGATACCGTTTATGTAAATAAGCATGGCAGAAGTGAGTATGTGGGTAAGGGGACTGTAAAAGAAGCCTGCAAAACGCCGGAGGAGCTTCAGCGCTATTTTTCTGAAACACACCCGTTTTTTGACACCTATACTTCCTGGATTCAAAAAGGGAAAACCATTTATATCGTGGATCTAGAGAGTAACATAGGTACTGCCGGTTTCCTCGAACAAGAACTTTCTCATGAACTTATTGAAGTATAATTTCGAAAAAACAGTCGCAAAAAGGGGGAAATCCCTCTTGCGACTGTTTTTTTATTTTCCTCCGATGCTCAGGTTTGCCACTTTTAAGCTTGGGGATCCGATCGATCCACCGCTGGGCAGTTCGATTTCCAGGTCATTTCCTACCTCCTCCACCTGCTGCAGAAGGGTAAAAAAGTTTCCTGCTACAGTAATCTGATTTACCGGCCGTACAATCTTCCCGGCTTTTACAAGGTATCCGTGAGCAGCAAGGGAGAAATCCCCTGAAATCGGATTTGCTCCTGAGTGCAGCCCCTGAAGATCCGTAATGACCACCGCTTCCTGACTTTCTGATATCAAATCATCGTAGCTCTTCTTACCGGCCTTAATGGTCATGTTCGAAGGAGAAATCCCGATTGTTCCTTTATACGAAGCTTTGGAAGCATGCCCCGTTGGTGACACTCCGTCTTTCTTTGCTGTTTTCCTGTTATGAAGAAATGTTTGCAGTACGCCGTTTTCAATCACATTCAATGGCTTCGTGGGAACCCCTTCACTGTCGAAAGAACGGCTTGAGAACCGCTTCTCATCGTGGGGATTGTCGATGACCGTGATGTTTTCCCCCGCCACTTTTTCTCCGATCTTCCCGGCGAGACGTGACTTCCCTTTTTGAATATTTTCAGCTGAAAAGGAACCAACGAATGTCTGAAAGAGAGAGGCTGCTGCTTTGTTTTTAAGGATTACCGGGTACTGTCCGCTCTTAACCGGTTCAGCCCCCAGATAGCTCAGTGCCTCGGCAACCACTTCCTCTGCAATTTTCCCGGCATCAAACTTCGAAAAATCACGGGACACCTTCAGAGTCTGGGCACTTTTAATATCCTCTTTTTCTTTTACTACAACCGAAACAAACACATATACGGCGTTTCCTTTATTTTGTACGTCAAGCCCTTTTGAGTTTGCGATTCTTTTTTCTGAAGCAAAGGATTGAAGCATACAGTAATTGACACTTGATACTTTTTCACTTTGATCCTTACAAGCCTTCTCAAGCTTTTTTAAAAAAGCAATCTTCTCCTGTGGTGTAATCTGTTCAAGTTTTTCTGCGTACAAGTCAAGTTGCGGATAGGAAGAAGATCCTTCAAAGAGGTCTTCTCTGTCCTCCGTATCAAGAATGCCAAGGTTTTCTTTTGCTTCCTGTACAAGTAGATCTATAGATGTCTCATCAATTTTTTCTGTATAGGCATAACCCATCTGCCCGTCTATAAGCCCCCGGAAGGATAAACCACCGTCATTTGCAACTGTGTAGCTGTCCACTTCATTCTCGTAAACTTTCGTACTGAACTTTTCTCCATTTACGTAGTAAAGCTCCATTTCTTCAAAGCCTGCTTTTGAGCCTGCCTTAAACAGTCTCTCCTTAAATGCAGTCATTTCCATTATGCCTGCCTCCTTCCGCCAACAGTAATTTCACTTACACGAATCATCGGCTGGCCGACATTAGCGGGAATTGAACCGCTCACAGACCCGCACATCCCCTGACCGTGACCAAGATTGTTCCCGACCATATCCACCTTTTGAAGCGTTTTAGCTCCATTACCGATGAGTGTCGCACCCCGGACAGGTTCGGCAATCTTTCCGTTTCTGACGATATATCCTTCGTTCACTGCAAAGTTGTAGTCTGCAGTAGCCGGATTGACTGAACCGCCTCCCATGTATTTTGCGTAAATACCGAATTCTGTGTTCGCGATGATTTCCTCCGGTGTGGAAATTCCAGGTGCAATAAACGTGTTTGTCATTCGCGACGTAGGGGCAAATTTATACGATTCCCTCCTGCTGGAGCCTGTTGAGGGCATTCCCATTCTCCTGCCGCCGAGTTTATCAATCAAGTATCCTTTTAAAATCCCGTTTTCAATCAATACGTTTTTGCGGGTTTTTTCTCCTTCATCGTCAATGTTCTGTGAACCCCACTCATTTGGCAGAGTCCCGTCATCGATATACGTGACGATGTCAGGTGCAACTCTTTCTCCGAGACGTCCTGCAAAAACGGAATTGCCCTTAGCTACCGAGGTGGCCTCGAGTCCGTGCCCGCATGCTTCATGAAAAATAACCCCTCCGAAGTCATTGTCAATAATAACAGGGAACTGGCCGCTCGGGCATTCGTCTGCTTTCAGCATCGTAACGGCAATTCGTGCAGCTTCTGATCCGTAGTAGGACAGATCAAGATCCTCCATCAGCTCGAACCCTTTATGGGCTCCGGGAGAATAGGAACCTGTCTGCATTTCCTCCCCGTTTGAGGCTACGGTCTGGGCTGACAGCCGTGTGCGGATGCGGCGGTCCTCTACTAACCGCCCTTCAGAGTTGGCAATAAGTACGTTCTGGTCAACATCGTTATAACCGATCGTTACTTGTGATATCAGCTGGTCGTAGTTTTTAGCCACCTGGTAAATATCTCTCATTACTGCCACTTTTTTTGATTTGGCAACGTCCAAGGGGGCGAATGTGACCGGATGAATCGTATTCACTTTTTCAGTTTGCAGCTTTACAGCTTCGGTTCTGCCTTCCCCGGATAAAGCCTGACTGGCCTTTTTTGCCATTGCAATCAGGCGGTCTTCTGTATGGTCATTTGTGTAGGCGTACACACTGTTCGTTCCTTTAAAAATACGTACTCCAATGCCGAAATCCTTACCTGAAATACTTCTCTCTACCTTTCCTCCTATCAGAACTATACTCGAGTTCACCTTGTCTTCTGCAAAGACTTCTGCAAAATCACCACCTGTACTTAGTGCAGCGTCGATTATGTTTTCTATGACTGATTGAGCAAGCATTCGATCCCTCCATTGTGAAATTGTACAAATAATAAGTCTTCTCCTAATTGTATAGGAAAATTGAGGATATTTCGATAACAAAAATAAATCCCATGCCAAAATGCATGAGGATAGGACAATGTTATTGATGATAGTGAATAAACCTTGTAATTTCTTTTAATGCATATTCTGCATCTTCACCTTTAATGCTCACTGTAAAAGTCTGATTTCGGTTTGTTGTGAAAAACAGGTTCATAACACCGAGGACGCTTTTGAGATTGTACGCTTTTTCATTTTTTATTATTTACACATCACTGTCAAACAAGCTGGTTACCTGGATAAGGTTAAGGATCTTCTGAACAGAAAGTCCACTCCCCATGCTAAAATCATACGTTACCTGTTCCACAGTTCATTTCCCTCCATATTTTAGGATTTCTTTCGTAGGAGTATAGCAGGAATTTCAACTGTGGCGCTATGAAGCTGTCAGATTATTTGCCTTCTTTTTTCAAACTTGTGTTATTATCAGGGAACGGGAGGGATTAAGATGAATGAAACCTACCAGGTAGGAGAAACCGTTACAGGCTTATATAAAACCGGTAAGTATATTGGTGAAATTACGGAAATTAAACAGGACCGTTATGTATTGAAAATTAAAGCAGTATTAAAGCACCCTAAACAAGGTGACCTTCATAACCCGAACCAGGTCAACGTGCCCTTTTTTCATGAGCGCCGTGCACTGGGGGAAAGGGAAAAAACCAACGTTCCTAAAGCCTATGTAAAACCGTATGAAGGAGAGGTTCCCCCCTACAGAGATTCATTAAAAAAAGCATTACACGAAGAAATGAGCCACCTGGAGGATGAGTCGACGGAATGGAGTCAGAAAGCTCTTGAAAACCTGAAGCGGCTTGAAAAAGACTACTTTGGTTCATAACGTGTAAAGGATGTGTGCAAGGGCCTGTCTGCCTTGATGCATCCTTTTTCTGTTACCCGGCCGGACTGCTTTTAACCCTATGGCTTCATGAATTTCATCTTGCTTGTACTTGAGCATATGCTGCCGGTGTATGTTACCAGTGAGGTCCGGACATTTAAGCACGAGCGGGTTGCTTTAAGTTGCTTTAAATCACAGTAAAGGAGATGAAACCAACGTTCTCCTCAAAATCTCTAATGGGGTGGCTGGGTGTACTTGCCTACCTTGCCGCGATCTTATACTTAATTGAACATTTTATTCCAAGCTTTTGGATTTCAATCACATTTAGTTTAATCGGAGCCTTTCTCCTTATCTGTGCTTTTTTCTACATTTCCACGATCAGTCGTATCGTTGTACTTAGTCTTATTTCTGTAGGGAGTTACTGCGTTTATGCAGAACAGTTATCTGTTCAGACTGCTGTTCTTGGCTTTGGAGAAAATCTGAACCTGCTCAGTCTTTTTTTACTTATCCCACTCATCGGAACGTTTATGAGTACTGCGGGTTACCTGAGTGCCCTAAAGGAAAAAGTACAGGAACGGGAACATAAAGGATCTCAGCACCCTTATCGGCTTAGTTATTTTCTGACCGCTTCCATTGGTATATTATTAAACTACGGGTCTATGGCCATCGTAAAACGGATTGCAGAAGAGAGTTTTTCTGCATACAAGGATAAGAAACTGACCCTGAATGTTATGCGGGCTTTCGGCTTTTGTATGATGTGGTCCCCATACTTTGTTAACGTAGGACTGGTTCTCGTATTATTCCAGCTTTCCTGGTTTGATATCGGAGGATATGCTGTCTTTCTTGCTGTTGTGTACCTGATCGTCTCCTGGATTTTTTTCAGGTTCATTTCATTTAAGGACGAAACATTGGTTCAACAGAATGACCGCAACTCTGTAACGTCACAAAACCGCTCGTTAACCCCTTTTTATATATTTTGTGCTGTATTAATCACGCTGTCTTTTTTGCTTGACTACCTTCTTCATGTAAACATGCTCACTGTTGTATCCCTTGTGGCTCTCTTGCTTCCATTTTTATGGGCTGTGATCAACAATCTGGTGAAATCCTACATGCAGGACGTATCCGAGCAGGTGCAGCATACATTTTTGAGGCTGAAAAATGAACTTGCTGTTTTTATCAGCGCCGGTTATTTCGGTATGGCTCTCTCTCAGACCGATTTCGGAGGCTACGTTTCTGAAATACTTTTTGATGCTTCCATGGGTTCTGTTTACCTGCTAAGCCTGTTTATTGTAGGGCTTACCATTCTGCTTGCCCAGATTGGCATTCATCCGGTCATTATTATTATAGGTATAGGAAGTTCTCTCACACCTTCCGGATTTGGTGTTTCCCCGGAATTTATGGCGATGCTTTTACTGATTGCATGGACGACCTCAACCCAAATGTCACCCTTTTCCGGGCAGGTCCTGATGGCTTCCAGGTTAATGGATCAGCGTCCGATAACCGTAGTGAGGCAGAATGCGGTGTTTGTTCTAGTACTGGCCTTTTTCCTGACAACCATATTGTATCTTGTTCTTAAGGCAGGGATTATCTGATAACCATTTACAGTAAAATGAGGGCGGATTAGAAGGTATTGTACTTTTTTCCGCCCTTACCAGTTGTTTAATCAAATCAAACGATTAATTCTGAACCGTGATTGTTACTGTTCTGCGTCCAAATTGAATGGCATCTTCCCTGCTTGGCATAAAGATATCAATTTTGTTCCCGCGGATGGCACCGCCTGTATCTCCTGCAATAAACGTTCCATATCCTTCAACATGGACAGTGCTGCCAAGGGGAATGACGGATGGATCAACAGCAATTACCTTTTTACCCGGGTTCGAACGAAGGTCAAGTCCTGTTGCCGTAATACCTGAGCATCCATTACAGTAAGCGGTGTACGCAGTCGCTTCTACCGTCATAGTTTGTCCCTGGCTGGCAGATGTATTGCCTGATCGGTCTGTACCGGAAGAAGATGCATCATTTGTTTCAGCGTTCGCCTGCCCTGATGATTCTGAGCTGCTGCTCTCTGATGAAGAAGATGTGGAGCCTTCTGAATTTGAAGCTGAGCCGCTATTGGCAGAAGAGGATGTGCCAGAGTCTGACGAATTTAATGATGAAGAGGCCTCATTTGAAGATGAGGATGATGAAGGTGAAACAAGCGTACCCGGATTGTTTAACGCCTTGTGGAGTTTTCCGTAAGTCTGAGGACCAGCGAGACCATCAACAAGAATTCCGTTTTCCTGTTGAAAAGTTTTAACGGAGCGGTGTGTAACGGGACCAAATTCTCCGTCCAATTTTCCTGTATAAACTCCAAGTGCAGCAAGGTCTTCCTGAAGTGCGAGTACAACCTGTCCCTCATCACCTTGTCTCAGGACCTGAAGTGCGCCTAAAGTCTGAGGGCCTGCCACACCATCGGTTAAGAGGCTGTGCTCTTTTTGAAAAGACATAACAGCGTTACGTGTAGCCTGATCATACGTACCTTCCTGTACCTCACTCTCTATGTATCCTCTTTCACTCAACAACTCCTGAAGCAAACTGACCTGTTCATGACTTTTACCTTCGTGCAGAAGCTTATCTCCTAAAAGCGACTCTGCTTTAGTTTCACCGATACTGATTAAGAAAAATGATGCAAATGCCAAAACCATCATTGCAACCCTTTTCCCCGTTAATAAGGTAAATTCCATTACTGTTCGCCCTCCTTCGTAAGTATAAGACCACAATATAACAAAAGTTGGACGAATAGAATCATATTAGAACGAGTTTAATGAAACTGAAATACTCCTGTAACCCTTATGTGACAAGGGTTGTAAGCTTCTACACCACTCGACGGGAAACGCCGGGATACTCCAGTATCTTCCTTTTAATTCAGGTTTTTTACTTTTTAAATATACTTTTATGATGAAACAAGCGGAGACTTGTTCACTTTAGAACGCAGCCTCCGCTTTTCCTTCTTCTTTCGACACGGTTATTCATTTAAGTGAATTTCCTCAATGGCCTGCTTCGCTTCCGGTGTTCCCAGGTCATAAATAGCTTGAAACACCTCGGAAAGTCCTTCCTGATATTCTCTTCTGTCATGGTCAGCAAAATCATCATCAAAGTGGCGAAAAGTGAGCAGATTTCTTTCATCGGAATCATGTGCCTGTGTAACCGTAAGGAGGTCCTGAAGTTCCTCTATTTCCTCCTCTGAAGCCTCTATTTCATACTGATACCCCGATTCGGGTACTTTTATTTCACTGATAAAGTCCATGCTCGCAGGATTTAAGTTAATGTAATACGTTTTTTTCACCTGTTATCCATCCTTTCTTGTTGTCGTTATCATGCCCTGAACATTGGGTTTCTAAGAATATTCTCTGCTTATTTCAGTCATAATACCCGTAGTGTGTGATGAATTTTTGGAGGGGTGGATCTATGGTACAGAAACCGGAGGATCAGAATAATAAAGTCACCGATCTCCCTTCCTTATTATCCGAGCTTGGGGAGTCGGCTGACTTTACCAGTGAAGTCATTCAGATTAATAATTCGAAAGTACACTTGTACTATTTCAAAACCCTGGTAGACCTGTCTCTTATGAAAAAAGACTTTCTGCCGAATTTAAAGAAAGCTGAATCCCCATCCCTGTATGATATCAATCTGTCACTTCCCTTTGATCAGATCCAGGCCACTTCTGATCTTGAAATAATTGAGACGAAGCTGCTCACAGGGTTTGTTCTTATTCTTACTCAATCTTCTTTACAGGAGTGTTTACTTGTTCCCCTTGAAAATGGAAATTTAAGAGACATTACTGTTCCCGAAGTGGAATTCAGTGTACTTGGCCCTAAGCAGGCATTCATTGAAGATTTAAAAACGAACATTCAGCTTATTCGAAACCGTCTGCCGATCAGACAGTTCCGCATGATTGAACTGGAAGTCGGAACCCTTACTAGAACTAAAGTTGCTCTTCTGTATCTTGATGGCATTGCAGACGAAGAAAATGTGAACACGATGAGGCAGCGGATTGAGGATGTTGATTTTGATCATATCGATGACAGCTCCTACTTAAACCAGATGATTGAAGACAGCACCCTTTCTCCCTTTCCTCAGCTCATCGATACAGAACGGCCCGACCGGGTGGCTGCTGTATTGTCAGAAGGGAAAGTGGCTGTACTCGTTCATGGATCACCTACTGCTATCACAGGGCCGACAACCTTTATTGAGTTTTTCTCAGCATTTGATGACTATTTTTCAAGGTGGCACGTGTCATCCATCATCCGGATAATCAGACTTTTTGCTGTGGCGTTTTCTATCTTCGCTACAGCCATATATGTTGCTGTTCTTACCTATCACTCACAGTTAATACCCAGAGATCTGCTGGCGACGTTAATTCAATCAAGAGAAGCGATTCCTTTTCCCCCTATTATAGAAGCTGTTTTTCTGGAGTTGACGATTGAGCTTTTACGCGAGGCCGGTGCAAGGCTCCCTACAAAAGTCGGACAAACCATTGGTATCGTTGGAGGAATTGTTATTGGTACCGCGGCAGTTGAAGCAGGGCTTACGAGTAATATTCTGTTGATCATCGTCGCACTGGCTGCTCTCGCCTCCTTTACAACGCCCATTTACAGGATTGGTAATACCATCCGTCTTCTTCGGTTCCCTTTTCTTTTCCTGGCCCAGCTGTGGGGCCTGATCGGGGTTTTTATCGGCATCGGTTTTTTAATCGTTCACCTTCTTGGCCTTACATCCCTTGGCAGACCTTACTTGGAACCGATTTTTCCGCCGCGGCTTGCAGATTTTAAAGACTCCGTAATCAGGCTCCCTTTCAGTTTACAATCTGAACGTCCTGCGCAGATGAGACCGGGAAAAACGAAGCGGTTTAATGAAAAAAATGCGAAAAGAAAACACGACATCGATGAATAAACAGGAAAGGAGAGATCAGTTCACATGCAAACAAAGATTCCCGAACGGAACCTCATCTCTCCTTTTTTAGTTATGTTCCTGATCAATGCCATGCAGGTAGGTGTTGGTGTGCTTGGCTTTCCCCGGTATATAGCAAAAGACATGGAATACGATGGGTGGATTGCTGTCATAATCTCAGGACTGATTACCTCTGCGATGATCTGGGTTATTTATGACATTCTAAAGCGTGGAAATGGGGATGTTGTGTCTATTAATAAACAGGTCTTCGGAAAATGGATCGGTGGCCTGTTCACTTTTTTGCTTCTTACTTATTTGCTCAGTGTTACTCTCGTCGTACTGCGGACGTTTACAGAAGTGATACAGGTGTGGATTTTTCCAAATCTCAGTACTTGGTCTATTACAGCAGTTTACTGCATCCTTGCCTACTACTGCATTGTAAAAGGGTTCAGAGTGGTCACAGGGGTTTGTTTTTTCGGGGTCATCCTGTCACTCATTACTTATTTCAGTCTGATCGGTCCCCTCGAATTTATGGAAATACGTAATCTTCTCCCTCTGTTTGATGCGTCATTAAAAGATTACCTGCCGGGAATCAAGACCATAGTCCTGAGTTATCTGGGAATTAAAATGCTTTTTATTTATTATCCATTTATAAAGAAGCCGGAAACAAGCCTTAAATGGGCTCTCGCCGGTAATTTTTTGACTATTTTCATGTACCTTCTTGTCTCTTTTGCAGCTTTTATCTATTTCAGCCCTAAACAGCTGAGTCTGACAATCTGGCCACTTCTGACAATGTGGCAGATTATCGAGCTTCCCTTTCTTGAGCGCTTTGAATACCTCGCTATACCTATATGGGGTCTTGTGGTTCTGCCGAATATATGTCTCGGACTGTGGGCTACAAGCCGCGGGTATAAGCTGTTGTTTTCAATTAATCAGCATCAGACACTCATTTTACTTCTCATGATCCTTTTCTGTGCCAGTATTGTATTCGAGACGCGGCAGGGAATCGACCAGTTGAATACGGTCGTTTCGGAAATCGGCTTTTACTTCACCTATGTTTACATTCCTTTTTTGTGGGTTGCACAGAAAATCCGGTTGAAAGGGGCTCAACATGACGTTTCAAAAAGTGGGTAGTTTCATTATTTATGCATTGTTACTTTCGGGCTGTGTCCCGACAGAAGTCATTGATGAACTGCAGCTGATTCATACCTCGGGGTTTGATTATATTGATGAAGATGTAACCCAGGTGACAGTGAGTATACCAAAATATATTGGTGCGGATCAAAAAACATCAACAAATATTGAAAGTGAAACCATTACCGCCAGCGGCACCACTGCAAAGGGTATCCGTGACAAATTGGATAGTAAATCGCCTAAAATAATTAATAATAGTAAGTTATCTTCAGTCGTATATAATCAGGAACTTGCAGAAAAAGGAATCTATGAATTAATTGATACCTACTCAAGAGACCCCTCTGTCGGTCAGAGAATGCACCTTTTGGTATATGAGGGAAATACAAAAGAGCTGCTGGAATCCCACCTTTCAATTGAACCGGAGATTTCCCGATATATCTCAGAATTGGTTGAGCAGAATACAAAGCATACAGATTTACCGAAAACCAATATCCATGTCTTTCTTTACCGGTATCACCAGGACGGGATGGATGCCTTTCTTCCCTATCTCGGAATGAGTGAGGATAAGCTTCAAGTGAAGGGGCTGGCCATCTTTAAAGATGACAAAATGGTTTCATCAATCTCGATGCAAGAATCATTTTTATTTAAGGCATTGGTTGAATCGTTCAGTGAGGGAACGTATGAAATTAAATTAGAGGGAAATGAATATGCCACTTTTATGAATCTGATTGCCCGGACGAAGTATAAGCTCCACTATGAATCAGGAAAGCCGGTTCTGACAGCGAAGGTAACAGCAAAAGGGTCACTGAGTGAGTATTCCGGTGGAAGATTGGATGAAAAAAAGATTAAAGAATTTGAAGATGAATTAACAGAGCAGCTAAAAGAGGAGATTAAAGCCTTAATTAAAAAATTTCAGTATTTAGATGCTGATCCCCTGGGTCTTGGCTTTCAAGTTAAGACGAGAACAAGGGGATGGAACGCTGAAAAGTGGTCAGAAACGTACCCTGACCTTAAAGTCAATGTAGAAGTGAATACCACCATCACCCACGGGGGCATCAGTGAATAAAAAGGCACCTCACTATTGGCAGCATTCTGCCTTATGAGGCGCCTTCTTTCATTATGCCCGTCCTGAACCGTGTATGTTTTTCACAATTTCAAATGAACGTAACCGTTCTTTGTGCTCATAAATTTGTGAGTGAATCATCATCTCGTCTGCCTGAGTATCATTTAGAAACGCCTGCAGCTTTTCCTGTACGGTTTCCCTGCTTCCTGTAATCGAGGATCCTAGCTGTCTTTCAATTGCTTCTCTCTCGTGAGGAAGGCAGAATGCATTAATATCATCTACCGGGGGTTTTAAAGGACCCGGTTTTCCTCTCACAAGCTCAAGAAACTGCTGTTGTTGTGAAGTAGCAAGGAACATTGCCTTTTCATCGGTTTCCGCTGCAATCACATTGACACCTACCATCGCATATGGCTTTTCAAGAATGTCAGAAGGCTGAAATGTACTTCTGTATAATTCAAGTGCCGGCAGCGTGTTGTCCGGGGCGAAATGACTCGCAAATGCAAAAGGGAGTCCAAGCTCGCCTGCCAGGCGGGCACTGAAACCACTTGAGCCCAGAAGCCACACCGGAATGTTCGTCCCTTCACCCGGGATAGCACGTACACCTTCACTTTGCCCCGGCTCCAGGTAATGCATCAGCTCCTCCAGCATTTGAGGAAATTCCATTCCCCCTTTTTGATCCCTTTGAAGGGCGCGGCTTGTTTGAAAGTCTGTACCCGGTGCGCGTCCCAGTCCAAGATCAATTCGTCCCGGATAAAGGTGTTCGAGCGTTCCAAACTGTTCTGCTATGACAAGGGGGGCATGGTTTGGAAGCATAATTCCTCCAGATCCCACTCTGATTGATGATGTTTTTCCTGCTACATGACCAATAAGAACCGATGTTGCGGAGCTGGCAATGCCGGGCATGTTGTGATGTTCTGCAAGCCAGTATCTGTGATAACCGAGAGCCTCGGAGTGCCTGGCAAGGTCAATAGTATTTTCAAATGTTTGTCTGACAGTTCCATTTTCAAGTATTGGTGCTAAATCAAGTACTGAAAAACGGATATCTTTAAGCTGTTTTCTTTCCATCCCCTGACCCACCTCAGTTGATTGAATGTACCTCAGATTATATGCTCCTGTATCACCTTAGTCAAAACGAATGCTCAAATCCAATGATATGCATTACAAAGTACCCTGGCCATCTGTCGGGGAAATGTGAAAACCATCAAGAATTAAAAGGGGCTGCCCCGCTCATTCCTGATGGTTAATATTCTCCAGTTCAGTTTACTTATTCAGTTCCTGAGCCCATAACGGGGACTGTTCCAATGCTCCCGCAAGTCTGAGTAATTTATCCTCCCGCCCTTTCATAGCCATTGCTTGTACGCCAACAGGCATGCCCAGGGTGGTTTTATGAACAGGAATGCTGATTGCCGGCTGTCCTGTGAGGTTAGCCAGCTGAGTAAAAGGAGTGTACGTTAAACTGGGAAGGAACATCTCATAAATCAGTTCCTGCTGTCCTTTATAATCCAGAGATTGAACGTTTTCAATGAGGCTTCCACAGCTTTCTGCAGAATGTGTCAGCTCTCCTATCTCCGGTGCTGAAAAAGCGGTAGCAGGTGTGATGTAATAATCAAATTTATTGTGATATTCTACCGTTTTCAGGGCTGCCGTATCCCACGCGGCCAGACTTTTTGTAAAGTCTGCAGCGGAAACTTTTTTCCCTGCTTCTCCTAAAATCCATGACTCTATTTCCATATCTTCTGCAACCAGTTTCCGGTTGAGAGATTGTTCAAAGGTTTGAATCAATCCGGCCATTTCACCTGCATTCATTATATAATACTGCTCCATCAGGGAAGTTCCGTCGATATCCGGGGCATGTTCTTCAACAGCAACACCCTGCTCTTCAAGCCATCTGATTGTTTTTAACACCGCTTCCTTCGCATCTTCTGAAACTGGCGTACCTACTGGTGAACATAAGGAAAACCCGACTCTCCAATTTTTGTCGATCCCCTTATTCAACTCTGTCATATAACTGCCTTGAAACAAAGGTGTCTGAAAAGCTGCTTCAGGCTGAACAACCTGGAGAAGATCGAGCATCCCTGCACTGTCCCTTACTGAACGGCTGAGCACAAAATCAATGGCCGCCCCCTGCCACTGCCTTCCTGCGCCAGGTCCAACAGGCGTTCTTCCTCTTGTAGGTTTCAATCCCACCAGGCCGGTAAAAGAAGCAGGAATGCGGATGGAGCCTCCCCCGTCACTTGCACCGGCTACGGGAACGATACCACCGGCCACAGCTGCCGCAGATCCGCCACTTGAGCCGCCTGCAGAGTAACGGTGATCAGCAGGATTTCTCGTAGGGCCATACATGACCGGTTCACTGATATTTTTCAATCCAAATTCCGGAGTATTTGTTGATCCTAAAAAGACAGATCCGCCATTTCTGAGTTTTGCTACGAGGTTTGAATCCGACTTCGCAATTGTTGACTGGAGGAGACGGGAACTCCCGGTGAGAGGTTCACCTTTTATGGCTTGCGAGAGATTTTTCACCAATAAAGGAACGCCTGAAAATGGTCCCTGATCCGGGTTTACTTTTTTGGCATCTTCCAACGCTTTTTCGTATCTTGTGTGCACAACAGCATTCAAGATATTATTAACTTCAAGAAGGCGGTCATAAGAAGCTTTGACCAGCTCAACAGCACTCACTTCATTTTTTTGTACAAGTTCTGCAAGATCAGTAGCATCAAGCTTCCTGTAAATTTTACTATTCAACA
This sequence comes from Alteribacter keqinensis, assembly GCF_003710255.1. Classification (NCBI taxonomy): domain Bacteria; kingdom Bacillati; phylum Bacillota; class Bacilli; order Caryophanales; family Bacillaceae; genus Alteribacter; species Alteribacter keqinensis. Next base: position 1,080,850 of record NZ_RHIB01000001.1, on the reverse strand, counting down.
CATTCACCCCGTATTGGTATCGGCTTACCTCTTATAAAGCTGATTTCGTATAGACATTCCTTTTAAAACCATTAGTGTTATATTGTTGAGTCTATTTCCAATGTGATTTTTCCGAAGTGCTTACCTGATTCCATGTACAATTGTGCTTCTGCGGCCGCTTCCAGAGGAAATGACCTGTCAAGAACCGGACGGATTTTGTGATTTGAAAAGAATGCCAGCATCTCTTCAAAATCCTGAGGGCTTCCCATTGTTGTTCCCTTCATGTCGAGGTGCTTAAAGAACAATTTAGGCAGAAGAAAACTTGGAACAGGTCCTGTAGTCGCTCCAAAATTTACAATTCTTCCTCCGGGCCTGGCAAGGGAAATTAAATCCATGAATGATTCTCCCCCTACGCCGTCAATGGATAAATCCGCCGAGCCCATCATTTCTCTCAGCGATTTTACATAGCCATCTTTTTTGTAATTGACACCATCTTCAGCTCCAAGGTCTTTTGCTTTTTCAATTTTTTCATCGCTGCCGGAGGTGATAAACACTCTCGCTCCTTTCGCTTTAGCAATCTGCAGGGCAAACAAGGCAACGCCGCTGCCGATACCTGGAATTAGCACTGTTTCCCCCTCTTGCACGTTTCCTCTTGTCACAACAGCACGATAGGCCGTAACTGCGGCAAGAGGCAATGCAGCTGCCTCCTGAAACGTAAGATATTCCGGTTTTTTGTATATGTTTTCAACGGGAACTTTAACGAATTCTGCATAGGTACCATTAGAAGGCATCCCTAAAATGTTGAATTGCGGACTGTTTACGTGAGGGTTATCTCCCCAGTTGAGTCCCGGGTTAATGAGAACCTCGTCACCTTTCTTCACTCCATCTGCACGATCTGTTTCTGCTACAACCCCGGATCCGTCTGCTCCAAGTACAGATGGAAGTTTGATACCTGGATACAGACCGTGAGTGATAAAAACATCTCTTCGGTTCAGTGACGCATGCTTAAGCCGGATCAGCACTTCACCCTCTGCGGGCTTTGGCTTTTCAACTTCCTGATACGCAAGCTGATTCGGACCTCCCGTTTCATTTAACACAATTGCTTTCATCGTTAGCCTCCTCACCGTTTTACCTGATTAACCCCCGGCTTTTACCATAGTTTAAAAGCTCGGTATAAGGGTCTTTTTTACTTAATCCCAACACCTTGCAGAAAGCAGCCTCTGTCCTCAGACCGTTGGTTTTTAGCTTTCTGATTTCGTTTTTCATATCCGGATTTTCATTTAATAGTGCCTGTTCGACCAGCATGTGAAGATATGCGTTTTGCCTGGTTACAGGAACATCCTGACCAAAAAGTTCAAATTCAAATACTGAATAGAAAAAATTAGCTTTACTAAAGGGAGTATCTCGGTTCGATGAATGTTTAATTCGGAAACCTGCCAAATGACCAAAGGTGTCTTTCACCTGATTTTCCCATTGAGCAAAATCTGAAACTTCCATAATAATATCAAGGTCCGAGTTTTTAATCTGAATCCCAATCGGAATGGTACCGCAGAGAAGTGGATTAAAAGAACTGAAATCCTCCATAATCTTAAGCTGCATGATCGCTTCACAGGCCTTCCCCTGCAATGGAGTGCCTGTTTTAAGGTGATTGAGCGTCCTTAACATTGTATGATCCCCCTCTTCTCCTTTTTTGCAAGAAGACCGTAAAGAGCTGTAAACAAAACTGTTCGTGTTGGTTTGCCTTAGGCTTAAGTGAAGCAGGTACACAGAAGCCTGGACAGTGTACCGTTATGGAAAAGGAGGCGAGAATCCGGTGGATCCCCGCCTCCTTTTTTATAGAATACCTTTATCGGACCATTAAATCGTCCTTAAAATAAACCGGCCGAGACCGTCGTTTCCAGTCTTGTCATCTGATACTGCTGATCAGAGTCTGCTTCTTTCATCAGGGATTCAAGCCGTGAGTGGTGCGTAAAAAAGATAACCTGCGTCAAACGGGATAATTCCAGTAAGATACGAAGGGTTTCTCTCGCCCGGTCATCATCAAAATGGACCAGAATATCATCCACTACAAAAGGAACCGGTTCATTTTCAGCTGCGAATCTCTCAATACTTGCAATACGCAAAGCCAGATAAAGCTGATCCGTGGTACCGTCACTCATTCCTGAAACAGGAACAGTATCAGTCTGGCGAAGTCCCATAAGAACAGGCTGATCTTTTTCATCAAATTCTACGACTATACCGTCGAAATGATCAAGAGTGAGCCTTTTAAAGATTTCGCTTGCTCTTTTTACGATCGGGCTTTGGTTTTGTTCTCTGTAATAGTCAATTCCTTTTCTGAGAAGAACAGAAGCAAGCTTTTGGTTAATATAATCGTCGGTATCTCTCGCAATTTTTGAGAGAATACTCTGTTTCTCACTTTCTGCTTTTACAGATCGGTCGTTGGTGCCTTGAATTTTTTCCTGGTACTCCTTCTTATTAACTCCATGTATCTGGAGGACTTCTGATTTTTGATCTTCAAGTTCTTTTACCTGTTTTTCAAGGTTACCCTTTTCGAGTGCAAGGGAATCAGCAGCCGTCTCCGCCGCTTCAGCCAGTAATTCTTCAAGAGTCTGGCCTGCACCGATGGCAAGGAGCTGCTCTTCTGCAGAGGTGATTTTCTGAAACAATTCCTGCGCCTCCTTAAACTTCGATTCAGCTTCCACCAGTTCACTTAACGTTTCACAGCCGGCTTTAATCATCAGCTCGTTTAACACGTGTTCTGCCTCTTTTTCTGCACGAACGGCAGCCTCTTTCTCTGTACCGGCCTCCTGGATCTTCTTTTTAAGTTCCAAAACCGTTCTGCGGTCTTCTTTCGTTTTTTGGAGCAGTTCATACAAAGAAGTTACAGCCGTGTCCATAGCACGGGGTTTAAGAGTTGAAACCACTTCCTGATCAATGCGTATGACATCTTCTTCAAAACCACTGACTCTGGTTTCCATTGCGTCTTTGCTGCGCTTTATCTTTAAGTACTCGTCATAGCTTGTGACACAGCTATCATAATTTTCCAGTAAATCTTTCACAACAGAAGCTGGAGTTGCTGAAGTTACAGGGAGACCTTCTATCGCGCTCTCCCATTCTTCTCCCCACTCCTTAACATCATCCTCTGTTCTTCTTTTTCTCTTAAGGACAGCCTCATACTGCTCCTGTTTCTGTTTATATTTATCTCTTAGTACATCTTTTCTTGTACGCTGCTCTGAGAAACACTTTTTTACTCTCAATGCCTGGTTGACCAATTGGCCGAGGGAACGTTGTGTATCTGTGTTCTCCAACTCAGAAAGTGTTTTAATAAGCGACTCCTTCAGCGTTTGATAGGTGTGTTCCAAATCAGTGTAATGAGCATTCGCTGTTTCAAGCTGTTCATGATGAGCCATGACCTGTTCATAACGGTTAAGCCACTCGAGCATTTCTTCCGGTGTGCCCGGGTTGACAGAGGTAGTCAGCCAGTAATCATTCCAGTCTTCCTTCCAGGTTGTTAAATCCGTATTCAGATTTTCCAATTCTGATGTCAGTGACTCCAGTTTCTCAATGCTGGACTGCTTATCTGCAAGCAGTTTGTTTTTCTCTCCTACTTTTTCAGCTTCCCGCTTCATCACATCTGTAAGTTCATCGGCTTTTTTCATACTGTTCTCAAAGGCAAGTTCGAGAGGGAGTCCCTTTGAAAACGCTTCGATCTCACTTATTTCATTCCGGCGCTCATTGAGCTGGTTGCGGATCAGCACCCATCCGGTATTACGAAACATCCTTTCCTTTTGAAGCTCCGACTCTGTAGGAACATCCGCCAAGGCATCAAGTGACCTCAGACTCGCTTCAAGATCCGCTATGGCTGCTTTTTCCTCTTCCTGTTTTTCAAAAGTTTTTTCCTGTATTGATTTAAGGTCTCTTCTTACTTTCTCGAACTGCTTAATCGTTTCTCTCATTGCTGGAATTGGCTGCCCAATAAGGTCTTCATATGAACCTTCCCAGAACGAAAGAGAGCGGAAAGTGTGGGCACATTTGATTTTCAAGCTTTCAATTTCGAGTTTTTTCTGTTTCAATCGTTCTTCAACATCTCCATGCTTCTGGACAGATTCGAGAACATATTCCAGTTCTTCACTGTCCGGAATGTCATCGAACGCTCTAAGTTCAGACTCAAGTTCATTAACTTCTCTGTCCAGCGATTCAGCATCAGAGGACGTGCTTTTTAGGTTCTGGTCAAGCAACGGTTTTTCGTCTGCCAGTGATAACAGCCTCTTCCTCTTCTCCGCACTAAGCCTCAGGGATTCTGCATCAGTTAAAGAAGTGTAGTTGCGGTCAATAGTTTTAAGGGCTGCATATACGGAATTTTGAAGGCTTTCCATTTCGCCTTCAAGGCGGGGAAGCTCGTTTACATCCTGAATATAACCATTGACGCCCCTGTAAATGGACGTAATTTCAGCTTCCTGTTCGAGAATATGTTCCGGTATATGGAGGCTGTCGAGCCGGTCTTTGTACCTTTTTAACAATTGATCGATTTCTTTTAATCTTTCAGAAGAAGACTCTGCTAGTTTCTCGTTTTCCTTGCGCAGTTCACGGGCTTCTTCCGGCAGATTAGGCAGTTCTCCCAGTCGCTCTCTCTTTTTTTTAAGTTCATTTCTAAGTGCAATTTTAGGTAAGGTTTTTTCGATTCTCTCAATCTTTTGCAACTCACGGCCAAGGATGTTTATTTCTTCAGTAAGACGGTCGATTTCTCTTTTCCCGTCTTCATACTTGCGCTCAAGGTCTTTCCAGTCCTGCAGTTTAAGCTGGTTTTCTGCGATTTCCTTTGAGATTTCCTTTTCTTTTCGGAGACTCTGGTTAATTTCTCTCGTGGATCCGCCCTTCACATACAATTTCCCCGCATGGTCTTCAATATCTTTAAGAACATCCCGAAGCATACTGATACCTGAAGCTGCTGAAAAGATACTTTCTCCCGCGTTTCCATCACTTTGAAGCAGACTCTCTCCGCCTTCCCGGAGACGTACGTGATCCAAAGCAAAGATATTAAGGAAATGATCCTGGGTTAACCCATCATAAAATCGGCTCACAAATTTTTCATCAATAGGATTTTGATTCAGATCCAGAACCGTGTTCTTACGTCCTTTCCGACGCATAAACCTCAGCGTTTCACCGTCTTTTCTAGAAAGTTGCCCTTCAATGAGAAGCTTTTTATTATCATGTAAAAACGAATCTGCCGTCTGTTGCGGAAAGCCGTAAAGGAAATTGGCAACGGACCGGAGAATGGTACTTTTCCCCGCTTCATTAGGTCCATAAATAAAATGAAAGTTTTTATCCTTTTCGAATGGAAGGTCAAAGTCAGTAAAGTGTCCGAACGCTTTTAATGTGAGATAATCAAACCTCATGAGGACTGCACCTCCGCTCTTTTAGTCAGGTGGTGAAGAATCAGATCTTCAATATCATCAAGCCTGTCAGTTATCAGTTCAGTAGTGGCAAAATCCAGTCCGTCTTTTCCTGTTTTCAGTTCCTGCGGGAGTACTTTTTGAATATCGTTTAATTCATTCAGCAGTTCCTTCAACGCTTCTTGATCTTCGGCGATATGATCAAGATAGCCGAGGATACTGCTGATTGGTGAATGCTGTTGTTTTAATTCTTCTATATCAACAATTCTTTTTGTATCAATTTTCACCTTTTCAACCCATACGTCACCAAAACCTGTATCAAGTGCAACTGAACGTATATTGTTCATAACGTGCTCTCTATTTACAATCATTTCCTGATGAACATTGGTTGTCCCTGTGAGAACAACCCTGACTGCAAGGAATCTTCCATTATGCTCGTCCTGGATTTCCTGAAGATTGGTACGTACAATTTCAATAACATCATCAAACGATTCCGTTCCGCTCACATCCGCAGAGCAGAGGCACCACCTTACTACATCGAGCGAGCGGTGCTCCATTTCCTGTACCTGATTATTTTTAACATGCACCAGGGTACAGCCTTTATCACCGGTTTCTCTTATGTGACGCCCCTGAATGTTTCCGGGAAAAAGCACCACAGGTTCCTGTGCATGCAAAAGCTCCCTTTGATGAATATGCCCGAGGGCCCAGTAATCATATTGTTTTTTCAAAAGATCATTCAGCTGGCACGGCGCATAATTTTCATGTCCTTCCCGCCCCGTTGCACTTGTATGTAACAAGCCGATATTAAAATAACCGTCTTTACTTTCAGGGTAAGAAGCAGCCAGATTATCAGTGACGGCTCTTGTTGAAAATCCTCGGCCGTGAATGGCTGTGTTTAAGTGCTCGATGGTTACTGTGGAGGGTTTATCTACTGGAAATTCTATTACATTTTCAGGCAGGGCAAGCTCTTTGGTAATGAGGCTCTGGGCATCGTGGTTTCCCCTTATCACATACACTGGAATGTTTTCTTTTTGAAGACGGCTCATTTGGCTTGCAAAAAACAATCCGGTGTTATAATCCTTCCAGTCTCCGTCGTACAGATCACCCGAAATCACAATAAAAGACACCTTTTCTTTTATTGAAAGATCAACAAGGTTCTTTAAAGCTTCCCTTGTTGCGTTCCGGATTCGATCAACAGGGGCACCATCGTACTTTTCCAATCCCCTCAGCGGACTGTCCAAATGAATATCAGCAGCATGGATAAAGCTGTAATCCATGACTATCCCTCCTTTTAAAAGTTTTCTTAAATTCTATTATCCTTTTAATTACCAGATTGTTCAACAAAAACAAAGACATGATTACAGACAACTAACTGCACTTTATAGGAAGTTGCATTAAAATTTTCGATGTTCTAAGCTTCGTTGAACGGAATACGCTCCCTTTCCATGGACTCGCGCCTAGCTACTTAGATTAAATAGACTCAGAAAAACCAGGTGTTGATTTGTGCTCATTGCACTTTTCACGAGCGGTTCGGACTCCTCGGTATACTGCTTCTTCCTCTGCCAGCTATGCTCTGAAGTGGTCTGCGTCGAAGCAACTCGCAGTTTATTCATGAAGCAGAGCTCGTGCCTGCGGGTCTCTCCAGAATTCGCTTTTCCCGCAGGAGTGTCGCGCATTCACTCCAAAGAAAACGTGATTTACGGAAGAGAAATGAAAAGCCACAATCCGGCTATGGATCGTGGCTTTTGTTCTTTTATAAGAAATCTGTTCTTATGCTTTGGCGGCACGGGAAGCTTCAATGTGTTCCTCACGGCGTGCTACTTCTTCTTCACTCAGGCCGTGCTCTTTAATATAACGATTACGCGGGTGTGTACGGCACTCATCACAGCAGCCGCGCATGTAAAAGTGCTCATTTTCTTCGGAGCAGAGAATTTGTTTGTTACATTCCGGGTTTGCACAATTAACATAACGCTCACAAGGTTCACCGTCAAAATGGTCGCGCCCCACTACCACGTGCTCAACCTGGTTGATCGGAACACTGATTCTTTCGTCAAATACATAACACTGACCGTTCCATTTCTGTCCTTTAACCTTAGGGTCTTTTCCGTAAGTGATGATTCCTCCGTGGAGCTGGGAGACATCCTCAAATCCTTCTTCTTTCAGCCAGCCGGAGAATTTCTCACAACGTACTCCACCTGTACAATAGGTGAGAATTTTTTTATCTTCCATGATCTCACGGTTCTGTTTAATCCAGTCGGGAAGTTCCTTGAAGGAGCGTATATCAGGCTTGATGGCTCCTTCGAAATGTCCCAAGTCAAATTCATAATCATTTCTGGCATCGATAATGAGTGTATCCTCTGACTGCATCTTCTCGTAGAACTCTTCCGGGCTGAGGTAATTACCGGTCTGCTCACGGGGATCAATGTCGTCTTCCAGTCTGAGAGTTACAAGCTCCGGTCTGTAACGCACGTGCAATTTCTTAAATGCATGTCCGTAAGCCTCATCTATTTTATACACCATATCTGAAAAACGAGGATCCGCCTTCATCATTTCCATATACTTATCCGTTTGCTCAACAGTGCCGGAACACGTTCCGTTAATTCCTTCAGCAGCTATAAGGATGCGCCCTTTAAGTCCCAGACCCTTACAAAATGCCAGATGTTCCTGAGCAAACTCTTCAGCATTATTAATATCAACATATTTATAATAAAGTAATACTCTGTAGTTGTTCATGTTCAATCCCGCCTTTTTCTGTAAAACTCATCTATTTAAATGATTGATTTGTTTTTAACCTTGAACATTATACCAAAAAAGGCTTCATGAAGCAAAAAGAAGCTGCTCCACTAAGTTTGCAGTGTGGAGCCGCTTCTTCTTCTACCTTATATATTTCGGGAGTGACTGAAACGCACATTTCAGATCATCGATCAGGTCGTCAATGTCTTCTATACCGGCTGAATACCTTACAAGCCCTTCAGGTATACCCATTGCTGCCCGTTCTTCAGGCGTGCATTCCACATGACTTGTTGTACGTGTCGGACCAACAACCGTTTCAACAGAGCCCAGATTCGCTGCCCGGTTTGCATAAGCCAGCTTAGGCAGAAGGTGCCGGACAGTGTCTATCCCGCCTTTTACAGAAAAACTCAGCATACCTCCAAATCCGCTCATCTGGTTCCTGGCGATTTCATGCCCCTTCTGGGAAGAGAGTCCCGGATAGAATACATCTTCAACCATATCTTCTGTTATTAAATATTTTGCAACAGCCATGGCATTTTCGTTCTGTCTGTCGATTCTGAGCTTTAACGTTTTCATTCCCCTTAAAAGCAGGTAGGCTGCCATCGGATCGAGTGTTGCACCATTTATTTCACGGTAGTGATAGATGTCATCCACCAAATGTTTCACACCGCAGACAGCACCTCCCAGCGCATCTGCGTGTCCCCCGAGAAATTTCGTGGCGCTGTGGATGACGAGGTCGGCCCCCAGGCTTAAAGGCTGTTGATTTACCGGGGTTGCAAACGTATTGTCTACAACAGTTACAGCTCCAGCCCGTTTGGCGGCTCTTGCCATTCTTTTTATATCTGTAATTTTGACAGTAGGATTTGTTGGCGTTTCAAGATAAACGACACTGCACCCTTTTTCAATTTCTTTCTCCATTTCTTCATGGTTGCCTGTGTCACACAATGTGACATCAATATGCTGTTTCGGTAAAAATTCCGTGAATATTTTATTTGTCCCCCCGTACGTGTCCTTAATGGAAACGACACGCTCTCCTGGCTGCAAAAGGGTTCCGAGAGTGTTGCTGATGGCAGCCATGCCTGTTGAAAAGCTCGTGGAAGCTTCTGCATTTTCAAGAATCCTGATCTTCTCCTCAAAGGCGCGGACAGTAGGATTTGTGTTTCTTCCGTAAATATGACCCTCTTTTTTTCCGACAGCCACCTGATACCAGTCATCCATATCATCATATCCAAAAGAAACACTGTGGACGACCGGGACCTGGGTTGCACCAAATGCCAGATATTCACGCTCCCCTGCCCAAAGTGCCCGTGTGCTCATTCCTGTATCCTTCATACTCAACGCCCCCTGGTGAAAGAATTATCTTTAACTGATTTCTCCATGCTCTTCTATCACATACGGAGAATTAATGATCAATTCCCTTGAGTAGTTTGCAAGCGTTTCACACCCTGTTTCTGTTACACGGATTGTTTCACTGATTTCAACACCGGACCGCTCAAACCATAATCCCGGGATAATATGAAAAGTCATGTTCGGCTGAAGTACCGTCTGATCCCCTTTTCTGATACTTGCTGTATGCTCTCCCCAGTCGGGAGGGTAATTTAAGCCTACGGAATAACCGAGCCTGGATTCTTTTGCAATGCCATGTTTCTGAAGGCTCATCCGCCATACAGCCTCGACATCACCGCATGTCATTCCTGGTTTGATTTCATCAAGTACACGGTTAATCCCTTCTGTCGCAATGGATGAAATCCTCAGGAGATCCTGAGAAGGAGGTCCGATGGCAATGGTTCTTGCCAATGGCACGTGATACCGCTTGCAGCAGCCTGCGAGTTCCACAATAACAGCTTCTCCTTCCTGAAACTTCCGGTCTGTCCAGGTAAGGTGGGGAATGGATGTGTTTTCTCCTGTAGGAAGAAGTGGGACGATAGCCGGGTAGTCACCGCCCCATTCTTTCGTTCCTGCGATCATATGATAATAAATCATCGCAGCCGCATCACATTCACGATTTCCTGTACGTATGGTCTGAACACCGTTAAACATCGCAAGTTCAGCGAGTTTCCCCGCCTTTTTCATGTATTCAAGTTCCTGATCTGACTTTACCATCCGCACACGGTTTACTAAGAGATCGGCACTTTGAAAGCGGGCATCCGGAAGTGCTTTTTTCAGTTCTTCGAATGCTTTGGCCGAAAAATAATAATGATCCATTTCAACGCCGATCCGGCTTGCCTGATTTCCTCTTTTCCGAAGGACTTCTGCTATAAATGCCATTGGGTGCAGTAAATCTGAGTGGACATAAATATCGGGGTAACCGATTATATTCGCTTCATGCATCCACGTGGTTACTTTGGCAGCAGGTGCATCCATAAACCGTCCTACCCATACAGGCTGAGAATCATGGATATCGATAATGAGCATCTGATGAACATAGAATGACCACGCATCATATCCGCTAAGATAGTTCATGTTGGCCGGATCCGTAATGAGCAGTAAATCAATTCCCTCTTTTTCCATTAAAGTTCTCGTCTGTTTAATCCGGCCCTGGTACTCGCTTACATCAAAAGGAAGCATAAACCTCCCCCTTCCCACCTGCAAAAATTCGTTTTCTAATTATATTTGGCTGGTCATATCCCGAGAACGTCGAATATTGAAAACAAAACACTCCGATTTGAGACTATTGAAAAATGAAATGATTTACAGTGATTTTCTCACGTGGACAAGCGCGCATCAATGACTAGTTTTGCCGAATAATAACGATCTGGCACTAACTACCTGTATTACACATTGAGAGGGTGGAATCTTAAGACTGTATCACATTGGAGGAGGAGTAACGATGACTGACACGCACGAATTTGTAGAGCAATTCAACCAGCGCAAGGAAAAAACGGAGCGAAATAATAAACGGCAGGGAAAAAGGGATCACAGTCACAGCCTGCCAAGCAAAAAAAATACAACAATTAAAAACACAGATTAACGGAGGTAATGTACATGGGAAGAGCCAGAAAACAAAAAGCAAGGGACAAAAACAAACAGACACTTCCACAGACACCTAAAAAAGACATTAAACAGCCCGAGAGCGATCAGCAGTAAACAGTAAGAGGTTGACCCCGAATACCTTTTGGGTCAACCTCTATCAATATCGAATTATGCTTTTGATTTCTCTTTATCCTTTTTAATCTGCTTACTTCTCAGCTGACCGCAGGCAGCATCGATATCGGATCCTTGTTCATGACGGATACCGCACTGAATACCGTTCTTTTTCAGCGTGTCATAAAAACGCAGTATAGCTTCTTTTTCACTTTGTTCATATTGAATATGCTCATCAACCGGATTGTATGGAATCAGGTTTACATACGACAGCCTCTTCTTATCCTTTATAAGATCTGCAAGCTGCTGGGCAACCTCTGGAGTATCATTTACCCCTTTTAAAAGAATATACTCGAACGTAATCCGCCGGTTGGTTGTCTCAAGGTAATAATCAACAGCTTCCATTAACGGCTTGATCGGCTGTCCTTTATTGATTTTCATAATCCTTGTTCTAAGCTCATCATTTGGTGCATGAAGAGAAAGGGCAAGATTGACCTGGAGCTTCTGATCGGCAAATTCATAAATCTTTTTAATAATTCCGCTCGTAGAAACAGTGATATGACGGGCACCAATTGCAAGTCCTTTATCATCGTTAACAACGTGAAGGAAGTCCATTAGGTTATCAAAGTTATCAAATGGCTCTCCGATTCCCATTACAACGATATGACTTACCCGCTCTTCATTTTCACGAGCATCCAGTGCGTGCTGAACATTCATGATCTGTTCAACGATTTCCCCACTCGTGAGGTCTCTGCTTTTTGAAAGCAGGCCGCTGGCACAGAAACTGCACCCGATGTTACAGCCAACCTGAGTGGTTACACATACAGACAGTCCATAACTAAACTTCATAAGAACCGTTTCAATCAGGTTCCCATCCTGAAGCTTAAACAGAAACTTCATTGTTCCGTCACGGGATTCCTGCTTTGAATGAACCTCGAGTGTCTGAATCGCAAAGTGTTCCTCTAAAAGAGCACGGCACTCTTTATTTACATTTTTCATTTCAGAAAAATCTTTCACGCGTTTTTTATAAAGCCAGTCCCAAACCTGCTGTGCACGAAACTTTTTGTGCCCCTTATCTACAAGCCAGTCTGTCAGCTGCTCAAATGTTAATCCATAAATGGATGGTTTTGTCATAAGAAACCCTCATTTCAAACAAAATATATCTATATTTATCCATTATCACTACATACGCCTACAAATATTCAATTATAAGTATCAGAGTCCGAGTTGTCAATATCAGCAGGCTCGATGATTAACGTCTTCCGGCAAAGGGGATATAATCAGGGAACATACAAATATCTGAGTGGAGGCCCCTATGAAACAGACAATTTCCTTTTTTAAAGAACTTATTAACGAATTTCAAAAAGACGATGTCCCTCTGCTCGCTGCAGCACAAGCCTATTATTACCTATTATCTGCTGTTCCCCTGATGGTGTTACTATTATCGATCATTCCCTATTTAAATATCCAGCCGGAAACAGCAATCAGTGTTTTACAGAGTGTAATGCCGGACGAAACAGCAACGATTTTTGAGGAGACGGTCGTAGACGTGGTCTCAACGGAAAGGGGCGGCTTACTGACTATCGGAATTATCGGAACTATTTGGACGGCATCTCTGGCTGTCAATGCATTTATCCAAGCCCAGAACAACGCCTATAATGTTAAAGAAACAAGATCATTTTTAAAGGCGCGTTTCCTTTCAATTGTTCTTACCATCTGTATTGTTTTCGCACTCGTTCTTGCTCTGGCTCTTCCCATATTCGGGGACGTCATTATCACATTTGTGAGCTCCTACATTACCCTTCCCCCTGAAACGGAACAATTAATCCGAATACTAAGGTGGGTAGTGAGTATTATCGTGATAGCGGTGATTCTCACAGCACTATATCACTACGCTCCAAACAAATATAAGCCCTTCAGGCACGCAATACCGGGGGCTGTATTTGCCACAATCAGCTGGCAGCTTGTTTCTTTTGGATTTTCTTTTTATGTAAGTAATTTTGGCAACTATACTGCCACCTACGGAAGTCTTGGCGGTGTAGTCATCCTGATGCTCTGGTTTTTCATTACCGGTATTATCCTTGTAGTTGGCGGAGAAATTAACGCCATCCTTCACAGAAGAAAAGCGGCAGATCATTCTCTGCAGGAAGAAAAGAAAATGAACCTATTTAGATAAACGAAGAGGTTGACCCAAAAGGTCGTTTTTTACCTTTTGGGTCAACCTCGAAGCAATGAGCGGAACCGCTGCCCTCTTTTGAAAGCCCTTCTCGTGTTGGACGAGCAGCGGTGCCGTGCCATTGCCAATCTACTTTTGGACATTTAAGAGCCTCTTCATTCTTTTAATCAATTTCATCAAGAAAAAGTTCTGAAGGTACGATTAACCCAACTCTCCTGTTTTCTCCATCATGTTCAGTCCTGGTGGTGGCATAAATAACCCCGGTGACATCCCCATCTTGATTAATGACCGGACTGCCGCTGTTACCACGGTAAACCGGCGCATCGAGCATGAGGATACCGTCACTTCTCGCACCAATCAGCTGTCCTTCGTTGGCTATAAAGTTAAAGAACAACGGGTTTCCAATCACGTATACGTCTTCCCCTTCTACCCAGCTGTCTGAAAACGTAAAATAAGAACGGTCAGACACTTCAAGGTCAATATTCAGTACGGCTATATCCAGCTCTTCGTTGCGGTGGATAACTTCCGCCTGATACCTGCTGCCATCTTCAAAAGAGACAGACACCACACGTTGATTGGCCACCACATGGTCATTGGTCATGATATAACCATCTTCAGAGAATAAAAAGCCAGTGCCTTTACTGTCTCCCCCTCTCACAACGACAACAGATTCTTTGTAAAGCTGAACCTGCTCGTTTTGAGACAATTCCCTTGAAGTCTGTAAAAATTCCATTGCCGGAATATTAATTAATCTTGGAAGGAATGCAAAAACATTGCCTATGAGCACCATGACAAGGAGGACTGCGATTAAAGTCCTGAATCCTTTTCCCTTCCCCCTCCTAACTTCCGGCTCCTCATCCTCGTCTTCAGGATTAAAAAATTCCTCTTTGGTATAGTACCGTTCGCCATCAAAAAACGGACGCTCTTCTTCTTCATGATGATTAGTATCTTTGTCTTCACGGTATGTAATAGGAAATCCCCCTCCCACTCTGTTTTTTTATCATAGCATTCAAATTGAGGAGTTAAAAGCTTGCTGGTCCTTCCATACAAAGTTGAATGAGCAGGCATTTTCGGCCATAATCATCACAGGAATATCACCCTTTTATATGAAAAGTATGTTGAAAGAGAGGTACCTGACGTGAAACTGACATTTTTAGGTACAGGGGCGGGCGTCCCGTCAAAAGAACGAAATGTGACTTCAATTGTTCTGCATCTAATGAATAAAGAAAACAACATGTGGCTTTTTGACTGCGGGGAAGCAACCCAGCATCAGATCCTTCACTCGTCAGTTAAAATTACGAAGATAAATAAAATCTTCATTACTCATACCCATGGGGATCATCTATACGGCCTGCCTGGTCTTTTATCAAGCAGGTCATTCCAGGGTGCAACGACACCTTTAACCATATATGCCCCAAAAGGGGTGAGTGCTTTTATCGAATCTGCTTTATCAGTCAGCCAAACTTTTCTTACCTACTCTTTGGAAGTTCTAGAGGTTAATGAAACAGGAGTCCTGTTTAATGGGGAAGATGCAAAGGTAACAGTCGGTACCCTCGACCATGGCGTTTTGTCTTTAGGCTTTCGTGTGGAACAACGGGACACGCCCGGTTCTTTATTGATGGATAAAGTAACAAAAGCTGGAATACCTTCCGGCCCCCATTTAAAAGAACTGAAGAGCGCCCGGGAAGTTACACTGCCTGATGGACGTACGGTAAATGGCAAGGAGTTTATCGGTCCTCCCCAAAAAGGGAAATCTGTTACGATTTTAGGAGACACCCGGCATACAAAAAATCTATTTCCTCTTGCAAGCGACGTGGATACACTCGTTCATGAATCAACTTTTGCAAAAAGTGAGGAAGCCTTGGCCCAAGCCTACTTCCACAGTACAGCTTCTCAGGCAGCAGCCTTAGCAAAAGAAGCTGGTGTGAGACAATTGATTCTCACCCATATCAGCCCGCGTTATCAGGACTCTCATATCCTGGCTGAGGAAGCCCGTGCTTTATTTCCTAACACCTATGTAGCAAGTGACTTCTCCACTTTCTTGATATAACAATATCCAAAAGTCCTTCTTTCTGCTATCATTTAAAGTTGGCATAACTTTGTAAATAAGGACTGAAAATAAATGATGAAAAAAACAGCAGCACTTCCGTTTCCCCAATCAAAAAACGGTCACTTTTTCGATGAACTCGGTGACTTTATCGGTGATGTGTTCTACGAAATCCTGCCCGACCTTGGGTTTGAACTTCGTGATGAACAAATCTTTATGGCCTTTCAGCTGGAACAGGCATATAAAAATAAAAGTGTGATTTTCGCTGAGGCGGGAGTCGGCACAGGCAAAACCCTCGTGTACCTTGTTTACGCCATCTGCTATGCAAGATACATGAGAAAACCCGCCATCATTTCCTGTGCAGATGAGACATTAATCGAACAGCTGGTGAAACCGGGCGGGGATATTGAAAAACTATCAAACGCTCTCAACATGGAAATTGACGTGCGACTCGCAAAAGCCCGGGAACAGTATGTATGTGTGAAAAAACTGAACAATATCATAGACCAGACGGACAGTGAAGAAATTGAGAAGGTTTATGATGACATCCCTTCTTTTGTAAATCAGCAAGGTGCTTCTATGACTTCCTTTAAGCCCTATGGGGACAGGAAAGAGTACCCGTGGATTTCTGATCGTGAGTGGAAAAAAATAGCATGGGACCCCCTCCAGCAGTGTTCTACATGTGAGTATTTTCACCGCTGTGGTCAGACACTTAACCGTAATCACTACCGCAGTGCAGGTGACCTGGTTATCTGCTCCCACGATTTTTATATGGAACACGTCTGGACGAAAGAATCGAGAACCCGGGAAGGACAGCTTCCTCTACTCCCGGAAGCAAGCTGTGTTGTATTTGATGAAGGACATTTACTGGAGTTTGCAGCGCAAAAAGGGCTCACCTACCGCTTTAACGCTGAAACACTGACCACAGTGCTTACCGGTTATTTGAATCAGGATGTAAGAGAAGAATCCCTGGTCCTGATTGAAGATATATTAGCCGGACACGATGAATGGTTCGACATCCTGAAAGAATCAGCAAAAATGCAGGAAGAATCCAATCGAAAAGAAGTTCCCCGGACACCTGAAATGCTTGCGGTTGCTGAAAAGCTGAAGAAAAATGCAGCCAGTCTCCTGGACCAGCTTGTCTTTGATTCAGAGTTGTATGTTCTCGAAGAATATCACCTTAAGATGATTGAAGAGTACCTGGAGTTTTATGCCTACGGCCTCGATATTCTCCTAAAAGATAATGAAGGAATCTACTGGGTTGAAGAATCAAAAGACACGTTCTCCCTTGTTATCATGCCTAGACTAGTGGAAGAGGTTTTGAAAAAAGAAGTATTCTCTCAAAAAATCCCTTATGTATTTTCTTCCGCTACGCTTTCCAGAGAAGGCGACTTCACATTCTTTTCACAAAGCCTGGGAATTGATAAGAGCATTGGCTTTACAGTAGACTCTCCTTTTGATTACAACGAGAAAATGGCGGCTTATGCTTTTGTCACAGATGAAGAAGAACAAAAGTGGCAGCATATTGCAGATAAATCGTTTAAAAACGAAGGTGGATCCCTTGTTTTATTTTCCTCTCCCGATGAAATGAACCGGTTTCGTGACTGGCTTTTTGTGAAAAAACCAGAAGTTTCCTGCCTTTTTGAAGGAGATCAGGAGATCAGTGAACTGGTGAAAAAGTTTCAAAACAACGAAAACCAAGTGCTCTGCGCCTATCATCTTTGGGAGGGGCTTGACATACCAGGATCGGCTCTTAATCAGGTAATCATCGCTTCTCTTCCATTCCCGCCCGTGGACCCTGTATTTAAAGCTAAGAGGCAGGAAAGTAATCATCCGCTTGAGGAAGTGGATATCCCTTACATGCTTCTAAGGCTTCGTCAGGGAGTCGGAAGGTTAATACGGACGGCCACCGATGAGGGTGTTATTCATCTGATTGTTTCATCAAGAGAAAATGAAGCTTACTGTGAAAACATTTCATCCGCATTACCAGTGAAAATAAACTATTAACAAGAAAGGCGACTCAAAAAAGGTATTTATATACCTTTTGAGTCGCCTTTTCAACGTTCTTTACGCAAAGATTTTTGCTCATACAATAATAAGTTCCGCTACAGGAAAGTGCTTTTCGCGGGCACCACATCAGCCTCCTCGAAAAAAACACTTCTGCTTCTTTCTCTGCGAGTGATCTTCTGAATCCTTGTGCGTCGAAGTAACATGCTGCTTATTCATGAAGTCAATGTTCACAGCTGATGCACTTCCAGCAGAGATTCACCACTCCATTTTTGATAAAAGTCTTATTAAAGGTCATTTTTAACTTAGTAAAAGTGTTGATTGGAGCGAATACGCGACACTCCTGCGGGAAAAGCGAGTTCGGGAAGACCCCGGAAGCGCAAAGCGCTGAGGATCGAACCGCCCCCGGAAAGTGCAATGAGCGGAAATCAACACATTAGTCTAACAGTACCATTTTTAAAAAAATTCAATCCGAAAACAACTTTATTCAAAGAGCGTACTTACCGATTCATTGTTCTGTACTTTAAGTATCGCCTCTGCCAGCATCGGTGCAAGAGAGAGAACCTTAATCCGGTAAGACCTTCTCTCTTCAGGCAGATAAATAGAGTCGGTTGTCACCACTTCAACAATGTCTGACTCCAGAATTCTGTCTACTGCCGGTTCAGATAAAACAGGGTGCGTACAGCAGGCATACACTTCATTGGCACCGCGATCCAGCAGCTCCCTTGAAGCTGCGGTCACCGTTCTGGCGGTATCAATCATGTCATCGATAATGATTGCTGTTTTTCCTTCAACCTCCCCCATAATATCCATTTTTCCACCTCCTGACAGGCTTCGGTTCCGGTCAATTAATGCAATAGGAGAATCAAGTGCATCACCAAGCTGACGGGCCCGTATAACGCCTCCGTTCTCAGGTGCGACAACAACAGTGTTTGTAAGGTTCTTTTCCAGAAAATATTTAGAGAGAATAGGAAAAGCAAGAAGCTGATCCACAGGAATGTTAAAGAACCCCTGTACTTGCGGTGCATGTAAATCTACTGTGATAACACGGTCTGCACCTGCTTTTTCAAGAAGGTTTGCAATTAATTTTGCCGTAATTGGTTCCCTCGATCTCGCTTTACGATCCTGCCTGGAATATCCAAAGTAAGGAATAACACAATTAATTGTTTGTGCCGAAGCACGTTTCATGGCATCGATCATGATAAGTAGTTCCATCAGATACTCATTGCCCGGTTGAGCTGTTGATTGAACAAGGTAAACGTCACAACCTCTGATGCTTTCTTCAATATTGACCTGAATTTCCCCATCACTAAATCGGGTAATTGTACTCCGTCCTTTTTCAATTCCCAATTCCTTAACAATCTCATTAACAATTGACGAATTCGAATTTAAACTGAATACACGCATGTTTGCTTCATTTTGATAAATTGGCATTTCAGCACCTCTTCATATTTTTTCTGGATATTTGCGGTATACCTAGTGGAAAACAGAACCATTTTCATGTAAATTCAAGAACGTAGGTTCCCCTCTTGTCACTCTTCTCCCCTTTATCCTAAACCCCGAAAGTGAGGAATGACCATGTTCATACAAATGCCCCATGGAACGGAAGTAAAGTACTCGATCAAGACGAACAGGAAGAATTGTTTTATGTAATGGATTTGTTTCATGAATACGCTCAGACTAATTACGAGCCATTTATCCTGAGATATTGGGATCGGTTAAAAGGTAAGATTCCAATCTTTTCCGGGATGCCGGATGAAGCCTTTCCACAATTGGCTAAATGGATGTTTTACTGTGTACCTGCTGCAAGAAAAAGAAAAACGATCTACCAAACCTTTCTCGATCAGAGAATACCCCGGCTGCAACATCATCTCACTCCTTATACCCTTTTCATCCTAAATGAATGGCAGTATACCTTCCCCGGTTTTTTCATTCCGGAGTGCAACACTCCAAGACAAAACGGATTTATGATGTTGATGAAATTTTTTAAATGGATACAAAACCAGTTTTAGTCTATCATAATGCATTTACACAACCAGAAAAGAACGCGATCCTGACAGGGATGATTCTCCCGTTTGGTGATGGAGTATACACCACAACTACTGACTTCCTTCATAGTCCCCTTAAAGCAAGTAAGCCAACGGCTATTGACATCAAAAAATCTTCACAACAGTATATCTCTTCAGGGTACGATCCGTTGTTTATTGAAAAATACCCGGAACTCCTTACACTCTTCCTTAAACACCTGAAAAATGGCCGGTGAAGATGAACTAGGTAAAAAACACATGTGAAACAGAGATATCCTTATCGATTGTCATAACTCCAAATGAATAGAATGGAAGCTTTCGCTTGTCTGTCACAGAACCCGGGTTAAAAAGAAGCGTTTTATAATGATATCTCAGATAAGGAATATGCGAGTGGCCGAAAAGGACACAGTCAAGGTTTTCATCAAAGGCTTCTATGGCTCTTTTCTCCGTTGTTTTCTTTTCTCCATGACCATGAACCAGACCGATTTTCAAGTTATTAAAGATAAGGATTTCCCTGTCTCGAAAACGCTCTCGAACGGATTCGCCATCTGCATTTCCGTAAACCCCGTCAACAGGAGCAAAACATTTTAATTTATCGTAAACCTCCATCGTAATCCAATCGCCGGTGTGAATAATGTGATCAGCACCTGACAATTCTTTGATCAGTCTCTCCGGGAGCTCTTTCCCCCTTTTTGGTATATGAGTATCTCCCAAAATAACGATTCTCATTTGGCTGACCCCTTTTACTTTTTAAAAATACATTTAAGATGCCTAAGATAAATGAACTTTAAATGTAGGTATTACGAATGCTCAGATTCAAAGTAAAGTTCAATCAGACAAGGCCTGCCTGCATCGATCAAATCAGGCTCATGTTCTTCCAAAAGATCTTCAAACTTTCCCCATCCGGATTGTTGAATGAAATCCGCTTCCTTCGCTGTAATTGGAATAAGCCATTTCAACTCGATAATCACTTCTTCATTGATCTCATAGGCTCGAAACTGAGAAGGAAAATAGACAGGAGTGGTAACGTAGAAAGCCTCCATGAGTGAGTCTCCAAACATCGGCCCATATGGTCCGATAACGTCCCCTCTTCTAAAAGGGGTATTACTTCTGATAGCCATCTGCACGACATTTTGAAGGATAAAAGGAATTGCTTCTTCTTCAAACTGATTATACGATGCAAAAACGAGCTCCTGACGAACGTGCTCGCCTTCCAAGGCCTCTCCAAGGAGCTCGTTGCTCAGGCCAAGTGAACAATAGGCGCTGGTTTCTTCCAACGGTCCTTCGCTGAACTTGACTATCTGAAAAGGAAGCTGTTTACCGGAAGGATCTTTTATCCAGCCACGTTCAATTTCACCGATCTGTTCCTCCAGGAAGTCAATGAATTTACTCATTACACTCTCCCCCTTTCAAATCTTTGATAACTATATATTCGCTTTATCCCATTCGCTTTGTGACTCCCTTTACTTACATACGAGTACTTCTCGTTTAAATCTGCCATTCTTTTTGAACACACACCGGTCAGCAATCTCAAATCCTGCTTGAATGACCGCATCATCAATGGGCTCGATTGTCACTACAACGACTTTTGATGCAAAATTTCTGGCACTTACAAGCATTTCAAATCGATCCTCAGGTTCAAGAACGGAACAAAGGTTATAAGGCATATCAATAATCGCTACATCATAATGTTTACTTATTTCTCTGATATCTTTTAACTCAACATTACTCTCATACCCGAAATGGGCGAGGTTTTTTCGTGATCCGTACATCACTTTCGGGTTAATATCACTTCCACCGATCGTGATGCCCATCGATTTCGCTTCAAGTAAAACGGTTCCAATTCCACAACATGGATCGATAACAGTGACGTTTTCAATTTGAGGCACCGCGATATTTACGATACTTCTGGCTACCCTTGTACTCAAAGCTGTAGAATATTGGTGGGGCTTGTCCTCGTGACGGGTCCAGACGGATTCACTTTTTACCATAGGTCCGAAACACCACTCCCCGTCTGAAAAGATAATCCCATAGTTACGATCCGGATTAACGAGATCGGCATTGTCAGCAAACTCCATGCCAACCATACGCTCAATGTTTTTTGCTTGTTTAAATGGCACTTTTTTTTCATCTGAGTTTTGAACAAAGGTAAGTTTAAATGTTTCATCACTGCGTGGGATTGAACTGACACTGTTAATCAGATCGTCTATAGTCCCTTCCTGAAACATTACCTCAATCCGTTCATTCATAAACGGACTTCGGCTGGGGTCGATCTCTTTGTTACTTTTTAAATTATGTAAAGTAGTATCGCAACCAAAAAACGCCCGCATTTCAAGCTGGCATAATGGATGTTCTTCTGCTGTAAAGCTAAATGTATAAATATATTCCGGCTGGCTCATGTCTGGTCATCCTTTTCAAACTATTCCTGTTAACTTTACATGGAATAAACCATATAAGCAATTGGTTTTGTTAAACTTGGATATTCCTTGCCGACCATTGAGTTCCAGCCAAGATTTCTTCAACAATAACACTTAGTGCAGCTGAGCAATAAATAAAGCTTGCCGGGACAATATTGTCCCGGCAAGCTTTTGAAGTGCAATTTACAGAATACCAATTGATGCAAGGAATACGAGCAAAATCGCGACTGGTGCCACATATCGCAGAAGGAACAGCCAGGCAGCTCCTAATGTTGAGGTACCAAAATCGGAAGCTTCGAGAGATTCTGCTTTCTTCCATCCCCATCCTGCAAAGAGGGCAATGATAAGACCGCCCAGTGGAAGGAAGATGTTAGATGCCAGGAAGTCCAGGCTGTCAAGAATATCGCGTCCACCGATAACCGATACGTCTGACAAAAGCCCCTGCCCTAATGAAGAAGGAACTCCCAACAGGAAGATTAATCCCCCGATGATCAGAGCTGTCTTTTTACGTGTCCATCCAAATTTACGGATAAAATAGGCAACTGCTACTTCCAACAGCGAGATCGCGGATGATAATGCTGCCGCCGCTAACAGGAAGAAGAAGGCTAAACCAACAATTACACCACCAGGCATACTTTCAAAAATGTTTGGAAGTGTAAAGAATACAAGACCGACGCCGTCGCTGGGCTCTCCCCCAAAGGCAAACACAGCCGGGAAGATCATAATACCTGCAATTACGGCAAATAGCGTATCCATTGTTGCAATTCCGGCAGTCGCACCCGGAAGCTGTTCTTTTTTGGAAAGATAACTTCCGTACGTAATTAAAGCACCCATCCCTAAGCTAAGGGAGAAAAACGCCTGACCAAGAGCAGCAAGGTAAATACCAGGTTCAGAGAGTACACTCCAATCCGGAGAGAACAGGAATGCAAGGCCTTCGCTTGCTCCCCCAAGTGTCAAACTGTACCCTGCAAGGATAATCAGCAGGATCGCAAGTGTCGGCATTAGAATGACATTCGCTTTTTCGATCCCTTTCTTAACCCCCACAAACACGATTCCTACTGTAAGCGCCATAAAGATAAATTGCCAGATTAACGGCTGAAGCGGGCTGGTAATAAAGTTAACGAAGTAGTCAACATACCCTTCTCCAGGCTCAGACCATAACCCGCCTGTGAGATATCCTGTAAAGTACTTCATTGTCCAACCTGCAATTACACCATAGAAAGACAGGATAATAAAAGCGGATGCTACCCCGAGAAAACCTGCAACCACCCATGGTTTTTTTGGTGCCAGTGTTTCAAAAGACCCTACAGCATCACTCTGTGCACGCCGGCCGATCGAGAACTCGGCGAGCATGATTGGAATCCCGATTAAAAGGATCATGGCTACATAGATTAAGAGAAACGCAGCACCTCCGTTTTCTCCTGCAACATAGGAGAAACGCCAGATGTTCCCCAGACCTACTGCCGACCCCATTGCCGCAAGCATGAACCCTATTTTTGTAGCCCATTGCTCACGACCGTTTTGCCCCAAATCTCTTTGACTCATGTGATTCTTCCTCCCCCTAAAAAAAGTAATATAAGTCTGTACTCTAATAATATACGACACTATGCTATTAAATTCATCTTTTATTTTGAAAATTATCAACTTTTTGAATACTTAATACACAAAGGTCCTGGGTATTAATACCCATATATTAGAATTGTAAATAAACCATTTTAAAAGAAGGAGTTTTGCTATTCACTCATCACTCGCCATTTCAGCAGCCTTCTCGCGACTTTTTGAAAGCTCCAGGAACACCTTTTCCCACTCCTGCTAATAGGATCAAAAGGCTCTGTAAAAATTCAGGTTTAAATTTACTCTCAGTGCACTCTCTTTCCACGGGGGCAAGGGTTTTAGTCTCCTTGTTATGAAGTACCTCTGCTTCTTCCTCTGCCAGTTATGCATCGCAGCTTTTCACCTGATTTGTGATGTAAACGCTCATTTCTCGACTAGGAGTGACGCGCATACGCATCAATCAATGTTTTCTATAAGACCACAATGACCTTTAACACAGCTGATCAAAAAAGAAGATGCTTAAATGGTGGTTTCACCATTAGAGCATCTTCTTTGGCAATCATAATATGGGCTGGTGGCAAAACTATTCGTCAATCGTTCCACGTTTGATGTTTCGGCCGTAATAAATCTCATCCATTTCGTGCTGCAGCTTTTCGGTAATTTCCTTTTGCTCGTCATCCGTAAGTCTGTCTTTTCTGTATCCAAAAAGGTAATTGTTCAAGTCAAACTTCTTTAACTTACATTTCGTGTGGAAGATATTTTCCTGATAAATATTCACATCTATCATATCATAGGACTTTTTCACTTCATCAGGGATGTAATTTTGAATAGAGCTGATATCGTGATCAATAAAAAGCTTGTGCCCGGTAATATCCCTGGTGAAACCACGAACCCGGTAATCCATAGTCATAATGTCCGTGTCAAAGGAGTGAATCATATAATTCAAGGCTTTTAAAGGAGAAATCTCACCACAGGTAGATACGTCAATATCCGCACGGAACGTACTGATTCCTTCGTCAGGATGATATTCCGGATAGGTATGTACCGTAATGTGGCTTTTATCCAGATGGAAAACCGCTGATTCCGGCAATGGACCCGGTGACTCCTGGAATGCTACTTTAGGGGCTTGTTCAACCGGACCTTCTGCCACAAGAATAGTCACACTGGCACCCTGTGGTTCGTAGTCCTGTTTTGCGATATTCAGAACGTGTGCGCCAATGATGTCAGAAACATCGGTAAGGATTTTAGTCAGCCGGTCAGCATTGTACTGCTCATCGATATATTTTATATAAGCCTGCCGCTCTTCTTTTGTTTTTGTGTAACAGATATCATACATATTAAAGCTCATGGACTTTGTGAGATTATTAAAGTCATGCAGCTGAATACGTTGTTCAGGTGTAAGTTTCAAAATACTTTTCCCCTTTACTTCACTAATTTGTATTCTGTGTAAAGATACATGAAAAAACCATTCGTTTCCTATAATATCAGGAATCCTGATAAAACAAAACCAGTCCTTCAACACAGACACTTATATGGAAAAACCTCCATCAGCATGATGGAGGTTTTTCGATTGCTTCAAATGATATTTTACAGCATGTTCCTTGCGATTTTGATTCGAGTTTAATCAGACCGCTGTTCCGTTCAGCAATACTGTAACAGATAGACATTCCAAGACCCGTATTGTCATCTTTTGTTGTGAAGAAAGGTGTGCCGATCTTTTCTTTAATATCGTCACTAATGCCCTTTCCTTCATCCTCAATCATAACCGTAACACGTTCTGAATCTGCATCCGTTTCTATAAGAATGGTTTGGTCAGTATCCATGGCTTCAATACCATTTCTGAAAATGTGTTTGATCAATTGTTTGATTTCTTTCTCATCTGCACAGATATCCGGCAGACCGCTTTTAAGTTTTAAAACAACCTGATGGTGTTTTTCCTGCGCTGTCATGCGCAAAGAAGGAAGCAGATCTTCAATAATCTCATTCAAGTTAACAGGCTGAAGATCCACTTTTTTATCTTTTGCCAAGTCCAGGAAGGTTGTAATAATGGCGTCTGCCCTGTTGATTTCCTCAAGCATGAGAGAAAACATCTCATCATATTGAGCCAACATTTCCTTTTTTCCCAGCAATTGGATAAACCCTTTAACGGTAGTCAGTGGATTGCGGATTTCATGGGCAAACCCGCTTGCCATTTCTCCAACCAGGTGAAGCTGGTCAAGCTGACGGAGCTGCTTTTGCATTTGTTCCTTTTCTGCCATTTCAACCTGTAACTGTTCGTTTTTATGAATAAGCTCTTTAGTTTTCTCTTCCACAAGCTGGGCCAGGTAATCCTTATGAAGATTTAGTTCGATTTCCAGGTTTCGCATTTTAGTAATATCAGAGATCGTAACGACAGCGCCAATAATATCATGATTGCCGTTGTAAATGGGAACTGCGGAGTTTAATATAGCCCCTTTTGTACCATCGAAGCGCTGAATGTCAATGACTTCCCCGTAAGACGACTCTCCCTTTTGCAGAGCTCGTACAACTGCCCAGTCTTCACTGCCGACTCTTTCTCCCGTCTCTCTCCACCATCCGATGTACTCTTCATGCACAGAGTGGTTTTTTTGTTCAACCGGGTTTGCGCCCCACGCTTTATAAACCAGGTCGTTTATATATACAAATTCACCTTCCGGATCCACCACAAGCACACCAATGGGAAGAGCATTAAGCAGTGTCCCGATATCAAGGTGCTGATGAATAACTTCTGCTCCTGTCTGTTTATTAACCATGACTGCTTCCCTCCTGGTAACTGCTGTTTTTCTACCTGTATCAACATCTACTTATATAATACTAAATTTTTTTATAAAAACGAATACTTTTTTACTTTCATGCATTAATGCTGTGAATGGATAGATTTTATACATCAAAACAGGGCACTCAAAGTGTATAAACTTTTGAGTGCCCTGTTTTTACATAAAATCGATATTAAGGAGATTTTTAACATTTTCAATATGGTTTAAAATGGTCACTTGCGGGCTTCCAGCAAATAATAATCCAACTGCCCTGTTTTCACTGTCTGTAACGAGGGAACCACTGTCTCCCCCTTCGGATATATTTGAAGTGAGGATCTGATCGTGGAAACGCGCGACCTGGTTGTTCCCAAAGTTGATGTCGAGTGTCGCATCTACTGCAAGAATTTCACCAGTTGTATAACCCGTTGTCCGGCCTGTTTTCTTAATTCTTGTTCCAACTTCAACGCTCTCTTTAGGGATCCAACCTTTCACATATCCACTCCAGTAGACTTCCCGGTCAAGCTCTTGAATCGATCCTTCAGCAATGGCGGCGTCAACTACGTTGTCATGATCCTCAAGACGGACATCCGGAGTAAGGTCTATGGGAATGAAGCGGCTCAGAGTGGCTACCTGGTCTTCAGGTCCTTTCCCTCCATCTACCGATCCTGGCTGAATAATCGGATCACCAATACTCGCTCTATTGCTGTTAGCCAGCACATGATTATTTGATAAAATATAATACTTCACCTGTGAAGACTCGTCCCTGTTAAAAACAATAGCGCCTGCAGTGCCTGCTGTAATATCAGGGTGACCAACACTCCATCCGCCTTTAACAGGGCGGACTCTGGATGAAAGCTCATTTGAAGGCAGTGTTCTCATTGTATCTGCCTTACCGCCATTCTCGATGGTCGGTATGCCGATTTCTATCACGTCAGTATCTACACCTTCAATAACCTCCGGGACCACATCTTCGTCCTTAAGGTTTTTCAGTGGTTCCTTTTTTGTTACATACGTGATAAGTGCCGGTTTATCAGTCGGCTTTCCATTTTTCATTTTTATTCCAATACCAAGCCCTACAACATTTTCCTTACGGAGAATCGTATCTTCATTTTGTTTACTTTTAACCTTCCGGACTCTATCAACTTCCTGTCTGGATAAATGCGGCATTGCTGATCCCCTCTTTTCAATGTATTAAAGCGGGTAAATGGACGATGCTGTCTTTTATATGCATTCTATATAGCAAGCCTGAAATCCTGTTTCCAAGCTAAATCTGGCCAATTGGTCCGTCTGTCCATCTTTACCGGAGAAAATAATAGTAGACGACTGTCCATATGAGTGCCGGAACAAAGGCAATGATATACAGCATTGATAATAATATAAGACGTTTTTTCATAGATTTTTTGTTTGTATAGTTCCTGTCCGCAGGATTAACGCCGATAATAATCGTGCTGATCAAGGCAACGACACAAATAAGCGCTGCGAATAAGATAATTGGTAAATAACTGCCCATCTTCATCCCTCTTCCTCTTAATATATGTGACCCACCAAACAGTTTACTAGAGGATAGGAGGATAAACCAGTCGAATAACCTGTTACTTTACAGGCAGGAATTAAAAAGAGCTATTACCGGACCAGCAGGTGATTTGTGATAAAATAATGGCAGAAGCTGAAAAAAAGATAACAGTGTTATAGCTATGGATTATGGAGAAACGATCTCTCTTTAAGGTGTTGAATATGAACAATGGAAGCAGCTGTCGGCATTTTCGTATTGATAACCATCCTGATCATTACACTTACTTATTTTTTATCTAAATGGAGTAACCGGAAAATGGTACTTTACTCCCCATGTACAATCTGCTTTATCTTTTTTGCTGTTTTTACCGCCCTCTCCCTTTTTCCCCCATCCAATGGGGGAATGGAGAGTATCGGCTATTCTGTGTTCGCTTTAATCCTATTATACAGCGGGCTTACAGGGCTTGTTACAGCCTTTATTTTTAACCGGACATGCAAATGAAAAGAAACAGGCTCATAAGGTTGTACCTTATGAGCCGTCATCTGCTTTAATCATGGACAACTCCCAGGTCATCGACAAACACAGAGCGTATAACGGTCCTTTCAAAAGAGTGACCTGACGGAGTAGTACCTTTAATATCCAAGGTAGTATTATAGGAGCCTTCCCCCTTGAAAGGCAGGTTTATTACTCCCTTTTGCCCCCGCTGCTTTATCGTTTGAGAGCGAGGAGCCGATTGAGGAGACTGCCCCCGCAGCCCGGGCATAAATTCTGTAGAGGCGTGAACTGACACTGCCTGTCCTGCTTGTGGCGAAATACCCGTAAAGGCAGGTGCTACTTTCCATCCCTTTTTTCCAGCAGGCGTAGTGACCTCTACCTTACTGTTTAGAGGGGAATCAAATGCCGCCACAAGTAGATAAGCACTGTTTCCGCCTGCTGTCTTGACGGTCCACTCTCCGGGCTCAGGCTTATTGATCTCCACAGTATGGTGCCAGGCCCCTTCAAAATACACTTCTCCTTCTTTCGCTGTAACTTGAATTTTATCAGTATTTCCGTCTGGGTCTGTCACTTCAATTTCCGTTAATTCTTCAGAACATATCCAATCTGCAGTAATTTTATTTACCCCTTCTTCAACCGGGAACGTTTCCTCCATTTCACCATGCTTTTCACCACCTCGTACAAGGATATCAAGGTCACTTTCTACTTTTTTTTCTTCATATCCGTTTTGCTGAACAGGTTGTGGAGCAGTCAGGACCGGGCTGAAAACGGGAAACGCATTTTGCCCCAGGTGTACCTCACCGTGATTCCAGTTACCGATAGCCAGGATGTTGCCATATGGCAGGTGGGCACTTTCTACAGATACAACACCGTCACTTGGACCGGGGATAAACAATCCCCCTGTAAAGTATGAACTGAAAAACGGTCCTGCTCTGTCCCCGGCAATCGTAAAGTACGTATTTTCAAGTGCCTCCCACCTGTTATCTGTGATGGATCTGAAATAACTCATATTTCCTGTCTGTAAGCTTTCCGTCCCTTCACTTCTTGCACCGATTAGAGCTGCCAGCCAGCCTGCCCATGTACTATGTGCAAGGTCTGCGAGTTCACTGCCGTAATGGGGAGAACCAATCGTGATGACATCACGGACGAGGTGATGTTTTCCGTAATGAATCAAAGCAGCCTGGGCATCCACTCCACCTTTACTGTATCCCACGACAACAATATCTTTTCCATTAAAATAATGAGAAATCTGTTCGATCTGATTGGCAAGCATGGCTCCGTTATTCCAGTAACTTCTCGGCTCACCTCCAGAATCATAAAGCTCCACAAAGGCTGTTTCATATCCCGCATCCCTTGCTGTACTGTACATGACATTTCCCTCATACCATGCCCCTGAATTATTTGTCAGCCCCTGAACGAATAACAAGACGGGCTTATCAGGATCCGGGTTATCCGGCATTTCTCCAATCATAACCGTTCCGGGCTCCCCCGGTGTCCCGATGGTTTCATGAAAACCTGATGCCCCTGCAACGTGAGTGGACATAAGAAGCGTCACCACCAATATCAAAAGTATTTTCTTTTTCATTCCATTTCCTCCCCCTTAGTATCACAGAGTGAACTCTGCTATGTATATACTTTTTGCCGGGAGAACGCGTATCCTCTTTATTTTCCATAAACAGGTACATGTTCCTTTTGGAGAGTTTAAAACCTGGGTGTCTGTAGTCATATCTTCCTGGGCGTTTTGTAGATGAAACCTTTTGATAAAATGAAACGTAAATTCATTATTACTGGCAAAATTATGCTATGATCATTTTAGAAAATGTTAATACGGAGGGATGACAATGTTTCGTTTTTTTAACCGGGTTCGTACGATTGTTTCATCTGAATTAAATGCCCTTTTAAACAAAGCAGAAGATCCATCGAAGATGCTCGACCAGTTCATCGTTGATATGGAAAAGGATATTGCTGATGTAGAAAGTGCTGTTGCTAAACAAATCGCAAATGAAAAATTGCTTCATAGGAAATTTGAAGAAGCCGTCTCTTACACAGCCAAGCGGGAGGAACAGGCTCTTGCTGCACTGGAATCTGATGATGAAGCCCTTGCACGCCGTGTACTTGAAGATAAAAATAAGCAGCAGGCTAACGCAGACGCACTGAAGCAGTCCTATGAAGAAGCGCAAAAGCTCTCAGCTGAACTAAAAGATAAAATGAGAGAAATGAAAGCTGAGCATGATGAGATGAAGATGAAAAAAGATTCACTCAAAGCCCGGTCGGAAAGTGCAAAAGCCCGTGCTAAAGTAAACCGTGCTATGTCCGGCATAGGAGACAGTGCAAAGAGCGGATTTGAGCGGATGGAAGAAAAAGTTCTTCAGAATGAAGCAGAAGCAGAATCTTCAGAGGAACTGAGAAGCTTAAATAAGTCTCTCGACGATGAACTGGCAGGCCTTGAAACGTCAAGCTCTGTTGATCGTGAATTAGCAGCTCTGAAAGAAAAGATGCAAAAGAAAAATGCGTAAGTAAAAAAGGCTGTTCGGTCAGGGTATTCCCTGGCTGACAGCCTTTTTTCCGTTTTAAAATTTCCTTCCACCACCGCGGCGGGATCCTCCTCCTCCAAAGGAGCCCCCTCCACCGCGACGGCTGCCGCCTCCGAAAGAACCGCCTCCACCACGATTGGAACCTTTTCCAAAAGGACCGGATCCTCCAAAGGGAGAGTTTCCACTCCTGCCTCCGCCTGTAGGAAATCCACCTGTTCTTCTCACAGTCGTTGTTCTCCGTCTTGCATTTCGTTCTCTGTCTCTTCGGTTAAGTTCGCTCGTCAGCTCTCTCACGATTTGACGAACAACTCTCGCCTCAGCAACAACGTCTTCATATCTCCCTTTTCCCATGGCTTCATTGACGTTATCCTCGCATGCTTTAAATCGTTTTCTGTAGGGATTTGAAAACATGGAGAAGCCGTACTTCTTATCAGCTGTGATAAATGACCCTTCTACTTCCCGCCACTCACGTTCAGCTCTTCGCTTTTCTTCTACACGTTTATCCACTGCCCCCGAGACCTTCCGTAACCCTTTACGCTGACTGCGAATCTCCTCCTCCATCGCAGTAAGATCAAGAGGCAGCGTATTGATTTCTTTTGACAAAGTCTCTAAATGGTCTTTAATAACCGAAAGCTCTGACGTGTCATCTGGCAGCCTTTCATCTTCGATAATGGAAAAGAGGCTGTCAACCTGGGATTTCATGTCTTCGATTGTCTGCTTTGCTTCCCCCTTTTCTTCCATAAGCCTGTCAAAGGTGAAGAAACATTCTTTATAAAGTTTCTCCATAAAGTCCATTTCTTTTTTCAGACTCTCTGTCATTACATCCGCTTCTTTGTACCGCTGCACATCATTGGCCATCAATTTATTAATCTTTTCAACAGTTTGAATCCCCTGTCCTGCCCGGGCTGAAAGGTCGGTAAATGTACTGTGCAATTCTATCCATTGCTGTTCAGAAAAAGATGAACGGAGCTTCTCTATTTCTGCGGAAAAATTTGACTCCTGAGCACGGTAGGATTGCATTGTATTTTCAAAAACCGGCAGTTGTTTAACAATTCTTTCTCTGATCCTTATTCTGTTTTGTATTCCTTCCTTAGCTTCTTTTATCAGCAGTTTTATTCGGTCATTCGCTCTTACAGCTGCAGCTACGCCCCCATCCACAATGTGCTCTCTGAGCTCACTATTCGTTTTCTCAGCTTCTTGAAGAAGTCCAAGTGGGTTAAATTCAACAATTTTGAGCTTTTCACGATCAATGACCATTTTCACATCTGCTTTTGTTGCATTAATAGCTTCCTCAAGATGAGAAATCTCGTTGAGTAGTTTTTCCTGAACGATAACTTTATCCGTGAAGCTTTCAACCTCAGGCTTAATAGAAGATAGGGCATCTTTGGTATTCAAATAATCAAAGCTGTAATCAGAAGCTTTTAATTCAATGAGTAATTCTTTAACCTGGTTCTTATCTGCGTCCAGGTTGGCCATTGGGAATCCACTTTGTTCTTTCAGTTCACCAAGTCTTTTTTCAGATGCCTCGAAACGTCCATAAAGCTCGTTAAATTCCGTCCCTACGCGGAGTTCCTTCTCAATGAGCCTCTCGATTTCCTCCTTCAATTTGGCTAACCTTTCATCTTCCCCGGCTGCATCCCCATCTAACGCTGTCATATTACTGTGAAAAGACAACTGGTTGAAGAAAGGAGGTTTAATTTTTACTATTTCCTTTTCCCTTTTTTCATTCTCCGAGATAAAAGTCTGAACCTGAACGAACAGATGATCAAATACCTCTTTTGTTTTTCCCCGTGTCAATTCTCTCTTGTCATCCGCTTTGTTTAAAACGGGATAGGCCCCACTGATGACCTGCTTTTGCTTCTTGAGTACCTCTGACTTTCGCCGTTTTGCTTTCCGATGCCTGAATAACAAGAAGAATCCTCCTGCCCCAGCAGCACCGGTCAGGACGATAAAGAAAAACGTTGCAGCTCCACTGCTTTCGGCTTCAGCCGGCTCACTCCGGCTCGCTTCTGTATACCGGATAAGCTCATCTATTCCTCCTGCTACATCGCCGTCAACAGCTGAAGGCATAAACGTTTCATCAAGCAGCCCCTCATAGCTGCTGAATAATGACAACACCGCTTCTTCAAAACCTGCAGATACAGGGTTAATGTAAACTTCACTTTCATCCATTGCGAGTACAAGGATGGCATCATATCCCGGTGAAGCCTGATTTTCAACTTCATAGCTCAAGTCTTCGATGGATTCTCCCTCCAAAGAAGGGACTGTATATATGTAATAATTAAAAGCAGCATCACTGTGCTCCTCCTCCAGACTCGTTGTCTCTGAATCTGTGAAAAACTGACCGGTATCTTCAATTGTCACATCAGCAAAAGTATTAGAAGGGACGGCAAATAAAGCGGATCCGAGTAAAATAGTGCAAATCCAGTTTCGCAATCGTTTCATACACATTCCTCCAGTGAAATACATTTCTTCCTTCATTTACGGATAAAAGTACGGTAAGTTTCAACAACATTAATCATCAAAGCAACATGTGGAAAGGAAAGTCTTCCTACTTGAAATGAGTAGAAGTGACAATGCTTTTAAATAAAAAATATTTCCAAATTTATAATTATATTGTAACATGAGGGCATAATAGACAGTTACTATTGAAAGGATGTTGTATACGTTGAGAATCAAAGCATTGAAAAAAACAGCTTTATCCTCTTTATCAGGAAACTGGGGAAAATCAATTGGCGTTATTATTGTTCTTTTTCTGATCAGCGCATTTGTTCCGACTTTTGTTGAGATTGCATTAACAGGTGATGTTACCCAATGGCTGGAACAGGGGACCACACCATTATGGGTGGAGGCTGTTGTTCTTGCAGTGCAAGTTGCACTGATTCCTCTTTACTTCGGAGCCTACGTCTATTTCGTGACTCTCGTCAGACAGAATGACGCAACATTTGATCTGGCATTTAAGGGTCTTACCAAGCAATATTATCTTAAAACACTTCTGACTGGAGTTTTAATGAGTATCTACGTTTTTCTTTGGGCTTTACTACTCATCATTCCGGGAATTATCAAAGCCTTTTCCTATTCTCAGACCTACTACATCCTAAAAGACCGTCCGGATTTAAGACCGAATCAGGCCATTACAGAAAGCCGCCGGCTCATGAAGGGATACAAGTGGAAGTATTTCATGACACTTCTCAGCTTTATCGGATGGTTTTTTGTGGCAGTATTTACACTTGGAATCGGCTTCATATGGCTAATCCCCTACATTTATGCAACAATTGCAGCATTTTATGACGAGTTGCGAAACCAGAATGTCCCAGAAAGTGAAGCCGTATAAATGTGATTATGGTCTCAATTAGAAAAAGCCGTTTCCATATGTGGAAGCGGCTTCTCTAATTCATATGAGACAAGATTAATCCAAAATAAAAATCTGATCCAGAGAGCTACAGGATAAACGAAAGAGCAATTAAGATAACCGCCAGGTGTAACAGGATATCAAGCCAGTTTTTTGTGCCGCCGTTGAATAAGTTAACAAGCTTCAATAAACTCCAGAACCCAACAACTACCCACGCAATTGTAATAATAATGGATGGTATCACCAGTCTCCCCTCCTTTTTCTTAGGCTGTGAAAACAACTTATCACTGATAATAGAAGGATAATGGCTTTACCACTACCAATTTATGTACGTTATTCCTGTCGTATGTTACCGAAAATCAAAAAAACCGGAACAGCCTGTACAAGGCCGTTCCGGTTTTTATCATTTTGTCTTCATTAATAAGCGTACTGCTTCATTTAGATTACTTAAATTCTGTATGGTGCAGAACTGTTCTGGCTTTGCTGCCGTCTGAAAGTTTTTTGTCCAATTCAACAGCGATGGAGTTTGTGTAAACAGCGATAACTTCTGCTTTGATGCCTTTAAATTCGCCTTTAATAACCTCTACATTTTCTCCAGCTTCAACCTTAATCAGACTTTCTTTTTCCTTGTTGCCTTTGTTTTCACTGCTTTCTTTGTTTGCTCCCTGATCTGCCATAAATAAGCGACCTCCTTAACTAAAATCAGTTCAGTATAAATACATTACCCGAATTTTTAATAAAGCTACCTTCATTACTATAACAAAAACATGTGCGCTTGTAAGTGCACATGCTTTTGTTGGAATTTTTATTTAATTGGGGCTGTAAAATATTGAAGTTGATTTCATCTCCATTGAATACCAGCTATAAAATAACGGGCTTTAAGAAGCGACTTAATTATTGATAAACATCTGGGTCCAGTGGTTCCCCTGAGACTCATACCCAACACCAATCTGATTGTAGCTGTTGCTTAGAATGTTTTCACGGTGACCGGCACTAGCCATCCACTGCTGAACGACCTGCTCAGGAGTCGGCTGACCTTGTGCAATGTTTTCACCGGCTGCATTATACTGAATACCGAAGTCACGCATCATGTCAAAAGGTGATCCATATGTCGGGCTTGTATGGGAAAAGTAATTATTCTGCTGCATGTCACGGGACTTTTCACGTGCGACCATACATAAATCAATATTCGTATCCAATTCAGAAAGGCCATTGTTACGTCGTTCAGCATTTGTCAGTTCAATCACTTGTCTTTCAAATTCTTTAAGCTCACCACTTGTATCGGGCTGTGGCTCCTCCTGCCCTGCTTCTTCCTGAGGCTGTTCCTGGCCTGGGTCAGGTTGCTGTGCCTGTTCTTCCTGAGGGTCAGAAACAGGTGGGTTAGCAGGTTCCTGAGGTCCGTCTGTTTCAGGTTGCTGTACAGGTGGTGTTCCCGCTTCAGGAAGCTGAATATTCAGTTCATCTCTTACGATGTTATAAAGATCGTCAGGATGGAGCTGATCCGGGTCAACGTCTGTTAAAAATTTTGCATCCTGGATCTGAATCGCTTTTGTGTGGGGAAAATTCTGACTGTCCACATTTGTCTTGTCACTGGATATTTCAAACGTCTGGTCAGGATTTGGCTGGTAAAGGTCATTGTAGTAACCGGTAATCCTTCCATCCTCGTAGCCACGTGCACCTTCCTCCGTATCCTCTCCCATGTCCCCGCCGCCCCCACAGGCAGTAAAGACCATCATAAGCAAACCGGCAATAAGTGTTAAAATCAGTTTTTTATTCACTTTATATTTCCTCCTTCGTTTCATCAATCAACACACTTATTCTTTATTTTCACTGTGAAAAAAATAGGTGGTAAATTCTTGACGTGAAGGAGGTGAATGGATGTCATACAAATTCTTTCTGCGGGTACGCAGCCGGGGCGGAAGGGCGTTTGACTTTGACAATATTGAACCATCAGCGTGTTTCAGCAAATAATAAAGCAGTCCCAAAAGATTTTAATCTTTTGGGACTGCTTTAAAGTGATGAGAATTTGTTCGATTCTTAATGATTTAAAGGACGGCTTCCTTTATTGTTGTTATTGTTGTTTCCGTTATTTCGCTGAAGGACTTTAAGACCTTGTCCCATATCAGACGCAAGGACATAATTTCTGTCAACGAAGACTCCCCATACATTTCCCTGGTCCGGTGTGTAGCGTCCAATTTCTTCCGGATTGCTTGGATCTGTAATATCTACTGCCAACACCCCTCCGGAATAATAAGAAAGGTAAAGGGTGTTTCCATGGACTTTCGGATCGTGAACGGTTTTGGCAAAAGTGTTGACCGGAGCTGAGAAATCAAACGTAAGCTCGGTTGTAAATTCGCTTAGAAGTACCGGGTTTGATTTATCCTTGATATCAAAGATTCTTGTGTAACCGTAAGCACTTTCGTAGCCTTCGCCATGAGGATTGGCAACTTCTCTTGTTTCAATAAGAATAGTGCCTCCACGGGCAAGGGCAGCGGAGTGGGCAGCACCTTTCTGGTCATCACGGTACTCTGTACGTCCGAGATACTGTGCATTTTCAGGATCTCGGATATCAAAAATTACAGTACCAAGATCCCACATGGAAACGTAAGCGTAATGGCCGTTGTTATCTGTAATCACACTGTGGTTAAATACCGGACGGGTGTGACCATCATCAGCATCCCAATGATAACCATTAAAATCTTCAGCGACTTCTTCCAATTCTCTCGGGTCAAATTCCCAGATCTTTTCAGGGTTAGCCGGATCACTTACATCAATAATCTGGAAATCTCTCTCTACGCCGCCAGTGTAATAATCGGCATACGGGTTAGACAATAAGGCAATAGCACGGTTTCCCTGTGTGGTTAAATAAAGTTCATGGGTTCCTGTAATTGTACGGTCCAGTTCATAAAAACCGAGCTGTTCCGGATTGTATGGATCACTTACGTCATAAAGCAACATGCCCCCTCTGCTATCCGGGCGGTTTGCATTATTACGTGAGGTTTGCTGTAAGCTCACGATTGCTAAGTCTCCCTTAAATTCTTTCGTATTTACTGTTTTAACGATGACTTTTTCCTGCCATGTATATGGAATTTCATCTGCAAAGACGGCAACTTCTTCAGGGTTGGACGGGTCTTTCAGATCAAATACCCTGACTCCCCCATTGGCTCCGTTGGCTGTGTGGGTACCGACGTAAGCAAACCCTTTATGAGCATAAACATCTGCTGTATTGTTTTGAACCCCGTCTTTTTCAGCCAGCTGTACGGCAGCCGCTTCGTGAAGATGCTTAACGTTCTTTCCGCCTTCCTCAACCGGGGAAGCCAATTGCTCAATAGCGTCATGGTCAAATACAATTCCTTCTCCTTTTTGTCCCCCTTCAAATGCATCGTGCGCAAATCCAGTCGGAGTTAAAATGGTAAATACCAAGGCTCCAGCGACAATCGATTTCACTATAACCTGATTCTTCTTATTCATTCTGCATTCCCCCTGCATAAATTCTGAAAGTTTTAACAATTTTAAGTATAACTACATGGCAGGGGTAGTACAGGACGGAAAATCCTCAGAATTCGACAATATCCGATATCCCCTGAGCCTCATTAACCATTTATTACTTCAAATTACTGTCGAATAGCTGACGATCCGACCATTAAACCGATATTTGATAGTCAAAAATAAATATTTCGATTCACTAAATGAAATTTTCGCGGTGTCAGACTCCTTACACCATCTAAAAATGATTCCTTTCCCTTTAATTAATAGGTCTATTTACCTGTTTTTTAAAAAAGAAAAAGCGTCAAAAGCGCTATTTTAGAGGCTTTGACGCTCAAGAACACTATCCTCTTCCAACCCGCTTTAAAACGTTATCCAGTGTGTCCGGCTGCAGAAACTCTACCGGGGATGCGCCTTTTTCAAATGAAAAGGATTCCCCTTCAATTAATATGACATATTTTCCATTGACCTTAGCAATGTGAATAGAGTCACCGAAATCAGAAAGCAGTCCTTTCACATCGATGTGATCGAGCTTGAGCTTCATCTCGATTTCAGGCTGCCGGTCAATAATAGGGGCAGAAGCTTCAATAACCTGATCTTCTGTCCACTTTTCCTGGAGCTGACGGTTTTCTGTATTTGCCCAGGCTTCGAGGTTTTGTTCTTCTTCCAGCCATTCCTCGCTCTCAGGTTCATACGTTTCTGCCAGGTGCTGGTGTGCAGTTTCAATCATCTGCCCTTTTACAATCTCAGGCATAGACTGGCTGTATTCTACGTATTTAAGGAAGTCTTCGAAATATCTGGCGTGGGAGGACTGATGAATTTTTAACTCCCACTCTTCTGTCATTCCCTCTTCGGGCATATACGGATACTGAATGGATTTCATGTTTTTTGTCGTTATCGCCATTTCCACATGTCGGATCAGCGTTTGTTCATCTGTAATTGTGGCCACTTTCGGTTCAAAGTCACACTTGAGAACAAACACAAATTTGTCATCCATATATTTGGTCAGTTTCGCCCGGATTACAAGCAGTGCCCCGCCCCTGACAGCACTTGTGTTTGTGTAAGCCCTGACCAGTTGCTCACTGTTCGTTTTAAACTCTTCTGAAGAACCAGCCGTTCTTATCCGGTTAAATAAATTGTAGTTCGGGTTGGAGTCCAGCTCATGACCCGGCTCAGTAACGAACTGGCCGATCTTCGTCGGAACCTGATCATTCTTAGGGTTTCTTTCCACTTTGCGTTTCGCAATCTTCATCAGTTCCCCATCAAGAAACTCTTTTAGCGGACTGGTAAAATACTGTTCGCTGTTTAACGTTTGAAAGTGCTTGTATGTTTTTTCCGCCTGCTCTCCAGATCCACTGACCTGGACTACATAAAATGAGGCAAAATCAATCGTAAAATCCATATCTTTAATCCCCCGTCATCCTTTTTCCACCGGTATATTATATCATGGAAGAGCGTCATCTTGTCCGGTATAATATGAAACAGCCTCATAAAAAAGGAGCTTGGAAATGAATAAAAAAGAAGTAGAAGAACAAATCATCCAAAACTATCAAAAAGATGAGAATATGATGATTTTAGTGTTTGCCCAATGGTGTGTAAACAATGATTTGGATGCTGTAGAATTGTATAAAAAAGCCTATCCAAAACAGAGTAAAAACACGGCCCTGATGCAAGGTACCGAGCTTACGGTGCCAAAGGAAGAGTCTGAAGAAATAGCTGACCAGACCCTGTTAGGTGTACTTTCCCTGTTTGGAAATGACGACTTGGCTTTTGTTGTAAGTGAAGAGATGGAGAAAATGCGGAAAAAGTAATGGAAATTTAAAGGTGTCTCAAAAGAATAAAGCAAAATCGCAATGGCTCCGCATGCTCCCCGCCCGGTAGGAAAAAAACCACTCCTGCCAGGCTCTTTGAAGAAGTGAAATGGCTCAACTCAGTGCTCTGGGCTGATCCAAAAGAATAATTAGGCCTTTTCGGTCAACTTTATTTGATTAACTTAACCGTACTTTAACAATTTCGTATATCCTCCTCGTCTCTGCCCACACTATCTGCAAACAGTGGAAAAGGTGATGGCTTATGACGAGTATTATTATCGGATTACTGCTTCTGATTACTCTCGCTTATCTGGGCTGGTCCATTATCTGGATCGCTCCGTTAATAAGTGGTTTAGTCGCTCTCTTAAGTGGAATGGAAGTATTACCTACATATCGAGACACCTATATGACCGGGTTTGTCGACTTTGCCCAGGAGTGGTTTCCAGTCTTTCTCCTCGGTGCCATTTTCGGTAAATTGATGGAAGACACCGGAGCGGCTCAGTCTGTTGCTTTTTCCATCACCCGTGTTATTGGAAAAACGAGAGCCATTCTCGGCGTTTTAATTGCAGCAGCCGTCCTCACATACGGAGGTGTCAGCCTGTTCGTCGTCGTTTTTGCCATTTACCCTCTTGCAGTCGCCTTGTTCAAAGAAGCGGACATCTCCAGAAAACTTCTGCCCGGCACCTTCGCCCTTGGAGCTTTCACTTTTACAATGACTGCCATTCCAGGAACACCGCAGATCCAGAACCTGATCCCTATGGTGTATTACGGCACAACACCAATGGCTGCCCCTTTTATGGGTATTGCTGCAGCTTTAATCATGGCTGTAGGAGGCTATTTTTATTTGAAGTGGCGTGAAAACAGATTAACCAAGAAAGATGAAAGGTTTACAGAACCCGATGAAGAACACGCTGTGGAAGGTGTGGACGAGGATGAACTGCCCAACGTATGGCTGTCAATTCTGCCATTGGGATTGGTTGTTGTAACTTTGAATGTTTTTGACTGGCCTATTATTCCTGCTTTAATTGCCGGAAGCCTGCTTCTTATGGCGTTTAACATTAAACGTTATAAAGAATTCAGCTCTTCTATTAATGACGGGGCTGCAGGGTCAGTAATGGCTGTGATCAATACAAGCGCAGCAGTCGGATTTGGTTCGGTTGTTACGGCATCACCGGGATTTGAAGATTTGAGTGCGATGCTTCTTAATATTCCCGGCCATCCTCTTATCTCCCAGGGCGTAGCGATCCAGATTCTTGCTGCTATTACCGGATCTGCAAGTGGTGGTATGGGTATTGGTCTTGAAGCTCTCGGGGAACAATACAACCAGATCGCCCAACAGCAGGGAATCAGCCCTGAAGCATTCCACAGGGTAGCTTCGGTTGCTTCTGGAGCAAGTATTCTTCCTCACAACGGGGCTTTACTTACCCTTTATGCTGTAACAGGGCTCGGACATAAAGACTCCTACGGGGACATTGCAGCAGTCGGGTTAATTATTCCGACCATTGCAGTAGCTGTTATTATCGTCATGGCTACATTAGGAATTGTGTAATTGAAATCTGCAAAAAAGGTAAAGACTGTTTTTCAAGATTCCTGTAATGTAGTAGCCGGCACCGCCACTTTCATCTGCTGTTTTTGTGCACTGTCGGAAGTGAGAATAGCAACAATACAGTGAAGTAAAAAACAAAGGGAGGCTTTTAACATGGTTGAAGATAAGGTCGTTTTTATTACAGGTTCTGCAGGTGGAATAGGTCTGGAAATTGGTATCCGATTTGCAGAGCAGAAGGCAAAAGTCATACTTTCAGATATTAAGG
The DNA here is from genome assembly GCF_003710255.1 of Alteribacter keqinensis. Classification (NCBI taxonomy): domain Bacteria; kingdom Bacillati; phylum Bacillota; class Bacilli; order Caryophanales; family Bacillaceae; genus Alteribacter; species Alteribacter keqinensis. The sequence continues at coordinate 1,039,657 of NZ_RHIB01000001.1, read as the reverse complement.
AAGAACCGTTACAGGAAGCTGTCAATAACCTTAAAGAAAAAGGGTACAGTGTAGACGGGATTAAGTGTGATGTAACTGATGAGGAAGACATTCAGCGAGCAATGGATGAGCTTATTGATAAATACGGGCGGGTAGATGTATTGATTAACAATGCCGGTATACAGCATGTAGCGAACCTTGAAGACTTTCCTACAGAAAAATACGAACTCCTTTTAAAGATCATGCTCGTCGGTCCGTTTATTGCTACAAAAATCGCTTTCCCGTATATGAAAAAACAGAATTTCGGACGAATTTTAAATATGGCCTCCATTAACGGCGTCATCGGATTTGCTGGTAAAGCCGGTTACAACAGTGCAAAGCATGGTGTTATCGGCCTGACGAAAGTCGCTGCCCTTGAAGGGGCTGAACATGGAATTACAGTTAATGCTATTTGCCCGGGCTACGTTGATACCCCCCTTGTCCGCAACCAGCTTGAAGACCTGGCAAAAAGCCGGGGCATTGATCTCGAAAAAGTACTCGAAGAAGTTATTTACCCTCTTGTACCACAGAACCGGTTACTCCAGGTAGAGGAAATTGCTGACCTTGCCATCTTCCTTGCAAGCGACAGTGCAAAAGGAATTACAGGACAGCCGGTCATCATGGATGGCGGCTATACAGCCCAATAGGGAAACGTTAAATAAATATGAAAGCCCTCCCGCCCGGTCCGAAAGCGTTCCGGGCGGGAGGGCTTATTATTTCTTACAGGTTTAGGTCGGTTATTCCTCAAACAATTTTTCGCCCCTAGAAAGGCGTACAGCTATTTTTGCAGTATGGGAGATTTCCCTGCTTGTCGGTGCATGAGCTGCAATATATCTGACTGCAGCAAAGATCATTGTGTCTTTTGCCCATTCTGCAAAGTCACTTTCATCATTCTCCCAACTCTCATGTTCAGTGATAGCTGCTTCAAATACCTGAAATGTATGAAACTCGGCGTCTTCTCTTAAAACCCCATGCCCCAGTGCGTTAAAAAGAGCTTTTTTCTTTCCACCCCTGTTTAAGTAATCAGCAGCCCATTTCGCTGCCTGGTCTGTTTGCTGCTGTTTATCCAAGAGTGTCAAAAACTCATCAGTCTCAGGAGGGGTGTTGTTGTCGCCCCGGGTCCGCTCCGGCCGTCTCGCAGACGGTGTGTTAAGAAACCGGTCTAAGTAAATACTCATGGCTGTGTGAAAGATTGCTCTTGTAAGTTCCGGCGTCACTGAGCGCTTCAGGCTCTCATGGACTGCATGGGCATGAGTGAATGTATGGAGAACGGTGATCCAGTCCCTGAATTCATTTTGCACGTGAAAACGGGCCAACCGTTCAGCGGCCGCTGCAGAAACCAGCTGGCCCAGCTTTACAGGAGAGGTTCCACTTTTCAGTTCGTCAAAAAGGGCGCGGATCGTCTCCAGTGGCTGATCATCCAGTATTAACTCAACGAGCTGCATTCTGTCAGTTTTTATTTCATCCTCACCGAAGGTCGTAGTCATCACTTCCTCAAAAACCGCTTCAAGAGGGGTAACGAGCTGTACCGGCGTCTGCCAGCTGTTTTGCTCTTCACTTCTTGAAGCATCAGAAAGCTCGGGCAAAAGGGATGTGAGTACGAAATCCCGGTTATCGCTTCCAATTCTGCCCAGTATTTCAAACGCTTTGTTATGAAAATCAAGTGTGTGCCCGGTATTCATGTAATAATGATCGGTTACGGAACGAAGCATCATGTCAGACAGCTCTTCATTGGAAGCACCAGACTCAATCGCAGTAAGGAGTACACGCTCCGCCCCCTGAACATCCCTGACTTCGATACTGTGGCGGTACCAATTGGAAAGCGTTTGTAATGAAGGGATATCTTCGTCCCCTCCCACCGGCAGTGGTCCTGTTAAAAAACGGGTACCCATACCGGCACTCTCCCTTGCTACATGGGCAAGCCCCTGATACAATGCGAGTATCTGTCCGTTTTTATCGAGATAGGGAAGCATATTTGTCATCGATGTGAGAATGGTGAGGCCGGATCTCCATCCTTTATAACGATGCCTGGTCCCAAACTCCACACCGACCTTCGCAATATCAGCCAGCGGTTCCCGCGCCTCAACAAGTCCAACAACTGCCTTTGCGATAACGAGGCTCAGATTCTGCTCCAGACCTTCTTTTAAACGATTACGAAGAGATGAAACCGTCTGCTTGTTTTTCGGAAGAGTAACCACCCAGACCTCATTACCTATTACTTCAACTGGATAGGCCGGAACATCATCAGCCCACGGATCGAGTGTGCCGCCCGTTTTAATGTCAAAGCGTGCATGATGCCAGTGGCAGGTTAAAAGTCCGTCACAGACGCTCCCGAGGTGCAAGGGAAAGCCTAAATGGGGACAGCGGTTATCCACAGCATAAAATGCATCATTGTCTGCGATAACTGCGATTCCATGGTTCCCTCCCTTGATCACTTTTGGTGATCCCTGTTTCATTTCATCTACTGTTCCCGCATAAATCCGTTCTTCATTCATCTCTGCAATCACTCCTTCACATTATTAAGGTCAGTTTACAAAGAACCGGGTAAAAGAACATGGGAGTCAGACCGCATTATTTTTAAGACCTCAGTCTTAGATTTCATTTCTTCAGCACCGGCTCACTCACATCTTCCATTCCAGCTAGGGCAAGAACCGTCAGAAGAATCTGCCAAGGGCCAAAATAAGCATCAGTCGGGTCGAAGTATTCGTTTAGGGTATGGGCACTGCCGAACGCCCCTCCGCCTCCTAGTGTAAGAGATGGAACTCCAAGGCTGATGGGAACATTCGAGTCTGTGCTGATGGGTCCGCTGAATAATGGATCAAGTCCAATCTGCCTGACTGCTTCAGCAGCAGTCTGAACAATAGGATCTTTTGAAGACTGTGTTCCGGCGGGCCTGTCGCCCACAAGCTCAATATCTACATCCATGGGGCCTCCAGACCTCTCGTGTCTTTCTTTCAGAGCAGCTTTTTTTATAATTGTCAACACCTTGTCCTCGAGTAATTTCAGGGCTTTCGGATCTGTTGATCTGAGGTCAATCACCATTGATGCTTTTTCAGCGATCGTATTGACCGTAGTCCCTCCCTGAATTGCACCTACGTTAAAGGTCGTTTTAGGCTCTTCAGGAACAGCTATTTCAGCGATTTCTCCGACTGCCCTTCCAAGAGCGTGGATGGCGCTTGGTGTACCGAAGTCACCGAAACTATGTCCGCCCTTACCTGTAAAAGTTACTTTATGACGACGGCTTCCTGTGCCGGCAAAAATAATTCTTGATGGGGATCCCGGTTCAATTGAAATGAAGCCATCAATGTCATTCCGTGTCTCAAAAAGACCTTTCACACCATATAAATCACCCAAACCTTCTTCACCTACGGTAGCTCCGATAATGAGATCACCCACCGTCCTGAGATCATATTTTTTCATTACTCTCGCCAGAGTCAGTACAACAGCAAGTCCCCGGCCATCATCTGCAATACCCGGAGCGTAGATTTTTCCTTCTTTCCACGTTGCTTTTACAGGAGTTCCTGAGGGGAAAACCGTATCGAGGTGGGCACAAACAACAATCTTCGGCCCCTTTCCTGTCCCTTTTCTTACTCCGAAAACATTCCCGTGCTTGTCGGTCGAAATATTCTCGATACCTGCTTCTTCCAACCTCAAAGCATAGACCTTCCCCCGTGTTTCTTCCTCAAAAGTAGGTGCTTCAATTTCAGTGATTTCAATTTGATCCTCCAGCGTACGGGATGCTTCTTTCTTTATTTCTTCCAATGCCCACCTGACTTTTTCATTTTCTGCAATCTCTTTTATGAATGTGCGAATAGACTGACTACTCATTCGTTAACCCTCCATTTTTTTCTGCACTGAACTACTTCGCTTTAAAATAGTAAGAGTCCTTCTAAAAGAGTATGGTACAATACTATTAATTCGCAACTCTAAATAGATTGGAGTCATACAATGAATTCGGTTCATTTATTCAGATTTCTGGAAACAGTGATGATCGGTGTGACCGGGGGATTTGTGTTTGCCATTCTCGCCCTCCCCCTACCCTGGGTACTCGGAGCACTTACCTTTGTTCTAATTTGGCAGGGTGTCACCAAACGAATGGCGTTCTTTCCTGATCCTGTGAAAAATACCGGCTTTTTAACCCTCGGCATTTATTTTGGCCTTTACTTTACCGCCGCTACTTTTCTTACTGTTGGTCCCTACATACTCCCTTATGCTGCAGCAACGGTCATCCTTATTGTAATAAGCATTGGAGCAGCAATCTTTGTTTCAAGACGTATTAAGGTTGATGAAATCACCAGTGTGTTCGGGTCGATTCCCGGCGGGTTAACAGAGATGGCAATTGCAAGTGAAGCCTTAAAAGCAAACTCTTCCCTTGTGATTATCTTTCAGACTGTTCGTTTGTTAACGGTGCTGTTCATCGTTCCTGTTGTGATTATCTTCGCTTTTTCACAGGGACAGACCGGTACTGGTGTACCCGTCAGTGCAAACGAGGCGGCGGATCAGTCCTGGGGATTGGCAGCATTGTGGTTTATCATTCCTGTGGCCATTGGGATATGGAAGCGAAACCTTATTCCTGCGGGAATTGTGATTATTCCTCTTTTCTTCACCGCACTGATTAATATTTTTATCGTATCCTTACCTGTTCTTCCTCCGCTGTTACTCATTTCTGCACAGGTTGCCGTAGGAATAGGTTTAGGAAAACGAATCTCGTTTGATGATTTAAAAGCAGGAGGCAAATACTGCTTTGTATACGGAGGAATAGCCATTCTTCTCATTTTTGTTTCATTCGGACTGGGTGGTTTACTCTCATTTTTTACAACACTCAGTCTGCCAACTGCGTTATTAAGTGTCGCACCAGGCGGACTTATTGAGATGGTACTGACTGCTTCCATTGTAGGTGGCGATCCAGCTGTGGTAAGTGCATTACAGCTCACCAGACTTCTGGTAATCATCATCTTTGTACCGCCTTTATTAAAATGGTACTTTAACAAAAAAGCTGGAAACCGTCAGTCAACACCAACTTCCGTGTAACAGGTAAAAGCGCTTTGTTAATATCAGAATTTGATTTGCGCTAATTGAATTCATCAGCTCAGCGCCCGTAAGCCTTTTTCTCCTCACTCCTTTAACACTGCTCACTTTCTTGAGAGGGGCTGTGACAAAACCCATCTAAAATAGAATGGCCCTCACCGCTTTGAGAGCCATTTCTTTTTTTATATTTTGCATAAGCGTTGATTGATCAGAAATACACTCGCTTGCCGCGGGCAAGGCTTCAGCTAATCGTGGAAAGATCATCTCGATGGATCTTCAGCTCTTGCCTTCCCGCAGGCGTCTCTGGTTACGAACCGAGCTACCGGACAATCAATCGTTTCCGTGTTGACCCGGAAGCTAAGGAATTACTTCATCAGTGTTTTGTTCAACCGTTTTTTACTTCATTAAAGACTGTTTTGTCCCAGCCTCCTCGTTCTTCTTCCTCCGTGCACTTTATCAGTGTAAAGCTAAAACGCGGTTATGCAGGTATTTGTGTGATTTTCACAATGGGGATATAATCAACTTTGTGTCTATTTGAGCAAAGCATCTGTGTGAAACGTGAAGGAAGTGAAAAAGAGTGAGAATTTTATATATGATCCTTGGCAGTGCCGTTGTGAGTTTCGGTGTTCTTATCCTCCAGAGCTCACAGGTAATAACAGGTGGAACAGCCGGCCTTGCCCTGAGTTTATCATACTTAATCAGTTCATCGTTCGGACTGGCTTTTCTATTAATCAACATCCCTTTTTATATTCTGTCGTTTATGAAAATGGGAAAGAAGTTTACGTTCTCTACTATTTTTGCAGTTACTACGCTCTCAGTAATGACAGAAGCCCTGCAGTTATTTCCGTCCTTTCAGATTAGCCCTTTTGTCGGCTCTATCCTGGGCGGCTTGATAATCGGTTTCGGACTGGCAGTGTTGTTTCTGAACGGTTCCTCCCTTGGAGGAGCAAATATACTTTGTCTCTTTTTGCAAAAGAGATTCGGATTTGATCCAGGTAAAAGCCTGTTTGTGTTTGACTCCCTGGTCATTCTCACAGGGCTTGTATCTGTAGGCCTTGTCAGAGGATTTTATTCCATCCTTTCTGTTTTAATGATCTCCTTTATCGTAAGCATGATTAAAGGGAAGATTACAGCCAATCAACCTGCAGCTCCAGTTGCTCATCAAGTGCCTGCGGGTCAGGTATCCTAAAAACTGGAGAGGGAGGCTCATGTGTATAATACTTCACATGAGCCTCTCTCTTTTAGGTTCTCCCTTTTCTAATAGCTTGTGGCAACAGGTACGACAACATAAACCTAGTTATTACAGAAGAAGCCTGCTTTCCCAGCTCTTTCCGCTGGGTGCCGGTGAGCCAGGTTCTCACCCTGGCGCCCACTTCGGAAGGAGGTTCGGGGTACTCCGGCTTCTTCATCTTTTTTACAATCTTTGCAAAAACAGCCTTTAGGATTTTTAAAATAAGCTTTTATAAAGCTGATTTTGATTTCCGCTCTTTTGCGCTCCTTGTCTATGAGCACGCATTCACTGCAATTTCCTTTTTTAATAAACCAATATAATTATAAACACACCAATTCATCAAAAAATCAGCCATCCATTTCGCAAAAGTATTCTCAAATCAGATTAATAACATCATAACCAAAGAAAATCATCGTACCGATAATAAAAAAGAACGTGCCCTGGAGCATAAAGACAGTCCCCCAGATGACAGCGGGAACTTTTGTTGCTTCTGCCAGCAACATTGCATCTCCTGCCTGTCTATTCCTAAACACGCTTAACATGAAGATCCCCCATGAACTTGCAAACGCCTGGGTGAGTATAGTTATCCCAATAACAGTTATCAAAAGTTCAAAATAACGCTGTTCTGCATAAATGTATACAGCAGTCAAACCTCCTATTACAGAAAGGACCCATAACCATCCCACCAGATTTCTTACCCAAAAGATAAGCACATAAATAAGAAGGATAAAAAGTCCCAGAGCAATCTCCTCAAAGTACCCCTGAGTAATAAGATAAATAACCACGACACTCATGAGAGAAGAAACAGGATAACCGCAAAAGACAGTAATCACTCTTCCAAACCAGTGGTGCTGAAAAACCGCGAGCCCACCGGTATTTTGAAATAAAGAAATGGAGACGACTCTGCCTCCTGTCAGGCGGGCTACGAGGGCATGTCCGAGACTCTCATGTATCAGCGTATTAAACAGCCGGAAATAGGACCCGATCACCGGCAGGTAGGTTATTCCCAAAACGATTATAAACAGGAGTATGTAAAAGTACAGATCATCATTCACGGGTAATCACCACCTTAAAAAGAGGTCATTCGGAAAAGCTGTTTTCATATAGATTGTTGCTGTTTTCTGAAAGTATTGTTGAAGCCAACGCGCCGTTCGCTTTTCATGGCGGTTCTGGTAAGCCACCTGCGCCCCTTACCGAAAACAGCGTTCAAAAAAGAGCACAGCCTGAGCTATGCTCCTTATCTTAGTTTTCGTCCTTTGATACAAGCGTCCTTCCCTCTTTTTGGACCACTTTCCCTTCTTTCATCAGCCTTCCGAGTGCGCGTTTAAATGCAGCTTTACTGATTTTAAATTCTTCCCGTATTGCATCAGGATCACTTTTATCTGTAAAAGGCATTTCGCCTCCGGTACGAATGAGGTAATTGAAGATATCCTCTGCATCATCGTCAAGTACCGTTTCTTTTACCGGACGTAATGTCACGTTTAATGATCCGTCTTCTTTTACATCAATGATCCTGCCTTCAACCCATTCACCGAGGCGGGGTTCAACCTTTCTCTCCATGTAATGGATAAAACCGCGGTAGCCGGATTCTGTGATGATAAAAGAACCAACCTTAGTCGAGCGGTACACCCGCCCGTCAATTGCCGAGCCTTTTAACTCAGCAGGTGCTTTTTTAAACGAATCCTCCACCACTGTTTCAGTAGCCGGCCTGGCAAGCAGGCGGCCTTTTTTATCCGTTTCCAGTGTGACAAAAAGTTCATCACCTTTTTCAGGCCACACCTTCTCAATAAGTGGCAGGTAATCGCTTGAAACTAACACATCCTGCTTGAGGCCGATTTCTACAAAGACCCCAAGTCCACTTACCTTGTCAACAACCTGGGCCCAGTCATAGGTTTCTGCAGTAATATGAGGAAGGTCCATTGTAGCGACTACCTCACCTTTTTTATTCTGGTATATAAACACGGATAATTCATCCCCGGGAGCAAGGGGCCCTTTTACTTCTTCTTTTGGAAGAACAACAATCTCTTCTCCATCCGACAGAACAAAGTCTCCCCCTACTTCCTGTGTCGCCGTTAGGTTGTAGATCATTCCTGTTTCAAATGTCATGGTAATCCTTCTTTCAGCAATTGATTTTAACTTCTTGTATTATAGCACAGCCTTCCACTCTAATTCTCATGATGTGTGTATTGTTTAGATTTCAAGGAAAAGCTAGTAAGTAGTAACGTTTAGCGAGGAGGAGTTATCTTGAAACAACAAAAACAATCTTTTTGTGATACAGAGTATGGAGCATTGAGAAAAGTGGCTGTCTGCGAACCGCATCATATTGCAATACGTGATGTGATAAATGAAACACAAAAAAAATATGAAAAAGAAGGGCTGAATGTTAAGCTCGCCCTCAAACAGCACCGTGATTTCACTTCCGAACTGGAAAAGCACGGTGTAGACGTCATCCATCTCGAACCTAAGGAACACTTTCCCGAACAAGTCTTTACAAGGGATATCGGTTTCACACTTGGCCAGACCATCTTTGTATCAGAAATGGCTCAAAAGGTGCGGCACGGTGAGGAAGAACATTTGAAAGACTGGCTAAAACGTTCCAAAATAAGCTATTATAATCTTCTCGGTGATAAAATTGAAGGTGGCGATGTGGTGATCGACGGACACAACATATACATAGGTGTGAGTGAGCGTACAGATGAAGGTTCCATTGAACATCTGCAGAGTCTTCTTCCCCAGTACGCTGTCACATCAATCCCCTTCCCCCACAAATATTTGCACCTTGACTGTATCTTTAATGTATTAAGCCCTTCTGAGGCAATTATTTTTCCAGGGGTGATGAGTGAGTTCGATGAGGAAATGCTGACGTCCCGCTATGATTGTATACGGGTATGTGAAAAAGAGCAGTTTACACTCGGTACAAATGTCCTCTCCATTGGTGATCGTAAAGTATTCAGTCTGCCTGTAAACAAGAAGGTAAATGAAGAATTACGCTCACGGGGGTATCATGTTATTGAAGTGGATATCTCAGAAATCATAAAATCAGGTGGATCTTTCCGCTGCTGTACAATGCCAGTTCTTCGATCAAAAGCCTAAAAGACTGCGGACTTTGCTTCTTTAAGCAGCACCATCTGCCTGAGAGCTTCGCAATAATCGCTCGTAACATCAATATTCCCGGGTACTGATGCAGAACTGAAATAGTCTGGTACCTTTGTGTTATGAAACCAATCTTTTTTATACGAAGCCACTGGCTTCTTATCAGACCAGGCATCAGTTAATACCGGGCTGTAAAGAAAAGGATCTGCATTCTCAAAACAGCTGTGCCATTCATTTCCTGTTACACTCTCCCTGTTTTTTGAAAACATGTGAGGCCAGTAATCTGAACGTGAAGCCGTATGGGGCACTTTATTGGCAAAAGACAATGCCCCCACAGTTAACAAAGGCGTGTCAAAAAGAAGAGAATACAGTTTCTTCCCGATCATAATCCGCTCAGATACTTCATCAAAGCTGCTGACAGTCAGTCCGCTTAGACGGATCCTCCCTTTCAGTTCATAAGGAAATATCACCCGGGTAAGCGATAATAGATCCTGTAACTGAAATTTCCAGGATTTAAAAACAGTTTCGTGAAACACAGGATGCTGGATGACCGGTTTTTCAATAAGGTGCTGTTCATTAATAATCAGACCTATGGTGAGAACGGCACTGTCCCCTGTTGCTAGAAACGTCCGCCACACGGCACACATGAACCGGGATACATTTAACAATGGTAAATATGATAACGGCCGGTCATCACCCATTTGCTTTACTTGTTCATACACGAGCAGCTGGGAATATGCATCGTCAAAAATGAGTTGATTAGCCTTTTCAAGAAAATGAAAATAGTGAATTTGGTCCTTTTTAGGTATAAAAGCCTGAAGTAAGCTTCCTTTCAGGTCTGTCATGTTCCAACCGCCATTTCTGGAAACCATATGGGCGAGGAAAGCCCAGTGAACTTCAGGATGCTTGTTGTAAAAAGATAAATAGGCTTCGGTTCTGATTACATTATTTCGATTAAGCCCCCTTGTCGTTTCACGAATGGCACGGATTCTCTCCCTGTCTTCCTGAAACGTCACAGCAGGTTGGTACATTTCTTTTGTAAGTTCTTCCTTTAAGCGGTGAAGAGATTCCATTTTCACACCGGTATTTACTTTCTCTTTTTTCAGAAGCTGATTATGTTCGTCCTGTGAAGGATCTTTGAACATCCATTCAAGAAATGATTTCAGCCTGTACACGACAAAACCCCTTTCTCTCTTAACACTTATGAGAAAGGGGTTCTTTGCATTCCTGCCGAGTCTTTAAACAAGAACGTTCATTTCCGCTCCAATCGACATTACAAAAGGTTTGACAACTCGTCTTTTTCTTTGAGCAGTCTGTGCTGTTCGCTTGAATCGAACAAGGCTTCAAATCGTGTGAGTTCGAGGTCAATTGCTTCAATCACCTTTTCTTTGACCGAATCCTCGAGCTCAGACACGGATGCTTCAATTGCCGCTTTAAACTCGGACATGGAAGCTTGCAGGAGGGATGACGCTTTTTTATGACCTTCGCTGATCAACTGCTCTCTTACTTCCTTCAGCCGTCCATTTTCGAAAATATCCTTCTTTGTTTTCAGCATAGATGTATAGAAATCTGCATCGATGGAAAGGTCAAGTGTGTGCCGCTCGGGACTTACAGGAGCAGGTTTGACCTGGTGCTCAATATAGAGATAAGGGAGCTTTGTCTGGATTACACCTGCTTCCTCCTTAATCCAATTGTCCACACGCCGGGCGATTCTTTGTTCCATTCTGATGAATGTTGCTTCAAGCTCCTGTGACAAAAACTGTTCACCAAAGCCAATCCATTCCTTTACAGCTGCTTTAAACTGTTCATGTAATACACGTTTTGTGTTTCCGGTTAGTACAGTCACGTTAAAGGATGTTGAGAAATAATCGGAAAGAACATAGCGCATCCGTTCCCGGAGGTAGATCATAAGCTGCTCGAACTCTTCTCCTGCATCTTGCTTTACAAAATCGAAGTTCGCTTCAGACACTCTTGATTTCTCTGCTTTTACAATTCTTTTTATCCTCTCGTGCTCCTGCTTTTGATCCTCTTTCTTACTGTTCATAAAGGCCAGGCTTTCATCTGCCTTATTCACAAACGTTGAGAGCTGGTTTTTAATCATTTCTGCACTCAGCCTCTTCAGCTCATCAATCGTTTCAGTATAAAAGGTATGCTCAAATTCGCTGAAAGGGTCTCTTTCATCCTGGTGCTGCATTTTTTTAAGCCTGAGTCCTTCCTTACTTGATAAATGAAACAGACGCGGTGATTCTATTCCGTTGCGCACAAGCTGGTCTTTCACATGTTTACGAACGCCATTGAGCTCACCTTCACTTGAGGCAAGATCTGAGGCATTGATCACAAAGTACAATTTGTCATCGGTAAAGCTCTCATTCACCTTCCCCATCTGCTGCAGGAAGTACTCGTCAGCTTTTGAAAATGCATGGTTGTAATACGTAAGGTAAAAAATCGCATCAGACTGGCGCATTTGCTTAAAGGCTACATTTGTATGTCGGCCGTGGATCGAATTGACCCCAGGAGTATCAACAAGAACAACTCCGCTTTTTGTGACCTTGCAGTCATAAAAAAGGTTAACCTGCTCAACAAGACAGGCATACGCCTCGTCTGCCACGACAGGTTTCAGTTCGCCGTGGGTAAGGGTGAACGTGGATCCAAGCTCCCACTTGGTCTGAAGCAGACTGTCACGTAATGTTTCCAGGTATTCTGCGTACGTTTTTTGCGTGCTCGTTACGTAGCCTTTCTTACTAGCCTTCCAGCTTTTAATCGTGTCCAGGGTGAGATCAGCACCAATCTCCTTGGATACAGCTTTAATTTCTTTTTCAATGGTATCCTCAGATTTAACGATGACCTCAGCTGTCCCGTGAGCGTGCTCATCGGTACTTTTCTGAACAGTGTTAACCGTGGCTGTCGTCGGATTTGGGGAAACGGGTAAAACATCTGCTCCAAGAAGCGCATTCGCAAAGCTTGATTTTCCAGCGCTGAAAGCCCCGAACAACGAAACAATAAACGTCTGATTGTTAAATCGTTCCACCCTCTCCATAAGCTGCTTTCGTTCGTTGGACAGTAATGCAACGTCTTGGTACTCACACATTACCGAGTTTACTTTTTCCAGCCACTGCGCCGTATTTTTTTCATTAAATGTCTTTTCGCGCTTGATTTTTTGGTCTTGCTGATCCGTTGCGATCACACTTTCTTCCGGAAGCTCAATTTCAGTGAGAGCCAAAGTATCCCCATTGTCCGGATAGCTTTTTTTCATGGTCTCCTTAAGTGCTTTCCTGAAATGGCTGTCTTCTTTCAATTCTGAGCGTTTCTTGTCTACCAGAAGGATTATCCGGTCATACTCGGTACTCAAAGAATCCATCTTTTCTTCAAATACCTCAACCTCTTCAAGGTTCGTTTGTTTTTCCTTCAAAGCTTCAAGCTCAGCTTGATTTTGTTTTTCCATCCCCGCAGCATATAAAGCCAATAACGAATTTGCCTGATCCTGAATATCACGTACGACTGTACCCGTCACCTGAGAGGTAAACGTGCGCACATACTGTCGGTCCGTATGGTCCGTTTTAACACTTTGCTGAAGTATGATGCTTAAGTCCGGTACCTGAAATTTTGAAAGTGCCGTTTCAAATGCATCTTTATTGGTGAGTTTTGTTCGGTCAAGCTCCTGTAAATAGGTTTTCACCTTGTAAAATAATAATGTTTTCACCTTATCTTCAAGTTCAGTTACAAGATCATTAAAACGGTTCTCTCTTTCTTCCTCTGTTTTTTTCTTAGTAAAAAGGACACCTACCTTAAACCCCGGCTTAAAGGACTCAATCCAGTTTTCAGCAAGTTCGGTTGTCGTATAAGGGAACAGCGTGACGTTTGAGAACGTCCGTTTAAAGTGATCCTGAAATGACTGCTTCAGCCATTCTTCATAGTTACAGAGCTGATCGATCCGGGTTTGCAGGATGCTTTTCTCAGAAAGCTGGCTTTCATCAAACCCCTTCTCTTCCATTTCTTCTTTCACTTCTTCGATTTTTTCATGTTTCTCTTCCTCAAGCCTTAATTGGACCGCATTAAGGAAGCCTTGCTGAAGGCGGATTCCCGATTGTTCAAAGAGTTCTTCTCCATGAAACAAAATGGCTTTAAGCATACTTTCCAGACGGGTAAATTCATTAAGGGGATGTGATGGTTCTTTCATTGTTGTAAAGAAGACATCCTCAGTCTGAATACCCCATTTATCAAGAACAGTGTTAAGAGAACGTTTAAACTCTTCGATTGATACCTCTTCTTCGTTATGCTTATCAATCTGATTAATCACAAGGAAAACAGGTTTTTTCTCAATGGAACACTGCTTCAGAAAGTAAAGATTCGTTTCTGACTGAACATGATTATAATCCATTACGTAAACGATGGCATCCGTTGTGTAAAGCTGCTCTAGAGTCACAGCCTCGTGAGCAGCGTCTGTGGAATCCACTCCGGGAGTATCAAGGATCCTGCTGTGCTTTCCAAGGAACGGAAATGGTCCTGTAATAGTAAGACCGGAAATATCATGGCCGTTCATTCCCCATTCTCTTACCTTAGGCCATGGAATTTCTCCTTTAAACACCTGATTTTCGTCATTACCTCTTGATTGAACAGATAAGCCGAGTTCCCCGTTTTCAATCGCAATGACATTTGCACTCGTCGGTATCGGACTGGTAGGGAGAATTTCCGCACCAACAAGACGATTAAGCAATGTTGATTTACCGGCTGAGAAATGTCCGCAAAAGGCTACCTCGAACGACGGAGATGAAAATTTGCGAGTCAGCTTTTGCAGGCGGAACTGCTCTTCAATTGTATATGGGAGATCGCTTTGGATTTTTGTTTGATCCTTCACAATTAAGGTCATGGGACTGCCCCTTTCTTTCACATACCACTATAACGAATTTCCCAACGATTGAGAAGGCTTTCACCCTTAAAGAAACGGAAAAGCACCAAAAAAAAATTTAAAAAACCTAAACAAAAACCAGTATCTTTTTCATATATATTTTAGTATGATACAAATGGTAAGTGAGAAATCAAATTGAATATCACTTAAATAATCAACGGATTATTTAGGGAAGGCAAATGGTGCGCCACCAGCAAGCTGGTTCTAGTGGGTTCGATTCCCACCCCGGAATTTTTTTCATTAAAAATTTCGAGGGTGGTCGGCTTTTGTTGAACTACCCTCACAGGAGGGGTAAACATGCTTATGAAACGTGATCTCAGCGATTGCGAAGCATTGTTCAACTTGTTGGTGCATCCAGATGTCTTCCCTTTTGTGCGTCATCGGGCATCAAGTGTTGAAGAGTATTTATTCGTAACAAAGCAGCTTATTGAAGCTGAAGAACAGGGAGAGCTTATCTCGAGAACGATTATTGATGAATGGGGCACCCCGATTGGAACCATTACTTTGTTTGACATTCAGAACAATGCAGGATTCCTTGGTACATGGATCGGAAAGCCCTACCATGGGATGGGCTACAATGAAAAGGCGAAGTCGGTATTTTTCGATGAGCTTTTCTTTTCAGGAAACATCGAACGTATTTATATGAAGGTGCGGAATACGAATGAGCGATCAAGAAAGGCGGTCTTAAAGCTCCCTTATGTTCAGGAGGTTTCAGCCACTCACCCTATTTTGGTCAGTCAGATTAATAAAGGTGCCCACCAGTACGACCTCTTTGAAATTTCTAAAGACATGTACAGTCTTCATATGATGCGTACTGCAGCAGAAGAGCCTCTCGTGCTGGCTAATGAAGCCTGAGGTAATCTGAAGTTTATAAAAAGCAATGGTGCCCCCACAAAGGGCTCAACCATTGTTTTTTTATTTTTGGATGCTGAAAACCAGGTTTCCTAAAAACGTGTGTTAAAATAATCACAACAAAGATTGGAGGGGCCTCACGATGAAAAAATGGGCATTTGTATCAGATTTTGACGGAACAATCTCGAAACAGGACTTTTACTGGATGGTAATTGAAAAGTATTTTCCTGAGGGTAGAACGCTGTATGATGAATGGAAATCAGAGAAAGTAAAAGATATTGATTTTTTAAGCCGGGTATTTAAATCCATTAACCAGGAGGAAGAGCAAATCATTCAGGATATTTATGATATGGCAATCGACCCCCACGTACCTGATTTTATCCGCAAGGTCCAGGAGAACGGCGGTGACTTTTTCATCCTGAGTGCCGGGACAGACTTTTACATTAAACATACTCTCGAAAAATACGGAATTACAAATGTACCTGTATTCTCCAACGAAGGTTTTTATAAAGAACAAAACGTACATATGAACGTGCAAGAATCAAACTGGCATTATCATGAACGTTACGGAATTGATAAATCAAAAGTCATTAAGAAGTTAAAAGAAGAATACGAAACCGTTGATTTTATCGGGGATAGTGAGCCTGATTCCCACCCTGCAGTTTATGCGGATACAACCTATGCCATCGGTGTCCTTCAGGAAATTCTGAAAGAGAGAAATGTACCTTTTATTCCCGTTTCTTCCTTTAAAGAAGTGGAAGCACACCTCATCGACAGCAAGGTCGTGACCGGGGAAGGATAAGACATGCAGCCAACAAACATTGCCATCCCTTCCCTACTTGAAATCGGATATGAGCTCGCGTTTGACCTGGACCGGCTGTTAAAGCCGTTTGCTTTTACCAAAGCAGTCATGTTCTTCGATGATTTTACCTTCTCAGCCTACGAGGACAGAGTTATGAATTCTGTAAAAGAAATTGAAATTCAGCCGAAAATCATCAAGGGACCGAAGTCCATGCTTGAGCTTACGGAAGAAGCGTTTCAGTTCAGCGCCCCTGATGTGATTATCGCAATGGGCGGAGGTACGATTATTGACTATGGGAAGTTCATCGCTTCCCTCAGAAAAATCCCGTTTATCAGCATGCCGACCTCCCCTTCCAATGATGGCTTTTCCAGCAGTACTTGCTCTCTTATGGTTAAAGGACAGAAAACAACCATTCCTGCCCACGTCCCATTTGGGATCATTGCTGATTTGAATATTATAAAAACAGCCCCGGTTCCTTTTATTCTTGCAGGAACCGGGGATCTCATGTCTAACATTACAGCACTATATGACTGGGAGTTTGAATCTTCCCATAAGAAGAATCAAATCAATCCCTTTGCTGCCATGATCAGTAAAAAAGCAGTAAACAGCTTTGTAAGAACACCCATGAATGATTTATATCATCCGGTTTTCCTAAAAGAACTCATCAGCTCTCTTACAATGGGAGGAATCTCTACTGTGATCAGCGGCAATACTGCCCCCATCAGCGGATCTGAACACTTGATTTCCCATGCTATGGACCGTCTGTTAAAAAAGCCTGCGATGCATGGGCTGCAGACTGGATTAGGTGCTTATATTATGGCCCATGTTCAGGATCACCGCGGAGAAAGGATGAGAAAAGTATTCTCCCGAACGGGATTCTTCGATTATGTAAAAACCCTCGCCATACCAAAAAGTACTGTTGAGGAAGCCGTACGGCTGTCACCGGATATTAAACCTGAGCGGTATACTTATCTTCATGACAGGACTTACCATCAAAGAGCATTGGCCTTTATTAATGAAGACAAAATCCTGAAGGAGATTCTGGTGTGATATTTCTGGAGTTTATTCCTGAACCTCAACAGATGACCTTTAAGAATCAAAGGTTGTTTTCGTATGGATTGTTGCTCTTACAATCATAAATTCCGCTACAGGCGGACGCTTTCCGGGGCATCAACTACAGCCTCATTAAAGTTTTTTCCTGCTTCTTCCTCTGCCAGCGTCTCCTTCGAAGTGGATGCGTCGAAGCAGCTCGCAGTTAATTTGTAATGTAAACCCTTGTCGCTGCCACAGGAAGTCTCGGGCACTTCTTCTTCATCTCACTTTTTGAAGCAACTTATCCGAAAACATACACCGATGCTAATTTATTCACACCATGGCGAAGTAAAGACAGGCTCGGCGCGAGTTCACAGAAAGGGAGGGTATTCCGTTCAACGAAGCTTAGATCATCGGTGAGAAGTTGAGAAACTCCCAAAATTGTATTTTCGGGTCAGACTGATTAAATCAAAAAAACGCCTCCATAAGACTGGTATTCAATACCTTGTGGAGTCGTTCTTTTTTAGGCTGTTATAAATTGGAGCGCAAGGAGCGGGTACAGGGAGCCTTGTTAAAAGAATGCTGCCCCTCTATCGGTTCGTTCAGGCTGCTTTTTTCCTATGGCGGTTTCTGATCTTCGTATCAACATATCCGGTGCCAAGGAAGACACCTGCAACAATTAAGAGGAACCCGAAAATCTGGTATCCGTGAATGGTTTCACCAAGAAGAAAGAATGATCCGATCAGAGCAAAAAAAGGAACGAGATTGTTAAAAATCGCTGTCTGACCTGCACCAATGTTTTGGATAGCGGCATTGTAGAGAATATGTCCAAGTCCAGTAGCAAGGATCGCTGATGAGAAAAAGACTCCCCGTACGATGGCTGTCTGATTGGTATACGTACTCAGCCCTTGTGGCTCAAATACCATACTCATCCCAATTAGTAATAAGGAACCAATCAGAAGCATGACTGCCGTGAGCTGTTTGGAAGAGACTGTTGCTGTTAACTTTTTAATAAAGATAAAGCTGATTGCCTGTGAAACCATAGAAACAAATACGAGTAGGTCTCCACGGGATATGATGACACTGTCTCCGTTTTGAAGCACGACAAGGGCAACCCCAATAAAACCTGTAACGATACCGAGAAGCCGCAGAAAAGTAAGGCGGTCTTTTAAGAAGATAACTGCCAGTACTGCTGTTGTTATGGGAATAAGTCCGAGGATCAATGACGCATTTGAAGCCGTTGTATTAACAAGCCCGACAGCAAGAAGGGCGTGGTGACTTAACTGTCCGAAAACAGCAATGATCATAATAAGCAGGTACTCTTTTGAAGTGAGTTTTCGTAATTCTTTCCGGAAATACAACACGGTAATGGCAGCAATTCCCGCCACAAAGATTCTTCCACCCTGCATTGCCACAGGGGAGATATGTTCGACAAGGAATTTCACCGCTACTACATTCATACCCCAGATAATCATCACGAAAAACAGCAGAGCATACGTAAACCCCCGTGACATTAGATCCCTCTTTCCATCGTTAATTCTATAGTTCTTTTTAAAGCGTGAATGGAAAGAACACAATCGTTTAATGAAGACCATTCTGCAGGATGATGGCTCACACCGTCAAGGCTTCGAACGAAGATCATACCTACAGGTACGCACCTTCCAACCATCATAGCATCGTGTCCTGCACCGCTCGGGAGAAGCACAGGTCTGATATCAAGTGATTCAACAGCTTCTTCTATTATTTTTAAAACCGACTCTTGAACAGGCACCGGAGGAATGCGTACCTTTTCATCAAAAGAAACTTCCGTATTGTATTGCTCTCCAGTTTGCAGGGCCAGTTCTTTTACCCGATCTGCAAGCTCGTCTCTCGTTTCCTTATGAATATCACGGATATCAACAGTCATGACCACTTCCCCAGGAATGACATTGATTCCGTTGGGATAGACTTGCAGCTGTCCGACCGTTGCCACTGCAGAGGCGCTGACCTCAGCAGGTGTACGGTAAACCTGCCTGACAAAGTCCCCGGCAGCTGCTAAAGCATCCTGCCTGTCGTCCATAGGGGTATTCCCTGCATGTCCGGCTTTCCCTTTAAAACCCACCTGGAGCCAGCAAGGTCCGGCGATGCCTGAAACTATCCCTACTGGAAGTCCTTCCCTCTCCAGCCTTTTGCCTTGCTCAATGTGAACTTCAAAGAATGCTTCTACATTAGAAAAATCCCGTGACGAATCAAATAACCCTTCCTCGTTCAAACCAGCCTGCTCAAGAACCTCTTTGAAAGGGGTGCCGAACACATCATTTACAGCCCTCATCTTCTCTTGATTCGTATGCCCGGTCATAGCTGTACTGCCCGTTAATCCTGATTTGAACCTGGAACCTTCTTCGTCAGAAAAAATGATAACTTCATACGTTTTACGGGGCTTATACCCGCTTTCCTTCCAGGCATCCACTACTTCAAGTGCTGCCAGAACACCCAGAGGACCATCAAAATGTCCCCCGTTCGGCACACTGTCCAGGTGGGACCCTGCCATTACAACGCGGTCCTTCATATCAGAGCCTTCAAGCTTTCCGATTACATTTCCAGCCCCATCTTCCCTGACGTCCAGACCTGCAGCTTTCATCCAGCCGGTAAGAACGTTTTTGGCAGCCGTCTCTTCATTAGAAAAGCCCATACGGCCTGAGCCCGAATCCGGTGTAAGCCCAATCTCCGAGAGTGCACCAAGTCGTTTTGCTATTCGCACACCGTTTACACCTTCTATTGTAAGGTTGCGATCATACTCACTGAGCAGTGAATGTATCAATGTTTCGGAAAATGAATTCATTGGCCTGTCCCCTCTTCACTTCGTGTATCTAAATAATTCTACACGCAATAAACCGGACTGACAACCAGAGCTTTACCTCCATAAAAATAGATTTTGTAATTTTATCAAAAAAGAATGACAATCATTGACGATAACGGGAAAACATATGATAATGACGGGTAACTTGCTGTACGTGCGTCAAACCTTTTAAGAGGTGGAAAATATGAAAACAAGAAGGATGATCGATGAGATCTTTGTACTCCGTAGTATAGCCTGTATGTGTATCGTTTTCCTCCATTCAATTGATATTGCCCTGCGCTCGTCTTACCTGCAGGGTATCGGTCCCTTGATGGTTACGATCTTTGATTCCATTCAGGTATTTTTATACTTTGGAACACCGGTTTTTATTTTTATGTCAGAATTCATTATTGCCTACTCCTACCGCAATCGTCCTATTCCTGAAGGGTTTATGAAAAAGCGCTTTATGTACATTTTTGTTCCGTTTCTGTTTATGGCTTTCTTCTATTCTCTTCCGTATGCAACAACCTTTGGTGCCTGGGGAGAAAAGTTTCTGATGAATGCAGTGATCGGAGATTTTCATGGATACTTTGTACTCATTATTTTTCAGTTTTATATTCTTCATTTACTTTTCCATCAGTATTTACGAAAAGCAGACCCGAAAGTTGTCATTCCACTGGCGCTGAGTATAAATATTGCTTATCTGGCGTTGTTTAATATGACAGCTGCACCGATTTCCCATCCGGTTGTCCATTATATTTGGGATCGTTTTTACTGGGTACCTTTTTTCGGTTGGATCTTTTATTTTGCCGTAGGTTACTACTGCGGATATTATTATGAAACTTTTAGAGAATGGGTTTATAAATACCGTAAAATCATTATAGCCGCACCTATAGTCTCTACAACATTACTGCTTATTTTTTATCACAATAATATCCTACTCGTACACAGTTCAAAACGGGTTGATATTCTGCTTCATACTGTGGCCATTATGTTCTTTATCATGTACATTGGACAAAAGATAAAGACGATACCACCATTTCTCATACAGATCAGTCAGTATTCGTTTGGTATTTACCTGCTTCATATGTTTTTTATTCACACCATTGACCTTTTCGTCAGGCAGGCTGGATTAAGTTTTGGAGCTGCTTATATCTTTATCCTCTTCTTCCTCAGTCTTTTCTGTTCCATGGGAACGATGATGATTGCTTCCCGCTGGAAACACGGTAAGTACTTTGTAGGAAAAATCGGTGTCGGTAAAGACGGTAAACCGCCAAAAACACCTGAGAGGGAACCCGAAGAACAATTAAAACCGAGAATATAAAAAAGAGGGTGTCACCAAAATTACTTTTGGTGACACTCTCTTTTTTTGACAATGATGTATTCCGATACAGGCGGACACTTTCGCGGGCCTCACTTCAGCCTTCTGGAGGATTACTCCTGCTTCTTCTTCTACCGGTAACGCTTCGTAGTTATCTGCGTCGAAGCAACTCGCAGCTTGTTTGTGAGGTAACCACTCGTCCCTGGAGTCGTCGCCTTTCGCTCCATTTTTTTCAAATAAAAAACATTAGCTTCTCCTGCCACAGAGAGTCCCGGGCACTTCTGCTGCATCCTCTTTTTCAAGAAAAGCAAATACTTTTGCGAGAACAGCCTGACACTGTAACACTTGTTTCCAAAAGCCGAGTTTAGTGGATGTCCGGGACTTCCTCCCCTATTTTAGCATCCAGGATCATCCTCAATAGATAAAGTCTCTGTGACTGGGTAACACCCCGTCGTAAAAAGCGGAATGCCAGGCGGTCAGAATCCACGCGGTGGACGAATACGAGATCTTTTTCAGGAATAACATCAATAGATTGTCCGTAGCGGCCAACGGCTGAATACATTCCAAGGCTTTTATAAGGTTCTTCTGTGGCAACCCACCACATAAAACCATAATCATAAATGCTGTTACCGGGGACCGGGGCCTGAACGGAAGTGCTCGTCTCGATCCATTCACGGGGAATGATCTGTTCTCCTTCCCACTCGCCCTCCTGCAGATAAAGCTGTCCAAACCTTGCCATGTCCCGGGCACTCATTTTAAAAAGGTATGAAGGGTGGATCGATCTGCCCGTTTCCTCTCTGTACCCTGTATGATTCAACGAAAAATCTTCCATACCAAGAGGATCAGCAATGGTTTCTTCAAAATGCTCGAACAGATCTACTTCTGCTTTGTTGTTAAAGATCGTTCCCAATACATTAAAGTCCCAGTTATTATAATAAAAATGAGAGCCTGGAGCGTGAGAACCCCTGTCCGGACGCTTTCTCCTCATGGCAAAGGATTCTTCCCCGGCCCGGAGATAAACTCCTGAGCTGGACGTCATAAGGTGCTTAATTTTTGCCTGATTTTCCAGGGTTGTCAAAGGAGGAAAGTCTACAATTCCCAGTTCCCCCATCGTGCTGTTTAAATCAATTGTTCCATCTTCTACATAGGGGCCGTACATGCCGCTCAGAATACTTTTACGTACACTGTGGGCATTGGTATTTGAGGCCACATCACCCCAGCTGAACAATACTTTACCTTTGTATATGGCTATCCCTGCGGTTGAGTTCAGTGAGTTAAAATAAGCTCTCGCTTCATTAAGCTTGTCTTCATCCCAGCCGGCCTCTTCCGGGGATTCGTACTCTTCCCAGGTCGTAGCAGGCTGAAAAATAGTGGTCCCTGTCACATTCATCCATATCACCAACGGTACAAAGAATAGTATGGAAAGTAAAAATGTCAGCTTCATTACCCTTCTTAACACAAAAAGTCCACCTTTTGTCTGCTCGTCTTGTCTGGTAACCTCATTTTACTCAGTCTGAGTATACTACACAAATAAGGTTCTTTCCTGTGCCTACGATTATATACCCGGTTTTCATTTCTGTTATTCTCCAGAAAAGCTCCTATATTAATTTGCACAAAAAAGCCCGGCACGAATTATACCTTCGTGCCGGGCTTGTAATTGCAGTTTTCAGACCAACATATTCTTATCATTAAATATTAGATGTTTTGACAGAGTCGAATTCTTCCTGAATCTCCCGGGATGGGGGCTCTCCGATTAAACTGACAGCCATTATGGCCGCCCATCCTAACACAAAGCCTGGAACAATTTCGTATAAATCCCATATGCCTCCGGTAAGACCGACAGCATCGAGATTAGCCCATAAAATAACAGTCAGACCTCCCACGACAATACCTGCAGCCGCTCCATTCCTCGTCATTCTCTTCCAGAAAAGGGACAGGATAATAACAGGACCGAATGCAGCTCCAAAACCGCCCCATGCATAAGCCACGAGATCAAGAACTGTACTGTCCGGATTGTAGGCAAGGGCAATGGCGATTAGAGCAATCAATACCACCCCGAGCCGCCCTACTAAAACAAGCTCTTTTTGAGATGCGGATTTTCGTAAAAATGACTTGTAAAAATCTTCTGTAAGGGCACTCGAAGACACCAGCAGCTGGGAATCAATCGTACTCATAATGGCAGATAAAATTGCCGCGAGCAGGAACCCGGCTACAATCGGATGAAACAGTACCTGGGTAAAGGCAATAAACACCGTTTCAGGGTCATTTAACGGCTGTGAAGTAAAGCTCTCAAAGTAAGCAATCCCTACCAGTCCGACAAACATGGCTCCAACAAGCGAAATGACAAGCCACGTCATACCGACTAACCGCGCTTTTGGTATCTCCCTTGATGACTTAACTGCCATAAACCGAGTAATGATATGAGGCTGTCCAAAATAGCCAAGTCCCCATGCAAGTAAAGAGATGATACCTACCAGAGTCATACCTGAGAAAGCATCCAGATGAGTTGGATCTACGTTCCCGATATGGCCCATTGTTTCTGACCAGCCACCCATGTGACTGACAGCAACAATCGGTACAATAATAATCGCAAGAAACATGAGTATTCCCTGAAAAAAGTCCGTCCAGCTGACTGCCAGAAAGCCTCCCAGAAACGTATAGGAAATAATAACAACTGCCCCGATCCAAAGCGCTGCAGTGTACTCAAGACCAAAGGAGTTTTCAAAAAGAATCGCTCCCCCCACAAGTCCTGCTGACGTGTAAAACGCAAAGAAAAGCAAAATAAAGACTGCTGATAAAATTCTAAGTACTTTTGAACGGTCATGAAACCTGTTTTCAAAATAATCCGGTAAAGTAATGGAATCACCTGCGACTTCTGTGTAGATCCGGAGCCTTTTCGCTACAAACTGCCAGTTTATGTACGCCCCGATGGCAAGTCCGACTCCGATCCACATTTCACTCATTCCAAAAGCATATAAAGCTCCCGGCAGGCCGAGCAGAAGCCATCCGCTCAAGTCGGAAGCACCGGCACTGAGGGCTGCAACCCCGCCGCCCAAACGCCTTCCTCCCAGCACATAATCGGACAGGTTATTCGTCATCCGGTATGCGATCAGACCAATAATAAGAAGGGCTGCCAAATAAACAATAAACGTAATTAAAGTTGCAATATTCAAACCAGCTATTCTCTCCTCTCAGTAAAGAATGTAATAACAGACAATGCAATTAATACCGCCATCGGTACAAAGAGCCAGAATGCCGTAGCTCCAGTCAACCCGTATTCCTCCACTTAAACACCTCCTTTAATTAATCAAGCTATCAGTTTTTACCCTTTCTGAAACAACAACAAACACATTTTTTAAATATTTAAATTTATCTGACATATTTTGAGTTAATTATTACCATAACATACTCACCTTTCACGTCAAATGATTTACAAACTCTTTACCTGTCTATCTCTACACCTCTGTTGTTTTCCTTTTCAATGGCTTAAAATCAATCATAGTGGCCGATACTAAACAATTGTAGGAGTAATCCTGTTTTTGTGATATAATTGGACAGTTAGTGAAATCGTAGAGAGCGAGTGATTTGAAAAAATGAAGTTACGTAACGACTTAAGAAACATTGCCATCATTGCCCACGTTGACCACGGAAAAACAACACTGGTTGACCAACTACTAAAACAATCAGGTACGTTCAGAGATAATGAGATTGTCGATGAGCGTGCTATGGATAATAATGACCTTGAAAGAGAGCGCGGAATTACAATTCTTGCGAAAAACACAGCCGTTAATTACAAAGATACGCGAATCAACATTATGGATACTCCCGGACACGCCGACTTCGGTGGCGAAGTAGAACGTATTCTCAAAATGGTTGACGGTGTATTACTTGTGGTTGATGCATATGAAGGTTGTATGCCGCAGACTCGCTTCGTATTAAAGAAGGCTCTGGAGCAAAAACTTACGCCTGTTGTTGTCCTTAACAAAATTGACCGTGACGCAGCTCGGCCTGAAGAAGTCGTAGACGAAGTTCTCGATCTCTTCATTGAACTCGGAGCTGATGAAAGCCAGCTCGAATTCCCGGTAGTGTATGCTTCTGCCATCATGGGAACCGCAAGTGAAGATCCTGCCAAACAAGACGATGATATGACATGTCTTTTTGAAACAATTGTAAATGCTGTCCCTGCTCCACAGGACAATAGTGAAGAACCATTCCAGTTCCAGGTGACGATGCTTGACTATAATGACTACCTTGGCCGTATTGGTGTTGGACGCGTATTCCGCGGGACGATTCGTACCGGCGATCAGGCAGCCCTCATTAAAGCTGACGGCTCCGTAAAAAAATTCCGCGTTACCAAGCTGTTCGGATTCCTCGGCTTAAAACGTCTGGAAATTGAAGAAGCAAAAGCCGGTGACCTTATTGCGATCGCTGGTATCGAAGACATCATGGTCGGTGATACGATCTGTCCGGTTGATGCCCAGGAACCTCTTGAACCTGTCCGTATTGATGAACCTACTCTGCAAATGACTTTCCTTGTAAACAACAGCCCGTTCGCCGGTCGCGAAGGTGACTATGTTACAAGCCGCAAGCTTGAAGAGCGCCTTAAAACCCAGCTTGAAACAGACGTAAGTCTCCGGGTTGAAAACACAAACTCGCCTGATGTATGGAAAGTATCCGGACGCGGAGAACTTCACCTGTCCATCCTGATTGAGAACATGCGTCGTGAAGGTTATGAGCTTCAAGTTTCTAAACCTGAAGTTATTATTAAGGAAGTTGACGGTGTTATGTGTGAACCAGTAGAGCGTGCTCAGGTTGATGTCCCTGAAGAGTACACAGGAGCAATTATGGAGTCTTTAGGTGAGCGTAAAGGTGAAATGATGGACATGGTCAACAAAGGTGACGGCCAGGTTCGCATGGACTTCATCGTTCCATCACGCGGTTTGATTGGTTACACAACTGAATTTATGGCCCAGACAAAAGGTTACGGTATCCTCAACCACACATTTGATGGCTACCGCCCAGTTGCAGAAGGCCAGGTCGGCGGCCGCCGGCAGGGTGTTCTTGTTTCCATGGAAACAGGTAAATCAACGCCATACGGTATGCTTGGAGTTGAAGAGCGCGGTATCCTCTTCCTCGAACCAGGTACAGAAATTTACGAAGGTATGATTGTTGGTGAGCACAACCGTGATAACGACTTAACGGTTAATATTACAAAGCTTAAGCAGCAGACAAACATCCGTTCTGCTACAAAAGAAAGCACAGTAACAATGAAGCGTCCTAAGATTCTTACTCTTGAGGAAGCTCTTGAATACCTGAATGAAGATGAGTACTGTGAAGTAACACCTCAGTCCATTCGTCTTCGTAAGAAGATCCTTAACAAGAGCATGCGTGAGCGTGAAGAAAAGAAGAAGAAGTTAGCAGCAAAAGCATAAAAAAAGCAGGCCCCAAAACCTCGGGGCTTGCTTTTTTTAGTGGTGATCTTTATTTACAGCGGCATTCAACCGCTCTAAATCATCGAACCTGTCTTCATTTCTGTTCCACCTGGAACGAGCTGCTGTCCATCCATATATAGGGGAAAGAACACCAAAAAATAATACATTACTCATAAATGTTTCACTTGTAAAATATTCAACTGTAAGACCGTCCTGTAAAAAACCAGCCAGTAAGATCAGTCCCACGAAAGCAACGGTACCATTTATAAGCGCCTGATTAAGGATATACCTCTTCTTTCCTCTCTGTCTGACCCCAATCCATTTTGCATAAAAGCGGTGATCTTCTTTTTGCATTTTTTCTCCCCCCTTGCTCCTTTATTATACAGACAAAATAAAATCCCCCTCAAGTAAATGAGGGGGATTTTTTAATGCTGCTTACTTTTGAACGTTAGCAGCTTGAGGTCCGCGTTGACCTTGCTCGATTTCAAATGTTACAGTTTGACCTTCGTCAAGTGTTTTGAAACCATCGCCTTGAATTGCAGAGAAGTGTACGAATACATCGTCTTGTCCTTCTACTTCGATAAATCCAAAACCTTTTTCTGCGTTAAACCATTTTACTGTACCTTCAACCATGGTATGTGCCTCCTGCGTGGGTTTGTTTGTACCCACAATTGTATTACTATTTTTGCTCTTAATATTGATTCAAGATGAAATCACTTGCTGAAAGTTCTTTTCAATGAATAATATCCGAACATCAATAATTAATCTTATTGTAGCACGATCTCCCAAAGAAAGCAAAGGGGTAATGTGTAATTTAGCATTTCTTTTCTAAATTCCTCAGGGAATTTGCATTATTTTATAATATGATGTATGATTACTTGTATTGCTTCTCATATTAGAAGCATAAGTTATGAATAAATCTTCGCAATACTACTTTGGATGTTACATGAACGGAACCATATAGCAATTCAACAATGGCATCTGTGAAAACAGTATTTCTTTTTTACACTGGCGCGACCCAGGAGTCGCAAGGATGAAAAAGAGGCAGGGTTTTCATTATCTAAGAATACAGTAGGCAACACAGAAAAGATACCGCGGCTTAAAGTCGAGGGTTTTTCTAATAACTTAAATAAACATTGAGGGAGTCCGATATCCGGGCTCCCTCTTCTAATTTCATCATGAATATTTACTGCACTGCACCACAAAGTTTTCTGCAAGTTCAGGACAGGAACCAAAATGGAGGTGACTGTATGATGCCAGAACATGTTTTGGCGTTTCAGGCAATTTATCACCCTCATACGACGAATATCTGAACTCGTGACCCCGCACCTTACTTCCCTCCGGTAAAAAACGGATTTCCTCCCCTTCCAGTTCAACATAACGGATCGCTTGCAGCATTTTATGAACACGTGTGCTCCCTTTAAGTATTCCGGTCATCGGATATCTTTCATTTCTGATATTAATCAGCTCCTCACAAAAATACATAAAACCTCCACACTCTGCGACTGCAGGTATTCCATTTTTTACAGCCTCAGCAATTGATACCCTCATCGACTTATTCTCTGATAATTGTTTGGCAAACTCTTCAGGAAAACCGCCGCCAATATAGATCCCATCACAGGATGGGATCTCTTTGTCATGAAGAGGAGAAAAATATATGCACTCCGCACCGGATTGTTGTAGCAGTTCGATGTTTTCTTCGTAATAAAAGTGGAAAGCCTCATCTTTTGCAACCGCAATTGTGGCCTTTTTTATCCTTTTTTCCGGTTGATAACATTCTCTCTCAACTTCAAGTGACGAGGCTTCAGCCAGCCGGTAAATCAAATCCAGATCGAAGGTTTGATTAATAGACTCACCGAGTGTATGACTATACACCTCCATCTCATGATGCTCACTTGCGGGAATAAGCCCGAGATGTCTTTCAGGAAGGTTAACATTCATACTTACTGTGAGGTAGCCCACTACAGGAATGCCGCATTCTTTTTCGACAGCTGACTGAATCAGCCTGAAATGGCCTTCACTCCCTACACGGTTGGCGACGACGCCGACAATTTCAGTATCTGAAGAAAAGACTTGAAATCCCCTTACGACTGCTGCAGCACTTCTCGCCTGAGCAGCACAGTCAACGACGAGTAAAACCGGTGAGTTTGTAATAGAAGCAATGTGAGCGGAACTCCCTTTGTCAGAGTCCGGCATTACCCCATCAAACATCCCCATTACGCCTTCAATGATGGAGATATCTGAACTCCGGCTTTCCCGGCTGAGTGTCTCTTTAATGGTCTCATCTGTAAGCATCCAGCTGTCCAGATTTCGGGAGGCACGTCCGGTAACAGCGGTATGAAAGGAAGGATCAATGAAGTCAGGACCGCATTTAAAGCCCTGTACTTTATATCCCCTTTTAATAAAAGCCGCCATTAAGCCAATTGTTACTGTCGTTTTTCCAACCCCGCTTTCCGTCCCTGCAATAACCAGTCTTTTTAAAGACATCCAATCCCTCCTGCTCTCTTTTTTTGATTGTCGATTCATTCACCACTCTTGGTAAATCAAAAAAGACCCCTGTTACAGTCTTACTTTAAAAGCAGATCTTCCCCTGTATACAGAGGATACTTCTCAGGATGAAGGATACTCGCAAGCTTACTCAGGCCAAGGAGGAGTCTGGGAGACGGACGGCAGAACAAAGGTTCATCAAGGACGAACAGACGTTTATACTTGATTGCATTCATGTCATTCCAACCCGGGCGTTTCAGAATAACGTTTTTGTTCACTTTACTTTGCTGTACCCCGACCCATACTACAGCAACGACATCCGGGTCCCGTTTTAAAACGTCTGTCCATTCCGTTTGAACACTCTCTGTTTCTTTGTCTGAAAAAACATTTTCCCCACCTGCAAGTCTGCTTATTTCAGTCAGCCAGTTATGATGACCTGGTGTAAATACGGGCTTTGGCCACCATTCCCAGTAGATTGAGTATGTATAATTGATTTCTCTGCTGATTGACTCGTATTGGTGAAGGATCTCATTAAACTTCTCAGCCAGCTCTTCTGCTTTTTCTGTCCGCCCTGATTCTCGTCCGACAAACCTGATTGCATCAGCAACCTCCTTCAGAGTGCGGGGATTGGGAACGATCACATAAGGGATATTGCGCATGTTCAGTTCTTCAATGTTTTTTTCCATACCCGGAACAGATAACGAAGCAAAAACAAGATCCGGTTTGAGAGATTCGAGTT
This sequence comes from Alteribacter keqinensis, assembly GCF_003710255.1. Taxonomy (NCBI): domain Bacteria; kingdom Bacillati; phylum Bacillota; class Bacilli; order Caryophanales; family Bacillaceae; genus Alteribacter; species Alteribacter keqinensis. The sequence continues at coordinate 1,009,898 of NZ_RHIB01000001.1, read as the reverse complement.
TATCCATGTTAATATTAAGGTCAGGTCCGAGTCTTGGAAGCTCCTTAATTGTATCCGGCCAGTCGGAAAAGTCATCAACACCTGCAACGTTTGGGATAAGATCAAGGTAATGGAGAAGCTCTGTGTTACTAGGGCATAGTGAAATGTATTTCAATCAGATTCACATCCTCAAATTATTGATTTGCACAGATTCAGAATATACAATAAAGTCAGACTACACCAATGGGGAGTATGATCCATTATGAAAGATTATCACTGCTGCGCGACCTGCAGTCACTTCCAGGTAATCAAAATCCCCGGGAGGGTTTACTACAAATGCAGGCGACTGGGCTTTGAAACCCGTCCTGATTATAAGTTTAACTGCTGGGAGCCGAAAGCACATATTAAAAGCCTGATGAAAAAAGAACAGGAGAACGCCTGACAATCAAAGTTAGCGTTCTCCTGTTGCTGTTATTCCGCCGGATCCTCTCCGACAATCTTTACTTCCAGCTCCAATTCAACACCAAATGTCTCCTTTACTTTCTCTTTTACCATTTGAATCGTTGAAATATAGTCTGTAGCTGTTGCATTTGATTTGTTGATAATAAAACCGGCGTGTTTTGTGGATACTTCAGCACCACCCACACCTTTTCCCTGTAATCCACTGTCCTGAATCAGCTTTCCTGCAAAATATCCGGGCGGCCTTTTAAATACACTTCCGGCAGATGGATACTCAAGAGGCTGTTTCGATTCTCTCTGATAAGTAAGATCATCCATCTTTTCTTTAATCTTATCCGGGTCCCCTTTTTCAAGGTTAAATACAGCCTCAACAACCATGTGTCCTTTTTTTCCGATAATACTTGTACGATAGCCAAGCTCCAGTTCCTCTTTCGTAAGCTTCAGCTGCTTGCCCTCTTTTGTAACCACAGTCACATGGTCAATCACATCTTTTACTTCTCCGCCATATGCCCCTGCGTTCATGGCCATTGCCCCTCCAATTGATCCCGGGATGCCGCATGCGAACTCAAGCCCTGTCAGAGATTCCTTTAACGCAAGTCTCGAAGCATCGATAATATTGGCTCCTCCTTGCGCGATAACCTGCGTCCCTGTACTGTACAAGTCATTCAATTTGCTGAACTGTACAACAATACCACGGATACCACCGTCTCTTACTACCATGTTCGATCCGTTGCCAAGAAGCATAAACGGCACGCCATTTTTATAAGTAAAGGCAACAATCTCACTCATCTGATCATACGAAACAGGAGTGACAAAAAAATCAGCTTTGCCGCCTAATTTTGTTAATGTATGATTCTTCATCGGTTCATCTCTTAATACATTCTCTTTTTCACAAATAGATAGCAGTTCTTCATAAATTTCGTTTTTTGTCATTGTACAATCCCTCAAAACATCAATTAATTTTACTATTTTAGTATTATGCATTTTTCCTGAATTGGCAACCATTAAGTCCAGTTTTCGACATTTCTCTTTATTTTCTTAGCTCTGCTAAGTTAGATTTTCCTTTACGCAGACGGTCCAGGGGGCTTCCTCCACATGGCTGTTTATTCAATAATGATCTTTGTAACAGCCATTTTCTTACTGCCTGTTTCAATTGCTTCAGAACTGGTGTACGATAATCGTTGGAAGTTTAAATAAAGGAAGTGAACCTGTTGGAAAGTCATTTACTGGCCTATTTTTACCGTTTACGCTATATCGAACGCTGGAGCCTGATGCGTAATGTGATGAAAGAGAACGTGGCTGAACATTCCTTTCATGTCTCCATTATTACACATTCCTTATGTACAATTGCAAATGAAGTTTTTCATAAGTCCGTTGATACAGAAAAAGCCGTCACACGTTCGTTATTTCATGACGTAACCGAGGTTATTACCGGAGATATCCCCACCCCCGTGAAACATCACAACAGTGATATGCTTAAGAATTTCAGGGACATTGAAGACCTTGCTGCCAAAAAACTTGTTAATAAAGCACCGTCTGATTTAAAACATGTGTATCAGAAATTGATTGCAGACAAAGATGGCTCAGAGCTGAGCCGCTATATAAAAGCGGCAGACCTGCTGGACGCCTACTTAAAATGCATGAGTGAACTGCAGGCAGGAAACCGGGAATTTGCTGTGGCCAAAAGTCAGATTGAAGATACCCTTCAAACTCTGGAAATGGAAGAAGTATATTATTTCCTCACACATTTTGCCCCGAGTTTTGATAAAACACTGGATGAAATTTCTGAGGAGTGAAAGAAAGTTTCCTCTCTGTTATACTAATAGGAGCCTGACTGAAAGGTTGTGAGACTGTATGGACATTTTTACGTTTCCTGATGGTACTCAGGATTTCACATATGCCTACTTCGCCATGATTGCTTTGTTCTTCGTAACCTGGCTGACCGTTTTCCTGTTAAAACGTTCAACAAAAAAAGCCAATGAAAGAAACGAAGAGCAATATAAGATTTATGAAATGGGAGAAACAAAACCAAATACAGATGAAAAACGTGCCGGCAGCTGATATGTCGGCACGTTTATTACGCCTCGCTAAATTGTTGTCTGATTTCCTCTATTCGTTTCCGGTTTGTTTCAAAATCATAATGCCCGATCCTTGAAGCCGAACGTACATCGATAACCTCGTTAGTCTCATTGATAATAAATTCCACATCATCTTTAAACCGTAATATTTTTGTTTTGAATACACAATGAAGATAATAACTTTCACTGCGGACAACTTCACAATCATTCGTTTCCCTTAACAGATCGTGTAATTTCTGCAGGGCTTTTTCCCCCGAACCTGTATAGGGAAGAGGATCTGTAGCATGTTTCTTTGCTTCTCCATCTAAGGAAGAAACACAGTTTCGCCTGTTTTTGGGGCATAAATCCAGCTTTTTCATTCGCTTCACCTCTGACATGTTTTTCCCTCTTCGACCCTCTTGCAAACATCCCATAACAATAAAAAAGTCTGTCTTAAAAGGTGTTTTTCACCGGTTAAGACAGACTTCGGTTCGTTTAATTCAGGTAACCTGCTGCATTTTCAGCATCTACGAGACCGTTCCCAAAATAAAAACTGTTGCCTAACGGAATGGCGGTCTGATTCAGGCGGTTACGAATCTGTGAATTCGTAAGGTGAGGATAACGCTGTTTCACAAGTGCAGCTGTTCCTGCTACGTGAGGCGCTGCCATTGATGTCCCGTTTAAAGCCCGGTATGAGTTACTTAAGTATGTGCTTTGAATACTTACTCCCGGAGCCATGATTTCAAGTTCATTTCCAACACTTGAAAATGATGCTCGGTTGTAGTTGGAGTCAACCGCACCTACAGCCATAACATTACTGTACCTTGCAGGATAGCCCATCGTATTTTGAGAACCGTTTGTTCCTGAGTTACCTGCAGCAGCTATAAGGAGTACGCCGCTGTTATGGGCATTGTTTACAGCCTGTTGAAGTGTTGTTGAACCTTGCGGGCTGCCAAGACTCATGTTCACGATATCCATGTTGTTGGAAACAGCCCACTCTATTCCTTGAGCAATAGAGGCATGAGAACCTCCTCCATTTGCATCCAGAACTTTTACTGCGTAAAGTTCGGCACTCGGAGCCACTCCGATAACACCATAACTGTTGTTGAGTGCAGCTACCGTTCCGGCAACGTGGGTACCGTGTCCATTAAAATCCTGATAAGTAGGTTCGTTTGGAATAAAGCTTGCGCCACCGCGAATATTAAGATCCGCATGAGTGGCAATTCCCGTATCCAGGACAGCTACACGCACACCCTGCCCGTAGGTACCGCGATTATGTACCTGATCTGCATAGATGAAAGGGATTCCCCAAGGCGTTGTCTGAAGTGTTTTTGCCTCTTTATTTTCCTCAATATAGGCAATGTTCGGGTTGTTCTCCAATGCTTTTACAGCTTGTTCAGGCAGCTTAACGTGAAGAACATTCATGTATTCAAACTCATGAAGCACTTCCCCGCCGGCATTTTGAACAGCAGATGCGTTTGGACCACGCTCAAACCCGACAAGATATTCCTTGTGTTTTGAGTCACTCTCAGCATGTCCAATCATACCAGGCAGAAACAGAATAACCAGGGACAAACTTAAAGCAGCAAAAAGCAAATGTTTTAATTTCATTTTCCTTCTCCTCTCAATTTTAAGTACAATATGTACTTTAGCAAGAAAAGGAAATTAGCACAATAAGTTTTCTGAATTTTGAATCTATTTACCCGTTAATGGGTGAATAATAGTTTTAATTTCAATATAATATTCCTATTTTTTCTATGGAAAATAAAGAGAAATACGCTAACCGCGCAGATTATCCCGGTTAAAATGTATGATCACACTTTTTTCCACAGGCAAATCAATAATGGACCTGTGAATAAAGGTGTGTTAAATAGAATTAAACCAGCTTACTAATGGTCAGTCCTCCATCCTTGGATCTACAAAGAAACCGTTGAGAATATTTTCTCAACGGTTCAAAAATCTGTAAAGGATTATCAGAAGTATTTACTTTCAAGTCTGGTATTCCGATCATGGCGTTCAATGGCAAGTTCAATAAGTTTATCTATAAGCTTCGGGTAACTGATTCCTTCTAAATCCCAAAGCTTTGGATACATACTGATTTTAGTGAATCCTGGAATCGTATTAATTTCGTTAATTACGAGTTCATTATTATCTTTCAGGAAGAAATCAACACGGGCCATCCCTTCACACTCAAGGGCTTCAAAAGCCTTCACCGCTTCTTCTTGAACCTTCTTAATCATTTCCTCTGATAAAGACGCCGGGACCTGCAGAAGGGCACCTTTCTCATCAATGTATTTAGCTTCATATGAGTAAAAATCTCCCTGCGGCAGAATTTCCCCTACACCTGAGGCAAGCGGTTCCTCATTACCAAGGATTGCGCACTCAATTTCACGGCCTTTAACAGCAGACTCGATAATCAGCTTATTATCGAAACGGAAAGCTGTTTCAATTCCCTTTGTATACTCTTCTTTCGTTCCTGCTCTGCTCACACCTACGGAAGATCCCTGGTTGGCAGGTTTAATAAATACAGGAAGGCCGAGTTTTCCTTCAACTTCTTCGAAAGAAACAGTATCTTTTTTATGTTTTTTCAGAGTAATGGAATCTGCAACAGTAAGGCCCGCATCTTTCAACAGACGTTTGGCAACATCTTTATCCATACTTACGGCAGAACCGAGTACGTCAGGACCAACAAACGGCAGACCTGCAAGTTTAAGCATCCCCTGCATCGTACCGTCTTCACCCAGTGGGCCGTGCAGTATCGGGAAGACAACGTCCAGCTGTTCGAGTGCAGAGGCAGAAGATTTTTCGATAAACTGATCTTCCGATTCACCCGGTACAACTGCAATCCCCTTGTTTGATTTGTTCAGGGCAATTCGTTTCGGGTCATCTCCGTTCATCAGATAATTCCCTGTATCGTTTAAATGCCACTTACCTTCTTTATCAATTCCAATTAAAACAACATCATACTTTTCTTTATCAACGGCGTCATAAACATTCTTTGCCGATTGAAGGGAAACCTCATGCTCAGAAGACTTACCTCCGAAGATTATACCTAATGTGCGTTTAGTCATCTGCTTTCTCTCCTCTAACTGACAATTATGTAATCTCTATTGCTTATTTGTTTCGTTTTGCAGGCTTTGTATTTTTCCCTACACTTATTATATATCATAAATAAATAAAGACGTTCCACATTTATTTGTGGACGCCGGTTAACTCAGCCTGAATGATGTAGCGATCCGGTGCACTCCCTAAATAATCAAGAGGGTAACATGTTGTTATCGTAAGTGTAGGTGACTCTTTGTCGACAATAACTGTGCGGTCCTCAGCAGCTGTAATCCAGATGTTTTTAATACTGTATACATATGTTTCCCCTTCAAACTCCAATAAAACATCATCGCCTTCGGTTACTTCCCCAAGCTTTGTAAACACAGAGTCACGATGACCGCTGACAACAGTGTGGCCCCCCACTTCAGGGGTAGTAGTCCATTCACTTACATACATCCCCACACCCTGCTTAAGTGTAACATCATCTGCCCCCCAATAGACAGGATAACCTTCTTCAACAGCAGGGATGAGAAGGGAAGCTACCTCTGCTCCAGGCTTGTATTCATTTCTTTCATCTGACATTACACGGTCTTCAGACAAAAAGCGCCGCAAAGAAACGTCCTCATCCTGGCTTTGACTGGACCGTTTCACATTTTCTTCTGCGTTACTGATCTGGTCAGCAGATAATGTGACTACCTCCTGCTTACTCTGAAACCATTCAAAACCAAAAAAAGCGAACGCAATTAATCCACTGAAAAAAACGATGTATAAAACCCGCTCCACAGCAGCCCCTCCCTCAGTATTATTAGCAGTAAATTTTGAAGAAGGTATCCCAAAAGTAATAATTACTTTTTGGGATACCTTCTCAGGCAGCAACTCAGCTGCTGTTGTAGCCGTTCGGTATTGAGACACCTTAAACGTTTTGAAAACGCCGCCGCACAATGAGGAGAGCCCCTGCAGTCAGTGCAAGAACAAGACCCCCGAGTGTCATCATCGGCGTATTCGTCGCAGTTGCAGGAAGTTTTCCACCTTCTTCTGCTTCTTCGAGTCCTTCTTCAATGATATCATCAAGATCTTTTGCTTCTTTTTTTACTTCACTTGGCAGGTCAAAGTCTTCAACACTGTTATAATTGTGGAATGACATATCAATCATCTGATAGATATTTGCTGTTTCACCTTCCATATGAATATCCATGTCCATTTCAAGGAACATCTCACTAAGATAATGTGTTTCCATATCGATATACAGTTCATATGAGAAATCATTGATCTCAATGTCCCCCATCATTTCTTCCATCATGACAGTCTCTTCATCTTCCATACTGCCATTCATTGTTTCGTTCATAAAGTCAGTTAGTTCTTCCCCGTCTCCCTCGTATGTAATCACATAGTAGCTGCCTTCCTCGGATAATGAAACATCATCACCCATCATTTCCATTTCATTTACCTGATCGCCTGGGTGGTAGGTCAACCCTTCCATCTCTCCTGTTCCTTCAGCAATCTTCATCCAGCCACCTTCAGGATCTTCCTGAAAAAAACCTTCGTCTGTCCAGTAGGAGGTTAGCGTCATGTCTTCTGCGCCATCCAAGCTAGTCGTCATCGTCTGTTTGAGTTTAAACGGGTCCAGGATAACGTCCTGTTCTACAATAGAATGAAGGTCCATTTCCCCGGACATTTCATCTGAAATTGTCTGATGAATGCTCATTGAACTCGAAAAGCTGGATAAATCCGCCATTGCTTCGTTCGAGTGATTCAAAACGTCCTGGGCACTCATATCACTGTTTGCAAAGGCAGTATGGTTAATCCCCAGACCTACAAGCAATCCCGACATGGTTAACGCTGAAAAAACAGTAAGCTTCTGTTTGTTTAACACTCTCATCTCTCCCCATCTATTTTAATTCACTAACAGATTTCGGTGTTGTTTCTATAACACACATAATTACAGTTTTAAGCATGTACTAACTTCATATAGTACCTTACCTCGCCCCCTTCATCATTACTTAATCTACTAGACTTTTCCTCTATGACAGGTAAAATAAACATATTTTTGTAAATAAATGAGTAATTTTAACATTTTATAGAGATGTAACCAAAAGTCATGGTACTAAAAACCTAATAAAAAACCTGCTGATCAGGTGGGGTTTCCCCTGATCAGCAGGTTTACTCAATCTTATTGCTGAAGTAGTTTTGCAGCTGTTTCAGCCACTCGCATACCATACTCTTCTGCCAGTTTCATTTCTCCCTCTACCGGCTTATTCATAGGTGAGTCCGGAGATGCTTCAACAGGAATCACAGCTGTTGCTCCGTATGGATTTCCAAATTTAACACGATCTTCATCAAGAGGACCTGTATTTGATACGAAGATCATACCGTGATGCTGCATCGGTGTCTGCAGCGCGCGGCAAATATTTTCCACACCACCATGCTGAGTAGACGTTGTAGCAAAAACGCCTCCTACTTTTCCTTGAAGCGCACCTGAAAACCACAGTCCCCCAAGCTTTGAGAAGAAATCAGCCATCTTTGGATTCGGTTCACCAAAGTACCCTGATGAACCCCAGATAATCGCCGAAGCTTCTTTGAGTGAATCCGGGTTAATATCTTCTACAGAGCTCAGGACAACGTCCATTCCTTCCACTTTTTTTGCTCCATCGGCAACAGCTGATGCCAGAACTTCTGTGTGCCCGTTCATGCTTGCATAAAGGACAAACGTCTGCATATTTTTACCCCCTTCTTTTTCTACATTAGTTTGGGGTAAATTCTACATTTCATGTACAGCTGAATTTATTTCATTGAAATTTCGATAACACCCTCTCCTCTCGATACACATGGCAGCATACGCGAACAGCGCTCTTCTTCTGTTAAAAATGAATCCCGGTGAACAATATCCCCTTTCTTTACAGCTACTTCACACGTTCCGCACTGCCCCATTCTGCATGAAAAAGGTATACCTGCCCCCTCCTTATTTAAAGCATCAAGTAAGGTGTCTTCCTGATTTACATTAATGATTTTCTCTTCCAGCCTGGCCGTAAAAGGATTATTGAAGCCGTCTGAGTGCAGCTGAACAAACGATTCCAGGTGCACCGAACCTTTCGGATAACCGGTGTGTAAAGCCGCGGTCTTTATCTCATTTTGGAAGCTTTCCGGTCCGCATATGTAAAGATGTGTGCCTATCCGGTGCTGCTTCACAAGACCCGGGTCGATTCTCTCCCCCTCCCGTGTAAAATAAAAGGTCGTTTGATCGGGGTGCTCCCGGTTTATGTATTCGTAAAAGGCACAGTCATGTTTCGTTTTTGCAGAATAATGAAGCTCAAACGAAGCCCCTCTCTTCCTGCACCATCTCATCATGGATAAGAAAGGAGTAATCCCAATTCCACCTGCATAAAAAACATGATGCTTAGCAGATAAATCCGGATGCAGAAAATTTCTCGGATAACTGATAGTGAGAGTTTGTCCTCGCTTCACGTGTTCATGCCAGCAGGAAGATCCCCCACTGCCTCTTACTTTTTTTAAGATGGCAATTTCATAATAATCATGAGAAGGACAGTTTGTCAGAGAATATGATCTGACAAAACATTCTGAACCACTGTGTAAATAAGTCAGAATATGGGCTCCCGGATGGAAACGAGGAAGGGACTGATCTAACTGAGGTTTTAAAGTAAAGCGTTTCACATGAGGTGTCTCCTGTATGATTTTACTGACAACTACAGGTATCCTCATGTTTCCCCCTCCTTAAAAGAATAAGATCCAAGATAAGCCTGATGAAATACCGACCAATTATCTGATACCTCAAGAAAACACCTGCATTCCGGGCAAGTTATTTCATCTCCCGGTTCAACAAAAAAGACAGCATGGCAGTGGGCGCAAAAAACGGGCCTGTGTTTGTCGCCTGGCGCGCACATCTGCATGTCATCGTCTGTAAAACCGGCCTCTTTGACTACGTACGCAATGGAGTGGATCATCGTTTCGGGTAAAAATCCATAAAGGTAAGTTCCCATTTTTTGTATTGATAAATAAGAAAGGAGCGCTGCCTGGTGATCCCGATCCTTTACTTCCACTTCTTCCACATCTGCCTTTACTCTTCTAAGTTTCGTTAACAGCACCTGGTGATCCTGAGAGTGATGATAAAGAATGAGGTACTTTTGCCTCCCCGGTACCCAGACCCAGTTCTTACTCATGTAACTCACCTTTAATGTAAGCAAGTACAGGATGTTTATATGGCGTTATCCCTTTGTAATCAGCAACCCGGTCAGGGAGGGACTCGAGAATGCTCAGGACCTGCCTCCCTTTATTTTTGCTTTTACAAAGGTCAGCCAATGAAAGCAAATGGGTATGAATGGTAAAAAGGATCACATAGGTCTCCGGCAGCCGGATAAGCTTTTGGGTTTCCACACGTAGATGGACTTTTTCACCTGCATTCGCTTCTGTCACTTCGTACCGTTCTTTCCCCCAATCAGGAAAGGCTTCCAAAGACGTATCAAGTCTGTTTCCTGCCATAAAAGACCAATTGACTCTCTCGAACGGCTGGTCAGGCAGCAGATGAAGTAAAAACCGCTCAATCCGTGCGTCCAGACTGTTTTCCCTGAAACCCGGGACAGGCCTGTGGATATCTTTAAAAGCCATTCCTTTATTGAAAACAAGTGACCAGTTTGAAGGAAAGCAAAGCTGGCCTGCGTCAAGAAACAACTGTCCTTCCCGCTGGAACATGAGAATAAGGTCTTCCTGAACGTGTTTGCCAATTGTATTAAGTGGCTCATCTGTTTCTTTATAAAGTAAATGGACTTCTTCTTCGGACATCTTGTTAATCAACGTCCGTTTTTTCCCTTTTTCCATTATGGAAAAATGCTGAGGATAAAAAGCTGATAACTGTTCAGTCAGGTAAAGAGCTGCTTCCCATTGTGCTTCGTATGTATAAGGAAAAGCCGAGAAACAACGATCCCGGTGTCTGTCAAGCAGTCTCCGCTTAATGGTTATTTCTTCCTGATAGTTGGAAGTGATTTCAACTGCGCTTTTGTTTATCATTGGAACAGCGTTGTTGGCGTATCCATAGTCCGTCTGCCCTTCTTTAAAAGGGTAAGGAAAGGAATTCATCTTTATCACACCCTCAGGTAATCGTATTATTTAACCCCTTCGACAAATTTGCGCGAAATCCTTTTTCTGTCATTTTAAGGGAGTAGATTTATTTCACTTCCTTTAGAGTACAGAAAGTATTTTGAGAAGAGTCACCCTGCAAAAGGAATAGAAAGAATTAAAAAAGAAGCTCTCAAAAGGTCGAGTATATCCTTTTGAGAAGCTTCGAAAAGATGGTGACAGTCATTGTTTTTATGAACGCTTCGTATTTAGAGGCTTTATCTTTGCTTCAATCTGCTCACGCTTGGATTCGAAAAATGGCGGAAGTGCAAGGCTTTCTCCTAGACTGTCAAGGTCTTCGTCAGTATCGAATCCAGGTCCGTCTGTCGCAAGTTCAAATAGAATACCGTTGGGCTCCCTGAAGTAAAGAGACCTGAAATAGAAACGGTCAACAAAACCTGAGTTTGGAATTTGCAATGAGTTAAGCTTTTCAACCCACTTATAGAGCTCTTCTTTGTTGTCCACCCGAAAGGCTACATGGTGAACACCGCCCCGGCCCATTCTTTCTGGTGGAAGATCAGATCGTTCCTCAAGGTGGACTTCTCCTCCGTTTCCGCCTTCTCCTGTTTCAAAGACAAGGATATCAGGCTGATTGTCCGCTGGAGATGGGTATGAACGGTCCGTTTTTACAAACCCAAGGATGTCGGTCAGGACTTTCACGGTTGATTCAGGCTTTCTCACTGTCAGCTTCACCGGTCCAAGTCCGGTTGCACCTTGTTCTTTTGGAACGGGAGAGTGCACCCATGGAGTTCCTGAAGAAACCCCATGGTTCGTTTCATCGGAAACAAAAGTGAGGCGCTGTCCTTCTGTGTCTTTAAAATCAAGATACTTCTTTCCTGCACGCTCGACGATTTCACTGCGCTTTACACCGTGATCATCAAGTCTTTTCTTCCAGTACTCCAGAACTGCATCATTCTCCACGCGTAACCCGATAGTGGAAATGCTGCTCACTCCAGGGTGATTTTTCGCAGCCATCGGAATTTCAAAGAAAGTGAGCTCTGTTCCTGGATTGCCCTTCTCATCACCGTAAAAAAGGTGGTAGACTGATGTGTCATCCTGATTGACTGTTTTCTTCACCAGCCTCATTCCGATAACTTCGGTATAGAAGCGATAGTTTTCCTGTGCATTGGCTGTTAAAGCAGAAACATGGTGAATGCCTTTTAAATTCATGTGGGTAACCTCCCGTTATCTATAAATTAATCAATTACTTACTTTTTGTAAGTTAATTATATTCTTTAATTTTACAAATGTCAATCCTTACGATATGACATTAAGGTCTAAAGGTGGATGTTCTTCTGGATTAATGTGGTAAAATACAATATATGTAAACGAAGGCTGTAATGATGAAGAATCTATCCATTTCTCTTGCCGCATATGTAACAGCATGCATTATTGCACTGATTTTACCGACTTCTGAAGGCTATAATACATTAGGGTGGAAACTGTTTGTCGGACATGTTTATGCCATCCCTGCATTTATTTTGGTTTTTATCTTTCTTCATTTTTTCAGAAGAAAGCAACCGCAATCCACAGGTTCCTGACAGGATTATACAGGCTGTGGGCCGGGCCCGCAGCGAAATCTCAATAACCTGCAACAACATTTATTCTATTCAAATTAAAAAGCTTTGCGGTAAGGGTCTTCATCCCCTGCCACAAAGCTTTTACACTTTTCTAATGCTCCGGCTTCCATACATTCCTGATGCCGGACGCATACTTTATTCCATTAATGACACCTAAGTGAAGGCAGTCATGACCGGTTAAAAGCTGAAGGAGCTCTTCTCCTGTTTCCATGCCGCGAAAGGGTGTTTCAAGCCTCGCTGTTACTAATGTGCCGGCATTTCTTTGCACCCAGTCATTTTGTTTCTCAAGTTCTTCAATTAAGGTGTCCAGAGAAGGTACCTGATCAAAATCCCAGTCATGGGGACTGGTTCCGTTCAGAAAAAGGTCATTATATAAAGGATCAAGCCGTTGATTTTCTTTACTAAGCGGTTCCATTTTTTCATAAAAGTTTGCGAGTATATGTCCTGCATTCCAACGGATGTTGTTCGGATAACCGGAAGGAATGTGATCTATAATACGATCAGGCGTTGCTTTCAGACTCATCGTAATACGTGTTCTCCACATATCGAATGACTTTACCGCTCCGCTCATCTTTATCTTCTCCTCTTTTATATGGATAAACGAATCCTTACTTCTTTATCATTCAGTTCAGATAAGATCTTCTCTTTTGAAAGAGATAATTCCAATTCATCAAATAAGAAGTCTTCAAGAGCTTCAATTTCGCAAATGATCTGGGAAAGCTCCTTACTCACATACGTTGTCTCTTTTCCAGCAGCGAGCTTTTTCTTGTAACGGTTATATTTTTTATCCAGTTCTTCAATCTTTTCATATACGGCGTCAATGGAACCGTATTCCTGAATGAGGGGAAGGGCCGATTTCTCTCCGATTCCCGGACACCCTGGAATGTTGTCACTGCGATCACCCAGAAGTGCCTTCACATCAACCCACTGGCTCGATTGAATACCAAACTCTTCTTCAAAAAGTGCGTGGGTATAGACAATTTCTTCTTTTTTCCGGTTAATAATCTGTGAGACGGTTGGACCCAGCAGCTGAAAAAGGTCACGGTCATTACTGTAGATAAAGCAGTGACCTTCCTCCTCCTCTGCCCATTTAACAGCGAGAGTACCAATGACATCATCTGCTTCATAAGCAGGAACAGTCAGCTGGGCAATTCCCATTCCTTCAAGCATGTGAGTCAGTGTTTCATACTGTTCTATCAGAGGTTCCGGTAAGTCTGTCCTTTGAGATTTATAGAATTCGTGAGCCTGGCTCCTTGTTGTTTCATCTCTTTTAACATCCCAGGCCACAGCTGTATGGGTAATCCCGTGCTCCTCAATGAGATTAAACAGCTTTTGAAAAAATACGCGAAGAGCATTTGTATAAACACCCTGGCTGTTTTTCAACTGTTCTTCTGACCGGCCGTAACTTGTTGCAAAATATCCCCTGCTGAGAAGATTAAATCCATCAATTAATAATAGCGTTTTCTGTGGCATCGTATTACTCCTTTAATTCATTCCTTATTTCATATGTTTTTATTGTAACATGGAACAAATCTTACGCATTCTCTGCTTTTTCACACACCACAATCATATTGGCCGAATGCTTTGTAAGGGGCGATTCGTCCCAGTCTCCATAAACCGCAGTTAAAGAAAATCCGTTTGTTTCAAGGACACGTTTCATTTCCTGCGGGTACACGTAACGGAGTTTAATTCTGTCGGTATCCACCAGACGGTCATCTATGAATGTTTTTGATTCACAGTAAAGGATCTGCTCAAAAGGATCATAACTCTCAGTTGACGTATAAGTGATCTGAGAATCTCCTTCTCTTTTATGTATCGTTTCCGTTGATTCCGCAGATTCCAGTTCGCCTGGCTGTGGAAAGCGTGTGCCGAATACAAACATCCCACCTTTTACAAGGTGTGCTTTAACACTTTGAAGAAGACGGTCCTGAGTATCGTTTGTAAGAAAGTGTTGAAAAGAGTTTCCGGTCATATAGATAAAGTCTGTCTGCACAGGTAAAGACAGACTGCAGCAGTCCTGTTCAAAAAAATGGACTGTGAGGTTTTTAGCCTCCGCTTTCTCTCTTGCCCGGCTCAGCATCCCCGGGTGGATATCTACTCCCATCAACGGAATTCCGTTTTCAGCCAGAGGAAGGGTCACCCTTCCTGTTCCGCAGGCCAGGTCAATGACAGGCCCTTCTTTTCCGGCAGCCCACTTTCTTAAAAAATGAATATCCTCAACATATTTATCATTTTTTTCGTCATACCCTTCAGGGTTTTCGTATGGCTGCAGGTTGTCTTTAAAGACGTCGCTTCTCATTTATACATCTCCTTCATGCTTTAGCGTTATTCTCTCTTGATCAAAGGTAAGTACAAACAAGTCAGGGTTTCTTAAAGCTTTCCAATCTTCAAACCCAATCTTCCTGTCGTAATAGTGAAGGATTAGGGAAAGCAGGTTTCCGTGAGTAACAACGGCAAACCTGTCCCCATTTCCATTTACAATGGATTTGATTGCTTCCAGCCCTCTTTGTTGAGCTGTCCGGCTCGATTCTCCTCCATCAAATGTTAAGTCGTGATCAATAAATGTGTTTTTCAGCTTTTCAAACCAGTCGGGCATATCCTTAGAAGACAGCTTCCTTTCTTGTAATCTCTCATCAGTATGTATGGGCTTGTTTTTTAGTAAAGAAAGGGGTTTAGCTGTATTGACTGCCCGTTTCCATGGGCTTGTTATTATTTTGTCTAGATTACGGTATGTGAAATATTTCTTTAGCTGCTCTGCCTGCTTTGTTCCTTTTTTGGTTAACTCTGCGTTAGGCCATTGTCCTTCTGCTTCACAATGACGGATGAGATAGATGATTTTTGTCATATTTCACTCCAGAGATACTCGTCCCGGAGGATGGAGTAGACAGCCGTATCATAAAAGCGCTCTCCATCAAAGTCAGTCTGCCTGAGAATACCGTCACAATGGAATCCGTTTTTCTCAAGAAGCCGTCTGGAACCCTGATTTTCTATAAATATATCTCCTGCAATTCTGTTTAATTTCAATTCTTCAAATCCAAATGAAAGGACACGGGGCAGAATCTGTGTCATTACTCCACTGTTTTGATAAACAGGAGAAAGAACGGCATTCATTTCTGCCTTCTGATGCCACTTATGAATTTTGTGAAAGCGAAACAAACCTGCTGCTTCATTATTGTCAGTTGGTCTGATTATCCAGGCCGCTTCCTTCCCCTCCCTCATCAAGCTGATTATCGCAGCCATTTTTTCTTCCATTTGCTCAAGGGACGTTACCGGATGGGGCGTAATAAATTTCATTGTTTCTTTGTCTTTGAAAATGGAAAAAAGATCAACGGAATCTTCGGCTTTTACTCTTGTAAGTAAAAAGTCGGCAGTTTTAAGGTCAGGTATATTCACGCAGACACCTCATTTTATCGTTTTTTAAAAACTAACCAGATAAGTGTAAAAAGAACGAAGGCAACACCCTGCAGACTGAGGATGTACCACGGGTGCGGGCCCAGATAATCCAGAAGACTTCCTCCGGCCGGTTTTTCAGATAAGAACCAGTAATTTCCGTTTACACTGTGATTTATCCAGATGATTACAGGAAGCAGAATATTCAGAAACAGAAGAGCTATAAGGACGCTTAAAAATCGCGGCCTGTAGTTGTGAATAACCACAAAGTAGACGGATACCCAAATGATTAGAATGTGGGTATAAAAGAAATGGACAAAACGAAAATGAGGGAACCCGTAGGAAAGTACAGGAGTCACAATCGCCTGAATGGCACCTGCTATTCCAATAAACAAAACAAGAGAATGAATGGCCCTGTGCCGTGTGAGCATCAGGACAATCACGAATACAAGGCTGATATTACAGAGCTCAAGAGGCAGAGCATGATTCTTCCCCCACTGCCCTGTTGTAATCAGCCAACCATGGTAGGCAGTTTCAAACAGCAGTAAGGAAACCGCAATGGCAATCTCATATTTTCTTAAACGTCGGTTTTTGATTCTGCTCTTCAGCGCGTAAATAACGGCAATCCCCAGGAAAAAAATAATAATCATCAACAGATGTTCGGCAGAAAACATAGAGAACGGCGTTTGTGAGTTATTTCCTGTATACCAGCTCACTTGCTTCTCCCCCTTACTTTTTAAAGCCTTTCAGCAGATAGCGGGTAAAAAGCGTAAAAGGCTTCACACCTTCTTTACGTGAATAGTCACTCGTAAACACACATACCATCTTCCTGTCAGGAACAACAAAGATATACTTCCCACCGCTTCCGGCAGCATAATAAAAATAAGGAAGTCTGTTCGTTTCAGGGTTCACCCACCAGTGGTAGCCGTAACGCTGATTTCCCATATCCGTTCCGGTCTTTTCTTCCGTTGAAGTACGGACCCACTCTTCGTTTAGTACAGCTTCGCCCCCGAACCGGCCGTTATGTAAATAAAGAGAACCGAATGCAAGTAAGTCCGCCGGCTTCATTTCCAAGCCGAATCCGCCAGTGGAAATGCCTTTGGGATCCTTGTCCCAGACTGCGTCTTTAATGTTCAGCTTTGCAAAAAGGTGTTTTCCGACAAATTCCTCTGCTGACAGGGACGTTCGTTTCTGAACCGCGGCACTTAACAGGTGGGAGTTAGCGCATACATAATTGAACGTCGTACCCGGCTTGTCTTTCAGAGACTGGTTGAAGATAAAGTCTGTCCAGTCCCCGGATTCGATCATAGGTTTATTACCGGCCCAGTCAATTCCAGATCTCATTGTAAGTAAATCTTCGATCGTCACCTCTTTGTATCTTTCCGGAAGATTACCATTTTCAAAAACCCGTGAAAGAGGTTCATTGACACTTTCGAAATAACCATGCTCAATAGCCAGCCCTACTGCAGCTGACAGGATACTTTTTGTGATGGAATTGACTTTCCGCGGTGTTTCCATATCTCCCCGCTCACTCTCGTATGTAAAGACGAGCTGATCTTCTATTAAAACCGAACATGTGCGGACGGGGTCATGGCGAAGTTCTTTTTCAAGTGCCTCCTTTTTTTTCTCATCCAAAGAAACTGACCCTGCTGAAAATCGTTTCATTCTCTCATCTCCTCTATTACCATTATACACCAGAAACAGACAGGTATTTTAGGGGATACCAACAGTTAGGACCTCATCACTTTTCACTATTCATTGTTGTTTTTACTGCTTTCCCCCAAAAAATGCGGGAGCACCGGGTTTTGTCGGTGTTACCCCGTAAAGCGAAAGGGGAAGAGAGCCTGTTTATAAAGCCCACTTACGGTCACTTGTAAACGAGATCGTAAGCCACTTCGTATAGGCAATGTCATTTTAACGTTCAAAAAACTCTTCCCGTATACGATCCTGGTCCTTAATTGACGGTTCCCATTTGTGTGTATCCACAATGAAATCCACTTCAATAAAGAGCTTACTTCCTACTTTTGATACTCGTAAAATGCTTTCATCAAATCCGTACTTTTCCTTAATGTGACTGCTGGTTTTCTCAATTTCAGTCTGAATCCCTTCTTCCGGAGCCATTTCAAGCACTTCTTTTAATTGTTCCTTAATCGAAAGTAACGGGACTTTAACAAAGTAGCCTGAAACGAGCATGACCATTAACGGGTCTGCGTACGGCGTAATTTCCAAAAGGAAAACGCTTAAAATCTGTCTTTTGAATATACGCTGCAGATAACAAAGAAAAGAAGGATAAGGCAACACTGATTAATGAATACAGTCCGTCAAATAATATCATTTGAGAGTTCCCGGCTATCCCCCAGACGATGGCTACGATTGCATAGATCAGTGCTCCGTATACAGATACTTTCAGAACCCGCTTTTCGTTTTGCATGTTTTCACCTCAGTAATTGAGTACTTATTTTTTTATTTACTTTCTCTTCAGATGAAAAACCGGTAAGGCACCCGGGAGTGTACCATTTATTTTTTTCAGCATACTGTCTCTCCCTTTTAACCAGCTGGAAAAAGAAACGGTCACAGGTTCTCCGTTCACCCCGACTCCGATGTGGACTGCTTGATTTACAGTATCGTACACCGCTGTATGAATCGTTCCCGACCAGTTTCCGTATTCTCTTTTTGCTATGTTGTATTTTTCGTGATTCAGATAATAAAAGAGCTGCTTTGCGGCCGGATTTCCTTGTGCGAGGGTGTTTAGAGACCTGAGTCTTGACTCTGATTCTACGGTACGGTGCCGGTTCTCCTCACGTTTGACGGTAAAATGATTCGTGCAGCTTACTCTTCCTTCCGGCTGGACCGCTACTCCTTTAGAAGAGGCCTCTACGACCGCACTGTTTCTATTTGCATCTGTCATCGAATAGTTAAACGCATGACGGTGTGGAATCTGCTTAATCATGTCCTTTGCTTCTTCAACAGTGGCACACTGATTTAATAGAAAGCGTGCTATCGTTGTGCAGATAAACCCGTCTCCAGGTCTGATCCGGTTCACAAAGTGGTAGCCTACGGCCAGTCCCTTTTCGTTCATTCCATCCATCCGCCCGATCATCCGCTGTGCAAAGCCAATGGAACTGTAGCCCTTTGATTGTTCCGGCTGCCAGAAAACAAATCTGCCATCGTAGGTTTTTGGATGATAATCGTAATTTCTTCCGTATACCCCATCGATCATGAACGTGGAACAGCCGGATTTTTTCCAGTCCTGCTGGTAGCCTCCGTATTCGTGAAGGGTATCTTCAAGGGACCATCCGAGACCTTCCGAGAGTCCCTCCAATTCTTCCCACAGTTCAGGGGCCAGTTCCAAGAACCACCTTCTGGCCTCATACAGAACGGTATTGTAGGATCTCATCGACTTGCTCCGCCGTTTTACATGGGCATTATATAATGGCATCTCTTTTAGTTTTTCCCCTTGTTTATATCCGAATTCGTAAGGCGATCCTCTTCCCTGGATTACATCCACCTGTATTTTCATGTCAGCCCCCTGTTCTTTTTTCACTTTTAATAGTACATTTTATCCTTTTGCACTGAAAGCAAAAACGGCTTTTAAAAAGAATGTCTGATTGTCCGGAAGAGACCAGGTTTATATTCGGCACTGATTGACTACCCTGCTAACGTAGTGGATTCAATTTAAAAAGGAAGTGACAGCGATGAAAAAGTATCTTTTTGCAGTTTTGCTGACTTCTATCGTTGCATCAGGATGTGCAGGGGAAAACCAGTCATCCGAAACAAATGAAGAAGGCGGTTATATTAACAATCAGTCAGTGATGGATCACGGGATTCAATCTGATCACACTGAGGCAGTCGAGACATTTGCAGGCGGTGCCCACGATATCGGCGAACTCCAGGCGAAAGCAGAATTAAAAAATGCAGCGGATGAACCTGTTGGATCTGTTTCCTTCTTTGCCTTAGACGAGCAGGTAATTGTCAAGGCCGAAGTGAAAAATCTCGAGACGGGCTTTCACGGGTTTCATATTCATGACAACGGGGTTTGTGAAGCTGATGCAGAAGAAGGGCCATTCATGAGTGCAGGTGGTCATTACAATCCGGCAGTAAACCCTCATGATCATCACGCAGGGGATATGCCGCCGGTATATGTTACTGAAAACAAAACAGGTTATCTTGTGGCTAAACTTGACCGCTTTACTCCCGCCCAGCTCCTTGAAGATGATGTTGCCGTAATTGTTCACGAAGATGCAGATAATTTCGCCAACATACCGGACCGCTACCAGTCTTCAGAACAAAACGAACCGGGACCGGATGTACAGACACTTAAAACCGGAGACGCAGGAGACCGCGCAGCATGCGGCGTAGTCACAAAACCATAAATTGTGCAAAATTGTGCGGGGTCGAAATTGTGCGGGGTCTGTCCCCGCACAATTTTCTGTTTGAGGTTGACAGCTTTTCCAGCTTGTGATCAGATGATTATTTTCAGCATTTTCTAACGTTTGAAATTTCCCGGTCAATCTAGTAAAATACGAAAACTGTAGGACTTTTTACATTGACAGCTAACTTTTGAAAATCGATTACGAATACTCACTGACGGGGAGGATCTTATGCTGCTTCTTCAGGATGATAAAAGAAAATCAAAAGATGAACTCATTCAGGAAAAATCCGATCTGGAATTTCAAATGTTCAGAATGCAGGAGAACCTAAAACAAATCGCCGGTAAATGGGATGTTTTAGGGATTGACCAAACAAAAGAAGATAACTGGGTCATCATATACTCTAGTGATGACAATAATACGTGCAAAATCATGCTGAATGACTGCTCCGCCCCTTTTCGAGGTCAATGGGACTTCTCGATTCACGCTCAATACACCGACAACAATACCATTCAGATTGATGATATTAGAGGGAAAGAAAACCGGGGCTACGGAACCGTCTGCATGAATCACCTGAAAGATTATGCTCTGAAAAACAACGTGCAGTATATTACAGGTAACCTCGTAAAACGTGACTGGGATCATATCGACCGTCTCGTGCATTTTTACAAAAAGCACTCTTTTCACGTGAATGTATCAAAAAAAGAAAAACAAGGTACAATCACCTGGCAGCCTGCGATTTAATACAGTCACACCACGCCACAATTTCACACAAAATTGTGCGGGGACAGACCCCCTTTTTACGTTCTTAAAAAAGGGGGCTTTTGTCTTTCGTTTCCCGGACAAAACCTCCTCTTCTCTTCCGCCTTTTCATTTACTCTTGATCGTTATAAAATAGCTACAGACCGTTTCAGGTTGAAAACGAGAGGGGAAATAAAATTGTACATAGAGAAACTTTTTGAAACAATGGACGAATTAAAGAATAGAATGTATGAAATCAGCCAGTATATCGGAAATAACCCGGAACTTGGGAATGAAGAGTTCAAAGCCTGTGAGATACTGTCTGAAACCCTGCGGGAGCACGATTTTAAAGTTAACACTAATATTGTCGGTCAGCCTACTGCCTTTGAAGCTGTATATGAAAGCGGACGTCCCGGACCAAACGTGGCATTTATGAGCGAATATGATGCTTTGCCGGAGATTGGACATGCCTGCGGGCACAACCTCATCGGCACAATGGGAGCCGCTGCCGGAATTGCATTAAGCAAATTTATACATGAGACAGGCGGAAAAGTGTTTGTCTACGGTACACCTGCGGAAGAAACGCGGGGAGCAAAGGTAACCATGGCTGAGGAAGGTGTCTTTGACCACCTGGATGTTGCCATTATGTCTCACCCAAGCAGCTGCTACCGGGAAAGCGGAAGTTCTCTTGCTATGGATGCCATTGAGTTTGCTTTCACAGGCAAAACCGCACACGCAGCCGCTGCACCAGAAGAAGGCATTAACGCTCTTGATGCTGTTATCCAAACCTTTAACAGTATTAATGCCCTGCGGCAACACGTAACTTCTGATGTACGGATTCACGGTGTTATTCCTGAAGGCGGAAAAGCGGCAAATGTGGTTCCGGATTATGCAGCAGCACACTTTTATGTAAGGGCATCCACCCGCTCAGCTGTTAACAAAGTAGTAGAAAAAGTGAATAATTGCGCAAAAGGTGCAGCACTGGCCACCGGCGCAGAACTTTCCATATCCAATTACGAATTCTCCTACGACAACATGGTTACTAACGAGCCTCTTTCCAAAACCTTTACTGAAAGTCTTGTCTCCCTCGGTGTAGACAGGGATGAAATAAAAGAAAAAAAAGGCGGCGGATCTCTTGACATGGGTAACGTGAGTCACAAAGTTCCATCTATACACCCTTATGTTAAAATCAGTGATACACCGATTATTGGTCATACGCGGGAGTTCAGAGATGCCGCACTCAGCAAAGAGGGATTTGAAGGCATGTTTATCGGAGCTAAAGCTATGGCACTTACAGGACTGAAGGTATTAACCGACAGAAGCCTTCTTGACTCGATTAAAAATGAATTCGAAAATACGAAAAAATAACCAAAAAAGATCAGCAAGGCATTTTTGCCTTGCTGATCTTTTTTTGCCCTCAGTCAGGACCGCGTCGAATTAGTCCTACTTCTATTTCTACTACTGCTTTCCTTCACCAGCCATGGATTTTTCGTTTTCAATATGAATGATTCGGAAGTGATTATTCTCGAGATGGCGTACTATTTTCTCCAATTCATCCTCTGTCGTTTCGTTTGGCAGGGTTACCACACAGCGACGCATAAATGTGCGGTCACTATCCAGAGTAATGAAGCTTCTGATATCTGTTACCTTTGAAAGAGTTGCAGCGATATCCTGTAAAGAACCTTTATACTCTTCCATTGAAAGGGTAAGAGCGTAACTACTGTGCCCTACAGCCCATGCGTTCTCCAGAATATCAAGAATTTTGCCGTGTGTCAGGATGCCTTTAAACTTCTTGTCTTCATCAATAACAGTAAGATAGGGAACCTGACGGATTGTAAAAAACACACTGAAAAATGACGCTTTCTCGTCAACTGCTTTATCTTTGTCGGATAAAAGGGTTGTGATAGGCGCTGCCGGATCGAGATTGTCTCTGTAAAGGTATTCATAGAGGTGGGTTTTATAAATGTTGCCGAGGAATTCCTCTTCTGCTGATAAAACCGGCACACACCTGAAACCAGTCTGCTGGATGAAATCAAGCGCTTCTTTAATATTCATTGTTTCATCAAGTGTTTTTACATCTCTTTTGTGTAGGTAATGGGATTTAATCTGCATCTTCATCGTCTCCTTCATTTGTAGCATCTTCTGTTATATTCAACAAATGAGACAGTATTTCCTGCATACAACCTTGCTGGTACAGCTATTATGATTTTTATTAATGCTCCTGTATTGCTGCTTCTTTTATCTGGCGTTATAAATGAAGATGAAGTGTTGTGGATATAACTTTCACCAAGCAGTAAGCTATGCTTAAACAGACTTAATTAAACAGCAGATTCTTTCTCTTTTTCTACCCTCACGTACCTCTCATCATAAGAGTTTATATTGAGGGATTCGAATATGAAATCGATATTAAGCCCCAGATCGGATGACAGCATGATCTTAGCCAGGTCGATTGCGGTTGTGGTGTCGTCGTAATGGGAAACCTCCACCCTGACTTTCACAGAATAGTTATCCCCGAGCTTAAACAGCACGTCAACATTCATAAATTCCCCTTCATTGAGTTCGGAAAAATCCTCTTTATCCACCAGTCGTTTTTCATCTGCTTTACGCCACTGGTTTCTGATAATTTCCTGAATGGTTTCTTCTGTGAACTCACCAACGATTTCACAGTATTGGTCTTCCCGATCTTTAACGATGATTCTTAAAAAACCGTTACTCCATATCCAGCAATGGGAGAACTGCCCGCTGCGGTCCAGCTTGTTTTCATCTCCCTCATCCTCGTGGTCATATAAATGACTCAGGCAGTGAAAGCCCATGTCATTCAGTTCTTTTGTTGTTTTTATCTGTTTGAGCATTGGCTCCACTTCTACATAATCCGTCATCCTATACACTCCTATAAAATGTGTTACAGGTATATACCCTTACACGAGTGTTCATACTCATCTAAATAAATCTGTATTCATACCGGATTACGGTCTTATACTTACCCGCGTTCCATTCGGCACTACCGAACCCAGCTCCAGTACATTTTCATTAAACATCCTGATACACCCGCGGGAGACAGCCTGCCCAATCGAGGCCGGGTTATTTGTACCGTGGATGCCGTAACCTTTCTTTGATAAGGACAACCACAAAGCTCCGAACGGCCCCCCTGGATTTGGCTCTCTGTTTACGATAATAAATTCTCCTGTCGGTGTATCGAACAGCATCCTTCCGACTGCAATCGGATATACTTTCACCTGCACGCCGTTTTCGAGTAATGTAAGTGTCCGTTGAGATATAGAAACGATAATAGAATAAGGAATCATGTTCGGGTCAGGGATTCCCGGTATCGTTACCGCCTGACCGATGTATATGAAATTTGGATCGGGCAGCCCATTTGCCTGAAGAATAGCCTGGAAGGGTGTGCGGTAATCTTCAGAAATAGAAAAGAGGGTTTCCCCCGGCCTGACTATATGCTGATACATAAAAACCTCCTGCACATCCGTTTTATTACTAACGTATGTGCAGGAGGTTTCGTTTCATTCTTTTTTAATTCAGGGTCAGCCTGTAGTGACATTTAACGATACATCAATATTATCCCGCGTAGCTTTGGAATATGGACAAAAATCGTGGGCTTTATGAGCGAGATCTTCAGCTTCCTCTCGGGAAACGCCCTGAATTGAAACTTCCAGGTTCACACCGAGCTTAAATCCATCGTCAGAAGGGTCCTTTAAGAGTGAAACTTCCGCTGTTATTTTCGAATCAATTTCTTTGTCTGCTTTTGAAGCGATTAAGTTAAGAGCCCCGTCAAAGCAGGCTGCATAACCTGCAGCAAACAACTCTTCCGGATTCGTGCCTTCTGTTGTTGCAGTATCTCCTTTAGGCATAACGAGATTATGATCCACAACACCACTCACTGATTTGACGTGACCTTCACGGCCGCCTTCTGCTGTCGCTTTAGAAGTAAACATAACTTCTGCCATATGAAATCCACTCCTTCTAATAATTGTCCACAAGGTATATCTTTACTTTTTCATGGGATTTTAAACCACTTTTCATAAAGAAGTGTCTTTTTACAAGCTGTGAAACATATCATTATGACAGAGCAGGAGGTGTTTTTTTATGGCTATTCTTAATGGAACGCACAGTATTCATACAGTACAGGCTGGTGATACCCTTTACTCCCTGGCATTACGGTACGAAAGTGATGTGGAGGATATCATTAAAGCCAACGCTCTATACCCTCCATTCACAGAACAATACACAATCTTCCCGGGTGAAAAACTCATCATTCCAAAACGCTATCCCGACCGGACCGTGACCCTTTATACCGTTTCAGAGGGAGAGACTCTTGGGGCCATCAGCAAAAGATTTGGAACAACTCCTGATCTTATTGCCGGTATGAATGATACCATTCAAAACCCGGATTTCATTTATCCTTATCAGCAAGTATCCATTCCCGCAGTTATCTATGTAATTGAGGAGGGCGACTCCCTATTTACTATTTCTCACTCCCTTGGTGTTTCTCTGCAAAAAGTTCTGACTGCCAATCAGTTTCGCACCGGAATCTCACCTGACCTGATCTATGAAGGAACCTTCCTGATCATCCCGTTACCTACATCCGGAAATATTGTCGTTTTTGAACCAAGGCCCGGGGCCCCGTTTAATGACGGCGGTATTATCAGCGGTCTCGCCAGGGCATTTGAAGCCAATGTCCTTTATCGGCTTGTAGACCAGAATGACAAAACGGTTTCCGGCGAGCGTTTTACAACGGCTGCACTCGCAGGGCCCGCATATGGTTCTTTCGTAGCGAGTGTTCCTTTTGACAACCTGCCTACTTCAGATACCGGAACTCTCTGGGTATACACAAGAAGTGCCGAAGACGGATCTGTTCAGGACCTGGTCAAATTAAAAGTCTCATTTTAGTCAAATCTTTTTGACAACATCATTTCCATAGAGAGGACGGCTCCTAAGGTGTATAATCCCGCCTTAAGAGCCGCCCTCGTTTTAATTCTGCTTTATTCTGTCTCTCAGATAGGGGAAACTCCTTCTTACTTAAGTTCCTCCAGCTCTTTTTTTATAAATGAAACCGCATTTTTCACTGTATTATCGGAAAACTCAAATGAAATACCTGCGGCTTTATATACCTCAGGCAGAGGCTTTGACCTGCCCAGTTTAAGAGCCCGTTCGTAATTGGCAAGTGCCGTTTCCGGATCTTCTTTGTACTGCATATACATTTGAACAGCACCCAGTTGGGCTATTACGTATTCGATGTAATAAAACGGAACCTCAAAAATATGAAGGACAAACAGCCATTTGTTCCGGTGCCAGTCTCTCACCCCTGTCCAGTCAACTGCTCCAAGGGACAGTTCGTTTGAAAGGTTCTCAAAATAACTGTTCCGCTCCTCTTTCGTGTGCTCAGGGTTTTCATAAAGCCAGTGCTGGAACTGATCTACAACCATTCCCTGTGTCAACAGATCAATGATGCTGCTGAACTGCTCTTTTTTGGCCCGTTTGAGATCCTCTTCGTTTTTATAAAAGCGATCCCACTGATCCATCGTGAACAGCTCCATGGTCATACTCGCAAGTTCAGCGGACTCACTCGGTGTATCGCGGTACAACCCGACAGGGAGATCTTTTTTATAATCATTATGAATACAGTGTCCCATCTCGTGGATAAGTGTTACCAGGTCGTCCTGATGTCTGGCTTCGTTCATAAAAATAAACGACAGATCAGAAACAGGAAGTGTAGTGCAGAAGCCACCCGGTGCCTTCCCTTTTCTAGCAGACAAATCAAGCATTCCCCGCTCATCCATCCTGCTCAGGAGCTCCCCAAACCGCGGGTTCAGCGTATTGAGCATTTCCTTTGTCCCCTCTACAAGCTCATTTCTTGTTTCATAAGGTTTGAGTGGTGTCTGCCCATTCGGAACTCCCTGAAGATCCCAGAAACGCAGAGAATCTACACCCAGATCACCTTTTTGTTCATTTAACAGGTGATCCTGAATAGGACGTGCGTGCTTCCTGACACTCTCCATTAATGCTTTACAATCTTTTGGCGTATAATCGAATCTTTCATATTTTTTGAACATGTAGTCACGATAATTTGAAAGGCCTGCATTTTCAGCTTTTTTCTGACGCAGTTTGATCAGGTCATCCATGATCAATTGAAGCTCGGCCTCTTCTGATAAAACAGCTTCCATGATCAACGTCGCTGCTTTTTTACGTGTCTCGCGGTCAGAACTTTTCAGATGAACCTTTGCCTGGCTCAGTGTAAGTTCATCCCCATCCCAGTCAACGGTCAGACTGCCGGTAATTTCAAAATAACGTGTCGCAAGACGGTCTTCCTCAATTTCCAGATCTACGTTTTCATCCCGGAAGATGGCTTTTGCATTTTCTTTACTTTTAATAAATTCCCCGTATACATCAGTGTCCAGCAATGACTTGTACTCATTTTTAAAGAATTTGTTATCAAGAAGAGCTTCATATCTCTTCACCATGGGTTCTATGTATTTCTGATCATATTCAAATGCCTCTTTGGCCTTTTCAGAATGACTGTAACACTGAAAATCAATGTAATGACCGGACAGGGCTTCTTCAATAGCGTCATAAACTTCAGTTTGATCCACCAGCCATTTCTCAAGGTCCTCAACTGACGTTACAGGACGTTCAAGAAGCTTCCTGAGCTGGTGCTCAACCTTATCTGCCTGCTTAAAATCATACTTTTCAACGTAATATTTCATCATATTATCTTCCTCCCACCTTCCTGATTATACCAGAATGTCTGTCAATTCTGAAATTAAAGCCAGCTTTCGTACCGCTCTTCCAGATTACCGGGACTGACAAGCCCTCTTTGCATAACAGGCGGGCATTTCTGGTTGTATTTTCTAATAAGACCATTAATGGTCTCAACCCTCTCCTCGAATACCTCTTCATCCATATGTTCTTTCAGGCGAATCACCTTTTCCATCTCAGTGACCACTTCTTTTCTTTTCTGCACCCATTCAGGCACAAAATTTGCTGCCTTAATCGTGCGGTCAAGCACATCCCCCTCAAGCAGCTCCCGTTTCAGCGGTTTTCCTTTACCTTCGAGATGGTCGAAGTCGCCGGCTTTTTCATGTTTCTTATAAATGTCACCAAACCAGTCTTTCATCTTCATTCCTCCTGCTCACTTCAGATAATTCCATCTTCCATAACAGGGAGGCTTCTTCCTGTGTAAAAACAATATGTTCACAATTTTTAAATATTTTTAACTGATTAGATTAGATGCTGATTTCCATAACAAACCTGTGCCGGCGTCCCAGTCACACTAGAAAAACCGCCCGAAAGGGGTTTACCTTACGGGCGGCTTCCAAATTAAATTATAGTTCAAGTGTATCTGGTGTTTCTTCTCCGTCATTCATCAGACGGATTGCGGAAGGCGTAACCTGCAACAATACAAATTCCGGATCACGGGGGCCGTCAAACCATTTTGACATACGGTCACTCCAGACTTTTTCTTTCATCTCATTATCATCTTTAATTTCCACTTTTCCCTCGATTTCAAGATAAGGGTCTTCATAACCTTCTCCTTCATAGCCTAAGAGAATATGAACGTAAGGGTTTTCCCGGATATCCTCTGCCTTGTGTGTTTCTTTATTCGTTGGTGTATAAAGCATTAAACCGTCATTAAAAAAGGTCATATACCTGGAATTCGGCCGGTTATTTCTCACTGTAGCCAGTGTGCCTACTTTATGGGAGTCAAGCAGAGAAATAATTCTGTCCTTAAGCGCATGTTCATTCATAACTGTCACCACTCCTTGAGAAAGATATCCTTACTATTCCTCAATTGGTGTTAAATAAAACCGGGTGACTTCCAATGCTTATTAATAAAAGCATCCCTGCCTGAATTAACACGTTCCTGTTTATATCTATCAGGGTTTTTTTTATAAAACTTCTGATGCATTTCTTCTGCAGGATAAAAAACCTCGGCCGGTAATATCTCTGTTACAACAGGTTTATTAAACGGTCCGTTTTCTTCGACTCGCTGCTTTGATTTTTCTGCAGCTGTTTTTTGTTCATAGGAATGATAAAAAATAGCCGTTCTATACTGAGGTCCCCGGTCAATAAACTGCCCTTCTGCATCAGTGGGATCTATTTGAGGCCAGTATAATTCCAGAAGGCTCTCATAGGAAAACAGAGATGGATCATACGTTATTTTTACAGCTTCGAAATGACCTGTATCCCCTTGTTTTACTTCTTTGTATGAAGGGTTTTTAACATGTCCTCCGGTATATCCTGATCGAACCTCAATAATTCCCGGCAGCTCATCAAATGGTTTCACCATGCACCAGAAACAGCCTCCGGCAAAGGTTGCCACTTCAACTCGTCTAGTCATAAACATCACCTGATATCTTCATTTAATTATCACTGTATCAGTTTAACACAGGAAAGATAAAGAGTCGCCCACGCAACACTATTTAAACAGTCGTTTAATGTCAGAATAAACTGTCAATTTTTATAGGGGTTTCTTTGGTTATTTTTTAATATTTTATTGAACGCTTTTAAATTTCCGGTATTGACTTCTGCTTTATTTCCTCGTGCGGTTCGGGAGCCACCCCGGCACATGTCCGGTCTCTCTGGCCTGCAATTCTCCCGAAGCAGTGCCCAGAAATCGCGACACTTCACAAATTTTATCACTTAACCTCGATCTTTGACACAGTCACCCATGCTAGCTTATTCCTGCCACGGAACATGAAAATAGACATGCGCTCTGTTTTCGGCATGGTATTTTATATCCTCCAGTTCGCAACGCTTTGGAGTTGAATGGAACAAGCTAGACTCCCGCCGAAGTGCGAGACAGGCGAGATCTTACATCTTGAGGGCACTGAAAAAGTCAAAGCCCGATAATAATGCCGCCCCATCTTCTTTTAAATAGGCTCGGAAAAGTTAGGTGTTAATCTACGCTCATTGCACTTTCCGCGGGCGGCTCGATCTTCAGCATGCTGCTCCTTCCTCTCTGCCAGCCAGGCTCTGAAGAAATATGCGGCGAAGCAACTCGAGGCTTATTCATGAAGCAAGTCTTGTGCTTGACCGGGTCTCCACGGAATTCGCTCCAATCAACATTCTTTTATAACCACAATGACCTTTAGCACATGAAAAAATCAAAACCCACTTCAAGTTGCAATCAGAGCCCTAAAGTGTTTGAGTAGCTTCCCTCTCAATGAGGAGGCTCGGCGCAAGTCGCGGAAAGGTAGCGTATTCCGTTTAACGAAGCTGAGAACATCGGTAAGATGCTGAGAATGAAATCCCCCAAATTGTATTTTCAGGGCAGCCCATTCAACAAAAGCCGCCCTTTTGGACGGCTTTTGTTTCTATTCTTCTGTAATACGGTCAAGAATGGATGTGTCGACAAACCCGTCAAGATCAGGCTCATCCTCAATGAAATTGAGTTCATAGGAAGCTGTAGCCCAGTACTGAAGTGCATCCGCATGGGTTTCTGTTGTTACCACCATACGCTCCCATGCATTTTCAAGTACTGTTTCAGGAAGTCTTGTCTGAGTAAGGTTATATAGAGAATCGTTGATTGTTTTCAACGTATCTTCAGTATTTTCCTCAGTATAGTCCACAGCGCGTTTATGTGCGCGCAATGCCTGCTCTACTGCTTCAGGATTATTTTCCAGAAAGTCATTCGTGGTTACAATGACTACACTCGCCAGTTCCTGACCTAAGAATACTTCATCCCACTCTACAACAACATTCGCGTTGTGTTCTTCAACGAGAAGCGTACCCCAAGGTTCGGGAGCTGCTGCTGCATCAATGTCACCTTGCTCAAACATGGCAACCATATTGGCAGGTGCCACCCGTGACTGATGTTCAACGGTTCCGCCCAGCCGATTTGATTTCAGTCCGATGCCTTCAAGCATAATTTCGAGCTGGACATTATGTGTACATCCGTTCCCCGGTGTGCAAAAGGAATGACCATCAAGGTCTTCCAAAGTGTGAATACCGGAGTCTTCCCTTGACACAATCAGTGTAGCTCCGTTCGCTGCAGCTCCAATAACCACAACGTCTCCACCTTGAAGGAAATAGTTAATAGCCGGCCCCGGACCGACATACCCCATATCAATGTTTCCTGTACTCAAAGCATCGATAAAGTCATTTCCGTTTGGAAAATTCACAAAATCTACGTCACTTTCTGTCATTTCTTCTTCAAAATACCCTTTTTCCATACCCACAATTGCCGCAGCATGATCGAGGTTCGGGAAATACCCGATATTGACCTCATCTGAAGATGAACTTCCGCCTGTGCCACACGCTGCAAGGAGCATCAATGCTCCCACACTTGCCAAACCCAGAATTTTTTTCATTTGAATCCCCCTTCTTTTTTACGAATTACTTGTATTCAGACCCCAGCGTGATAATACTCGTTTTTCTACCTTACTAAAGATAAAGTACTCTACCGTCAAGCCGATCGCAGAAATAATAAACATAATGGCTACCACCAAATCCATATTGTAAAAATCACGGGCATCCATCAGTGTTCTGCCGAGACCTCCCCGACCAATCAGTTCTGCCGCCATCAACGCCCGCCATCCGAATGCCCAGGCGAGACGTGCACCGGTCAATGCTGATGGAATGGATGCAGGCAACATGACTTTCCAGACGAGTTCTGTCTTTTTGTACCCCATTGTTCTGGCTGCTCTTATCAATATGGGCTGGACATTTTTAATACCCATTCTCATATTGAGAGTCATCGCCCAAGTACCACCAAGAACGACAACGAACAGAATCGCTCCTCCGCCACCCTGGAACATCATAAGGGCAATTGGAAGCCATACAATACTAGGAACTGGCTGTAGTGCAATAACAAGGGAACCCAGTGTTTCGTCTGCCAGTTTAGATGTAGCAAGAAGGACACCGAGAACTCCGCCGATAATAACGGCCAAAACAAACCCTAATGAAATTCGCTGCATACTCTCAAGAAGGGCTACACGTAAAATTCCTGTTTCAAAAAAACCACGGTATAATTGCTCGACAGCTCCAATAGGAGACGGAAATAATGTTGTGGCCCAAAAATTCGTCTGTAAATTAACTCTAAATATGATCTCCCATATTACGATTAGTGCCGTAAAGAAGAGAAGCCTTCTGGCTGTTGAAGTCATCTCCCATTTCCTCCCTCATCACTTTCTCTATTTCACCGCCCAAAATGGACATGATATCTTGTTCAAGCTTAATAAATTCTTCTGAAGCAGGTGTCCTTGGTCTGGGCAGATCCACAGGATAAACTTTCCTGATCCCCCCCGGACGTGTACCCATTAAGACAATACGATCTGATAAGAGGATCGCTTCTCTGATATTATGAGTAACAAAAAGAATCGTTTTTTTCGTTTCTTCCCAGATGAACTGGACTTCTTTATGAAGCATGGATCGTGTCTGTTCATCAAGAGCTCCGAATGGTTCATCCATCAGCAGAATTTTCGGATTCATTGCCAAAGCTCTGGCTATTGCAACACGTTGTTTCATTCCGCCTGATAATTCATGGGGAAAAGCGTCCATGAATTTACTCAGGTGAACAAGTTTTAAATATTTCTCCGCTTCTTTATGAGCATCTTCTTTATTCATTTTTTTCCTAAGTGCAAACTTTACGTTGTCAATAACATTCAGCCAGGGCATTAACGCTGCTTCCTGAAACACAACCCCTCTGTCCGATCCAGGCCCTGTGACATTCGTGTCACCCACTTTCACTTCGCCGTTTGTCGCCCGGTCCAGCCCGGCAACAATATTTAACAGCGTGGACTTACCGCATCCCGACGGGCCGAGAAGAGATACAAACTCACCCGGACTCACATCAAGCGATATATCATCGAAAACGGTAAATGACTTTTTTTCCTTATCATCAGAGACGAATGTTTTCTCTACATTCTTAATCATTACTCGCTCCATTACTAAACCTCCTGGACAAAACAATTAATCCTTATCACCTTACTCGGGATTACTTTCATTAGTATATGACAGTTCACAAATGGGTGTCAATACAATTTCTCCTTTCCGTACCGTTGGAAATCAAATAAAAATGGGACATTTGCCGCAAAACAAGGCAGATGTCCCTTTTGAGTTAGAATTTTCATTTTGACGTAATGGCTTCTTTTACGGTGGAAAAGGTTGAGATCTCAGATAAATCTATCTGTAGGTGTGTTGCTTTAATAGCAAGTCTGGTTGAAATACCGGTAATAATTAAACGGGTACCTAAAAGTCTCAGAAGCTCGTTCAAGTTGAATATGCCTCTGGTCACATGCTCGTTAATATCGCTCAGTCCCGACAGGTCCAGGATAAGCGTATGGTCTTTCGTTGCCGACACAGCCGCAGTAATATTTTGAAGGATAATTTCGAGTCTTTCTTCATCTACATTTCCGATTAACGGCAGTACCGAGACCCCGTCCTCAATTGGAACGATAGGTGTGGAGAGCCTCGACACCTCTTCAAGATACCCTTTTATTTTAGCCTGCGAATCTTTTAACTCGGAAATATCTTTTTGAACACCTATAAAATAATACTTCTCTTCTTCTTTTACATAGACCGGATCAATGTGGAGTTCATTCCAGAAGGCTTCCCCGCTTTTACGGTAGTTCTTAAGTGTTACGGAAACCGGTCTTTTATTCATAAGCCCATTCTTTATATCCTTTATGGCTTCTGATGAGGTCCCTCCCCCCTGCAAAAATCTGCAGTTTTTACCGAGATATTCTTCCGGATCATATCCTGTAATGGCGCCGAAAGATTTGTTGGAATATACAATCGGATTATCATCCAAATCCGGGTCTGTAATAATAACACCTGCTCTGGTGTAATCCATCGCCTGAATAATAACATCGAGCGACAAACATTCGCTGAGTTTATGTCCCAAGTACTTATCCTCCAATATCCATCTTTTCATATGATAACTTTTTCTATCATAAAATGAATCCGGCTGTATTTCAACTTTTCCATTATAATAGAATCATTATTCTGAATAATCGTACAAACCCCCGGTGACTTGTGTATAATTAAATCAATCACCGCAATCGACAGGAGGAACAAAAAATGGAAGCAGTAAAAGGACAAAAAAGGACCAGAAAGAGTGTTCCGGAAAGCCAGACATGGGACTTATCAGACCTTTTTTCCAGTGAAAAAACGTGGAAAGAAGAACTGCACAGATTGAATAGTGACATTTCCGAAGTCACCCGATTTTCAGGACGCCTGAACCACAGTGCAAAAACACTTTTAATGTGTCTTCAAGCAAGAGATGCGTTTATCGAGAGAGCGTACAAAGCAGCAACATACGCAAGCCTGAAGCTGGCAGAAGACGGTTCAGACCCGGTTAATCAGGGAAATTACGCAAAAGTGTCTGATATATTAGCTGGATTTGACGCCTCTCTCAGCTTTATCGATTCAGAGGTCCTTCAATTTCCCGACGGAAAAATCGGAGAATATCTTAATGAAGAACCGGATCTCCTTGTTTACAAAAAGAACCTCATGGATCTTGAAGACCGCAAAGAGCACACCCTCTCACCTGAAACAGAAAAAGTATTAGCATCTTTGTCTGCCCTGCATGCAGCCCCGTATGCGATCTATTCTCAGAGCAAGTCGAGCGATATGTCATTTGACACATTCCTGGATGGAAACAACGAGGAACAACCCTTAACTTTCGCATCATACGAAGACCGGTTTGAGCTGAGTGCTGATCCTGTAACCCGCAGAAACGCTTACGAATCTTTTACAAATGGGTTGCAAAAATACAAAAATACATACGCCGCAGGTTATGCAAAAGAAGTGACCAAGCAGGTCACGCTTTCAAAGATCCGCGGTTACAATTCCGTCACTGAGATGCTTTTGCATCCCCAGGAAGTTTCTGTTGAGATGTACGAAAATCAGCTGAACATCATTTATAAAGAACTTGCCCCGCACATGCAGCGGCTAATGAAATTGAAAAAGCAGCAGTCAGATCTTGACGAAATCAGGTTCTGTGATTTAAAAGCGCCTCTCGAGCCCTCCTTCAACCCGGAGGTGACGTATGATGAAGCCTGTAAAATGATCCTGGAATCATTGGAAGTTATGGGTCCGGAGTATATGGACATTATGAAACAAGGGCTGAATGACCGGTGGGTGGACAAAGCTGAAAATGACGGCAAAATGACAGGAGCATTCTGCTCCAGTCCTTATGCCTCCCATCCCTACATCCTTCTGACTTGGACTGACATGATGAGGGGAACGTTTATCCTTACACACGAGCTCGGTCATGCAGGCCACTTCTACCTGGCCAACAAATATCAGCAAATCTCAAATGTGCGGCCTTCGACATATTTCGTTGAAGCTCCATCCACCCTTAATGAACTCCTTCTAGCCGATCACCTGATTAAAAAGTCTTCTGAGGCTCAAATGAAGCGCTGGGTTATCCTCCAGCTTCTCGGTACGTATTACCACAATTTTGTCACCCACCTTCTGGAAGGTGAATTTCAGAGACGGGTTTATACGATGGCCGAAAACAACGAGGCACTGACTGCAGATTCACTATCAGCAGTTAAACTGGACGTATTGAAAGGGTTCTGGGGTGATACAGTGAGTTTTGATGATAGGGACGCACTTACTTGGATGAGGCAGCCGCACTACTATATGGGCTTGTACCCTTACACGTATTCAGCCGGTCTTACCGCTTCCACCCTTGTCGCAAAAATGATTAAAGATGAGGGACAGCCGGCAGTTGAGAGGTGGCTTCACGTGTTAAAGTCAGGAGGTACGATGAAACCTCTCGAACTTCTTTCCCACGCCGGAGCAGACCTGTCAAACCCGGCCGCGATCCGTGAAGCTGTATCTTATGTAGGAAGCCTCGTGGATGAAGTAGAAAAAAGTTACACGTGATTAAAGGCTGCTTATCAAAGCCTCCTTTAAACACAGGTGTTGAATTCCGCCCAATGCGCTCCCATCAACACTTTCTATAAAAACATTCTTAACGTTTTCATAAAACAGTAAATAAAAGGCTGTTTCAGAGGGATAATATGCCTTTTGAAACAGCCTTTATAAGTCTTCTATAAAATGAGCGAGCATTGCAGTTCTTACAGGAAGCTCCTTTAATAGAAGATGTTCGTGTTCAGCATGGGCACCATCCCCCACACTCCCCAGCCCGTCAATGGTCGGAATCCCGAGAGCAGCCGTGAAATTTCCATCACTGCCTCCACCTGCATGTGCCTCCTCTATTTCCAGACCGACTTTCTTTCCTGCAGCTTTCACTTTTTCA
Organism: Alteribacter keqinensis; assembly: GCF_003710255.1. Lineage (NCBI taxonomy): Bacteria > Bacillati > Bacillota > Bacilli > Caryophanales > Bacillaceae > Alteribacter > Alteribacter keqinensis. The sequence continues at coordinate 973,924 of NZ_RHIB01000001.1, read as the reverse complement.
AATAATAATACCCCTTTTTCATTACGTTCCATAGGCGGCCGGTTTAAGCCTCCGGTAACAAAAATCGATGTCCCGTCCAATACCGGAGTCGGGAACCCTGCAATTGACATAATCCTGCCTGCCTCTTCACTGGTTTTCACCCTGAAATCAATATGCGCCCTGGAAAATTCAGGCACAACATTTAACCTGGTGCCGCCATTAACAACCCCGACATTCACTGTAGTTCCTTTCATATAGTCCGTTAGAGACTCCAGATAGAGAACCTGGTGTGCCAGCTCTTTTATTGCACTTCTGCCCTCATGATGATTACTGCCCGCATGGGAACTCTTTCCGAGAATACTGTATTCGTAAAACCCCACTCCACTCCGGGACGTTTTAATAGCACCCGACCCGGATACCGGAGGTTCCATTACAAGAACAGCATCACTCAGTCTCGCTTCTCGTTCAATAATATTTCTTGAAGTCTGACTTCCAACTTCTTCGTCGGACGTACACAAAAATACGATTTCCTTATCATCCATACCACCGAGTTCAAAAAGAGCTTTTACAGCCCACATTGCCTGGATAATACCACCTTTCATATCAATTGCTCCAGGTCCGTAAAGTCTGCCATCTTTCTTGTACGTAGTAAGACGCCCTTCATCCCAAACTGTATCAAAATGCACAAGGATCAAAATGCGTTTCCAGCCTGTTCCGATATTTACACGGAAGTGATCTCCGCGATGTTCTTGCGGGTACAATCTGCTCTTTGTCATAAAATGATTCTCGAAGAGCTTCATTAATAAACTTCCACATTTGTCTACAAGATTTTTTTTATAGGTAGGAGATTCCGCCTTAATGAGTTGTATAACTTCCCCTTCCTGCTGCTGAGCATTCCTATTCATATAGTCAAGATACCTGCTCAAATGTACATCCCTCCAGCCGCCTGCACTCTTTACCTACATCTTATTCAGGAACACGGCCGGTTGTCTCTATCAATTTAGTTATGCAAAGACCCCGGAATTGCTTTACTGAAATAATTCCGTTCTTTATAAAGAATAAAACATGTTTTTCTGATATAGCTTCAACCCGGAATGGACTCCGAGTCATTGAGTGGACCATCCATTCATGCGGGTTTTATTATTTGTATTGTAATTGTCTTAATTCACAAAGTTTAAATTTGTATTTAATTTGTGCCAAATTTAACCCCGCTTTATTTGTTTTTCTTTTGTATCAGACTTTAGGCTTATACCTCCTGCGCGGTAACTAGTATAGGGACCAGGTTTTCGCTGCCTTTAATGCTTCGCAGTTTTCTTCGTCTAAGCGACTCGAAACTCATCCGTCATGTAAACGTGCAGAGACTGGGACATAAGTGTTTTAGTCAACGAGAACCCGAACATAAAAAATATGCGGTGCAAATAAATCGCTCCTGAAATATACTTCGCTTTCCGCGGGAAGCGGGTTACCCTCCGCGTGCTACGCACTGCGGGGTCTCACCTTTGCTTTACATCCCGCAGGAGTCTGCGTATATTTCATCCGCTACTTTCGTGTGGCGGGCCGGCATGCCTTCTCAGACTGCGTCCTGCGGGGTCTTTTCTGGCCCTCACCGCCACAGGAGTCTCAGGCACTCAGACTCCATTATCTTTATTAAGTTAAAGCAGCAATTTTCACGAAAAAACACCATGATAATTAAATTTGCACCATAGGGCACATCCGGTCTTTTTTTGCTTGGTTATACTGTTCCTGGGAATTTTACAGCACAGCTCATCGCAGTTGAATTCAATTCTATTTCAAAGTGGCCTTCAAATAAAAAAGAGGTGTGATTCAACAGTTGAATCACACCTCTTTTTTACGAATATTCTTTTTGTTTTTCCCCGGAACGGTGCCGCATTCCCCATTCCACCATATCTTCAAGCATCGACTCCAGCTCTCTTCCATATGGAGTAAGGGAATATTCCACCTTAGGCGGTACGACCGGATAGGCTTTGCGCTCAATGAGACCATCTGCTTCGAGTTCTTTTAGCTGTTTAATAAGTGTTTGATGAGATGCTTCGTGAAGTTCTGTTTTCAGCTCATTGAACCTGAGTGTGCGGCCGACAAGTTCAAGCAGAATGATTCCTTTCCATTTCCCGCACACCACTTCCAGTGTCGTTTTAAGGTTTTCCACTTTTTCTTTATCCAAGCCAATCCCTCCTATAATCTATTAAGCGCTAATCATTGATAATGAAGGTAATGAAGTATGACTGTTTGATTAGTTAATAAATACCCTGTTTTTCACAATTAAACCCAAAGAGGCTGATCCACAATGCATTTAGTCACTGGAATCAGCCTCACATATGAAAATGGTAAATAATCACACTTAAATCTTTCTTAAATGAATGTGTTCCACAGAATGATGTTTGCCTTTTCTTAAAATAAGATCGGCTCTGTGTTTCGTAGGGAGAATGTTGTTGTATAAATTGACCTCGTTAATATCTTTCCAGATTTTCGTCGCGATTGCGGTGGCTTCCTCATCACTAAGACCGGCGTATCTTTTGAAATAGGATTGAGGGTTCTGAAAAGCGGTGTTTCTAAGGGTTTTAAACCGTTCGATATACCAGTTAAAAATATCTTCTTCAAGAGCATCAACATAAATGGAGAAATCGAAGAAATCCGATACGAATACTTCAGGAATTTCCCTTCCGTCATTGGCTACCTGTAACACATTAATCCCTTCCACAATAACGATATCCGGCTGGGTGACAGTCTGTTTCTCACCTTCTACGATATCGTAGACAAGGTGGGAATAAACAGGTGCACTCACTTCTTCTTTCCCTGATTTTAAATCTGCAAGGAAGTTTATCAGTTTTGCGGTGTCATAACTTTCAGGGAACCCTTTTCGGTTCATTATTCCCCGTTCTTCCAGGACACGGTTTGGGTGAAGAAAACCATCAGTTGTAATCAGTTCCACTTTCGGGTGGTTTGGCCACCGGGACAAAAGGGCCTGTATTAGTCTTGCCGTTGTGCTTTTTCCAACAGCCACACTGCCCGCCATACCTATGACGTACGGGACTTTATTTGTCTTTTTATGGAGAAACAGATTGGTAACGGAATGCAGATCCTGCGAAGCCGTTGTATAAAGGTTGATTAACCTCGACAGAGGAAGATAGACACTCGATACTTCGTCGAGTGAGATGTTTTCATTTATTCCCTGAAGCGCTTCTATTTCTTTTGCAGAAAGAGGCTGTACAGAGCCTGGACTCAAAGATGCCCATTCTTCCTTCTGCAATGTTATATAAGGAGAGTACTGCTTATGTATAGGATGATTTGAAATCATGCTGAATGACCCCTTGTCGTATGTTTATGTAGAATGAAAACGCTTAACCTTGCTGTACTTTGTCAATTTTAACACATTCTTTGCATTATTGCTGTTTCTTTGTCATCCATATTACTTCAAATTGCGTTCATTGAAAATAAGAATGAATGTTTTTTTATACCTTAATCGCTTTTCGCCAGTGAAAATGTTATACTTTTCTAGACTTTGTATTGTAAAAGGATGAGGAAAAATGATTAATGTATCAAACGTTAGTTTGCGATTTGGTGATCGCAAGCTTTTTGAAGATGTAAATATTAAATTCACACCCGGGAACTGCTACGGCCTAATTGGTGCCAACGGTGCCGGTAAATCGACATTTCTTAAAATACTTTCCGGAGAGCTTGAAGCACAGACAGGTGACGTAAGCCTGCCGCCGAATCACCGGATGGCGGTACTGAAGCAGAATCACTTTGAATATGAAGAGTTCACCGTGCTTGACGTGGTTATTATGGGCCACGCGAGACTTCATGAAGTTATGAAAGAAAAAGACGCTATCTATATGAAAGAAGACTTCTCTGATGAAGACGGCATGAAAGCAGCCGAGCTCGAAGGAGAATTTGCAGAACTTAACGGTTGGGAAGCCGAGTCTGACGCTGCAGTATTATTGAGCGGTCTTGGAATCGGTGAAGAATTGCACCAAAAGCAAATGGCTGACCTTACTGGTGGAGAAAAAGTAAAAGTCCTTCTTGCACAGGCTCTTTTCGGCAACCCTGATGTCCTTCTTTTGGATGAGCCTACAAACCACCTGGACATTAAAGCCATTAAGTGGCTTGAGGAATTCCTGATTAACTTTGATAACACCGTCATCGTTGTGTCCCACGACCGTCACTTCCTTAATAAGGTCTGTACGCACATCGCTGACCTTGACTTTGGAAAGCTCCAGATTTATGTAGGCAACTATGATTTCTGGTACGAATCCAGTCAGCTTGCCCTTAAAATGCAGCAGGATCAGAACAAAAAGAAAGAAGAAAAAGTCAAAGAACTTCAGAACTTTATCGCACGCTTCAGTGCCAATGCTTCGAAATCGAAGCAGGCAACTTCCCGTAAGAAGCTACTTGATAAAATCGAACTTGATGACATTAAACCTTCTTCACGTAAGTATCCTTATGTGGCGTTTAAGCCTGAGCGCGAAATCGGTAACGACGTCCTCCAGGTAAAAGGACTTACAAAAACCATTGACGGAGTTAAAGTACTCAACAATGTAAGCTTCATTATGAACCGTGAAGATAAAATTGCTCTTGTAGGTGATAATGAAATTGCCAATACAACCCTGATGAAGATTCTCATGGGTGAAATGGAGCCTGACAGCGGTGAATATAAATGGGGCATTACAACAAGCCAGGCTTACTTCCCTCGGGATAACTCCAAGTACTTTGAAGGAAACGAAATGAACCTGGTTGACTGGCTGCGCCAGTATTCCCCGGAAGATCAGACCGAAACGTTTATTCGAGGCTTCCTGGGCCGTATGCTCTTCTCCGGTGAGGAAGCAAAGAAAAAAGCAAGTGTATTATCCGGAGGAGAAAAAGTACGTTGTATGCTTTCAAAGATGATGCTTTCAGGATCCAACGTTCTTCTACTTGACGATCCTACGAACCACCTTGACCTTGAGTCCATTACAGCACTCAATAACGGGCTGATTAATTTCAAAGGTGCCATGATCTTCACATCCCATGACCACCAGTTTAACCAGTCTATTGCCAACCGCGTTATTGAAATCAAAGAAGAAGGCGTATTTGATAAAGAAATCACTTACGATGAATACGTGGAACTTCAGGCAGCAAAAAAATAAGCTTGTAAATAACCGGCACTCCTCTCTCAGAGGGTGCCGGTTTTTAATTATTAGTTACCATAATTTTATTATGTAAATTAAAAATACCTTTAAAGTTTTTCCAGTCTCAGTTATAATACAGCAAACAGGAACGAGGGAGGAAATCAATTGGAAAAATACATTGACGAGCTCTTTACAGAAAGCATACTGTCCGAAGGTCTTGCGCGGTTTGGTGTTATCAGTAAAAAGAAACTCGGGGATTTTGAGAATTATGTGTTTGAAGGCTCACTTGGAGATCTGCCGGTTATCGTCCGGTTTACACACAGCAGTCACCGTACAGCCGTGGAAATTGAAAGTGAACTCCACTGGCTGATGTATTTAAAGAGCAACAGCGCTGATGTGTGCGGTCCCCTTCCTTCGTTACATAACAACATGATTGAAAAAATCATAGCAGATGACCGTAACACATTCTTTGTATGTATGTTTGAAAAAGCAAAAGGAAACTCGGTAGACATAAAAAAAGAGCTTCATAACCCTTCCCTCCTGACTGCCTGGGGTAAAGCCACCGGCAAGCTTCACCACATTACAAAAAGATATTCAAAGCCACCGGAAATTCCAATGCGTTCTGATCTTATATCTTCCTTTTCCAGTCAGTTTGCCCCCTTTCTTCCGGACGATGGTTTGATTAAGAAGCGAGTGAACCATGTGGTACAAAAGACGAGGAGTATTCCTCAAACACCCGAGACGTACGGACTGATTCATTCTGATATTCATTCAGGCAATTTCTTTTTCGACGGACGTGAAGTGTTCATTTTCGACTTCGATGATGCGGGCTATCATTATCTCGCAAGTGATCTGGCCATTCCACTTTACTATTCACTTCTTCATATTTCTGATAAAAAGACTCGTGACGAAGAGGCGGGAAGGTTTTTATTTTACTTTCTCAAGGGTTATGAGCAGTTAAGCACTCTTCCCCCCGGCTGCCTGAACGACCTTGAGGTCCTGATGATGTTCAGGGATTGCGAGCTCTACGGAGTGTTGAACAAAAAATGGGATACAACTCAGTTAAATGAAAAACAAGCGGGTTTCCTTAATGGACTAAAAGTACGGATACTGGAAGCAACCCCTCTTGTATCCCTGTAAATTCTGAATTACTGCATAACATCCACCTTTTATGATCGGTTTTGGTTTCTGTTAACCTTCTAAAAAGAAAGGAGACTCAGAAGGTCGCTTTTCTACCTTTGAGTCTCCTTCTCAACCAATGAACTTCTATTGTAAAACCCCAAGGGCCACTACCCCAAGGACAATACCGATTAACGAGCTTGAAAAAGTTCCGATTAAATAATACTCTGCGAACTGTTTGTTATCAAACTGCTTGAATCTGGTGAGGGACTTCAAAGCTGCCAGAAAGGCCAGTCCATGAGGAAGCTGAACAAGAAGGAGAAAAATAATAAGCAGCCTTTCAAGCATCCCGATATACCTTCCTATTTTCTGGGAAGAATCTTTAAACAACTGCTCTGTTTTCACAGAAACCATTTCAGACTCTTTTTCCCCGTTAGGCAGAAATCTTGTTCTGACTTCTGTCTTTTCATTTGCTATCGTGTAATGATTTTTCTGAATATCATCTTTTGGTGTGAAGTCTTTCAAGAGAATCCCCAGAAAGTATCCAGCTCCGTATGTTCCAATGACAATGATACAGCCCAGGGCAACCACTCTCTCCATTGTTTCCCACGGATAAGCACCAGCAGAAAACAAAACAATACCGTCATAAATTCCACTGAAGGAAAACGAACCTAAACCAAGGAGGGTCAAAACAAGTAAAATGGATATCACGTGAAAAACCTGGTCCAGTACAAATAACCCTGCCTGATATGGCGTTGCCTGATTTAGAGAAACGAGTCTGATTTTCAGGTAATCTATGAAAAAGTGAATAATTGCAATGAGCGCTGCTGCCAAAAGGATAAGGGAAATACTGCCCCCATAAATAAACCAGTAGACCATAAGGAGCACAACATAAACATTAACGTGAATGAAACTGTGGGCAAGGAGCCCTTTTATGATATTTTTTCTCTTTAGATCAATCAGTCTGTCACTCTGGAACAAAAAATCACAGAGCAGATGACCGAACAAAATCCATAGCCACACCCTATCCCCTCCTGTCTTCCAGCTTTTCGCCAATATAAATCAGCAGATCATCGAAGCTTTTTTCCATCGCCTTTACTCTAAGATATTGAGAGCGTGCCAGCAAGTAACTAACGGTGGATTTCGGTGATTTGTAACCAAGTTCTTTTCCTGCTTTTTCGAATGTATAATCCGGATTTGTTTCTAAAAATGAAATTGCTTCCCGTTGTTTTTTCGTCCACGCATGTTTCTTTTCAAGAATCGTTAAATACAGGCTGTTCAATGAAGAAGCAGGAGCTTCTTCAGAAGAGAAAAAGACTGCGCTCCGAGCCCCCTGCTGCCATACCTTCCCTTCCTCACCTTTTTGCTTCAATTCATCATCCCTTGCTGACAAGGCTTGAAGGACTGCACTTCCGTTAACGGTATGAATCGACGTTTCATTATTTTCCACATATCCGATTCCTACTCCTAAATAAAATGAAAGTCCTCCGCTTTCCAGCGTTTCTGTCATTTGCTCGATAACCGGTCTGACCTGTGAAAAAGCAGTCAATGCCCCAATCATCTCATCCCCGCCTCGGATATCGAATGGTACTATGATATTTTTTTTAAACTGACGGTTCAATTTTTCTTTACACAGCTTTAAAGTTTTCATCAGCTGCTGTTTATTTACGATTGAAGATTTCTTTATGTCAATCGCAAAGCATACTGCAGGTTTCATTTTAATCACCTCCAATGATATCAACCGGCTTAAAGTTGATAAAAAAACATCAACAAATTAATAGTTGTCGTATTTACGTCAACTATAACCTGAAAACTAGCATTATTCAACAATCCTTTCGGAAGGCAAAACATTTACAACTTACTTTTTCCGATATACACTAGATAAAAACGTGTGAATCGGGGAATGACAGGTGAAAAAGCAGGAACAGCGCAGCCAGACAATCATGGGAATAACGGCAGGAACAGGTGCTTATATGATATGGGGATTTCTCCCAATCTATTGGAAGTACCTTGGGCATGTGCCGCCGGCGGAGATTCTCGCTCACAGAATCATCTGGTCCCTGCTTTTTATGTGTATCGTTATTGTCATCTTGAATAAAGGTAAAGAATTACTTGAAGACCTGGCCTATTTGAAGACTCATCCAAAAATCACAGCCGGTCTGATTCTGGCCAGCTTATTTATTTCTGCAAACTGGCTTACCTACATATGGGCGGTGGCTAATGACAGTATTATTGAAGCGAGCCTCGGGTATTATATTAACCCTCTCGTAAGTGTCTTTTTGGGCGTTGTTTTTCTAAAAGAGAAGGTAAACTTCTGGCAGAAGACATCATTTGTTCTTGCTGCTGCAGGAGTGCTTATCCTTACTCTGTCCTTTGAAGGTGTGCCTGCAGCAGCCATCCTTCTTGCTTTAAGTTTTGCCTTTTACGGACTGGTTAAAAAACTTACAAAGATCGGTGCTTTCACAGGGCTGACCTTGGAAACCCTTGTGCTGGCCCCCGTATCCATTGGCTACCTTTTTTACATTCACGAGGATGCCGGCTCAGCTTTTTACGGCGGGGACGTAACCATGCCCCTCCTTATCGGAGCAGGCGCCGTGACTGCTGTACCTCTTCTCCTGTTTGGTATCGGAGCTAAGAAGATCCCTCTCTCCATGATTGGGATTCTCCAGTACATTGCTCCGACCATTATGCTTTTTTTAGGTGTTTTCTCATACAGCGAAACGTTCCAGTTCGTTCATCTTTTTTCGTTCAGTGTCATTTGGTTTGCTTTAATTCTTTATTCTTTCTCGAACACAAAATGGCTCAACCGGTTTAACCCTGCCAGCAAGAGCCTGTCCCAGTGAGGAGGTTGCTTATGAACCTGGATCGTATCGTTTTTATTCTATTATTTCTGGCGGCACTTATCATTCTTGTTTATTCTGCAGTCGATCTCCAAAACTATCCATACTTTCTGACTTCTTCAATCGTAGTGGCTGTATCAATAGCCCTGTTCTTTATCTTCATGCCGGTTTTAACAAACCAATGGTACGTAAGACTCATAGTGGTAAATGGGATTGTCATTATCCTTATGCCGGTTTTGGAGTCAGGGTTAAGGTGGATCTTTGTTTCCCTTCTTTATGCTTCCCTCCTTCTGGCTACATACGGCGCCTGGTACTTGCTCAAGTTAAAAAAATAATGCTGGCTCTGACCCCCGCTCCGGTCAGAGCTTTTTCCTTCCGCTCAAAAGGGAACGTATGTTCTTATTTTAACATAAGGAAGAATTTTCTCAATAATCCAAAATAACTATTGACACTTCAAACGTTTCAGTAATATAATACATTAAAATAAATTTGAACGTTAAAGGAGTTTAAATCCATATGGCTAAGCCGTACATTATTAATGATATTGAACAGCTGAAAGTGATTAGCGTTCCGATTCGAATCAAAATATTGTGGGAGATTTTCGAAACACCGCGTACTGGTAAGATGATTGGAGACCTCCTTGATACCCCCCCGTCCAAAATCCATTATCATCTGAAAGAACTGGAGCGGGTAGGTCTTATTTATGTAGAATCGACCGAAGAGAAAAACGGCATTATTCAGAAGTTTTATAAAACAATTGCTCCAGGCTTCCAACTCGGAGATGTCCTTCCCCAGCAGGAAGGGGTTGTATTGAGTGATTCGTTAAAGGAAAATATCGTAACTTCCCTTGATAAAACAAAATCAATTGTGAAGCGCGGAGAAGAAGAACTGTCCACAGAGACGTTTAACTATTTTACAACGCTCAAACTGACCAAGGAGCAGTATGACGAGGTAAGAAATAAATTTCGCGAAATTGCTAAGTTTCTTATGGATCAAAAAGATGCAGACACTTCCGGAAAAAAAGGAAATGAGTATCATTTTAATTTTATAGGTCTTCCTGCAGGAAATAAAAATGAAGGGGAAGAAGAACATGAGTGAAATGGCAGTAAAAGTACAAACCGGCAGCGAAACGGAGCGGCGCCTTTTTAAGGAAAAGAATTTTGTGTTTTTGTGGCTGGCAGGTTTGTTTTCAAGCATGAGCATGTCGGTCTTCCTTTTCAGTCAGTCATGGTTTGTCGTACAGAGTCTCGGGCTTGAAGCCTCACTCGGACTGATTTTTATTGCTTCAACAATCCCCCGCCTCTTATTCATGGCCATCGGCGGTGTCATTGCGGACCGCATCAGCAGAACCAAAATCATGTTTATCTCTGACATTACCCGTGCACTTCTCGTAGGAGGGCTGGTCCTATTTCTCATCACTGATTTGATAAACCTTTGGACACTCGTGTTTTTTGCCCTTTTGTTCGGTGTTCTGGATGCTTTTTTCTGGCCTGCATCCGGTTCAATCCTGCCTACACTCGTGAAAAGCAAGCATCTGACAAGAGCAAACTCCATTATTCAGATGACCAATCAGATGGCCATGATCTTCGGACCGATGATTGCAGGTTTTGTTATTGTTCTTATCGGTTTTACCGGGTCCTTTACTCTTACCAGTGTATTGCTTTTATTAGCCAGCGTGTTTGTTGCCTTCATAAAATTAGCAGGGAAAACGTCTTCAAATCATGCAGAAGAATCCGCTCCTTCTTTACTCCAGCAACTAAAACAGGGAATTGTTTATGTAAAAACATCCGATCAACTCTCAGCGCTTCTGATCACGACTGCTTTTCTGAATTTATTTATTGTCGGTCCCCTCATGATGGGTCTGCCGTTGTTTGTTTCAAACGTTCTTCAGGGTACGACACTGGACTTCAGCTTTCTTGAAGGTGCCTTTGCTGCCGGGATGGTTGCAGGCTCCATTACCATTGCCGTGTTAAATGTAAACAAAAAACGCGGTTTCATCGCTATGTTAAGTGTTCTTGGAATGTCTGTGGCCCTTCTTGTATTAAGCCAGACCTTTCTATTATGGCAAAGCATGCTTGCAATCTTCATACTTGGGATTACATTTTCATTTTGTAATATTCCGTTAATCTCCGCTATTCAGGACATGTGTGATAAAAACATGATTGGAAGAGTTATGAGTTTATTAACGATGTCATCCATGGGTCTGACCCCTGTTTCTTTCGCCATTACCTCTTTGTTACTCTCGATTGGTGTAAGTATTCACTACATCATGGTGACAGGTGCATTTCTTGTAATGATCCTTGTTCTGTTCGTTTTTGTAAAGCTTCCGGCAGTTAAAACTATTCATTAAAACAAGGGATTAAGAGGTTGACCCAAAAGATGTTTTTTACCTTTTTGGATTAACCTCTCTTTTTTTACCGCTCAGCTGTTCAGACAAGAAATCAACGTTTCTCCCACGGGTAATCATCTTCTCTTGCAAAGAAGTGCCTCATTTTTGTCTCATCGGATAATGTATACCGTGAGCTTTCCCCGGGAGGAAACCCTATATGTCTCGGCCAGTCCAGAAGATTCATCGGCCACATTCCCATTCCTGATATATTAAGGAGATGTTTAAAGTGAAGCCTCGGATGATTCTCAAGGTGTTTTAATGCCTTCATTCTTATTTTCTGCCACGCCCTGCTTCTAAATGAATAAACAAGAGCACTCTGATGACTGAGCCCGGAAACAAATTCCGACCTCGGTTTACGGACCCGTTCATACCACCCGAGCATCTGGGGATCGGTGCGGTTGTTTGTAAACATCCAGCAAAGGAGTTCGCCCAGAACATCGGCATCCTGAATGGCCATATTCATCCCCTCCCCAGCCATTGGATGCACGCTGTGGGCAGCATCTCCCAGAATAGCCATTCCTTTATCAACATAATGAGAAGTATTATGACGGATTGGGATCATCAGCTGAATCTCTTTCCACTTTTTTATCTGGTCCACGTACCCTCTCATTTCCGGCATAAAATCATAATAAGCCTGAAAAACAGGTTCAAGGCCTTCTTTTCTCATTTCCTTGTAACGTCCCGGCTCAATCATATAGACTGACCTCACTTGATCATCGGGCAGCGGAAATAAGCCTACAAAATGGTTTCTTGTTGCCAATATGGTCGCCTCTGTAAGAGACGGGGGCCTCGGAAAGGTAACAGTGAGAAAATGATGATTATACTGCATGGAATGCAGGGTTGAATCCATTGCTTTTCTGACCGGGGATATTCTTCCTTCTGCACCGACAATAAATCGGGTTTTTACTTCCCTTTCCTCCCCATCCTGATTAATAACAGCTATTTGTTCTGAATGGTCCCTCCCTTCCTTTATCCGTACAAGCTTGGCAGGGGTCCAGTAATCAAAAGAAGGATAATCGTTCGCTTTTTCAAGAAGCAGATTTCTTATCTTTTCATGAGGGGCCATTCGGGCATGATTATATTTGGTAGGCAGCCAGTCATAATTCAGCCGGCTGTGATAAAGAGTTTCAGGTGCTTCCCCACTTTTCAGTTCAACCTCGTACGTATGAATTTTATCAAGCTCATAGGAATGGGGCAGCAGCTTATCAAGCACATCCACTTCATCAAGAATCTGAAGACTTTTAGGCTGAAGGAGCTCCCCTTTATAAACAAGTCCTCCCTTAACATCTTTTTCAATTACAAGAAGGTTGACACCGCACCGGGCAAGCTTAACTGCAAGAGTGAGTCCTCCGACACCTCCACCAATAATAACCACATCATAATCCAAAGCATCCACCACCTTTAACTTTTAAAATATTTCCCCTTAGGCCGGACAGGTAAACACCCAGTGCATAATTCGGTACCAGGATTCAGATAATGAGAAGCGAACAGGAAATATTGGAGGTGAATAATATGGACGCGATGCGCGCACAGGAAATTGTGGACTCCGCAAAAGAACACAACGTGTTCTTTAACGGAACCCGGGTGTGGATTCAGCACGTAGATTCAGAAATGGATACAGCGAGAGTCTTTCCGGCGAAGGATCCAGATGACGAGATGACCGTTCCTCTTGACCAGCTGCAGGAGCAGCACTGACTAAAAAGGAGGAGATTCAAAAGGTGAGAATATACCTTATGAGTCTTCCTCCGTTGTATCTTTTACTATTTTGTTTCATCAACAGGCTCCAGGTCCGGATCAAGGTTAATATTACGCTTACCTAATTTACTCCGGACATATACAGGAATTAAAAAAGCCACAAGGAAAGTAAAGATTGTTACAAGAATCATCCGCCAGTCCCCGTCGACAAAACTTGCACCGAGAAACGTAAAAGCAAATGTGCCGGGGATAATCCCGCACATTGTTGCCCCTATATAGGTTTTAAATTTAATTCTCGATATGCCCGATAGATAACTCACAAGATCAAAGTTTACGACCGGGAGGATCCGTAAAACAAGAACATAAAAGAACCCGTGTTTCTCTACTCGGTCCTGAAGAACTTCTGCTTTCCCTTTCCACTCACGCTTCGCTACTTTTTTCCCGAGCTTTCTTGCCAGCCAGAATGATAAAGTTGCACCTAATAATGATCCCACATACGTAAATAACGGGGCGAAAAAAGGCCCGAAAGAAAGTCCCCCCGCGACTGCCAGTACTGAAGCCGGAAAAAGGGTTAACGGCCGTATCGCGAAAATAAAAATGTAAAGAAGCGGGGCCAGAATTCCGAATGAGAGAATCCAGCTTCTGATGGAGTCCGGATCAATACGAAAAAATGACTGATTTAAAAAATACACAAGATATACTGCAGCGAGAATTACAATCATTCTTACAGCGATTTTTTTCCACATATTAAACCCCTTCATCATAAGTGTCCTGCTTTTCTATACCCGGTTTTATACCTGCATCACTCTTCAATACAAAAAAACATACCACGAACGCAGTATGTTTTCAAACTCAGAACACTGTAGTCAGTAAAAGCATTGCCAGAAGTCCGAGAATAAATGAATAGGTCGCAAAAAGAGCATTCCCATCTCCGTGACTTTCGGGAATTAATTCTTTGTAAATAATATACAGCATGGATCCTGCAGCAAATGCAAGACCAAACGGAATAACACCATCTGCAAAACTGGTTAAAAAATACCCTGCCAGTGCTGAGATATATTCAAGAACTCCCGTAAGAAGTGCGATGAGAAAGGCTGTTATCATACGAACTTTCTGCTGTATAAGGAATAGGGCAATTAAAAAACCTTCAGGCATATTCTGAAGACCGATTGCCAGTGCAATTAAAGGACCAAGCCCCTCTACTCCGCTCCCGTAGCTGACCCCTACCGACAAGCCCTCAGGCATATTATGCAGAGCTACTGCTGTAATAATAAGCATGGCTTTTTTATCAATTTTAACACCGTACCCATGCTCCAAATGATGATGGGGAACGGTCGTTTCAAGTATAGTTAATGCAAGAACCCCGGCGGTGAGACCAAGACTGACCATTATAAAATCGGATAATGCCAGAGCCTGTGGAATAAGTTCGAAGACGGCAGCTGCCATCATCACACCTGCACATAAGGCTAGAAGCACATCGCGAAACCGGTGTGTTCCCTTTCTGAAAATAAGGGCAGGAATCGCGCCGATACCTGTTGCCCCCGCTGCAACAGCATTGCCGATTAAAAATTCATTCACCTTCAACCACCCGCTTGTCCTTATTCAAGATATAACAGTATATTTGATTAAAAGAAAAAGAATTACAAAATAAAAAAAGGTGAGCGGAATGCTCACCTTAAAATACTTACATTGCTGATTCAGTTACTGAAAAAGGCATTACCCAATCAGGGTTAGATGCAAGACTCGCATCTGGAGCTACTAAAGTTACCAATGCTGTAATTAATGCAAAAGCGATAATTTTTTTCATTGTTCTTCCTCCTTATTTTTCTTTTAGTTTTATATGGTATTGATAGAACAACCTGGCTGATTCAACCAAAAGATCTTGATCGTTTAATTCGTCGCCTAACTCGAATGCAGATTTAGCTGCATTAAAATAGAGCTCTGCACTTCGATAGACTTCTTGTGCTTTTTTGGTATTTTCAATATATTTCTCTTTTTCCCCAATTGCTTTATGATATAACCCTACTGTCAGATAACACGTCCCTCGAATTGAAGAACTTTCTACCTTGGGTATAAAAGAAATAACTTCTTTTATATATATCTCGGCCATATCATAATTTTCAAGTTTTAAATTACACCTTGCAAGAAGTTCAATCGTATTAATTAAATCACTATGAAATGTATTTACTTTTCTCTTAAGCGCCAAGGCACGATTTCCATACTCAATAGATTTTTTATAGTTTTTTAAGTGAAGGTATACTAAGCCTATGTTATGGAAGATAAATGACGATGTTTTTAAGTCACTATTGTAAATAAGAAGGGTTTGAGCCTTTTTATAAATATCCAGAGCATCTTCATAATCATCTCTTTGAAAATAAATGTTACCAAGATTGATATAGGTATCTGTTAATTGCTTAATTTCACCTATATCCTGAAAAATACTTTCAGCTTTTTTAAGGTGCTGTTCCCCCCAGCTGAGATTTCCTATGAAGGCGTAAGTTATACCTAAGTTAAAATAACAGATCCCGACTTCAAAAGGATACTTTTCAAAATTAACTTTTACATTTATTGCGCTGTGAAAACTCATTATAGCTTTCCAAAATTCTTCTTTAAAGAAATAAAGTGCGCCATAAATCCTTAGATAAATGAAGTATAGATCATTAAAAGTCTTAACTGACTCTTCGTCTATGCTTTCAATCATATCAAATGCTTCTTTGATCTTTCTTTCCTTAATAAATACCTGACATTCTACCAAAGCAAGTTTTGTATGAAGTTCAGTAGAAAAATGCTCTTCTAACTCTTTCGCTCTAACTATGTTTTCTTTAGCCAGCTCAAGCAGCTCACGATAGGCATACCTTAGTGCAGAATCAAGCAGTTCATTCGCCTTGCGAATATTTGTTTCCTTTTCAATTCCGAGCAGAGAATCTACAGATGTACCCAGCCTTGCTGCTAATTCAGGCAGGATATCGTCAGGAACGTGACGAACATTGTTTTCAATGTCCTGTATGTATTTTGGAGATAATATTCCGTCGGCCAGTTCCTCGACGGTCAAGCCACTTTCATTTCTGAGTAATTTAATTCTGTCTCCAATCATTTTACCACCTGAATCTGAATGTTTAGATAGTTAACAACATTATACACCATAATACTATTGATACTAGCTCACTCCATCGAATTAGATAAAAATTACCTAGATTTTTTTAACATTTCTTGAATATAGACTTAGTTGCATGTTCATTTTCGTTACTATTTTACTAGGTGAGTGTTTAACAAATACATTATTTAGAAGTATATGCATCCACTCAGACTATAAAGGAGGTTCATTTTGATGAATACGTACTTTTTTACCGGGTTTCCCGGCTTCATTGCAAGGGAGCTTGTAAGAGAAATGATCAGGCAGAAAGGAAAGGAAATTAATTCGATTTACCTTCTTGTCATGGATTCGCAGGCGAATGCAGCAGAAGAGGAAGTAGCCAGGATAAAGGAAATGGAATGTGGAAATGAAATTGCCTTCCATATTGTTAAAGGAGATATCACAAGTCCTTCCTTATTTACTGATCCGGCAGCCATTTCAAGAATCCGGGAAGTCGATTATGTTTTTCACCTAGCTGCGATTTATGATCTGGCCGTTCCTTACAGGAAAGCATATGAAGTAAATGTAAAAGGAACAAAGCATATTAACGATTGGCTCCTTACACTTCCGAACCTGAAACGCTATGTCTATTTCAGCACGGCTTATGTATCAGGAAAGCGGGAAGGGATTATTTATGAAACTGAACTGGACGAGGGACAGAAGTTTAAAAACGATTACGAAAAAACAAAGTTTGAAGCAGAAATCCTCGTCGAAGATATGAAAGATCATATTCCTGTTACGATTATCCGCCCTGGGATTGTCAGGGGCCATTCCAATTCCGGAGCTACGATAAAATTTGACGGTCCGTATTTCATTTTAAATATGTTTGACCGCCTCTCTTTTCTGCCTGTCATTCCCTATCTCGGTGCAGGGAAGGCAGACGGAAACTTTGTTCCGGTAGACTATGTGATTCAAGCAACAGCCTATTTAAGCCATGCTGACTGTGGAGCAGGAAAAACCTATCACCTTACTGATCCAGCTCCTCTTCCTATGAGGGAAGTCTACCGTCTGCTTATGCTTGAGTACCTTGGAAAACAGCCTGTTGGGATGATTCCCCTCCAGTCAGCCACCTACCTCCTTAACTTCCGGAAATTGAGGCAATGGGTCGGAGTGGAAAAACAAGCCCTCGCTTACCTTACGTGCCGGGCAACCTATGACACTGCCCAAGTTCAGGCTGACCTGAAAGATTCAGACATTGTCATTCCCAGTTTTACAGATACACTTCGTTCGATGGTATCTTATTACAGAGACCACAAAGAAGATAAAAATAAACGTGTCTTAATACATTAAAAAAAGGGGACTTAAAAGGTCGTACCCAAGCCTTATAAGTCCCCACTTTCCTTTTTCACTTCTACTGATCAGGATAGCGGACAAAGTGAAGCATCGCCTCTTTTACCGGTTCATTTGTGACCTTTGTCCATGAGTTTATATAGGCATCCAGCTGCTTTTGATAAACAGATCTCAAAGCCGGCAGTTCACCGGGGTTTTTCAGGTGATCCGTTTTATAATCCACAATCACCCATTCGTTATCTTCCTTAAAGATCAGGTCTATAATACCGTTATGAATCACCAGACCAGCTTCCCCGTGCTCCTGATAGGTGAAAGGAACCTCAGTGTACACTTCACTTGCCTCTTGAATTCTTTTATAAACAGAAGACGACTGAAAGTCATTTAAAAGAGTTTCCGCTTCTTCTTCACGGCTCATATCGAGTTCAAATATACCAAGAAGGTAGGGGATTTTGCTTCTTGCTTCATTTCCATCTTTAATCTGCTGTTCAAATAAGGCATGGACAAAGCTTCCCCACTCTTTACCTCCGCCTGTTTCCCGTTCTAAAAAGACAGTGTCACTGTCCTTTTCAGAAGGGGTCACGTAAGTATAGGAACTTCTGCCTGCGTTAGTAATCCAGTCTTCTCTTTCACGCCTCAGGGACTCATATTCTCGAAAGGAAACTACCTGCTCCTGCTTCGATTCAGATTCCGGCGGTTCAAACGATGCTGGAAGTTCAATCTCTTCAAGGCCGGTAATACCTATATGGAGGGTCTGCCATGGATTAGCTTTATTTTTATCTTTATCTGTCCGGCTGACGATGAGCATTTCTTCTGCTCTCGTTGCAGCGACATAAAGAAGACGGTCTTCCTCTGCTTTCAGGTATTTCATCTCTTCTTCTTTTTTTTCGGCCCACCCTGCAGGCTGGGCAATCAATTCCTTATGGTTAAAGGAACCCACTGATCTGCTGAATGTGAAATAACCTGTGGAACCTGTCTCTGAGCGGTGGATGTGCTTATCAATAAACTTCCCCACATCTGTCCATTTTTTAGGGTGGGCAAGAAATACATAAGGAGCTTCCAGACCTTTGGATTTATGAACGTTCATCACTCTGACTGCCTGATGATCTTCGGGCAGAAGGATCTCTTCGTGAGCCGCCTCACTGACAAGTTCGTAGAAATACGCTGCCAAGTCTCCAAATAACGCATTCCCCTGGCTTTCCTTTTCCCGTACCTGATTGATCATCTGGA
This sequence comes from Alteribacter keqinensis, assembly GCF_003710255.1. Classification (NCBI taxonomy): domain Bacteria; kingdom Bacillati; phylum Bacillota; class Bacilli; order Caryophanales; family Bacillaceae; genus Alteribacter; species Alteribacter keqinensis. The sequence goes on along the minus strand of NZ_RHIB01000001.1, from coordinate 955,126 downwards.
AAAAATGAACCACATCACGTTTTGATCTGTTTTTCATGACGTATTTAGACAGGAGCAGCAGGTCATCCGCTACCATTCCTATCGTAGCTGACGGAAGTTTATCTTTGGACCATTTCAAATAGGTCCGTAATTTTTCAAAAACGTAAACAAGCGTCCGCTGTTCACTTCCTGCGAGGCTTTCCGGGATTCCGGAGAATGCATGAAGCTCACCACCTGCTTCCTTATACTTAAACAGGAGCTCATCACTTATTCCAAAGAACGGCCCCCTCAAGACTGCTGTAAAATAAAAGGAACTTGACGGCTTGGCAAGATATAAAAGCAGGTGTGCAAAGCTCGTGAGAAGGTGATCACCACATAAACCGTATTCACCTGAAGTCATAACCGGAAGATTAAAGTCCTGAAGCACTTTTGTATATTCCGAAACGCCTTCGTTGTACCTTGTTAAAATCATAAAGTCACTCGGTTTTGCCTTCCCGGTTTTTACTTTCTCGACGATGTACGCGGCAATGCGGCGGGCTTCAGCCTCCATTACTTCGTCTTTTTTTCCATCCGGAACCGTTAGTGAATAGACACCTTTCATCTCTTCATCACTTTCATCCTGCTTAAAAGAAATCAACGGTCTGTAGGCTGCCTGGTAAGAATCCTCATATTCAGGAAGTGCAGCTTCAAACACAGGGTTGATCCGGCTTGTAATCCTGCTTGTTGTTCTGAAATTCATTACAAGGTCAAGGGTCTCCCCTCCGGTTTTTGCAATCATCTGCTTTACTTTCTGGTAAATATCAATATCTGCACGTCTGAAACGGTAAATGGACTGCTTTGGGTCTCCTACGACAAACAGTGAGCCGGGCTGTGGAGTCTGCTTTGTCCAATCCCGTTCTTCATTTTGTTCACCTGTGAGAAGAAGCATCATTTCAGCCTGTACCGGGTCCGTATCCTGAAATTCATCAACCAGAAGGCAGCGGTACTTATCTTTAAAGTACTGCCGGACCTCCGGCTGCTCTCTCAGGAGCTTTGCTGTCAGGAGAAGCATATCCTGAAAATTCAGCTGGGAGAGCTCCCCTTTCAGCTCTTTGTAGGCAGTAAGGGCCGGTCTGATAAACGGAATAATAAGCTGGTGGCAGTACTCCGCCCATTCTTCAAGAAACCGAACAACCACTTCATGAAATGCCTTTGCCTTCTCCTCAATATCCTTTGCCTCGTCTTTGGACGGCCAGCGGTTTTGTGTAACGGATGGTTTACTGCTAAAAAGTTTAATAAGAGCAATTTTGTTACGGTCTTCATTAAGGTTAAAGTAGGAAAGCTGGTTGATTGCATCCTTCATTTTTTTTTGTAAATTGTCATACCCTTTTACCGGTTTTTCATCAGGTAAGGAGCGTTTTGCATACTCAACAAGTCCGAGAAGTTCACGGTACACAGCGTCCAGTTCGGGCTTTTCCTTAGGTTTTGTATACCAGGACACATCCTCATATTCTTTTACCGTCTTTAACGCCAGTCTAAGCTCTGCCACGTTCATTCCAGCATCGTGGAATTGTGAAAGCTTTTCAGGATTATAGAGCCTCGTTGAAATCAAATGGCGTTCCCATGCCTGTTCCAGTAACAGCTCATCTTCCTGATCGTCAAGCTCTTTAAAATCAAAATCTAGGCCCGCTTCCACAGGCCGCTCCCGCAATAGTTTTGAACAAAAAGAGTGAACCGTACCTAAAAAACATTGATCAAAGCTCTCAAGTGCTCTAATAACACGTTCTTTCTCCCCGCTTTGGAGAGTCATTTTTGCCGTTTTTTCCAGTGAAGCCTGAAACCGTTCTTTCAGCTCATCGGCTGCTTTTCTGGTAAATGTAATAGCGACAATTTCGTGGATACTGTACTTTCCGGATAGAATCAGGTTTGTCATTCTCGTTACAAGACTTCTTGTTTTACCGGACCCTGCCCCGGCCTCTACTAAAAAGTTCCTGTCCAAATCATTGTTAATTAACTCCCGCTGGTGATGGTCAATAAGATCAGTCATATTTCCGCACCTCCCTTAATCGCTTTGCTCCTTCTGTATCAGGGTGTGCCAGTTTCTCCTGAACCAGATCTTCGTCATAACGGTGTCGCATACAGACAGGCTTATAGTCACAGAACTTGCAATCATTCGGGTCCTCTGTAAAGGGAAACTGTCCTTCCTGGATAAATGCGGTGAGGTGGTCAACGATTTGAAGAAGTTCCGCTTTCTTTTGGTCATCGAACTTTCTCATAACCTGCTCTCCCTTTCCTTTTCTGGTCGGAAACAGGTAATGAGCTGCCGAAACCACAGGTCTGTCTGCTTCATTCAACAGTTCAAAGGCCAAGGCATACAGACTGTGCTGAAGTTTTCTTCCGCCATTAAAGAAACCTTCCTCATCAAAGCCAAATGTTCCGCCGGTTTTATAGTCCACCGTACCGAAAGAACCATCAGGCAGCTTGTCCACACGGTCGATCTTTCCTCTTAACTTCAATGTTCCTTTTTCTCCTACAGGAATAGAAACACTGTCTCTTTCCTTAAAACCAAAGTCATATTCAAAGTGAACAGGTTTACGGTTAGCAGAAAAGGTTTCTTCAAGTTTAAGGAAAATGTAGCACGCATCCAGGATTTCCTGACTTTCAAGCTCATAAATCACCTCATTGGGCGGCGGTAAAATCGTTCTTGTTTCTTCTATTGCCGTTTTTGCGATCGGTTCGATCCATTCCATTGTTCCATCAGCCTGAAAGGTTTTTCCTTCGTCATAAAGGTACTGGTAAAACCGTTCAAAAATAGCGTGCAAAAGCGTCCCCTTCGCTGCCGGATCCAGCCAGGCATAGCGGTCTTCTTCTTCATCCTCTTCAGCTTCAATCCCGAGAATATCCTTCAGAAAGTACCGGTAGGGGCAGACAGCAAGGTTTTCCAGTTTGCTTGCGCTCATCACCACCTGGTCATTTACCAGAGGGTTAAGGAGTGCGGTCTGTTTATTCAGGTGTCCGTCATATGGGGTCAGTTCTCCTTTTTGCCTCAATGATTCCGCTCGATTCCCTTGAAGAAGATGGGCAAAAAGTTCATTATTATAAAATGTTTTTTCAAGACGTCCGTTCTTAAACAGCACATTCGTCCACCAGGAAGACTCACTTACTTTTGAAGTCTCTTCATTAACAAAGGAAGAGGCATTTGTTAATGCTTTTTCCACGTCTTCCCCTGTCGCTTCATAGTTGCCTGACTGCACACGGTACAGCTGTATAAAAGCGTAGGCGGGAGTTGCCTTTTTATTGTTTGCAAGGTCCATAAGAGGATAAGAAAAATGCGTCTTCCCCTTAAGACATGTCACAATGCTTGCTGTCTTCCAGGCTTCACGTTTTATATGCTCAGCCGATGTCATCATAAAGTGATGAATGGCTGTACGTTCCTGATCGAGAAGGATAGGATCTTCTTTTTGACTTCCAGGGATGTTTTTATTTGTCATACCGGGAATAAAAACGTGTTTAAAATGGTAATAAAGGCTCGTCCTGACCGGAGTTACATGCAAATGACCCGGCTTTGGCATCGATGCAGTTGCACTCATTTGAGAAAACCAAAATTCAGACTGGGCAATCACCTCACCGGCTTTTCCCTTATATGTAAGGTGAGGGATGACTTGTTCAATCATAAGAATGATATGGGATCTGCATGAAGCATCGTCTTGTCCCGACGGGCGAACCCAATTTTTGAGATAGGTAATCATACTCTCGAGAAACTGAGCAGACGTTACAGTGTCATACCTGCTGTTAACCGGGACCAGTTTAAACAGTGAAGCGAGCCAGGACTTTAATTCAGGATACTCCCCTGTTTCTTCAAGACGCTCAATAACCCTTCTGTATGAAGAACTCCCTTTTTTAACTCCGTGGTTTTTAAGGATACGGAGCATCTTTTTAACTGAAACACCTTCAGGCTCAAACAAACTGCGTTCCTGCAGCATACGTTCCAGATTTTTAAAGGTGAAGCCTGATTTCATCCAGTCCAGAAATGCAAACAGCATTTTTCCTGATGGATAATAAGAAACAGGCACCCCTTCAGAAAAGGTCACTTGAAGACCATTCTTTTCTTTCAGATGATAAAGAAGGCTGTGGTAGGTGTTGGCATTCGGATAATAAATCACAGCCTGATCGAAAGGGATATTCTCGTTTTTCAGATGGGAAAGAATTTGGTTAACTTCGTCTTCCGCACTGAAGGCAACCTTTAATGAATAGTCACCTTTATGCTGGACCATCTTCTCTTCAACTGTTACTTCTGCAGGAACGGAATCCCTGCTGATCATCTGACGGTTCTGTTCGGTATTTTTAAGGTTTGAATAGCCAGGTGCATATACAGAGGCTTTGTCTGTATACCGGTTGATAAATGATGCCGCTGCCGGATGGTAGGCATCGTGGGGGAAAAAGACAAACACCTGCTTTTCCAAGGCTGTCTTTGAATCAGATAACGCTTCCTTAATGAAATCCGCACGATCCACATACCCTTCTTTTATCCGGGACTGTTCGTACCTTTCAATAATCTTTAGAATGTCCTCTCCTTTTTCCACCTTTTGAAAGGAGGATGTATTTAGGGAAGTAACATCCCCCAAACTCCGTTTAATATCGAGTATGGCACGGTAGACCGATTCACTTAATGAAGGTGTGAGTTTGATCGATGAAAAGTATTCAAACTCATTGGCAGCTTGCAGCTCCTTCATAATTTTATAGACTAGCTGCCTCCCTGCTTCCTGGGGAAGTTCTTTTTTCCCATCACGAAGCAGTTTCCAGTACACCGTTTCTTTCACCAGCTCTTCAATAGTTTTACTATGTACGTTAACAACAGGTGTGTTTTCTTTTGCCAGTGCTTCCACTGCCAGGCGGCCATCACGTTTTGAAGGGACAATAAATATTTTTTCCTCCAGTGGATGCTTTTTGACAATTTCAGTGAGACTGTTTAAAAAATCTGGTGACATGATCTCCCCTCCTTTTTAATATCGAGACTTTTTTCTCCAAGAATGGTCTCTATAATAAGGTTGCTTTTATACGATCATACGTTCCTTTTATCATATCACGGAAAAATAAGAGTTTGAATACCCGGACCTTGTAAAATATCTACAATCAACTCTCCTTGCTGGATAAATACAATGGAGATGACAACGCTTATAAACAAAATGATGTTTTCAGCAAGTCCGGAGGTTTTGTATGTAACAGGCATTTTTAACCGAAACGAACTGAATGGAGCAAACAGCGGGATGCTCCTGCTTGAAAACAGATCTCCTGCCAGATGTACAGCGTAGCCAATTAATAGACCCGTTAGAAATGGATGCTCAAACGGAGACAACAGATAAGCTAGGATCATCCACGTTAAAACAGAATGAGTGATGCCCCTGTGTCCGAAGATACGCTTAACCGGCCTTGATATAAATGTAAGCCTTCTCCCTAGAAAAGAACTTGGTTCATCAATATCCGGAAGCAGACTCCCGGCAATCAGCCCCGTTATATAAACAGTAGTAAAAGAAGTGTCCTGCTGAAAAAAACAAATGCCGCTTCCGGCTGCGATCGTTGTTGCAAGGTGTGTGTCGTATCTCATCTGCATATTCCTTTCAAATTCCACTGCTGTTTTATAGTTATTTAATGAATAATAAAGACTGTTTTCGCAAAGATTGTAGCTTTTACTGAAAGAGATTATAAAGCTGAAATGACTCAGACTCCTGTGGCAGTGACGAACTCAAACACTTTGAGCAGGCTGCGAGCTGCTTCGACGCAGATAACTGCGAAGCGTTACTGGAAGAGGAAGAAGCAGGGTTCTTTCTCACCGCTTGCAGGCACTGCCACACGAAAAGCGAAGAGCACGCAGGCTGCAGCTTCATTATCTGTTCTCTAAAGGAACTGATAATAGGAATTATTTATGGAAAAACAGCGATAATTAAAGAAGGTTGATTGAAGTAAAACGGAATTCAACCTGACATAGATTTTATAAGAACTCTTAATGTATCACACTCCTTTGCAGGAAGTAAGAGAGTGTTCTATTAAATTCTGTATCAATGGTTATACTATAAAAAAGAAAAGTTGTTTTCATATAAGATTGCACCGGTAAGGGAAGAAAATGCTGAAAGAAGGAGATGTGATTATGCATCATACGTATATGTGTCCATCATGCAGAGCAAAGACACGATTCAACGTAATTGACCAGGTGGTAACTTCAGTAATGTGGAATAATGATGATGGAGTTTACGAGGAAGTAGAAAGACAGGAACCTTTCCACTTGACCTACCAGGGCCCTGACAAGCGCGTCCAATGCGGAAGCTGCGGGCTCGTGGAGGATGAATTAAGATTCATTAAAATGGCTGAGAATGCAAACAACCAGGCGTAACAGCCTGGTTGTTGTTTTATTTATTCGTAAGTTGTTTTCCACATCGTCTCAACAACATCCACAAACGCTTTTGCTGCTGCCAGGCTTGATTGCGGGTTCTGACCGGTCACCAGGTTGCCATCTGTAACCACATAGTCAGACCACATCGGACCCATTTCAAACAATGCGCCGTTTTCTCTGAGTGATGTTTCAAGAAGGAAAGGCATATGCTTGTCCAGCTCTGTGGATTCTTCTTCTTCATTTGTAAAAGCAGTCATCCTTCTTCCATCAACAAGGGATGTGCCATCAGATTTTTTTACTTTCACAAATCCGGCAGGACCGTGACATACGGCACCAATGGGCAGGTTATGATCTGCAAAGTGGGTTAATATCGTCTGGAGTGAAGGGTCATCCGGAAAGTCAAACATGGTTCCGTGACCACCCGGTAAAAAGATACCATCGTACGATTCTTTTGAGACCTGCTGTAATGGGGCCGTCTCTTCCAAACGCTTGAGAGGCTCGTTCCACGCCTCGGGCTGATCGTTTTCAATACTGACAGGATCCAAAGGAGCCTTCCCGCCTCCCGGACTCGCAACCGTGACATCATACCCTGCTTCAATAAAGGTAAGATAAGGCTCGACGAACTCGGATACCCAGATGCCTGTTTTATTATCGGAATTAATTTTGTCTGCGCTTGTCACTACCATAAGCATTTTCTTTGCCATCGTAACACTCCTTTTGGTTTCCAACGATTATATTCTATCTCCTTGTTCCACGATTCATTCCCTTTCAAACATCATGCCTTGAAGTTAAACGTTTGTTTAATTTCGCAATTTTCTGTTACTGTTTCTGTCTGTCGAGACTTCCACGGATGAAGTCACAACCTATCCGGGCTGAACGGTGATTTTTCCTGCTTCCCGGACAAATAGCCTCCACATAACCACAACCCTTATATTCCAGTGAGACCTGTCGTAAAACAAACTTGAATTCATAGTCAGAGGAACCGAACCCTCCTGCTCCACCCATAGACCTGCTCGTAAACCGCCACCACTCAATTGGAGTCTTGGGGCACAATTCGACAATGCCCTCTTGAGTACGCTGCATTATTTATTCAGATGAAACAGAATAAATTTTATCATCAGTCCTTTCAACTGGTCTTATGCTTCCTGGTTCTACCCTTTACAGGTCCCCTTTTTTGGATATGGTATTAAACAAACGATGACCTTTTGTAACTGGTTTGGCACCGCCATGCGCCTAAAACAAAAAAAGTCTGTCCACAGAGGTGTATTTCACCACTGGGGACAGACTTAGGGCAGTTACAATTATCCTTCCAAAAGAAGGGATTCAGGGTCTTCGATCAATTCTTTTACTTTCACAAGGAATCCTACAGCTTCTTTTCCATCAACAATACGGTGATCGTAGGAAAGAGCCACATACATCATCGGGCGGTTTTCAAACGTATCATCATCAATGGCAACCGGACGCATCTGAATCTTGTGCATTCCGAGAATACCTACCTGCGGAGTGTTAAGGATTGGGGTAGACCACAGAGATCCGAAAATACCACCGTTTGTGATCGTAAAGCTTCCTCCTTGAAGGTCGCCAAGGGTAAGCTTTTTCTCTTTTGCTTTTCCGGCAAGATTTCCGATTTCTTTTTCGATACCGGCAAAGTCAAGGCGGTCCGCATCACGAACGACCGGCACGACAAGTCCGTCATCGGTGGAAACTGCCATTCCGATATCATAAAACTTCTTCATGACAATTTCGTCACCTTGAATTTCAGCATTTAACAGCGGGTACTTCTTCAAAGCACCGATAACAGCTTTTGTAAAGAATGACATAAAGCCAAGTTTTACTCCGTTGTTATCAAGGAACTGATCTTTACGGCGTTTACGAAGCTCCATGATATTTGTCATATCAATTTCGTTAAACGTTGTAAGCATTGCAGCTGTCTGCTGTGCTTCTACAAGACGCTTGGCAATGGTCTGGCGACGTCTTGACATTTTTACACGCTCAACCGGCTTGGCAGGGTCATCTTTTGGTTTTTCCTGTTTTGCAGGCTGCTGTGAAGGTTTTGACTCAGACTTTTTCTGCTTGGACTCATGTTCTTCAATATCCTCTTTACGAATACGCCCTAATGGGTCACGCGCAGAAATTTCGCTCAGGTTGATTCCTTTTTCACGTGCATATTTACGTGCAGACGGTGTTGCAATCGGACGGTCAGGGGAGTCTGAACTCTCTGACTGGGATGTTTCCTGTGAAGAAGCTTCCGGCTCGCTTTTGCTCTGTGATTCTTCTTTTTTCTCTGCTTTCGGCTCTTCTTTCTTCTCGGAAGAACTTCCCCCAGCTTCTTCAATCATGGCGATAACATCTCCGACTTTAACTGTATCCCCTTCCTCAAAGAGAGCTTCTTTGAGTGTACCGGACTCATCAGCGGAGATTTCCACATTTACCTTATCCGTTTCAAGCTCTACGATATCGTCACCTTTATTAATTTGGTCACCTGGCTGCTTCAGCCACTGAGCGACTGTACCTTCTGTTACGGATTCTGCTAGTTCAGGAACTTTGATTTCGATCATTCTTCTTCTCTCCCTTCGCTGTTTAACGACAACGCATCTTCTATGATTTTTTTCTGGTCTTGTTTGTGCGCTTTCGGATCCCCTTCAGCTGGAGCTGAACGACGGCGGCGTCCGATATACTTCACTTCTGCATGATCTTCGGCCAGGTGTCTGAGGTGTGGAAGAACATAGTGCCAGGCTCCCATGTTGCTCGGCTCTTCCTGTGCCCAGACCCATTCTTTTGCGTTCGGATATTTTTCTTTGAGCTCTGCAACAGCTTCCCTTGGGAACGGATAGATCTCTTCAACACGTACAACGTGAACCGTGTCTTTATCTTCAAGTTCCTCAGCTGCTTCAGCCAGGTCGATCGTGAGCTTACCTGTGGCAAAAACAATCCGCTTTACGTTTTCGGGATTTTCTGCAAGCCCGGGCTGTTCAAGAATCGGCTTAAACATACCTGCTGCCACCTCTTCACTCGTGGAAATCACTTTATTGTGTCTCAGCAGGCTCTTCGGTGTCATCACAACGAGCGGACGCACTTCATCCTTGCCAAGAATGCTTGCCTGACGTCGGAGAAGGTGGAAATACTGTGCTGCACTTGTGACATTTGTTACGTGCCAGTTATTTTCGGCAGCAAGCTGAAGGAACCTTTCAACCCTTCCGCTCGAGTGCTCGGGACCTTGTCCTTCATAACCGTGCGGCAAAAGCAGAACGAGTCCTGATTTTTGCCCCCACTTTGCACGTCCTGCAGATACGAACTGATCGAAAATAACCTGTGCTCCATTGGAGAAGTCTCCGTACTGGGCTTCCCAGATTGTTAATGTTTCCGGAGCCTGAACAGAATACCCGTAATCAAATCCAACTACAGCAGCTTCCGATAACGGGCTGTTATGAACAGCAAAAGAAGCATTCGCATGGTGCATTTTATGGAGAGGAGAGTATTTTTCATTGGTTTCACTGTCAGTCAGTACAATGTGACGCTGGGAGAATGTCCCCCGTTCCGAGTCCTGACCTGTAAGACGGATTGGATTTCCGTCATGGAGAATCGTAGCAAAGGCAAGTGTCTCAGCTAATGCCCAGTCAATGGCTCCTTCATTGTCAAAGGCCGTTTCACGACGCTGCAGGATCTTTTTAAGTTTGGGAAATACTTTAAAGTCTTCAGGGAACTTTAACAGCTCTTCGTTTATTTGCTTGAGGGTGTCCAATTCAACTGACGTATCAATGTTATCGAGAGACTGGACAACCTTTTCAGGAGGATTCATCTCCCCTGCCCGGTCACGTTTGTTTGCTTTAATTGTTTCATACTGGGACTGCAGGTCACTAAGAAGCTTCTGACGCAGCTTCTTTCCATCGTCACTTCCGATAATTCCTTTTTCATGCAGTCTGTCAGCATAAAGTTCATATACCGTTTTATGTTTTCTGATTTCCTTGTACATCTGCGGCTGTGTTGCTGCAGGCTCGTCCATTTCGTTGTGACCGTATCTGCGGTAACCGATAAGATCAATCAGAACGTCTTTTTCAAAACGCTTACGATACTCGTAGGCGAGATGCATCGCTGCAACACACGCTTCCGGATGATCAGCATTCACGTGAATGACCGGCACTTCAAATCCTTTAGCCAGATCGCTTGCGTAATTTGTTGATCGCGAGTCACTGCTGGATGTCGTGAATCCGATTTTATTGTTGGCGATAACATGAATCGTACCACCCGTAGCATAGCCCGTAAGCTGGGACAGGTTTAACGTTTCAGCAACTATACCCTGACCCGGGAATGCAGCGTCACCGTGGACGAGAATCGCCATTGCTTTTGACTTGTCCTGTTTCGGATACCCCGGCTCACTGCGATTGTCCTGTGCTGCACGGGTAAAGCCTTCAACAACCGGATCGACAAACTCCAGGTGACTCGGGTTGTTGGCAAGGGAGACGGTTGCTTTTTCTTCTTTTTCTTCAACTTCCCGGTCAGCTCCGAGGTGATACTTTACGTCACCTGTCCAACCGTAGTTAATTCCTACAGAACCTTCGGAAGGCACGAGTTCTTTGTTTGGAGCGTCAACGAACTCGGAGAAAATGATCTCATACGGTTTCCCGAGAACGTGGGCAAGAACATTCAGTCTGCCCCGGTGCGCCATACCGATCATGACATTTTTAGCGCCATCTGTTACGGATTCCTTGACCGCATCATCAAGCATCGGCACCATTGAATCCAGACCTTCGATTGAAAAACGCTTCTGTCCTACAAATGTTTTGTGGAGGAAGTGTTCAAACCCTTCCACATGATTCAGACGGTTCAACAGATCTTTTCTCATCTCATCTGAAAAAGTCGGGCGGTATTCTTCCGACTCCACCATCTTATAAAGCCACTCCCGCTCTTCCAGGTCATGAACCTGATTAAACTCAAAAGCGAGTGCCGAACTGTAGACCTTTTTCAGATGATTAACGGCATCAAGCCCGTTCTCCACTGATTTTGGAGCATGCGGTGTGAGAAGGTGAGCCGGTATTGCTCTTAACGCTTCTTCTGTAAGCTGATAACTTTTCAGGTCGAACAGGTTTTGTGACTCACGTTTTTCAACAGGAGAGATATCAGCCATTAAATGTCCGTTTCTTCTGATATGATCCGCCAGCTTTGCAGCCTTTATTGCTGCGGTAATGTCTCCGCCGCTGCTTTGTGCAGCCGGAGTTCCTTCTGATTCGGGCGGGCCTCCCCATTTGTCAAAAAACTGCTTTAACTCTTCATCTACTGAAGCTGCATCTTCTTTGTACAGTTCATACACTTCCAGTAAATAGCCGAAGTTGGGTCCGTGAAACTGGGACCAGCCTTCATCCATTTGAACGTGTTTTGAGCTCATGAATCCAGTACCTCCATTTGTACACCCGGTTTGTGTACATGTAATATGTAAAGTTTAAGAAGGATAAAAAGTAGTAGTGCTTTAAAGCGTGTGAAACGCTTACATCGTTATTTTATCACTATAGGAAATATTCCTCAAAAGAAATTGTAGATTTTTTAGAATTTTTCTCATTAATTTTATGGAAATTCGACCTAAATTCCGAAAATACAGTCGTTTTTTGTAAAATAAAGTAAACCACCTGTTGCCATTTGTGAAATAGTGAGTTTTCCATTTGTATACAGGTATCCTTTTTCCTTGAATATAATTCCCCTGTGACAAAAAAGAAAACCCCCCGCTGGAGGCAGTTATGCATTTTTCTTTTTTCTTCCTGTTGTTGTCCGCTTTTTTGAGGCGGCACTTTTTTTCTTCGTTTTTTTTGTATTTTCAATCGATTCCTGTAAAGCATCCATAAGATTGGTTACATTTGATGTGTCCAGTTTAGGCTTCTGGGCAGTCACCACGTCTTTTCCGTTCCTCTTTGTTTCAATCAGCTTCATAAACTCCTGACGGTACTCATCTGTGTATTTTTCCGGTTCAAACGTTGTGGTCAGCTGGTCAATAAGCATTTTTGCTGTAGTGACTTCCTTTTTTGAGAGATCATTCTCTTCCGGTATCCCCGGGACCTGGTCGGCTGCCCTTACTTCATCAGGGAAGTGAATGGTTTCCATTAACAACGTATTCTTATAAACCCTTAAAACTGCCAGATGTTCTTTTGCCCGTATCATGATTTTAGCTACACCGATTTTACCGGATTCCTCCAGTGCCTGCCTTAAAAGAACATAGGCTTTCGTCCCTCCCTCGTTCGGGGACAGAAAGTAGCTCTTATCGAAATAAATCGGATCAATTTCATTTAAGTCAACAAAATCAAGAATTTCAACTGACCGTTCGGACTGGGCTTTCTGAATCTCCTTTAACTCGTTTTCCTCAATAATGAGATACTGCTCCTTGGAATATTCAAACCCTCTTACAATATCCTCTTTCTCAACTTCTTTTTCACAATGAGGACATACTTTGTCGTAGCGGATCGGTGTATGACACTCTTTATGGAGTTGTCTTAAGGAAACATCTTTGTTTTCAGTGGCTGCATGAAGCTTTACAGGAATATTTACAAGTCCGAAACTGACCGTTCCTTTCCATATTGTATGCATCTTCGTCTCTCCCTTATTTACCATAGATTGTACTGTTAATTTGGTCCTTAAAAGCGAAGGTTATAAGTAGATAATACTGGATTAAGGAAGTGTAGACGTTGAATGTCATGCTGCCCACAAGAGTTGAAAATTGGCCGGACCGTAAGAATGGCTGGTTGTATGAAACAAAGTATGATGGGTTTCGGTGCCGCCTGGAGTGGAATGAGGATGAAGTCCGGTTAATAAGCCGGAATGGACTGTTATTAAACGACCGCTTTCCTGAAATCACAGCGTATTGTAAAAACTGCAGAATAAAGCCACCCATCCCGGTCGTTCTTGATGGGGAACTCTCAATCTTATTAAGTAACTACACAAGTGATTTCTCCCAGTGCCAAAAGCGAGGGAGAATGAGAAGTAAAACATCTGTAACTGAACATGCGGCTTTGTTTCCCGCTGTTTTCCTCGCATTTGATCTCCTTATCCTAAAAGGAAGAGATATGACTGGGTTACCTTTTATCAAACGAAAGGCATCTCTCCAGACCTTTTTGTCCGGACTCGGATGTCCATTGGAACCTGAAAAGGAAAGAAGTGAAACATCCCCCCTGCAAATGATACCCGTATGGAAGTCACCTGACAAACTGTGGAACCAGGTACAGTCGTATAATGGGGAAGGTATAGTGGCAAAGAAAGAATACAGCAAATGGATGCCCGGCAGAACAATGGAATGGCAGAAAATAAAGAATTACAAATCCGTTCATGTTCTTATTACAGGTGAGAAGAAGAACGGTTATTTTAAAATCGGCGTGGAATCGAATGACATGTTGAAGCCTTATGGCTCCTTCAGTCACGGTCTTTCAAGTGAAGAACGGGATATATTAAAAAAAGTCATAAGGAAAAATTCAAAACACCGAAATGGTGAATATGATTTGGCAGCACCTCTCTGCTGTGAAGTGAAATGCCTCGGAACAACAGGGAAAGAACTGAGAGAACCCCGTTTCTCAAAATTCCTGCCTCATGAGGATCCATCAGACTACACAGTAAAGCGGCTCAACTATGAACTGGAGCCTCTGCCTCCTCATGTAAACATAACGAAGCCCGAAAAACTTCTCTTTCCAAAAGCCGGTATCACCAAGCGCGATTATCTATATTACCTGCAGAAAATGGCCCCTTTTATTCTTTCATGGTTATATAACAGGCCTTTAACGGTTATCCGTTTCCCTGATGGGATAGAAGAAGAGTCTTTTTACCAGAAAAACGCCCCTCCGTCACTGCCATCTTTCGTAGAGACACGTATGTGGGAAGGGCATCACACCATTTTAGTGAACAACATTGAGACGTTATTGTGGCTCGGAAATCAGGGAGCCATTGAATTTCATATCCCGCCGGAAAAAGCTGATGGTGATATAGAGGAACTGTTTTTGGACCTGGACCCTCCCGACCGGAAGCTCTTCCCCTATGCCGTAAGAGCAGCTTTGGATGTTAAAGAAATTCTCAACAAATGGCAGCTTTACTCCTTCGTAAAAACATCCGGCAGAAAGGGGCTTCAAATTTACATCCCAGTCAGCAAAGGAAGCATCACGTATGAGGAAGGCAACGTCATTTTGTCTTTTCTCGCTTCAGCACTTGTAGAATTGAATCCGGCCGAGCGGACAGTTGAACGCTTGAAAAAAAAGCGGAATGACCGCTTGTACATTGATTTTCTTCAGCATGGTAAAGGGAAGACCATTATTGCCCCCTACTCTCTTCGGGCAGTGCCGCAGGGACTTGCTGCCTATCCGGTCCAATGGAGCGATGTAGACAACACTCTTGACCCGGCTATGTTCACCATTGATTATGCACTGTCAGAGTCCAGGGGAAAACCGTTACGTATCAGGGGGGAGGACAGAAAAACTAACAGCTCCCACCTTCGTATTCTTATTCATGAACTGTCCAAACAAAAGACCTAAATCCTTTCAATACATTCCGGCCCTTCGTTTTGAGGGGAGTTTACAAACATGGAGACAGGATGGATATGCAGGGACGAAGGTCGTTCTTTATATATCTTATGAAGCGTATCTTTTGAATTCACATCAAGCCAATGCTTTTGCCGGTCATCATTAAGGATAACAGGCATCCGGTGATGAAGCTCTTTCATCGTACTGTTGGCTTCTGTTGTAAGTATCGTGGTTGTGATCAGTGTCTGCCCCTCTTTTTCCCAGCGGTCCCACAGACCGGCAAACATCATTGGTTGTTCAGAGGGCAGCTGGATATAATAAGGCTGTTTTCTGCCGCCCTCTTTCTTCCATTCATAAAAGCCGCTTGCGCAGATGATACAGCGACGCCTGTTAATCAGATGTTTAAAGCTCGGCTTTTCATGAATAGTCTCAGATCTTGCGTTAATCATTTTATTCCCGATGGAGGGCTCATCCGCCCAGGACGGGACGAGCCCCCATTTCATAAAACCTGCCCTCTGCCCTTTTTTACCCTGAACTACGGCGAGGATATCCTGGCTTGGAGCGATGTTATAACGCGGTTTAAAAGTCATGGCTTCTTCCGGGTTTTCAAGATCAAAATGGTTATTTAAAAAATCAGGGTCTGAGTAAAGAGTGTATCTTCCGCACATGTTTTACACCTCCTGGTTTTTTTCTGAAACCTGAAGCTGGTGAATTCTGTTCTTCAATTTGTCAATATATCCTTCTGTCAGCCAGCCGGCGGCTCCCCGCAAAATTTCATTTGCGTAATGATCCGGCGGTGCTGTCTCACTTTGTTTATCGATCACAAGAAACGTCAGAACATCGGTATAGTTATTCCCGTCAAGTCCCTGTACTGAAATGATGGCAGGGCGGTACATCCCTGTAAATACACCCTCCCGTTTATACAGGTAATCGAGTCCTTCTTTATCTGTTCGGTATAAGAGGCCTTCAGAGAGACCCCCTTCTTCAACAATGTCTGCTCTTCCTTTCCCGTCAACTCTGGAGGCAATCGTAAACCTCAGCTCGTAGCCAGGAAGACCGGCACCGGTAATTTCATGAAAGTACTGGTCCGCACCGGCCAGCTCCATTCTCTCTTTGTCCATACATGAACCGAATGCAAAATACAAAAAGGAATCACTGAGACCACGTTCAAATAACAGACGCATCCAATCCCCTTCAGGAATCTCAGTTTTCAAAAGGGACTCACGCCCTGAAACATAGACAACAGCTTCTTTTTGGACAGTGTCCGTAGTGACCGATACCGTTACAGGCTTGAAGAGACTTCCCTCAGATCCATCGTATCCCTCCAGGTAGTGGATGTCTGCCCAAAGGCGGTCGGGGATCTCATACAGTTCTCCATATACCCTCCCATTCCCCCTCTGAACGAATGCGGGATAGCCTGATCCGGTGTCAAAGAGAGTGCCCTGGATCCAGGCTTGCTCATGAACACAATTCACATTATCAAGGTAATGAGCATTTAATGCCCCTTTACGAAGCGTTCCATATACGAATAATAATCTCTCTTTCATCTTCTTTCCCCCAGTTGTAAGCCAATTCCTACATAAGCTTTTTCCAGAATACTTCAAGTCTGTCGAGTGCTTCTTTAAGGTTTTCCATGGAATATGCATAAGAAAGACGGATATACCCTTCACCGTACTCAGAAAATGCGTTCCCGGGTACAACAGCCAGTTTATTTTCCTCAAGCAGTTTCGTTGCAAAATCAAATGATGACAGGCCTGTCTTAGAAACCGAAGGGAAAATGTAAAAGGCACCTTGCGGATATTCCACTTCCATCCCTATTTCTATAAGCCTCTTATACATATAATCACGTCTCTTTTTGTACTCTTTCTTCATCGGTTCAGCGTCATCTTCACCTGCAGTAAGTGCTTCTGATGCTGCTTTTTGCGAAATGGAGGAAGCACAGCTTACATTGTATTGATGAACTTTCAGAATATGTCTCGTAATCTCTTCGGGTGCAAACACAAAACCAATACGCCATCCTGTCATTGAATGGGACTTGGAAACACCATTAATGACAATCGTCTTCTCTCGCATGCCCGTAAGACTTGCAATCGAATGGTGCGGCATTTCAAAGTTAAGCTCGGAATAAATCTCATCAGAGACAACAAAAACGTCTTTTTCTCTTAAAACAGCTGCAAGGTCTTTCAGTTCTTCTTCCGTCAGAACAACCCCCGTTGGGTTTGAAGGATAGGGAAGCATGACCGCTTTTGTTTTTTCAGTCAGCACTTGTTTCAGTTTAGCCGGTGCCAGTTTAAAGCCGGTATCGGTTGTGTCTATATATACTGGTATTGCTCCGCATAACCGGATAATGGGTTCGTATGCCGGGTATACAGGACCCGGAAGAATAACTTCATCTCCCTCCTGAAGAATTGTCCTCATCGTAATGTCGATTGCCTGTGATGCTCCCACAGTCGTAATTACTTCTGATTGTGGGTTGTAGGTGAGATTATACTTGTTTTTTACAAACCGGGACGCTGCTTCTACAAGCTCATCGTCCCCGGGATTTTTTGTATAACGGGTATAGTTAAGGTCGATTGCTTTCTTTGCTGCTTCCTTAATATGATTCGGTGTTTCAAAATCCGGCTGGCCCAGAGTAAGCTGGACCGCATCCGGGTATTTTGCAACCTTGTTGAAAAACTGGCGTATGCCGGATATTTGTATGTTCTTTACACGGGAATTTAATTTATGTTCCATAGTTGTAATCCTTTCCTGTTTCATAAAAATCGTCAATTTCGGCTTCTTTATTGAAAAAGTCTAACAGTATCCGCATGCACATACAAGCTTGGAATAAAAGAATGCGGGCGGCACATAAGGGATAATAATACCTTATGAACCGCCCTTTATACACATTTCCTGTGTTATCCCAGCTGAACAATAAGCCAGAAAGCCGTTACGAAATAAATTGAGTAAAGGAGGATGATTCCTATCGTGACGAGGAAGGCCATCTTTTTCCCTGCTTCGTGTACGTTGAAAATTCTTCTGATTCTTCTTAAAAAGAAACAGGCAAGGATTACGGTGTATAAAAGGATAATAAACAGATCTGCAAAAAAGATATCCCACCGCCATTTTTCTGCAATTGTTCCCGAGAGCAGTAAAAACCACTCTGTTCCTGTCCCTATAAGCTTACTCATAAGCAGTTTGCCGTAGAGAATAACAGTTACCCACCAGCCCCAGGTCTTCAAAAATAAAAGGCCCGCTGCGCTGATGATTAGAATTAAATAGATACTGTCTGTAACGAGTATCTGAACCATTCTCGGAGTAAAGCCCCATGAAAATGAAATATATAGCATATAGCTGAAGTAAGCGATAGTAAACAGAACTTGTCCTATTGCGAGCAGCCTGACTGGGAGAACTGATCTCATGGTATCTCTCCTATCTTTATTGAGGGCTAAGGGGTGAGGAGATCAGCTCCGGTTCTGCCAAGCAGATATGCAGCGATTGCGAACGCTTCTGCCTGTTCCCTTACCCTGTCAATTCCCTGGGGAGACTGACGGACCTGCAGCTGGTAGGGGCTTTCCTGAAGAACGCCTCCATGTGCCTGCCTCAGAAAGCTAGACGCTTCCTGCAATCCGTATCTCCCGCTTTGCATAACTTCATAAAAAGAGACAAAACCGTGCATAACCCCACGATACCTTGTGGCTCTTACATGAACGCCGGATTCAAAAAGGCGTTTTGCGTATGCCTCACCTTCGTCCCTTAACGGGTCAAATTCCGCAGTAATGATCAAGGCAGGGGGCAAATCAGAAAGATTATCAGCCTGCAGAGGTGATGTATAAGGATTTGACCACATCATTTCTTCAGGGGTATACAGATCCCTCGCCCGGTACATCACCTGTCTGGATAATAAATAATAACCACTATCATAAATTTCTCTCGACCTTAGGTCTACATCCTGAAACGTTGTCAGGGGATAAAACAGTACTTGGGAGGTTATTTCCGGGCCTTCCCGGTCCCTTGCCATAAGTGTCATCACTGTAGCAATATTTCCTCCTGCACTGTCACCTGCAACACTTATTGTGTCAGGGTCACCATTAAAACTTCCCGCATTTCTCTCTGCCCACTGCAACGCAGCATAGCTGTCTTCTACAGCCGCTGGGAAAATATGTTCCGGCGCCACTCTGTATCCGACCGAAATCACGACACTCTCCGTACGGGACGCCAGGGACCGGACAATATTGTCATGGGTTTCAATACTCCCGTACCCCTCCATGAACGCACCACCGTGATAATACATGATAATCGGATACGGCCCTTCACCCTGAGGTCTGTATATTCTTACAGGCACTTGAACATCGCCGACTACCGGTACATAGAGGTCCTCTCTTAACAACGGGCTTCCTCCGCCTCCTCCGCTCACAATTCTTGGAGGCCTGACATCAATATCCAATGTAACCAGATTATTATTAATAGCATGAAGCACAACAGCGGTTTTTGCCGGGAGCCGCCCTGCATCCGTGGACTGCCAGAGATACACTGCAAATGCAACAGAGATCAAAACTACAGCAATTGTCAGTGAGCTTAGAAGTACAAGGTTTTGTAAAATCCGCTTAGCCCATCTCATCATAAACAGTCCCCTCCGGTAATTATCGAAAAAATTCGACTTCTGTCTATATTATAATAAGAAGTTCTTCTGACCGCTACGTCATTTCTAAAAAATTATGTAAAAATGTATAAAAGTTATCACACTTCACCCATCTATTGGAAGTCTTTCTAAATCATGGTTGAATTCTTTGTATGAATGAATATCACAATAAAAATATGCTATATGAGATCCGGCGAGGTTTTTTGATGGCTCTGGTAATTCAGGTGTTTAATTTCACTCACTTAGCGGGGGGGGGGGGGCGATGATTCTCCTCGTGCTCGGCACTCAGGGGGTCATTCCCATGCTAATTTTTTTACACCATGGTGAATGAAAATAGCCATGCGGTCTTTTTTCAACTCAGTTAACCTGCTCTTCTGATATTACAGGTTAGCATGCGAAGTTGAACGGAATACGCGAGACTCATGCGGAAATGCGAGACTGGCGAAATACCGTAAGAGCAAAGCCCTGAAGAGGATCGGCGCAAGTATGCGGAAAGGGATCGTATTCCGTTTCAACGAAGCTTAGAACATCCATACGAGGTTGAGAATGCCCCAAATTGTATTTTCAGGTAAACCTTTATGAAGGGAGACAGGAGAATGGACTTTCAATTACAGAGTCACGACGGTGCTTTTCCATGTGAAGTCACTTGTGATGAAGACAATGGCAGATACATGATAAGAAAAGCAGATACATCGGGAGAAGTATTTAATTCATCTCAAGAACTTAAAGAATGGATTGAACAAAACTGGAATGAAGCCATGTTTAAAAACCGGAATGAATACACAAAAATGCTTGTATCATTAAGCAGCTCTATATCTGAGTGATGAGTGAACGATGTATGGGTTGAAAAGTCAAATAAAAAGCTGTTTTCCCTATAGTTTGCTACTCTTTACTATAAGTCAAATCTTAACACATAAAGTCTGCGTGCCCTTCCATTTCCGCGGTGGCGCAGGCAAGCCAGAAGAAATAACCCTGCTTCTTATGTAAACGCTCGTAACTATCGCAGGAGTCTCGGGCACTCCGGCTTTATTATCACATTCACTAAAAGCACAATTTATCCGAAAACAGCCATTAAAAAAGAGGCTGACTAAAGGGTAAAGTCAACCTCTGATAAGTACTTCCGCTATTCATTGAACAGATGAAAAGCTTCTATCTGTTAAAAACCTTATTAAACCCGCTTAAAATAAACCACAGTGCAATACTTTTCTTAATCGGCTCTTCCTGCTTCTTAACGACTGTTGTTTCTTTATCTGAAGGGATAATATACGACGGGAGATCTGTCAGGTACCTTTTTTCAAGGTCAATATGAGCGATCTTCCGGTTCCCTTTCCCAGTTACAATAATTTCTCCTTCTTCGCGCACCTCATATTTAATATCTTCTCCCCTGCGGGTTGTCACTGCAAGTTCTTCAGGTATAATGTGGTTGGTCAAAAGGTCTTCATCGGCAAGGCTTAACACCTGTGTTTCATATTCAGCCAGGCTGTAGTCAATAAGCTTGTTCGTATCATTATATGCAAACAGCCGCGATGGGGAGTTCAGTGTTACAACAATCACTTCAGTGTCCCCATCAAATGCTGAGGTAACCAGAGTATAGCCCGATCTTCTGACATAACCGTTTTTTACTCCTGTAATATGGTCATTCTGTCTCATTAAATCGTGGTGATTATAAAGGGTTGTTTCCCACCCTTCCCCTTTCCAGTCCAGGCTTTTCGTTCCGACAATCTCTCTAAACTGTTCATTTCCCATTGCATAAGCACTTATTCTGGCCATATCGTAGGCGGTGGTTACATGCTCTTCTTCAAAAAGGCCGTGGGGATTCGTAAAGTTGGAGTTTTCAACCCCTACCTTCTCTGTCACAAACGCATTCATCCGGTCTGCAAAAGCCTTAACTGAACCATCTATATGTTCGGCTACTGCTATAGATGCATCGTTACCGGAACTGATCATGATGCCATGGAGAAGCTGTTCGAGTGGAAGAATCTCCTCTTCCAGTAAATAGACTCTGGAGCCTATTACATTTACCGCATCAAAACTCACTTGTACGTCATCAGAAAGACCTGCTTCTTCCAGAGCCACAATAGTTGTAATGATTTTCGTTATGCTTGCCGGGTACATTGTCCGGTATGCGTTTTTTTCGTAAAGGACTTCCCCGGTGCGGGCATCAATAACAACTGCTGCCTCACTGTATAGATCGGAGGGTTTGCCAGCTTCTGGTAATGATGGAAATGATGTCAATGTAATAATGAATAGTAGTGAGAATATTATTGGATAATTTGTCTTTCTCATGCCATCACCTTTATGTGTTCGTTAATACTTTTATAGTAAACGTATTTTCGCTGTTATGCGATGAATGAAACATTACAATTCCATTACAAAACCATTAATATTCTTTTATCTTTTCACACACGGAGTGGCGGCATACAAAAAAAGGGAACAAAAGACTCTCCGGTCCTTTGCTCACCTCTGTGGTTTTTATCTGATGTAACTTTGGGATAGCGCCCTTATTCTTTCAGTTCATCTTTTACAATAATAATATCAAAGCCCGGTTCTCCTTCAAGCTGGCCTACTGCTAATGCAGAATAAACAGCGCCTGCCTCGAGTCCTAAATTAGGAACTTCAAACACCACATCCTGTGACCCGGTTGGCCGTACTTGCAGGTTCACAGTTCCTGCATCCACTTCCAAGTATTCAGCTACCTGAGGAAAGCTCACATTTTCGAATAAAATCGTTTCCGGTCCTGCTGCAATGTCTACAGCCGGGGCATCAGGGGAAAAGTGGGCTGCTCTGACTTTTGCTTTACCTTCTGCAGGCTGGAGGTCATCACTGACAGCTACAAGATCAATTTGGTTTAGAGGACCTACTGCTGCCAAGGTGTATGCTTGTTCCCCTTTTACATCTACATTTTTCTCAATAACAGGGGTATCCTTTTTAGGGTTTGCTCCCTGGGCAAAAATACGGATGGTGTAAGAGCCTTCCTGTAATGGCATGTATTCGCTCACACCTTTAAATGAAACACCTTCAACTACTTTATCCTTATTCACATAGATATCCACTGCAGGTGCATCCGGGGATGCATGAACAGCTCTAACAAAGCCTTCACCTGTATCTGCAAAAGAAACATTTGCTCCCATAGCTGATAACGCAAACAGGAATGTCAGACATAACATAATCCATTTTCTCATTTTTCATTCTCCTTATAGTTTTTTTCGCTGTTTTCAGATTGATTGTTGCTATTTTCACTTCACAGATAATGAAGATGCAACCTGCGACCCTCCGCTTTCCGTGACGGTTGCGGCAATCCTTGAGCTATGCTCTGCAAGGTCTTGCCTGGCACCCCAATACCAAGTACCAAGGCGTCTAAGGGGCTTCGACTTCATTGCCTTTTTCAGTAAGAGAAACAATTTTTACGAAAACAGCCTTTTTTTCAACCCTAATGTCCCCCTGGTACTGGATAATTATTCTTCCTTCTCCCCTTTTTGTTTCAGATCCTGTCGTATGTTTTAATAACAGTACAGCTATCATTACGCACGAAATCAACGTATTGGGGGAAATTGATATGAAACGACTCATACAGAAGGTGAAAGAACTGGATGGAAAAAGCTATAAATTACTCAAAACCATTCAGGGAAAATATGACGGAGACGTCTTTTCACTATATATGGACTATATTCAGGGAGATCCCTTTGCTGCTCCGTCAAAAATCAGAGTGGCTTTCCCGTTCACATACACAAACCTTCCAGAAGAGCTTATAGATTCCGCCTCTCGTAAGTCAGCTTTCGAAGATTTTTTTGCCAGGGAGGTCAATCTTCAGATTAAGAAACGTGCAGTTTCACGAATGGGAACCGGTAAAGGCGGGATGATTGCCATCGATGCCCCGGGTCAGGAAGTCCTGAAACGAACAGCTGTAAAAGTCACTGAAAAACATATCGAAATTCGTCTCAGTATCGGCCTGCCTGCAAACGGAAGGCGTATCAGAGGACATGATACCGGTAAGCTGCTGGGTGAGATTGTACCTGACATAACAAGAAAAGCTCTTACCCATTTTTCAAAAGAAGCAGTAAAATCACACATTGAATTATCTGACGATCAGCAATTGATCCGAAATTATATTAAGGAAAATGAGTTCATCTGCTTTATAGCCAACGGGGCTGTTCTTCCAAGAGAAAGCGGTGTGAGTAATAAGCCGTTAAGTAAGGCCGTATCCTTTCAGTCCCCGGCCGCTTATGAAAAAACCATTCAGCTTTCTAAAGAAAAGACAGTTACCGGTTTTGCCCTGCCAAAAGGTCTTACCCTCATAGCCGGGGGAGGTTATCACGGAAAGAGTACCCTCCTTCATGCCATTGAACGCGGTGTGTATAATCATGCTCCGGGAGACGGCCGGGAGTATGTCATTACTGATCAGAGTGCAGTGAAAATTAAAGCTGAAGACGGCAGGTCCATTCATGGAGTAGATATTTCCCCGTTTATTTCCAATCTCCCTTTTGAAAAAGATACGCGCTCTTTTTCAACATTGGATGCAAGCGGAAGCACCTCCCAGGCAGCTTCCATAATGGAAGCTCTGGAAATGAGATCCAAGCTTATTTTAATGGACGAAGATACTAGTGCTACAAATTTTATGATTCGTGATGCGAGAATGCAAAAGCTGGTTTCTGAGGAACCGATTACCCCTTTTGTTGATTATGTAGAAAGTCTCTTTAAGGACCAGGATGTTTCAACGGTCATGGCTATAGGGGGTTCAGGGGACTATTTCGAAGCTTCTGACCACGTCATAGTAATGAATGAATACCGACCTTACGATAAAAGAGCAGAAGTAAAGCAAATTGCTTCTGAAATAAAAAATCACCGAAAGAAAACAGCCGTAACCCTGTCTGTTCCCAAAATGAGAATACTGGACAGAGACAATTTCAAAAAGAAACTGGATCGAAAAGAGAAAGTAGAGGCAAAAGGAAAGAATACGATCCTGTTCTCCCGTCATATGATTGATTTATCTGCTATCGAACAGCTGGCGGATACCAGCCAGACAAGGACCATTGCCCTGATAATAAAACATTTAACAAAAGGAAGCAGTAAAGACAGCACAATTATGGAAGCCATTGACGAGATCTATACTGAAATTAACCATTCGGGACTTGAATTCCTTTCGCCCTTCAAAGGGCAGCACCCGGGAGATCTTGCCCTTCCAAGAAAAGAAGAAGTTATACAGACTCTCAATCGCTTCCGCCGGGATTAAAGGAAACAAAAAAAGTTGACGCCATAAGAATAATTGGCGTCAACTTTTTCGTTTCATAAGACATCAAAGTCTATTTGTCGAATAATGTTTTGTATTCCCCGTAGCCTTCTTTTTCAAGCTCGCTGTATGGAATAAAACGAAGAGCTGCAGAATTGATACAATAGCGGAGTCCGCCGGGTTTCGGCCCGTCCGTAAACACATGGCCGAGGTGGGAATCCCCCTCTTCACTCCTTACTTCCGTACGACGCATTCCATGTGAAAAGTCCGAATGCTCAGTTACCTGGGACTTATCAATCGGCTTTGTGAAGCTTGGCCATCCGCACCCTGCATCATACTTGTCTCTTGAATTGAACAAAGGCTCTCCTGACACGATATCCACGTAGATTCCATCTTCAAAATGGTCCCAGAACTCATTTTTAAACGGAGGTTCGGTTCCGTTTTCCTGAGTTACTTTATACTGCATTTCGTTTAACGCTTTTTTATCCTGAACTTTTCTGTTTGTTTTCATCAGACCAACTACCTCCTGTGTGAGTTTAGGAAGTCTTCTCTACCGCTTCCTTTACGGTACATTTTATAATGAAGAGGGTTCTTCCGGTAATAGTCCTGATGGTAGGCTTCTGCTTCAAAAAACACAGATGCAGGACGAATATCAGTACAAACCGGCTTGTTGAATTTGCCGCTTTTATCAAGCTTCACCTTTGAATCCTCCGCCAGTTTCTTTTGCTCAACGTCATGATAAAAAATGGCTGTCTGATAAGACTCTCCACGGTCATGAAACTGACCGCCGGGGTCGGTTGGGTCAATCTGAGACCAGTATAGATCCAGCAGTTTTTCGTATAGAAATACATCCGGATCATATGTTATCTGAACAGCTTCGAGATGTCCTGTTGTATTCGTACATACCTCTTCGTAGGTAGGGTTATCAGTGTGCCCGCCGGTATATCCCGACACAACCTTATGGATACCAGGCTGCTCATCGAAAGGAGATACCATGCACCAGAAACAACCACCTGCAAATGTTGCTTTCTTCAAAACCATTCATTTCTCACCACCACTTTTTTTAGTAGTATAACAACACTTTCTCCGAACGTCCAAACTTATGGTCAGTAATTGCGGCCTTTCCCGGAGTCTGTTATTTCAATTAAGCTTTCCGGGTAGGGTTCAAAGTACGATTGATTGAACAGATACTCCCTTTCAAACCTGTAAACCCAGGATTTCAGGATACTCGTCAAATTACTGAGCGGGATCCGCCTTTCACTGTATTGCTGAAGAAGGTACAGGAAATGTTCTTTTTCACGGACACTCAGTTCACCTTTAAAAAAGCTCAGAATATGCTGGCAGACATTGATATTGCTTGTAAACTTCGGTTTTTTCTTCATCATCGTTCCAAGAACTGCTTCATAGGAAGAATAGATCTCTTCCTTGCTCCGCTTTTCATAATTTGCTATTATACGTCCTGCATCTTTTAAAAGTTTTGGATGATATGATAAAAACAGATATTTGTTTCTGGCATGAAAACGGTTCAGTGATTCAAGATCGCCCCGACTTTTTGTATCTCTGAATTCACTGAGTGTATATATACGAGTCAGAAAATGCTCCCTGATCGAGAAGTTTCTGAGCCTCCCGTCATCCTCAATGACCGCATCAGGAAAATGATCTATAACCTTTTTCGCAAAGATCCCGGCACTCTTTTTAATTACAGGGGATTTTTCGTATCCTGCGTATACTTTTGTATCAAAGATTCCGCAGCTCGGGGACCTCCCTTTCAAAATAAACCCGTCTACGTCACGTAAATTTGTCAGGAAAGAGTCTGAGAAGCTTTTCATTTGATCTGTAAGGTCTTCTTTCCCGGACGGCAGTACCAGCCGCTCCTCATCTCCAGATTCAATAATCCGGATCGACTCTCTTGGTGTTGAGAGCCCGATTTCCACTTCCGGACACACAGGAATCAGTTCTGCACTATCCATTAATTTACTCACTGCATCACTTTTGATTTTTGCCCCGTCGTACCTGCATGGTTCAAATTCAAGACATTTACTGACGACAATTCTAGGTTTCTTAAACATTCGCATGGCCCCAGCCCCTTACTTGCTTTTAATAGAGATACGATTTCCTGTATCTGTTTCCCTTTAATAATGAGTCACAAAAGTCTGGTTAAATTAATCATGTCATCCTTACTTTAGAGCCGTGACAGGTGCTACACTTATAGTATCCAAATGACCGAGGTGAAAGACATGACGGTGACTTTTAAAAAACTAACCGAGAAACTCTGGGCCCGTAATAAATATGAAATTATGGCTAAAGGGTACCGTTTCTATAAAGACATCCAAATCTCTCTCAGGGAGGCAGAAAACTGCCGGGAATATCTGGACGTATACTTGGAAATCAAAAATCAGAAGGAGCTTCCCTTTTGTCACGGAGATTTTTTGAATACATGTGAACATATCTGGGGTTACTTTAAACACAAGACTACAGAATCTGAAAAAGAGCAATTTTTTACACTATTTAACCATGCGCGGTCACTGACCGCAGCCTCATACACATACTTTCCGCCGGAGTGCAGAAAATGCGCTGCTTATTTAGCGTATCTGCTGGAATTATATCCGGTTTCCTACTTGAAAGAATCATCTGTATTTCTTCCTGAAAACAAGTGGAATGTCATAAAGATAAATAACGAGTATATAACAGTCACCAGAAGACACTTTTCCTGCTGATCACCAGAAAGAGGGCGTCTCATAAGGCGGCATTATAATATGCCTTATGAAATGCCCTCTTTTCACTATTCCGGCAGATGGTCCAGAACGTTTTGATATGCAAAGCCTCGTACATCCTGTTCACTGTAATACTTGAGAAGTTCATTGATCAGGTTCTGATAAAGCCCTGAGTGATTAAGATCTGATACAAAAAACTGAATACCGTCAAAGTCCGAGCCAAATGACAAATGGTTTTTCCCACCCAGTTCACAGAAGTGTTCAATATGCCTTAAAAGGTCACTAATCTCTGCTGTTTCTGCATCATCCACAAGAAATGGAGGGTGAAAGACCACTCCCAACAGTCCTTTTTTCTTAAACAGTGCCTGCGCCTGCTCGTCTGTAAGGTTTCTTCTATGTGAGCACAGGGTCTTGGCGTTAGAATGTGTGGCAACAGGATAATCAGCTGTTTTCATAACATCCCAGAAACCAGGTTCGGTTAGGTGGGAAACATCTGTCCAGATACGGAATTGGTTGTTAAGTCTGACTACTTCAAAGCCAAGCTCTGTAAGCCCTCCATTTCGGGGTTCTCCCACTCCATCGGCGCATAAGTTTGCATTGTTCCACGTAAGGCCTAGAGATTTGACTCCCAGATTGTACAGCGTACGCAGTTTCATCAGATCATTTCCAAAAGCATCAGCACCCTCCAGCGTAAGCATCGCTCCTGTTTCATCAGGCTTTAATTGTCTTAAGTCAGACCAGTTTCTGATATGCCGGATTCCTTTTTGTGCCAGAACCTTATAATAAAACAAATCAATTTGCTCCAGCGCAACCTGAAACTTCATATCTGAAGGAATCTCAGGCTCCACAAAGACAGCAAAAAGCTGGAGCTTTACATTTCCTTTTTGAAGCCTTTCAAAGCTGGTGTGGATGTTGGCATCATTCAGATATGATTTTGAGCGGTCCTCCCAAAGTTTAAGAAGCGCATCACAATGAAGGTCAAAAACATGCATAACAAAATCTCCTAACGTTATATTATATATTTAATTATATACAGTATATCAATTTCCCCATAAAACAGACGCCCCGAATCAGGTATCGGAGCGTCTTTGTATTTCGCTGTTTTTGAATTTTTAGTGGCCTTCAGTCGCTCTCCGGGAACTGAACGGCCCCCGGGACCTTAGAATTCTCAAGCATTCCGGCTACAATACCGGATTTAAAGAAACAGCCTTTGCGAAAGTACTTTTGTGTTGTTATTTGTTGGGACCGATCATTTTTTCCGGGTTAACCATATCTTCAAACTCTTCATCCGTTAAAAGGCCGAGGCTGATTGCTGCCTCTTTTAATGTAGTATCATCATCAAATGCCTTTTTAGCAATTTTCGCTGCATTCTCGTAGCCGATATGAGGGTTTAAAGCTGTAACAAGCATCAGCGAGTTTTTCACATGGTTGTTAATGACATCTTCATTCGCTTCAATTCCAGCCAGGCATTTGTCTGTAAAGGATGTCATGGCATCCGATAAAAGTCTTACTGACTGGAGAAAGTTATAGATGATCACCGGCTTAAATACATTAAGCTCGAAATTCCCCTGGCTTGATGCAAAACCTATT
Source organism: Alteribacter keqinensis (assembly GCF_003710255.1). NCBI lineage: Bacteria > Bacillati > Bacillota > Bacilli > Caryophanales > Bacillaceae > Alteribacter > Alteribacter keqinensis. The sequence goes on along the minus strand of NZ_RHIB01000001.1, from coordinate 926,145 downwards.
GCTGCATCATTACCAAATATCTGTGAGACCACCATCGTTAAGGCTTCACTTTGTGTAGGATTTACTTTTCCCGGCATAATTGAGCTCCCTGGTTCGTTTGCAGGAATCGTTATTTCACCGATACCCGACCTCGGTCCGCTGGAGAGCCACCTCACATCATTGGCGATCTTCATCAAATCTGCAGCAAGGGCTTTAATTGCTCCATGTGCATACGTAAGTTCGTCGTGACTTGTGAGTGCATGAAATTTGTTTTCGGATGAATAAAACTCATGCCCGGTTATAGTGCTTATTTCTTCAGCTACCGTTTCTCCGAACTTTGAATGGGCATTGATCCCTGTTCCTACAGCCGTTCCTCCAATAGCCAGTGCACGAAGGTGTTCGGTACTCTCTTTAATCATCTGCTCACTTTTTTTGAGCATATGGACCCATCCGCTGATTTCCTGTCCGAGGGTAAGGGGCGTGGCATCTTGAAGGTGGGTACGGCCGATTTTGACAACATCCTGGAATGTAATGACTTTTTCTTCAAGCACATCCCGCATATGTCTGACTGCTGGCAACAGACGCTCATGGACGTCAATTACTGCCGCAATATGCATGGCAGTAGGAAAAGTATCATTGGAGCTTTGGGAACGGTTTACATCGTCATTGGGATGAACCACGGTTTCCTTCCGGCTTTTTAACTGTTCATTTGCCTTGTAGGCAATCACTTCGTTCATGTTCATATTAGACTGGGTTCCGCTCCCCGTCTGCCAGACAACGAGAGGAAAATGTTCAGTATATTTCTCTTTTCTGATTGTTTCGCACACTGCTGATATTGCTTCTGCTTTATCTTCTTCGATATTATCAAGGCGCAGATTCGCCTTTGCACATGCCTGTTTCAGCACGGTAAAGGCGGAGACAATTTCTTCAGGCATCTTTTCGGTGCCTATCTTAAAGTTTTCCAGGCTTCTTTGCGTCTGTGCACCCCACCATTTATCCTCCGGGACTTTCATTTCACCCAGGGTATCTCTTTCGATCCGGTAGTCCATTACAAAGTCCTCCTTTAATTGATATGTCTCTTGTTAATCTACCCTTAACCATTCCCGGCTAAAACCATAACGGATTTATGACCAAGGCAGTATCGATGAGTCTGATAATAATATATATAAACAGCAGGATGAGGCCGGCGCTGATTATAAATTTAAAGAGCGTCCCCACAACCCTGAGCACAATAATACCTGCAACAATTAAAATTAATATTCCTAACCAATCCATCGTTTAATCGCTCCTTTATTCAATCGTTCTTCTGTATTTTAGCATGAAGGTACATACGCAGGCGAAGATCACATCACAACACATATTCTTTTGCAGTTTCTCCCCCGTCACAATCTTTCAAATATAATAAATTTCCTGTATCTTTCTGTTGACTGTTGACAATACACTGGGTTTTTATGTAACGTTTACGTAAGCTTAAAATTCTGAAATTTTAGAGTGTTGCAATTTTACATTACTCGCGGAGGTGCTTGATTTTGAAAGTATTACAGCCAAAAACGACATCACATCAGCTTGAAAACTACGAAGCAACGAAAGAAAATTTTGACTGGAATCAAGTGAAAGAAGCATTTTCATGGCACAAAACGGGACAGGTAAACCTTGCCTATGAAGCCATAGACCGTCATGTGAATGAAGGACTTGGCAACAAGCCGGCTTTACTCTACTCAGACGCCGAGCGTGATGAAACATACACATTCCGCCAGCTGAAAGATCTGTCAAATCAGGCAGGAAATATGCTTAAGGACCTTGGAGTTGAAAAAGGTGACCGCGTATTTATCTTCATGCCGCGTTCCCCGGAACTTTATGTTTCTTTGCTCGGAACAATTAAAATCGGTGCCGTAGTTGGTCCGTTATTTGAAGCATTTATGAAGGATGCCGTAAAGGCACGGCTGGAAGACAGCGAATCAAAAGTGCTGGTCACAACACCGGACCTCCTTCCACGAGTTCCCCTTGATGAACTTCCTCATCTTGAAAAAGTAGTTGTCGTCGGCAATGAACTTCCTGATGGCGAAAAGTTTGTTTCTTATTTCGACAAAATGAAAGCGGCTTCAAAGGAATCTGCTGTTGAGTGGGTTGACCTCGAAGACGGCCTGATCCTTCACTATACTTCTGGTTCTACCGGTAAACCTAAAGGGGTATACCATGTGCATAATTCTATGCTTCAGCATTATCAGACTGCAAAATGGGTTCTTGACCTGAAAGAAGATGATACTTACTGGTGTACAGCTGACCCTGGCTGGGTTACAGGTACATCTTACGGCATTTTCGGTCCGTGGCTGAATGGTGTCACCAATGTTGTCCGCGGCGGACGTTTCTCCCCGCAGGACTGGTATGAAACTCTTGAAAAGTACAAGGTCACAGTATGGTACAGTGCGCCAACAGCATTCAGGATGCTCATGGCAGCTGATCCGAATATTAAGGAAATGTACGATTTAAGCTCGGTCAGACATATCCTCAGTGTGGGAGAACCGTTAAACCCGGAAGTTGTCCGCTGGGGGGTTGAAGCATTTGACCGTCGTATACACGACACGTGGTGGATGACAGAAACCGGCGCGATGTTAATTTGTAACTACCCAGGTGAACCGATTAAGCCAGGCTCAATGGGAAAGCCGTTCCCGGGAGTGGAAGCCGCTATTATTAATGACCACGGCGAAGAGCTTCCTCCGAATGAAATGGGTAACCTCGCTGTAAAAGCGGGCTGGCCGTCCATGATGCGTAAAGTTTGGAAAAATGAAGAGAAATTTAATGAATACTTCGCTATCGATGGCTGGTATGTTTCCGGAGATACCGCCTACCGGGATGAAGAAGGATACTTCTGGTTCCAGGGACGAAACGATGATGTTATTAATACTGCCGGTGAACGTGTAGGTCCTTTCGAAATCGAGAGTAAGCTCGTTGAACATCGTGCTGTAGCTGAAGCTGGTGTAATCGGAAAGCCTGATCCTGTCCGGGGACATATTATTAAGGCATTCATCTCTTTACGGGACGGCTATACGCAGGACGATGAACTTATCGATGAAATCAAGCAGTTTATTAAAAAAGAGCTCTCTGCTCACGCCATGCCAAGAGAAATTGAGTTTAAGGAAAAGCTTCCTAAAACACGGAGCGGTAAAATCATGCGCCGTGTGCTAAAAGCCTGGGAGCTTGGAGAACCAGTCGGGGACCTTTCCACGATGGATGATTAATTCAAAAGGAAAGAAAAAAGCAGCCGGAAACGGCTGCTTTTTTCTATTAATTGGAAGCAAATACGTGGTTTCCAATCTGAGAGTCAATTGTGAGTCGGTTTACCCACTCTGACGTGGAGGTTTCGGGGTTAAAGAAGAACAATGCTCCGTTTGAAGGATCATAACCATTCATTGCATCTCTTGCTGCATTAATGGATTCCTGATCGGCAAGCTTATTAATCTGGCCATTCTGAACCGGTTCAAACGCAAAAATTCCACCGCTTCCGTGGGTTTCATAAATGACGCCTTCAACCGTGTCAGGGAACTCAGAACTTTCCACACGGTTGAGCACAACTGCTGCAACTGCTGCTTTACCTTCATAAGATTCTCCCTCTGCTTCAGCGTGTACCAGACGGGAAAGAAGGTCAAGCTCCCCTTCATTAATAACCGCCTCTCCTACTGTCAATGTCTGACCTGGGTAAATAAGATCATCCGTAAGGCCGTTGTTTGCTTTTAATTGATCAACTGTCGTTCCATACTGCTGACTGATATTCCAAAGTGTATCGCCACTTTTAACTGTATATTGTTCTGAAGACGCATCAGCCTGATCCGGAAGTACCAGTGCTGCCAGGGCTACTGCGCCAGCCATAAACCATTTTTTCATATTGGAATAACCTCCTTGAAATTACAATAGTGCTGTCATCACTGACATTTATAATCGTAACGCGGACTTTAGCTTTATTTCATTAGTAGATTCATAGTAACAAAACAATTTTCTGGAAATCATCTTGCAATCAGCAGAGATTCTTAGTACGATAAAAATGTGCTGAATATTCAGCACATTAACCAATATTCCGGCACAGGGGAGGTTCTGTCCTATGTTTGTTACAAACACCGATACAAATGAGATGTTAAAAGCCATATTAAACAGTATTGATGAAGGTATTCATGTAATCGATCAGGATGGAATCACGATCTATTATAATAAAATCGCCGCAGACCATGATGGGCTGGATGTTTCAGATGTAATCGGAAAACCACTTCTGAACGTCTTCCCCTCCCTCTCTGCAGAAACCAGCACGCTTATAAAAGTCATGAAAACAGGCAACCCCATTTTTAATCAGCACCAAACGTACCGTAATTTAAAAGGAAAGCTTATCGATACAGTAAATACAACCATTCCAATCATAGTGTCCGGCAGCTTAATCGGGTCGGTTGAAATAGCCAAGGATATGAGCCGCGTGCGGGATCTCTCCCTGAAACTTATGGATCTTCAGGCAAAAATGGATGACCGGTCAAATAAAGCACTGGAAGTAAAGGACAATCACGTTTCTTATGAATTTGATCATATCCTCACCTGTTCTCCAGAGATGGAATCGATTATTAAACAGGGTAAGAAAGTCTCTAAAACGACCTCGCCAGTCTTTGTCTACGGTGAAACCGGCACTGGTAAGGAGCTTCTTGTTCAGGCGATTCATAACCATTCACCAAGACGAAACCGCCCCTTTATCTCCCAGAACTGTGCGGCTATCCCCGCATCGCTTCTTGAGAGTATCCTTTTTGGTACAGTGAAAGGGAGCTTTACAGGGGCTGAAGAACGGGAAGGATTTTTCGAACTTGCCCACGGAGGTACACTGTTTCTGGATGAAATCCAGACTCTGCCCATGGATCTTCAGGCTAAATTACTGCGCGTTTTGGAAGACGGTATTATACGACGGGTAGGTTCCAATAAAAGCTTCTCTACTGACGTAAGGATTATTGCTGCAACAAACGAAAACCCCTCGTCCCTTTTAAGTAAAAACCTTTTACGTCCGGATCTTTACTACCGCCTCAACGTGGTTTCATTTCATCTTCCCCCCCTAAGGAGCCGGCGTACGGATATTCCATTATTGGTGGATCACTTTGTGTCTATGTATAATTTCAGATTTAATAAACTCGTCTCCGGTACAGACAAACAGGCATCTGAAATCCTTAAGCATTATAACTGGCCCGGCAACATCCGGGAACTCAGGCATGCTGTTGAAGCAGCAATGAATATGACCGATGAAATCATTTCACCCGATCACCTTCCTCTGCACATTAAACCTGATCGGTCTGAAAACGGCTGTTTTTTTTCAGGTGCGCTTAAAACAAAGGTAGAAAATTACGAAGCAGAAATGATTGCAAAAGTACTGAACGAATCAGGCAGGAACGTAAAACAGACTGCTAAAATGCTTCAGATGCCAAGACAAACATTGCAGTACAAGATAACAAAATACAACCTTTAAGAACAAACGCGCAAGCACCTTGGTCACGAGCGATAAAGAAAACTTGGCTTTGCCCCTCCAATAGCTTAAACCCTTATTTACTCTTATGATCTCGTACAAGGATTTTAATTCATCAAATGACCTGGAGCTCGGAGGCGTGCAGCTGGACGCGGAAAAGGTTCAAGAAAAAGTTATACAAATAAATAAGAATCTATAGATTCCAAAACAACAGTAAAGAGTGCCAAAAAACCGGCACTCTTATTTTTATCCTTTCCCCTTCATACTCTCCAATGCTTACAGATAAAGGTTTATGGACTTATTTAAATACAAGATACACTTGGCACGGTTTTTGCATTAACTATTACATGAGAATATTTTGCGGGAGGAAATACAAATGAAAATGGACCTTTACAAGCCAGCACGCCACTGGAAAGACATTGAATTGTGGAAAGGTGTGCCCGAAGAAAAATGGAATGACTGGATCTGGCAGCTCACTAATACCATCAGAACCCTTGATGATTTAAAAAAGGTTATTAACCTTACACCCGATGAAGAAGCCGGAGTGAAAATATCAACAAAAACCATTCCATTAAACATTACACCATATTACGCTTCCTTAATGAATCCGGATGACCCGCGCTGTCCGATCCGTATGCAAAGTGTACCGGTATCCAAAGAAATCGAAAAATCCAAATATGACATGGAAGATCCTCTCTCCGAAGATGAAGACTCTCCCGTCCCGGGCCTAACACACCGATACCCTGACCGTGTATTGTTTTTGGTAACCAACCAGTGCTCGATGTACTGCCGCTATTGTACGCGACGCCGGTTTTCAGGCCAGATCGGAATGGGAGTCCCTAAGAAGCAACTTGACGGAGCCATTCAATATATTGCCTCGACCCCTGAAGTGCGGGACGTCTTAATTTCCGGCGGAGACGGCCTTCTTATAAATGATCAGATTCTAGAGTATGTGCTAAAAAACCTTCGTGAAATTGATCACGTTGAAATTATCCGAATCGGCACCCGGGCTCCTGTAGTTTTTCCACAGCGAATCACGGAGAATCTCTGTAATATCCTTAAAAAGTATCACCCTATCTGGCTGAATACACATTTCAATACAAGCCTGGAAATTACGGAAGAATCGAAAAAGGCTTGTGAAATGCTAGCTAATGCCGGGGTGCCCGTCGGCAACCAGGCGGTAATCCTCAAAGGCATTAATGACAGTGTCGAGATTATGAAAAAGCTTATGCACGATCTTGTAAAAATTCGTGTCCGCCCTTACTATATCTATCAATGTGACCTGAGTGAAGGAATCGGTCACTTCAGAGCACCGGTTTCGAAAGGGCTGGAGATTATAGAAGGACTTCGCGGGCATACATCGGGATATGCTGTACCCGCTTTTGTTGTCGATGCACCAGGCGGCGGAGGAAAAATCACCCTTCAGCCAAACTACATGATCTCCCAAAGTCACGATAAAGTCGTGTTAAGAAACTTTGAAGGCGTTATTACCACGTATCCTGAACCAAAAGAGTATACACCAGGTACAGCAGACGCCTATTTCTTTAATTACTATGAGAAGAAAGACGAAAAGCGCATCGGAATTTCTGCTTTAATGAACGACGAAAAAAGTTCAATTATGCCGGAGGGACTTCAGCGGATTGAACGCCGTAAAACCTACCAGCAGGATGAAAACCACCGGACACTCAAAGACCAGAGGGATAAACGGGATCAAATGAAAGAACGCAAATATTTAAAAGAACAAAAGATGTATGAAGAAAAGACTGATAAAAGTGAAGAAGCTTAAGCAGGGGGTGCTCTTATGAAATGTAAATGGTGCGAATCGGATAAAGCCATTCACAGTCTGGAGTCAGCCTACTGGGAGCTTCCGGATGGAAGCCGGGCCGTTGAAATTACGCAGGTTCCCTCTATCAAATGTTCAGACTGTGAAATGATATATATTGAAGAAGAACAAATCGCGGACATTGAAGATCAGTTCATGCTGATCGATACAAAAAAGCTCGATATGACCTTCTCCTACAAAACACTCATGAACCAGCCAAAATTCCTGAAGAAAAACTACTTTAACTTTGACAGATAGCAAAAAGCCCAAACGGGCGGTCCTGCCGTTTGGGCTTTTTGCTAAATGCAATGAGCGGAGCCGGTGCTGTCATTCTGATGGGCGTTCTTCCCGTCTGGCGCGCACCGCGCGAAGCCATTGCCAACTATTAAAACGGCCGGTCCTGCCGTTTGGGCTCTTCCGAGGCTGTGACGGCAAGCTTCCTCGACTTAAACATAATTACTTTTTCAGCAAAGGCAACAACTTATATTAAACAGCATTCTTTTATAGCAGGTTGGACGCTCTCTCCCCTATGGCACGCAACGATTGCCATTATCCGGCCGCTTTTACTTTGGTTTTTTTATTTACTTTAAGGCTTGACTCCATACGTTCATATCCTCAAACCCGCTTGTAATTATGCAATTATTAATAAGTGTCCCTTCATATTGATAACCAAGGCGTTTGACCGTCATGTTCATTCCAGTAGAACGAGCCCGGGTTATAGAGAAAATATGGTTAATCCCCTCTTTCCTGCACTCCTCTTCTAAATCAAGCACCAAATAATGAAGAAGCTGATTACCCCTGTAATCCGGTTTAACAGCACAGTCTGTAATCTCTGCACTTCTGTATCCGGTTTTCATTGCCGATGCAGCAGCAATGACTTCGCCTCCATTTTTTACAGCTGCAAATAGATAATCGGATTCGGCTGCTTTTTTCAGCGCTTCAGGATCAAAAATATTAGTTGGATATTTAGGAAAAACCTTTTTGTAAAGAGCAGCAAGAGATTTAAGGTCTCTGTCCTGAACAAGTCCGACCGGATACAGACAAGGCTGTGAGATTTGCTTTGAATCTTCTCTTACCCTATTCAGGACTTCTTCATTTTCTGTTTTTGTTTTTGAATTTTTCCGCTCCTCTTTATCGTACTGAGTCAGAATAATCGCTTTTTCCCCTTCAAAGAATCCGCTCGTCTCCGCTTCAACGGAAAAGCCCAAGTCTTTCAGGGCACCGGTATGTTCGGAAAGTGTATAAACAATCCGTTTTCCCCGTACAGCATTATTGATGTCTTCTTTAAGCTTGACCGAATCGTTATATGTAAAAGAAGGCAGATAAGCAACAAGCCTGTCATTCTCATCGTCGAAATCCCATTTATTATTCATCATATAAAACTCCTTCCTGCTTTTCTTCTGTTATGTCCTGAACTGCTTAAGAGGGTGCCTCAAGGTTATAATGACCTGATGCGACACCCTCATTATTATTTATCGCTTTTCCATGATCCTGCCCGGCCCAAGCTGTTGCAGGAGTCTCGGCCCCTCCGGCTTGATCATCTTTTTCATCAAAAGCAATACTCTATGGGAATCAGCATTGTGAGAGCCGAGTAAATTCCGCTACAGGCGGGCGCTTTCCGCGGGCATCGCTTCAGCCTCCTCGGAAAAGTTGCCTTCTGCTTCTTCCTCTACTAGCTTAGTCTTCGATGTACATTCGTCGAAGCAACTCGCAGCTAATTCTGTAATGCTCGTAGCTGATGCTATTCCCGGAGTCGCCGCCTTTCACTCCATCATTATTATTGACAAAACAACAATGTTTCCGAAAACAGCTTATTTTTTAAACGATACGAGCTTCAGTTCCGTCATTTCTTCAATGGCATACTTAATTCCTTCACGTCCGAAGCCGCTCTTCTTCACACCGCCGTAGGGCATATGGTCAACTCGAAATGTAGGGATATCATTGATAAGAACGCCTCCCACCTCAAGGTCCTCCGCTGCCTGGAACGCTTTTTTCATATCATTCGTAAATACACCAGCCTGCAGTCCGTAATCAGAGCTGTTCACTTCAATTATAGCCTGATCCCAGTCTGAGAAGGAATTAATGTGAACAACCGGACCAAATACTTCCTCACAGGAAACAGAACTGTCGGTTGGAACATCTGCCAGGATGGTAGGCAGTACTCCATTGCCTTCACGCGTCCCGCCGCAGACCACTTCTGCCCCACGGTCCTTTGCCTCATCAATCCAGCTTAAAACGCGGCTGCAGTCATCCTCTGATATAAGTGCACTGATATCGGTGGCTTCATCAAGAGGATGCCCGAAGATAAGACGGTCGGTGCGTTTTTTCATGGCATCAATTACTTCCTGCTTCAGTGATTCGTGAACAAATATACGTTGAAGGCTGATACACACCTGCCCCTGATAAGCAAAAGAACCTAACACGAGCCGGTCGGCAATCTCTTCTACATTTACGCCCTCATCAATAATAACGGCACTGTTGGAACCAAGCTCCAATGTCATCTTCTTTAAACCCGCTTTGTTCCGCAGAGCAATACCCACTTCCGGACTTCCTGTAAATGTGATTACACTTATCCGGTCATCAGTGACGAGCTTTTCCCCGACCACGCTTCCCTTCCCGGTAATAACATTTAACGCTCCTTTTGGAAGTCCCGCTTTTTCGAAGATCTCAGCTATAAAATATGCACTGAGCGGTGTCTGTGAGGCAGGTTTTAATATAACCGGGTTACCTGCAGCAATTGCAGGTCCAAGCTTATGTGCTACAAGGTTCATCGGAAAATTAAAAGGCGTTATGGCTGCCACTACGCCAGCAGGTTCACGGACAGCATAGGCGATTCGTCCTTCCCCGCCGGGGGCAGCATCCATATTAATCATTTCATTCTTTATTCTTCTCGCTTCTTCACTTGCAAACTTATAGGTCATTATACTTCTTGCCACTTCCGTTCTGGCTGTCTGGATCGGTTTAGCAGCTTCCTGTGAGATAAGGCGGGCTGCTTCTTCACGCCTCTCCTCTAATAACCTGCTTACATTGTCTAAAATTTCAGCTCTTTGATGAGCCGGGAGTTTACCAAGTTCCTTCCTGGCTTTAAAAGCTGAAACTACAGCCTGTTCCGTTTCCTTCTCTGTAGCTGATGGAATCTGAGCCACGACTTCTCTGTCATAAGGGGATAAAAGATCCTTATAAGAGGATCCCTCCACCCATTCACCACCAATAAATAACTTTTTCTTCATATCCATTCACTCCTTCTGACGATACGTACACATATCCTCTAAAACGCCCTCTAGGATAAGTAGTCCTTCATGGAGTTCTTCTTCGGAAATGACAAGGGGCGAGAGAGTCCGAATAACATTACCGTAAAGACCGGACCCCATAATCAACAGTCCTTTTTGAATGCAGGACTGAATCATTTTTTGTGTGAGCTCTTTGTTCGCTTCCTTCGTTTCTCTGTCGGTGACAATTTCAAAGGCATTCATCGCACCTACGCCTCTCACATCACCAATCTCTTCATACTTTTCATGCCATTTTTGAAAGTACCCCATTACCGTTTTACCAATCTCTTTTGCGCGATTTGGAAGCTGGTCTCTTTCCATTAACCGGATGACTTCAAGTGCGGCTACACAACCGAGAGGACTCCCGCCGTAAGTCCCGCCAATTTCACCGATCCCTGCAGAATCCATGATTTCCGCCCTGCCGGTTACAGCACTGATTGGAAAGCCCGCTGCAATTGATTTAGACATCGTCATGAGATCCGGAACGATATCATAATGATCACATGCAAACAGTTCCCCGGTTCTGCCAAATCCCGTTTGAACTTCATCCGCTATAAACACTATTCCATATTTTTCACAGATCTCCTTCACACCTTTGACAAATTTTCGGCTCGGCGCCACAAACCCGCCTTCACCCTGAATGGGTTCAAGAATAACAGCGGCCGTCTCTTCGTAGGACACATCTGATAAAAAGAACGTTTCGAGCCGTCTTAAGCACTCTCTGTCAACGTCTTCGTCAGTCATTCCTTCCGGCTTTCTGTAATAATAAGGGTAAGGAAGCTTATATGTTTCGCCTACAAAAGGACCGAATTCATACTTATACGGCTTCACTTTACTCGTCAGACTCATTGCCATATACGTTCTTCCGTGAAACCCCCTCTCAAAAGAAATGACCGCTTTTCTACCAGTATATTTTCTGGCAAGTTTGACTGCGTTTTCCACAGCCTCCGCTCCGCTGTTCAAAAAGAACGTCTTTTTATAATGATCCCCCGGGGTTATTTCATTTAATTTTTCCGCAAGCTCAACGTAGGGTTCATACATCATGACGTGGAAACACGGGTGAATGTAGGCATCAAGCTGGGCTTTAACAGCCTCTACAACTTCCTTCGGGCAATGCCCTGCATTTAATGATCCTATCGCTCCGGCAAAATCTATAAACCTGTTTCCATCTACATCAGTAAGAATCGCTCCTTCACCTTTTTTTGCAAATGTAGGAGCAGTGTTAAACGGTCCCTTCGGTATATGAAGATCGCGTCTTTGCAGAAGAGAAGCCCCTTTTGGGCCGGGAATATTTGACTTAACCTGCACTTGTTTTTTCATCACTCTGATCCTCCTTTGGTTGTTCGCACCAATCCATGATGGTTAGGGTAATAATCGCTGCACAGTCGAGCACACTGCTTAACTCAATATATTCATTTGAAAAATGAGCCATCTGCGTCACTCCAGGTCCGAAAACAATCGATGGAGTGTTTCCAATATTTGTAAGAAGTCCCCCGTCTGTTCCCCATGGTGAAGCTTCAACTTTGGGAGGCTGTTGGCATATATGCTCATATTGCTTTGTCAGAATGGACAGGAGTGGATGATCTTGAGGTATTGCCCCCGGAAGCCAGCGTGCACCAAACCATTCAATATCCACGGGATAATCCATAAACCACGGATCCTTTTCAGCAAGTCTATTTAAATGATTACAGAATTCTTCCTGTACTTCCTCTACTGTTTCATCAGGCGAAATACCACACCTGCCTTCAATTTTAACTAAGTCAGATACCGAGGAGGGCCAATCACCACCTTCAATAACACCTACATTTATCGGTATTGGAATTGGAATTTGCGAATAAAGAGGATCCTTTATCCTTTTGTTACGGACGGCTTCAAGCTCTCTTAATTCATTGAGAACGCACTGGGCCTTCTCGATGGCACTTACACCTTCGTACCTCGTACCTCCGTGTGCGGCCTTCCCTTTTACGAACAGCCTGAACCACATAGAGCCCTGCTGTTTGGGAAAGATCTTCATATTTGTAGGCTCGGGAATGATTGCAGCATCAGCTGTATACCCTCTCAAAATAGCAGCAAGGGTTCCGGCCCCTCCACTCTCTTCTTCTATGACACTTTGAAAAATAAGATCGCCCTTCAGCTGAACACCGCATTCATGGAGTGCTTCCATGGCAAGCAGCATAGCCACATTTCCACCTTTCATATCTGTGGCACCGCGGCCGTAAATGCGCCCATCTCTAAATTCTCCACTGTAGGGATCGGTATGCCAGTCTTTCAGGTCACCTTCAGGGACTACGTCGACATGTCCGTTTAACACGAGAGACTTTCCCTTTCCTTTTCCTTTCTTCACGCCGACAACGTTTGGGCTTCCTGTAAAGTTACCCCGGGGGGATATGAACGCTTTATGGTTGGTAAGTTCTTCACCGCCCGGTTCCCACATGTCCACAGTACATCCGATGGAATCAAGTTTACTTGCTACCAGGTTCTGTATACCTGCTTCATTCATCTGGGTGGATGGTTCACGTATAAAGCGCTGCAAAAGCTCAACCGCTTCTGTTTCCGATTTTTTTATCCATGAAATGACCTCTTTTTGTTTACGATCCATAACGCTCCTCCTTATCCAAGCTGGCTAAATCTATGATCAACTGTGGTTCGGTGCACGCTATGACCTCTTCTACTGTAAACGGGCTGAATACTTCTTTTAATAAGAGTCCTTCTTTTGTTACTTCGATTACCGCCATTTCGGTAATGATCAGATTTACACACAGTGAAGCAGTTAACGGAAGACTGCATTTCCTGAGAATTTTAGGCTGTCCGTATTTGTCTGTATGGTTCATGAGAATAAGTACTCGTTTTGCTTTTTCAGCCAGTTCGATTGCTCCTCCCATACCGGGAACCCGTTTTCCCGGCACGATCCAGTTTGCCAGATCTCCCTGTTCACTTACCTGCAAAGCACCCATAATGGTCATATCCAATTTTCCCCGCCTGATAATGGCAAACGCTGTGGCACTGTCGAAATAGGAAGCTCCTTTACTTGCCGTAATTGGAAATCCACCTGCATTGCACAAAAGAGTATTTTCATTTCCCTTTTCGGGGCTTGGACCAGTCCCGAGCACCCCGTTTTCTGCGTGAAACATAACCGGCACTTCCGTCGGAACAAAGTCTGCTACGAGAGTAGGTATCCCGATACCGAGATTAACGACCATTCCCGGCATAATTTCCTGAGCTGCGCGTCTTGCAATCTTTTCTCTTACTTCTCTTCCCAGGCCCATTTCCAGTTCACTCCTTCTGATTGGACAATTCCATCAATAAAGACGCCAGGGGTTACAATTGCTTCAGGATCGAGATCACCTGTTTCCACAATGCTGTCCGCTTCTGCAAATGTCATTCTTCCTGCCATTGCTACAAGAGGATTTGTATTTCTGGCGCTCGTATCATAAATAAGATTTCCATACTTATCTGCGCTCTTTGCATTCACGATGGAAATATCCGAAGTGAGTGCCGTTTCAACAAAGTACGATTTTCCTTGTATAATTACTGATTGTTTACCTTTTCCGACAATCGGATTGCCTGCGCCTGTATCGGTCAATATTCCTCCGAGCCCTACTCCCCCCGCTCTTATCCGTTCTGCAAGAGTACCCTGGGGAGAGAATTCCACTTCCAAGGCTCCTTCTGTCATGAGCTTTCCTGCTACCGGGTTTGAGCCTATGTGGGAGGCGATGAGCTTCTTTACTCTCCCTTGGCTCACAAGCCTCCCCACTCCGATATCAGGAAAACCGGCATCATTTCCGATCAGTGTAAGGTTCTTTATCCCTTTTTTCAGCATGCCCTCGATAAGGGAAGGAGGATTTCCTACACCGCCGAACCCTCCGAACATAATCGTCATCCCGTCTTCCATGAACGATAAGGCTTTTTCAACTGTCATCGTTTTATTAATCGATTTCATGACTTTATCCATCGAAGTTCCCCCTTACCCTACTGAGCTGAAAAAACCGCCAACCTGCAGTTCATCCTGTACTTCCTTTACTGTCTGATCGAACAGGCGGACAATTTTGTCTGCTTCTTCTTTTTTCGTTACAAGCGGCGGAGCAATGATGACAGCATCTCCTCCGAGTCCGTCCACACCAGCTGAAGCGGGATAGACGATGAGTCCCTTTTTCATCGCACGCTCGATAATCGTCCGTGAGACGTGAATTTCCGAGGCAAAAGGAAGCTTGTTAAAAATGTTGGATACAAATTCCACGCCCGTAAGCATCCCTCTTCCTCTTACATCCCCGATCATTGGATATTTCTGCTGAAGGACCTTTAGCTGATCTTTCAAGTATGCTCCGACATTTCTTGATTGTTCAATAAGATTATGGCGTTCGATATAGTTGAGTACAGTTAAGGCAACAGCGGCACTTTGAGGATTGGCACTGTACGTATGCCCGCTCATGATTAACTTTGACCCCTTAAAGATCGGCTCCATTACACGGTCGCTGATCATTGTAGCAGCAATAGGTGCATATCCGGCTCCAAGGCCTTTACCGAGAGCCATGATATCCGGTGTTACATTCCAGTGGTCAATCGCAAACCGGGTTCCGCATCTCCCAATACCGGTCATCACTTCATCTGCAATAAATAAAATATCGTTTCTTTTACATATCTCGGATATGGTTTCATAATATCCATCAGGAGGGACAACTGCAGCCCCTGATGCGCCGATAATCGGCTCAGCTATAAAAGCAGCAATGTGATCTGCACCAATTCTTCTGATCGCGGTTTCAAGTTCCTTAGCACAGTGAAGGGCACATTCCGGATAGGTCCTGTTAAAAGGACATCTGTAACAATAAGGTGGGTTTAACGTAGGAAAGTCTTCCAACAGAGGCGTGAACCTCTCTCGTCTGCCAACGTGGCCTGACATGGATAATGCACCAAGCGTAATTCCGTGATAACTCATCCAGCGTGAGAGAACTTTAGTCTTTGTGGGCTTACCCTTCTCCTGCCAGTACTGAAGGGCCACTTTAAGAGCTGTTTCCGTTGCTTCAGAGCCGCTGTTAACAAAAAAAGTCCAATTTACGTCTCCCGGCGCCCACGATTTCAATTTTACTGCCAGCTTCTCTGCCGGCTCGTTTGAAAACTGCGACCTGTATACAAACGAGACTTTTTCCGCCTGCTCTTTCATGACAGCCGCGATTTCAAGAACACCGTGACCGATTCCTGCTGTTACAGCACCGGATGAGCCATCAATGTATTCCTTTCCTTCCGAATCATATAAATAAATACCTTTACCATAAGCCGCAACAGGGTAATTTTCGTCTAATAAGGGTTTGATTAAGTAACTTTCCTTCACTATTACTCCCTCCTTTGCATGCAGCTTTTTAAAGATTGAAAAATCAGATAATTGCACCTACACTTAGAGTAAGCGCTTCTTTATTTCATCTTATTCAAAAAGGCTTTATATGACTATTCGCTTTTACAGAGGATCTTTTCTGCTCCTTTTTATACATGGTGTATAAATGATATTCAGGGGGTGTGACCATGCTTACAATAAAAGAAGCATTAAAACTTCCGGCACTGCATGAAACGATTATCAGAGCCGGAGAATCAGGTACTGATCACACAATCAAGTGGGTCACAACTGTTGAAATTATTGAAGATATCTCTCGTTTTCAGGAGGGGGAATTTCTTGTTACTACGGGGTTTGGTTTGAATGAGGATACACCTTATAAAGAGAGACTCATTTCTTTGATAAAGGAAAAGAAGCTCGCCGGGATGGCTCTTTATACAGGGTTTTACATTCCCCATATTCCGGATGAACTGATTGATGCTGCAGATGATGCCGGCCTGCCACTGATCGAAATACCACCTTCGATCAACTTTTCAACTGTTACAAAAGCGATTCTGGAACAGATGGCGAACCGTCAGATCAGGATACTGGAGGATTCCCTATCCATCCATAAAGAAATGACAAAACTCGCCCTTAGTAACGACGGGCTTGATCAGATATTAAAAAAGCTCAGTGAACTTACCCATTCGAGTATGTTTGTATTTGATGATATGTTCCAGCTCCACGCTTATGTAAAAAGACACGGTCAAATGCAGGTGGAGAAAAACGGAATCTACATGAACAACGATCCTTTTTCTTTAAAAGACTATGTAGATGTCCTGAGCAGAGAGGAAAAAAGGTTTCACCACTATGTCTGGCACAATTTTCCATGCTTTTTAACACCTGTTAAAACAGGCGAGTTTATTTACGGGTATCTTTTGATGATTAACGAAAAAACGTATTCCTCAGAAATGGACGAGGTTATTCTTGAGCATGTAGCTACTTTAATTGGTATTGAATTCGTAAAGGAATATGCGATTGAGGAAACAGAGGTCCGGCTTCAGGGAGAGCTTGTAGAAGAAGTACTGCAAAAAAAGGACATTGATGAAAACACCGCTCTCCGCAGAGGATTCAAGCTCGGTTTTGATCTTTCAAAAAAACAGGCTGTTCTCTATGCAAAAGTCAAAATGCAGAGCCTCTTCACCAAAAAGCACCAGGACTTTGGTAAGCAACTTCACTATATCGCATCCCAGCAATTATCAAAAAGCACGAGCCAGAGCATCCTGCTTCCGAAAACAGATGCCCTCGTTGCCTTGATTGAAACAAATGGACCGTCCAAAACAGAAGATAAACAGCAGCTTAGAACATACGCAGAGGGGATATTAAAACACTGGCGTTTTCATTACAGTGAGCCGTTAACAATTGGCATCGGAAGGCCGTACCAGAGCATAGGGAACCTTTCCACCAGCGGCCGGGAAGCAGAATATGCCGTTTCCTACTCTTCCCTCCTTCTTAGCAAAACGGATATTATTCACTATGATGACCTGGGCTTTTACCACCTCCTCATTCAGATGCAGGAATCCGGGGTACCACTTGAGCAGTTCTACAGTGATTATCTCGGAGATCTTGTCAAAGGTGACAGGCATCGGACGGATCTGATCCTTACACTGGAAACGTATCTTGGACACAACTGTCATATTCAGCAGACTGCTGCGAAGCTCTACATCCACCGCCATACATTAAAGTACAGACTGACACAGATCGAGAAAAAAACCGGACTGAATATTGATTCAGCAGGCGACCGTCTGAACCTGCACCTTGCTGTAATGGCTTATAAATTTTCCCAGGCGGACTCATCTGCCTAATTTCGTCAAAACACTACAGTTTCTCGCGATTTTTGTCTGAAGATTGAAAATTTCAATTTTATTCCTCTCTTCACTTTTCATGGTAAACTACAAGCGCAAACATTGAGGAGGGGATTGTATGACTTTACAAGTGCTGATTGATTTTTACCGTGTCCGTTTCAACGAGGTTCCCGTTCAGGCAGATGACCTGATGGACCTGTTAACCTGGTGCTATCTCAGCGAGTTCATTACACCTGATACCTACAGATTATTACTTAGGGAACTTGAAGAACGGGGAGCTGAAAAGCCGCTGTTCCTTTCTGACAACGCTAAGAGCATGAGCCGTATATCCTGAAACACAGATTATGTTTCTTCCTGTGATAATTGGGGTTCGCTCATCCTCACTTTGAAAGGGAGCACAGATCAACAGCTGGGTTTAACAACTCCTAAAAAAGCTGTTCAAAGAGGTGGATATCTCTCTGAACAGCTTCTTTTTTATTTTTTCATTGCTGTCCTAATCTCTTCTTTTCCCTCCAGAGTAAATTGTTCCTCCCCGATTGTCAGATCAACTTTCTCGTCTGTTTCGTTTCTCACAACTACCTGCTCTTTCGTTACCTGGACATTCAGTCTCGCTTTTCTATAAAGAACTTTAAACGAGAATGCGTTCCACTGTCCCGGAATAAACGGGTTTAACACCAGTCGGTCTGATTGAACTTTAAGACCTCCAAACCCGTGAACAACACTCATCCATGTTCCCGCCATGCTCGTTGTATGACAGCCGTCTTCTGTGTCGTTGTTGTAGTTATCCAGATCAAGACGTGCTGTTCTCAGGTACATTTCATACGCTTTTTCCCTATATCCAAGTTCGCATGCCAATATGCTGTGCACACATGGTGACAATGAGGATTCGTGAACCGTACGAGGCTCATAAAAATCAAAGTTGCGTTTTTTCGTTTCAATATCAAACTCACTATTCAGGAAATAAAGCCCCTGTAAAACATCTGCCTGTTTAATAAAACAGGATCTTAGAATTCTATCCCATGACCAGTTCTGATTCAGTGGAAGATGCTTTTCATCAAGTTCACTGACATGTATTTGTTCTTTGTCCATGTATCCGTCCTGCTGAAGGAAAATCCCTGATTCTTCGTCCACAGGATAATACATTTTATCAATAATATCAGACCACTTCGATGTTTCTTCTTCCGTCAGGTCAAGCTTGTTAATTAAAGCTTCGTATCTCTTCGGGTCTGTTTCATTAACGTGGGCCAGTGCCTCCAGCGTGTACTCGAGGGTCCAGGCTGCAATTCTGTTTGTGTACCAGTTATTATTCACGTTATTTTCATATTCGTTAGGTCCGGTTACACCATGCATCATGTAAACGGCCTTGGGATTCACAAAATGAACACGTTCTTCCCAGAATCTTGATATTTCAGCAAGTACTTCTACTCCGTATTCGCCCAGATAGTCGCGGTCTGCTGTATAGTTTACATAGTTATAGATTGCGTAGGCAATTGCACCGTTACGGTGAATTTCCTCAAATGTAATTTCCCATTCGTTATGACACTCTTCCCCATTCATTGTCACCATCGGATAAAGAGCCCCTTTTGTAAAACCGAGCTTTCTGGCGTTCTCTCTTGCCTTTTCCAGATGCTTATAACGGTAAACAAGAAGGTTACGTGCAATGTTCTGATCAGATGTACTGAGGTAGAACGGAAGACAATACGCTTCTGTATCCCAGTAGGTGCTTCCGCCGTATTTTTCACCGGTAAAGCCTTTAGGACCGATATTTAATCTGTCATCCTCCCCGGTGTATGTCTGATTCAACTGAAAGATATTAAACCGGATGCCCTGCTGTGCACTGACGTCTCCTTCAATGACGATGTCACTCGTTTCCCATTTTTTCGCCCATGCCTCTTTCTGCTCACTTAACAGACGATCAAACCCTTTTTCCATTGCTGACCGGCAGACTCTTTGTGCGACTTCTCCCAGGGAGGAGGTATCATGGTCACGATTTGTGACATTGGCTGCAACTTTTACAACCGAAGTTTCCTCGTTCTGTTTTAACGGTAGTACAACTTCCTGAGAAGTGTATTTTTCTCTTTTCGCGACCTTTACCTCGGGTGTTAACTTCTGTCCATTCTGAAAGTACTCATTGATCATAGTGGAAGCCATATGGAAATTCAGCTTCTTTGTCTTTATAATTACCGTCGCACTCTCATTTGAGACTGTCTCGTCAACAGGATCCCAGAACTTTTCGTCATAGTTCGCATCCGTATTTTTCACATCACCATCAAGATAGGACGTAAGCGTAAGTTCTCCGTCAAAGTTAAGAGGTGTAATGGCATATCGAAGAGCCCCTGCTTCGCGAACCTTCATACTTACAAAACGGCAAGTGGCCACTTTAATTTTCTTCCCGCCTGAAAGTTCCGCTGTAAAGGATCGTTTTAGGTACCCCTCCTTCATATTCAGCTCTCTAACAAAGTCAGAAACCTTGGCAATATTCAAATCAAGTTCCTCATTATCAATTACAACCTTCAGGCCGATCCAGTTGGTTGAGTTAAGCACTTTTGCGAAGTATTCCGGGTAACCGTTTTTCCACCAGCCTACCCGGGTCTTATCCGGGTAGTAGACACCTGCCATATAGCTTCCCTGAAGCGAAGAACCGGAATAGGTCTCCTCAAAGTTTGCCCGCTGCCCCATATGCCCGTTCCCGATACTGAACACACTTTCTGAAATTTCATGATGTTCAGGGTTAAAGTCTTCTTCAATAACGGACCAATCGTCCAGTTTCAAATACTGTTTCATCTTATAATTCCCCTTTTCGATGCAACCGTTTGCACTATTTTAAATAAAAAAATTAAAACAGGTTCAATTGTTTTAACGGTATTTCTGTCAGTTTGTTAATGTCCAACTCTGATGGACCGGATCCGGACCTGGCCTCAACTCACCTGCCAACCCGATTCTCCCTTGTCTGTGCTTATATTATCCATCCTTATTCTAGTACACTTCCCCCAAAAAAGAAAGCGTTTTACTAAAATTTCCCACGGTTATTTTCAACATAGTATTTGAATGACATCGAAGCTGATGGTCAAACTAACATCATCGGAGGTGCCTGCTATGGAAGATAAAAATAAAAAGAAACAAAAGAAGACGGAAAAGGGCCGGGCGGATGACAGAAAATTACATTACCAGGTGTATATCCAGGACAAAAGATCACCACATCCAAAAGAAGAAGAAGATATGAATTATTAATGGTGTCGATTTCTTGGAAGTTTTGACTTTTTTGGCCGAAAGACTATTCATATACACAAAGATCGTAGATAATGAAAAAATATTAATGTTACTTTTTGGAGAGTGATTAGCGATGTTACAACAAAGCATAGAGAAAAAGAGGGCTGAACTTCTGTTAAAAGCGAAACACTATGGCTTCGGAGCTAAAGAAACACTGACCTGTTCGATTGAATTAGACGAGCTCATAATCGCCTATCAGGAAAACCGTTTGCCCGGTTTAAGGCATTAGATAATTACTAAAGCAAGGGGCTGTTTCAGACCAACCAGTCTTTTGAAACAGCCCCTTGCTTGTTATTCTCCGCCTGCCATATTAATTGCACGGGTTACATTAATGACACCGTGTCCGGTATAGGCATCAAAACCACTGTTCCCGATATCATCACAAGAGTTACGCATAATATCATACACTTCCTCATTGGACAAACCAGGATTTATACTTAAAATCAAGCCGGCAAGACCTGCAACGTGGGGAGACGCCATGGAGGTTCCGCTCATCGCTACATATTCGTTACCGATGTACGTGCTTGGAATATGTTCACCTGGAGCTGATACATCCACATGGGTTCCAAAGTTTGAGAATGCAGCCCGCTGTCCTTCAGGATCCAGAGCAGCTACAGTGAAAACTTCAGGATAGGCAGCGGGATACATCGGTGTCTCAACTGCTTCATTACCCGAAGCCGCTATCAGAACAACATCCTGTTCATAAGCATAGCGGACCGCGTCTCTCATAACCTCGGAGTCATGACTGTCCCCCAGGCTCATATTAATGACCCTCGCTCCGTTATCAACTGACCACCGGATTGCCTCTGCAATGGAAAAAGAATTCCCTTCCGCATTTGCATCGAGAGCCTTGACAGCCAGGATCGGATTCTCCCAGGATACTCCTGCAATTCCTTCCACGTTATTTGTTATTGCAGCTGCTACACCTGCAACGTGTGTTCCGTGACCATGTTCATCGTAATAATTTCCATTATCTTCAAAAGCATTATAACCACCGGTTATTTTATCCTCTAAGTCAACATGTTCAGGATCTACACCACTGTCAATAATCGCAATAGGAATTTCTGCGTTTCCTGAAGTGATCTGCCATCCTTCCTCAATTGTAATCTGCTCGAGGTTCCATTGGTAAGGATCATAAAGCTCGTCATTCGGGGCTTTCCCCTCCTGCTGCTGCGGTTCGAACAAACTTGGTTTGTTTTCAAGAGCCGGATGAGACCGCTTTTTATGGAATGAGGTCTGCTTTTCAACAGAATAGTTCGGTTCTGCAAAAATAACACCCGGGTCTGCTGCAAATTCCGAAACGAGCTGATCTGTTGAACGGCTGCTGTCCCGGAATAAGCAGTCGTTCCCTTCTTCATGAAGAAGCGCAGCCTGGTGAGCTTCAGCCAACGCCTTTGCATCGGCTCCATCCTTGATCCTTACAACAACTTCACCTTGTTTAAATGGCGTATCCAGCTCTTTAGTAGGCTCACTGTGAACAAACACGTCCCAGTCCAGATCAGGTATGGATGTTTTTACATAAGGAGCTTCTGCTTCCTGAGCATCAAAATCGACAGCCATATTGCTTGCACCGAGGAAAAACTGGCCATTTTCCCCTGTAATTACAGCCAGGTCTTTTACAAATGAACTTACAAAGGATAAATCCATTTCTCCAATACACCAGGCTTGATCATCTTTCGTACCCATCAAAAGCTTCTGTGTTCCATTCTCAACATAGGGTTCGGAAATATATACCCCTTCTTTTTTCTCCTTGGTCAGCCTTTCCACAGGATTCTCAGTTACCTTCCCGACCTTGGTTGTTTCACCGTTATCATGAACAACTGCGAAACCGTGGAAGTGAGGGTGATCATGAATTTCTTCCTGAAGGTTTGATAAATTATCTTCCTGAGTTGCACTTTCAGCCCACCTGATAAGCTGGTCTTCCATTTTGTCCATAAACATTCTTACAGTGTAAGATACATCATCAGCAAATACTTGATCCATATGTGCCTGCAGTCCGTCCTGCTTATCCTGTGCAAGGTCTTTTTGCTGATGTTCAGAAAAAAACCAAACCCCAAGAACAGTCAGCAGGGCAATGGAAAAGAAAGCAGATAGTCCTATGATTCGTCTCATGTTCGTTCCTCCAGTTAATTTTTCACTTTCTTAGCATGCGCCCATCGCGGCAGTTCATTCAATTCCAGACAGTTTTCAGTACAAAAAGGCGGTTGTTAATAAACACTCTGCCGCACTCCTGCATGAAAAGCGAGTTCTGGGTAGGTGCCATACCATTCGAGTCAGGGAAACATCGTTTTGAAGCTTAACAATTGAGCCGGAGAATCTCGATGCTTATTTATGAACCAGAGTGCGTGTTTCGCCACCTCTCTCTTTTAAAGTACAGAAAATAAAGACGAAGCCTACGTACCTTCGCTTTCCTTAACGGTGCCGGCAAGCCTCCTCAAACTAAAGCTCTGAGAGGTCTTGCCTGGCTCCCGCGGCCACAGGAGTCTCAGGAACTTCGGCTTCATTAACTTTTCCAGAAAATATAACGATCTTAACGAAAGCAGCTCATAAGAAATAGTTGATTGGAGCGAATGTACGGCACTCCTTCGGGAAAAGCGAGTTTCTGGGAGAAACCGATAGCGAAAATCTCCATCTCCTTTAAACGAGCTATTTTATGAAGATGGACTTTTTCAGTGACTGCTGTGATGAACCGAATCACCACCAAAGTTTATCAGATTAAAAAAAGAACCCGCCGGATATAGAAATCCGACAGGCACTTTATAAAACCCTTCAATAGTATGGAGATATTAATATATATACCAAAACACCTGTAAAGCTAACATAAAGCCACATCGGCATTGAGAAACGAACCCATTTGCGATGACGGTCCCTGTGATCGTTATAACCACTGAAGAAGCTCATCAGTGCAAGAGGAACAATGGCCGCTGCAAGAATGATGTGGGTAATTAAAATAAAGTAATAAAAGGCTACAATGGCACCTTCTCCTCCAAACGGTGTAGAAGGAGCCATAAAGTGATATGTCACATAAGACAGAAGGAAGACGAACGTCGTGGTGAAAGCACTGTAAATAAACCTTCTGTGCACTGTAATATTCCCTTTTTTTATCGCAATCAGGGCACCGATTAAAAACATAAATGTAAAGCTGTTAAGTGTTGCATTTAAAAGAGGAAGCTGCCTGATAACATAAGGAAGTTCTCCGTCATAACCCGGGAGAAAAGAAAGGGCAACTACGAGAGCATTTACAATGATCGTTACGATAATGACGGTCTTTACATAATGGGCATTAATCTTATTCCAAACTGACACAATTCATCTCTCCAATTCAATATGATGACACACAGGCAAGTCCCTGGCTTTTGATTTCACTGAGCCTGCCTTCTGAAATTCCGTTGATACGGGTCAAGTCTTTTACTGATTCGAACGGACGAAGCTCTTTCAGGCTTTTGCCCCGTTCTTCTCCAATATGGATAATAGTCATGAGCGCCTCAAGATCTGCTTCATTGATATCAATGCACTCTTCCTGATTATTGCTCTTATCTCGTTCCTGTTGGTTTTCAGTTATGTTATCCGTTGATTTTTCCGTAAGGAGTTCGAAGCTTTCACCATCCGTTTTAACTGTAACTGTCCCGTGCTCCGCAGTTCCGAATAATGGAATGTTCATTTGATGGAACAATTCAATAACTTCAGAGTGAGGGTGACCATATTGATTATTCTCACCTGCAGAATATATCGCGGCATCGGGATTAACAGCTTCGATAAAAGGGGCAGTATTTGAAGTGGAAGACCCATGATGGCCTGCTTTTAAAATGGTTGCATTGATATGGTTATTGCGTCTGAGCATTTCATGTTCTGCCCGGTTTTCTGCATCTCCTGTAAGTATAAAACGAACTTCTCCAAATGAAATGTTCATACTTACCGAATCATCATTCAAATTGTTTGTTAATTCTTCAGGATGGATGACTTCCACAGATAAATCACCGACGGTAAAAGACTCTCCTGCCCTCGGTTCGTAATAATCTGCTTCGGAAGCAAGAATCGCTTCGAGTGTATGCTCAAAAGTCTGAGAACCCGCTTCCGAGCCGGACATCCAGACTTCTTTTACTTCAAAAGCATCCAGCACCTGGGGCATTTGTCCGATATGATCTGCGTGAGGATGTGTCCCCACAAGCAAATCGATGTGAGTGACGCCTCTTTCATTTAAATAGTGCACTACTTCATCCTGGTCATGACGGCCGGCATCCACAAGAATCACTGCCTCTTCTGTTTGAAAAAGAGTGGCATCCCCCTGTCCTACATCCAGAAAGGATACTTCAAGAGAGCCCTTCGGCATTTCCGATAATGGACCATTGGTTTCCTCTTCTTTGTTTTTTTCTTCGACTGCTTCTTCATTATGAGAAGACTGTCCACCCTCTGTGAATTCATCCACACCGCATGCACCGGCAAGGAACAGTAATAGTACTGTCAACAATGTCAGGCTGATTTTATTATTCACTTTATTCCCCCACCAAACCATACTTCGTTAACTATTGTAGTATACAATGAAAAAAGCTGCTTAAAAAGACAAAGGTGACAAAAAGGACTGTTCTCTCCTTTTTGTCACCTGATTTTCATACATTCGTCACAGTTTCGACGGTTTCACTTTATTTACTTTCTCATTTCTTGTATTCTGTTCAAGTTTTTCAAGAAGATCCCGGACTTCATTTTTGTTTTCTTTCATCCCAAAAACCCGGTTTCTTTCTTTTTTTAAGACGCGGATGAGAAGTTGCTTCTCTTTTTTTGTCAGTAGCAAAATCCTCACTCCTATTTCCTGAAATAACACACAGGATTATTTTAGCACCCCTGGTGGCATTTGTCCTGCTATTCACATCATCTGTGAGTGGCGGCGGCTTCTTTTGTCCGCGCGTTCTTTCTCATAGCCCACCATATACCGGCTGCTGCCAGAACAAATAACGTGGTTGAAAAATAAAAAATAGATGAGATTGTATAATACCCTGCAATAATTCCTCCAAGAACAGGCCCGGTAACATTACCGAGAAAACGAAAGCTCTGATTATATCCGAGCACTTCCCCCTGAACTTCAAGTGGCACTACTCTTCTTATATAAGCTGTTACACACGGAATAATACCGCCGATCTGGATTCCAAATAAAAACCGGAGAACAATCAGCTGCCAGATGTTTGTCACAAATGCCTGTGGAATAAAGAACAAGGCTCCTAAGCCAATACATATTAGCAGAACTTTCTCATGACCGATTTCATCTCCAAGCTTTCCCCAGGACCTTGTTGCAACAAGGTTTCCAAGGCCGGTAACTGAAAAGGTAAAACCAGCCAGAAAAGCGATGTTCTCCACGGTCACGAGTGAACTTACATAAAGGGCAAGCTGAGGTTGGATACTGAAGTTGGCAGTCTGAACAATCAGTGAAACAACCATAATCATAAAAAGCATCCGGTTGCCGAAAATGTACCGGAATACCTCTCCCATGCTCTGGTGCTTCATTTTGTTTTTTGGCCCGTGACTGCGTACTTCCTGAATGGAAAAAGCAACAAATGTTGTAGCTGTTGAAATGACAACTGCCGTTATAATAAAGGTATACGTGAAACCAAACCCATCCGCCAGTGCCCCGCCAATCAGAGGACCGATCAGCCCGCCTCCTACAGTGCCTGTCTGAAGGGTCCCAAGAACTTTTCCTGCATTTTTTTTATCTGTCTGTGAAGATATAAGAGCAAGCGACGTGGGAATGAAGCCAGTCACTATCCCCATAAGCATTCTCAAGAAAAATAATTCCAAAACCGAATCAACATATCCCATTAAGAAAATCGAAATCGCAATCCCATAACCGGTAACTAGAAGAATCTTCTTCCTGCCGAAGCGGTCGCCAAATCTTCCCCACAAGGGTGATACGAGAAAGGCAATGAGAAAAGTAATACCAAACACGAACCCCGACCACCGCTGTACATAAGCCGGGGAGTAGTTTCCAAACGTTTCTATATAAAGAGAGAGAAACGGTAACACCATCGTGGCACTTGCCGCTACACTGAAGTTAGCAATCCACATGATCACTAAGTTCCTTGTTTCTCTACGGATGGTAAACACCTTCTTCTGATCATTTATTTCGACTTACTAAATAGAAGTATAGCGAAATTCTTTTACAAAGAGAACCCCTGTTTTCATCGTAAAAAGTCCACCATTTTCCCCGTAACCCCAGCCGTAAAAAGGCATGAACCCGTAATCATACATCCCGCGATTACGACTTCGTCTGAAGGTGCTGTACCAAGATAGTGAAACATGGACTGCGTTGAAAATGCTCCTGCAAATCCGTAGGAAAACAGCAGGATTCCACCTGCTATGAACAGATAATACAGAACCCCCTGCCGGGAAAAGCGCTTCTCTTTAGCTCCTGTGCCTTTTTTCAGAAAACCAGCAGCAATAAATAAAGAAAGAATCAATAAAGAAGTAAAAAGAATGTATACTATTGAACGCGAAACGATACTCAAAATTAAAAATATAAATAAAAGGAAGCTTAAAAAAACGACCCTGAATCTGATCATAAAGTACCTCTTTTTCATAAGTTGTTTTCTTATAGCAATTGAAGCTAAAAAGTAGAAAGAACCCGGTTTCCACCAGGTTCTTTACTCCAAAATGTCTAAGAAGAAAGAAAAGCTTCGAGCTCATCTGCTCTTTTCTTTGCATGCTCGTAGCCATGCTCATAGAGACTCCGCAGGCGCTCTTCACGTTTTTCCACCCTTGATACACCCATTAACTCATCCGGTCTGAATACAAACGCTCTCCCGTCTTTCTCAGCCTTTCTGACCTCCTCGATCGCTTCATTGTATACAACCGACCGGCCTTCTACTGCTTTTATGAGTCCGGGATGACCTTTATACTTCCTCTTGAATACCCATTTCCCTCTCGTAAGAGGTTTTTTAATATAACCATCGCGCTGGGTAAGAACGACAATGTGTTTTTCGTTCCCGTCTTTCATGGATCTCTTTAATGGGATGGGATCACTGATCCCCCCATCCATAAGGACACGTTCCTTATATCTGGTAACCGGGGCCACAAAAGGGAGTGAACTTGATGCTCTTAATATGTTAAGAAATGAATCCCCGACTTCGTTTTTTTCATAATAAATGGTTTCACCGGTCGCACAGTCGGTTGTTCCAACGAGAAACTTTTGATCCGAACCGAAAAATGCATCAAAATCAAAAAATACTTCCTGGTTGGGTATTTTATCAAAGATCAGATCCATATTAAAAAGCTCCCCTTTGGAGAACCACCTTTTGTAGGAGATGTAGTCAGGATGCGTGCAGTAGCCAATCGTAACTTTCTCATTCCGCCCTAATTGTTTGGAGATATAGGATGCTGCATTGCATGCCCCTGCTGATACACCTATAACATAAGGAAAATGCCAATCCTTTTTCAAGAAATATTCTAATATTCCAGCTGTATACATACCGCGCATACCGCCGCCTTCCAAAACTAAACCGACATTATCTGCCTGATGCAACGTCCCTTCCTCCTTAATACTAAGGTGTTCAACAAATATACTGATTCTATTTTAACGAATTCCTCAGATTACTACAAATATTTTCATACTTAAACAGCAGAACTGCCCCGACTGAACACCACTGAAAATAGTCTGTTGTTTATTACGGGGTTCTCAGTTCAGGAAAAAAGGCTGTCTTACGAGGAAAGGACCTCATAAGCCAGCCTTACATTATTCCTAACAGTTATTCAGGTTCTGTATAATACATCAGGGCAATGGCACCGGGTCCTGTGTGGGTACTGATAATCGGTGTCGTCGGACGGATTTGGAAATCTTCAAAATCCGTAAGCTCCATGATATTATTTTTAACCTTTTCAGCCAGCTCAAGGGCATCAGCATGAGCAATCCCGATTCCTCTCACTGTTTTTCCCGCAGTTTCTTCCTTAAACTGTTTTTTGAAAAAGTTCATCATCTGCACATGAGTCCGCACTTTTGTAACTGGAGTATATACACCGTCTGCAAGAGAGGCAACAGGCTTAATTTTAAGGAGTGAACCCATAAGGGCCTTCCCTCTGCCGATCCTTCCACCCTTCGATAGATATTCAAGAGTATCTACCATGATATATAAGGATGACGTTTTTTTTATCTTTTCGATTCTATCTTTTATTTGTTCAAGGGAAGCTCCTTCCATAGCCATCTTCGCAGCTTCTCTTACCTGAAAGGACAATGCAAGAGAAATAAAACCCGAATCAACAACTGTTACCTCACTGTCAGTCATCGTTGAAGCCGTCCGCGCGGAATTGTAGGTTCCGCTCATACCTGATGTCATATGTATAGATAGAATATCACTTCCATCTTCACCGAGCCTGTCATAGATTTCAGCAAATGAACCTGCGGAAGGTTGTGAGCTTTGCGGGATATTTTCACTTGCAACAAGTTTATTCAAAAATTCATCCGGCGTGATGTCCACACCGTCAATATAGGACTCACCATCGACCGTAACAGACAACGGAACAACTGTAACTGCGAGTTCGTCCATCATTTCTTTTGGAAGGTCACTTGTTGAATCAGTAACGATTTTAACTTTTTTACTCATTTGAGCACCCCTTTTTCCTCTCACTAAAATGCTCTTTCTATCATACTACAAGCCCCGTTCCTTGTTAAGACACGAATTAAGGGGCATTGGGCGTTGTTCTGCATGTGAGCCTGACTCCCCAATACCTCCCACACCGCCATGTACATGTACCTCTTTTCTCGTCAATGTAGTAACGTCAACTAGCTGAAGCCAATTAATGCAGCAGTAATAACAAAAGCTGATCCAAGAATAAAGATTAAAACCTGAAATTTTATGATGAACAAAAACCATTTCCCCCAGTCAAGTCTGGCTGCCCCAAGTACACCCATAAGAGCAGCGGAGGTCGGAACAATCATGTTTGTAAATCCATCACCAAGCTGGTATGCAAGAACCGCTACCTGTCTTGATACTCCTGCTATATCGGAAAGAGGGGCAAGAAGAGGCATTGTAAGAGCAGCCTGTCCTGAACCTGACACCACAAAGAAATTAAAGACGGATTGAAACAAAAACATAAACCATGCAGACAAAGCAACAGGCAGACCTTCAATCGAGCTTCCCGCAGCGTTCATTATTGTATTTAATACCGATGGTTCACCTGGATCATCGCCCCCAAGAATAATGACAATCCCCTTCGCCATACCTACAATAAGTGCAGCAGGCAGCAGATCACGGGCTCCCTGTGTGAATCCTTGGGCAATATCATTTATGGTCATGTTGTTTAATTTAAAGATTACACCGATAATACCGGCAACCAGGCCTATTGTGAAAAATTGCGTCGCAATTTCCGGAATGTAGTATGCGTGCTGAACCACTCCCCATACAATCCATACAATACCAATTACAATCGAGGCTACAACGAGACTGTGTCCAAGTCCGAACCTGCTTTTAATGTCTTCCTGTTTAACATCCTTACGGAAATACTCATCCGATTCGTAGGAAACAGAACGGGTCGGGTCTTTTTTAATACGCGCGGCGTAATACCATGTATATGCCACACCCACTAACGTAAAAAATGCCCACATGGCTATTCGGAACGGCGCACCTGACAACACAGGAACATCAGCTACCCCCTGTGCAATGGCTACGCCAAATGGATTCATCCAGCTTGTTGCGAACCCGATCTGGGTTGCTACATATGTAATCATAATGCCGGTAATGGCATCATACCCAAGTGCGATAACAAGAGGAATTAAGATCATGGCAAAAGCAATAGCTTCTTCACCCATCCCAAATACCGCCCCACCGAGAGAGAACATGACAAACATAACTGGAATAATCAGGCTTTCACGGCCTTTTGTGTGTTTAATTAAAGAAAAGATCCCTTCTTCAATTGCACGGGTCTTCATAATGATTCCAAAAGCACCGCCGATAATAATGATAAAAGCCACTACGCCGACTGCAGAACCCCATTTATCACCAGACACGAGACCTTCGAATACGTAGTTTAAAAACCCGGCCCCGCCGCCATCTTCGAAGAGGTTTACACCATCACGTACAGACTCCCCTTCTTCATCAGTGACAGTTTCAAAACTTCCCGGGACCAGTACAGTCCGGGTATCTTCTCCCCCATCACCGGTTGTGAACGTTACCTCTTCTGTTTCAAACTGTCCCTGAGGAAGTACATATGTAAGCAGGGCAGCAGCGAGAACAACAAAGAATATAATGACGAACGTATCCGGCATTTGAAATTTCCGCTTATTTTTATTTTCCATGGTATCTCTCCTCTTTTTATATATGCTTTGTAAACAACCGTTGCTGTTGGGAGCATACTCTATAAACTCTGATAGAAATGGAGTGTTATTTTATACTCACTGCACTCTCCCGCAGCGGTCCGGGAGCCGCTTCAGGGGTAACAGGTCTCACCCGGTAACAATCCTCATGAAACCAGGCTGCGATAATGACAAAAGCAAAGTGTTTACATAAACAAGGTTTCTTGTAACTAAGATATTAATGCAAAACAGATGCCAACTATAGGTCACAGCGGATAATCTTCTTTACACTAATCATTGTGTATCTGTCTTTTCTATTTCCAACTTCCCGTCCGGCAGGAATCCAGTCCTGCTCCGGACATATGAAAAACCGGTCCCTGTTTGCTGAAAGTCCTCTTGATGCACTTCATTCTGACAGATCAAATGGACATAATACACACAACCTATTAAACCATTAATTAACCAATTTTTGCTGTATTGAGACTCACAGCAAACCACACAAAAATATGTCGAAACTGTAAAGAACTTTGCTGAAATGTGTTAGAATAAACGTGATTTTATTATCATTGATAGATGCGCACTGTCATTTAACAGAGCCTCTGAGAAAAGAATAAAAGAAAGGAGGACAAAGACTAAAATGAACCATGTACCATTTATAGCTGTTGAAGGACCGATTGGTGTAGGCAAGACATCACTTGCAGAAAAACTATCTGAAGATTACCGTTACTTTCTTCTGAAAGAAATTGTCGAGGAAAACCCGTTTTTAGGCAAGTTTTATGAAGACATTAATGAGTGGAGTTTTCAGACGGAAATGTTTTTTCTCTGCAACCGGTTTAAGCAGCTTGAAGATATCCAGCAGATTCAGTTAAATCAGAATCAGCCGGTCGTTAGTGATTATCATATCTTTAAAAACCGGATTTTCGCAAAACAAACACTAAAAGATGACCATTTCAGAAAATACGATCAGATCTATCACCTTCTCGCAGCTGATCTGCCTAAACCAAACGTAATCATATACCTGAAAGCAAGTCTGGATACCTTGTTAAAGCGAATCGCCCGCCGCGGCCGTTCGATTGAAAAACAGATAGACCCTTCGTATCTTGAACAGTTGTCCAGGGATTACGAAATGTTTATACAAACATTTAAAGAAACACACCCGGACATCCCGGTTATCACCATTTTGGGAGATGAGATGGACTTCGTTCATCGGCCCGAGGACTACAGAGCGATTGTCCAAAAGGTGGATGATGCTATGAAAACGGCTGCCACCCTGAAGTAAAAGAACGGAGTGAATTTATGAATATTGACCGCGCAGGAATACCCGAAAATGCTCTCATAACACTGGCAGGAACGGTCGGTGTCGGGAAGTCTACCCTAACAAATACACTTGCCCATGCACTTAACTTTAAATCATCCTTTGAAAAAGTGGACGGAAACCCGTATCTCGAAGATTATTACGCCGACTTTAAAACATGGTCCTTTCACCTTCAGATTTACTTTTTAGCGGAGCGTTTTAAACAGCAAAAGCAAATGCATGAAACCGGAACCGGATACGTTCAAGACCGAAGTATCTATGAGGATGTAGGCATTTTTGCAAAGATGCAGTACGACAACAATAACATGACCAAACGTGACTACGAAACGTATCAATCTCTGTTTGAAGCGATGGTTATGTCACCCTACTTTCCGAAACCAGACGTGTTAATTTACATAGATGGAACCCTTGATAAGATTCTCGAGCGTGTAGGAAGACGGGGCCGTGAGATGGAAACGAAGACCCCTCGTTCTTTTTGGGAAGACCTCTACACCCGTTACCAGGAGTGGATTCGTGATTTTGATGTATGCCCGGTACTCCACCTGGATATCGAAGCTTACGACTGCAAAGATCCCGAATCTATTCAACGGGTTGTGGATGGTATACGTACATTGATTGAAAACCCGGAAAAGAAGTATTTAAAGCTGGAACCAATGGAAACGGCAGATAAATAATGTAAGGAAATAAAGCAAACCCCTTTGCATTACACGATGCAAAGGGGTTGTTTATGTTTTTACAGTTGTTCACTATTCTGGCCTGCAATCTTTCTTTTGTAAATAATTGAGGATAGTGTAATGCTTACTTCATACAAAATCACCAGAGGGATAATGACCAGAATATCAGAGATAAAATCCGGCGGGGAAATTAATACCGATATGACAACGATGGCAAAAAATGCGTACTTGCGGTTTTTTCTCAGCCCGTAAGGCGTGATCAGCCCCAGGCTTGTCAGGAACATAACGACAAGTGGAAGCTCAAACAGGATACTGAAAGGAACCGTCATCCTCAGGACAAACTGAAAATACCTGTCCGGGGTAAACATCGTCTGAAACATTCCGTCTCCAAGTGTCAGTAGAAAGTTCAGCACAAGAGGAAGAACCACAAAGTAACCAAAACTCAGCCCGGCGAGGAACAATATCACGGAAGCCGGTATATACATCAGCGTAACCCTCGTTTCCTTGACTGTCAGAGCCGGCTTTACAAAAAGCCATATCTGAAACAAGAGAATAGGAATCGTCGCTGCAAAGGCAATTAGTCCCGCAATACTGAAGAATATCCAGATAATATCCATCGGCCCCAGAATTGTAAGCTGCATATCCAGGTCTTTAATCAGCCATTCATAGATATCTCTTACAAAAATAAAGCTGACAATAAAAAATAATATAAAAGAACCGAGAACAATAATAATGCGTTTTCTCAATTCACTTAAATGATCGAGCATCTCCATATTTTGTTCGGCCATGACTTACGCTCCTTCAATCAAACTGCGTCCGGTAAACATACAAAAGGTGCAAGGAATCTTCCTGCCTCACACCTTTTTATGACTATCCGTTATTCAGTGCTTTAACGACCCTGGTTTGTATCGTTTGTGTTTTGCTTTTTAGACGAACGATCATCGTCATCATTCGTAAGATCTTTTGCAGAAGCTTTAAATTCCTTTAATGTCTGCCCCATTGCTCTTCCGATTTCAGGAAGCTTCTTGGGACCGAAGATAACAAGGGCAATAACCAATATTAAAATCAAACCGGGGATACCGATATTTTGAAAACCCATGAAAGTAACCCTCCTTTAAGAAAGCTTATTATGTTTATTCTCGGTGTATTTTCTACTCTATTATAAAGTGTTTTTTGTTATTTTACTATAGGTAGAGTAAAACTGTTTCATCTTCACCTAATCGTCAAAACTCCGGCCGGCAAACAAGGAATCAAGAACCACTTCTATTGAAATCCCGGCACCGAGATTAATCGCTTCTTTATCCCAGGTTACCGGTTCCATTGCAATACGCTCGACCGGGTCTGCTCCGGGGGTTGTTCCGATGTAAATATCCTCTGCTCCCCGGCTTTCTGATATGTATGTAAATGAAGCCCGTTTTTGCCCTTCCACTTTTACAGGCTGCTCATTCATAACAAGATGATCAGATTGCGGCACGACAGCAACGATCAAAAGACCCCAGATTCCCATACAGAAGATCCCTAATCCCGAAATTAACATTACCTGCTTTTTTGTCATATCCGTTAACTCCTGTCATATACGTCATGGTCTATATCTTACTGTATACCATACTTGCGTTACGATAGCCAATAGCCATGCTTTTTACGGGACAGCCAGTGTAAATTTTGTGTCGCTGGTCTTTTTATTATGATAGCGCCGTTCAACGATTGTAAGTTCTCTGTTCCTATTCATGATAATAATCGTAGAGCAGCGGGTTCCATAGTCTTCTGAAGAAATGAAAACGGGAGACAGCATCCGTTCTAATTTCTCCACAAATCCCGTATCGGGAAGCAGCTCAGAAGGGAACGGCTCAGCTGCAGCCAACTCTGAAAACAGCATATTAAGCAATTCTTCCTGATCTTCGCAGGCGCTCACACGGTCCATGGCATCCTTTACCGCTTCTACTTTAGGCCAGCTCGTATCCAATGCGGCATTACTCAACCCATAAATACCACTTTCAAGTACCTTTATGCCGTTTACTCTGTTAGACCCATAGCAAAGTGTGTCAGGTGTGCCAACCAGAAGATTGAAGCCATCGTACAGCCCCCCGTCTTTACTCACCTGCTTTACGAAGGTGCATGCATCGGTGTCTTTTCTCCTTAAAAAATTGACAATCAGCTCGCCTCTTGAATGCCGCGCCTCCCTTTCCTGCCGTTCACGGACATTGGTAAGAGCACCCAGACAGCCGGTTTCAGAGACACCCAGCCAAGTACCGCCTTTTTTAAGGTCTTTTCCAGCATAAACAGCAGGGTATCCCTCCCAGCGATGAAGGGACTCTGTGGGCCTGGCATAAAATTCATCCCTGTTGGCAGCAAGAATGAAAGGAAATTTAGTATTTTTTTTCATGGAGATTCCAATCAGGCACATTTTTTCACCTTCTTGTTCCATCCTTTACGCTGAAGGATGGCCAGATAAATGAGTGGTGTGACAAAAAACGTAATAAAGCTTGGGGAAAGCCCGCCGGGCACCAAAAGATAAATGATCACCCCTGCCCCCACAGCCCACGCAGCGGAAACATTCAGAGAATACACTCCAGCCGCAAGATTGTTGATTGCCTCTTTGGATAACCTTCCCTTTTTTACAAACAAGTAATCTGCGATAAATACTGCAGTTAAAGGAATGATAACGGTACCCAGGAGAGAAATGAACTGTTCAGCCCGGTCTGCAATAATCGGAAAACCACTTACGATAACCCCGAGTGCTCCAAATATGACCGCACTTTTCACCCTTCCAAGCTTAGGAAAACTGTTTAACAGGCTGTAGCCACCGGTATAGGCATTATTCAGGTTTATCGTAATCATCGACATGAAAGCTGCTGTAAAAATCAAGGCAATGAGAAAAAAGGAATCGGTCATCCGGGTTGAAACAACAAACGGATTCCAGTCACCTGCCACTGTGGCAGTAAATGCTCCCAGAAGGGCTGTGAGTAAAAAGCCCAGACTATTTCCAAAGAAGATTCCGTAAAAGGCGTGTTTCGGTGTTCTTCCATAGCGGGATACGTCTGAAGAAGTACCTGCTCCCGATACATACTGCACGAAAGCGAGACTTCCGAATAATATCATCACAGAGGCAGACCAGTTGCCGCTGCCGTTTACGATATCCTTTGCTGTCCTCCCTCCGTAGTCTCCTGTCAGGTACAAACAGGCCATGACAATCGCCGAGAGAAACAGAAGAGGCAGGACAAATTTCGAAAGATTTTTCAACGCTTCAAAACCTACCAAGGCGAGATAAGCCATTATTAGAGCCAAAGGAATGGAAAGCCACAGGAAAGGTACTTCCAGATCGAAACTTCTGGACAGCATCT
The DNA here is from genome assembly GCF_003710255.1 of Alteribacter keqinensis. Taxonomy (NCBI): domain Bacteria; kingdom Bacillati; phylum Bacillota; class Bacilli; order Caryophanales; family Bacillaceae; genus Alteribacter; species Alteribacter keqinensis. The sequence continues at coordinate 889,556 of NZ_RHIB01000001.1, read as the reverse complement.
CCTTTAATATATAGGTTCCACCGATAGTCTGTACGCCGAACCAGTATAATGAAGTGAGTGTACGAATGGGTGAGGCTATGTACATTGAACCTTTCGTTCCGATCATGGACCGGATGACAAACTGTGCTGGAAGACCATAACGAGCGCCGGGAAGAGCCAGAAGTGATACAAATAAAAATGCCAGGCAAGCCCCAAGAACAGTAGACAGAACAGCAGCATAAAAGTTCAGTCCACCTTCAAGTACCGCCATAGCAGGCACAAGGAAATTTCCTGCGTTTACAGCCACAGCAGTCTGTATTCTTACGTAATCTAATGCCCCGGTGGTCCTTAAATGCTTCGGAACTGCGTCAAGCCCGATGGTTTCCACTGTTATATTTTTTGCTGAAGCAGCCGTTCTCACATAGGTGCACCCTCTTTTTCTATGATGTATACTTAATTATCATCTTAGCTTTAAACCGGCTCTTGGTAAAGTAAGGGCAATGTCGTACATAACCATAACGGGATCAGGGTATGAGGAAAATAGAAACGAATATGTTGCCCACATTGAATTTGCCGTTATATAATCAATCCAAAAGAATCGGAACCTTATACCATGTAAAACCGTAAATAAATCAAGAAGTTTGTATACGAGCACGACTCAGGAGGTCATTATATGTCAGAAAAGAAAAACGAACTCAAAAAAGATGAAAACGCCAAAACAGTTATAGAACAGATCCGGTCAGAAGGCAATCTTGAAAAAATTCTTGAAACGATCGGCAGGATTGGAACAGAAGAGCAGGAAAAGGCCGGTGAATCTCTCGAAGCACTGAAAAGACCGGTAAGCGACATGATGAACGACCCGAATCATGAGCTGCCGGAACAGCTGACCAAGCTGAAAGAAGTAGTTGCGGACCTGGAACCAAATTACTTAAAACAAGGAAAATGGGAAAAACTCGTAAACAAAATCGTCCGTAAAAGCCCTCTCGATAAGTACGCGAAAAAGTACCAAACAATTGAATCAGAGGTAGAAACAATCATTGAAGCACTTCTCCACGGTAAAGATAAGCTTCAGGAAGATACTGTAATGCTTCAGCAACTTAAGGTTGTAGCGAAAGAGCGGATGGCTTCTCTTGAAGAACAGATCGTCATGGGGAAAGAGCTTAACATAATGCTTGAAGAAGAGATGAAAAAAGAAGAATGGCAAAACGATCCGGTCCCGATACAAAAAGGACAGCAGAAAGTCCTCTCCCGCGTTAAAAACATGCAGCAAGCTGTACTTGTTCTTCAGCAGTCTCTTGCTTCTGTTGATATTATTGCCGAGAATAACGAAAAACTCGAAGAAGCTATATTTAACGCTATTACCATGACGAAAAACATCGTCACCGTTACAGCTTCCATTCAGCTTGCACTCGGGAATCAGAAAAAGGTCATTGATGCGGTTCAAAATGTAAATGAATCAACGGAAGCAATGCTTCTATCGAACGCATCGCTCTTGAAATCCAATACAGAAGAAACCCTTAAAACCCTCGAAAAACCGTCTGTTGCAATTGAAACATTCAAAAAGGCTTACGAGGATGTATATGCAGCGATTGAAATGACCGAGCAGTCAAACGAACGGATTATCGAATCGAGTAAACAGTTCATCACAGAGATGGATGAACTGAATACAAAAATGGAAAAGAAGCTCTTAAATTAACGCCCCGATTTCAGTTGGGGATACAGGCAGGTGAAACTAATGACCTTCAAAGAAAAGCTTCTCCATCAGGAATGGATACAGCCCTTTCTGCCAAACTATATGAAACCGTTGCACGAGCCCAGGATTGAGGAAGATGCTACCAGCCTCATGGTTCACGAAACTGAGGAGTTCCTTTCCGATCTGGCTTCCCTGTCGGAACTTCCGAGGCTCAATAAAACATTTAAACGTAAAATCAAAGGGTTCCTGCTGAAAGTGAAAATCAAACCGAAGAAGCTTCACCTTGAAATGCACGATACCAAGCGTTCCCAGGCTTTAATAAAAAAACGCATTTATATTACAATTTACAGAAAATCAGTCAAAGCAGAAAAAGGGCTCGGCAAATGCATAGATGCTACCATCTACTTTCATACAGACGGTCGTAACATCGTACGAAATGTAAAGCATCACCCATTGTTCAGACCTGTATTTACTCACCTTCATATGCTTGACAGCTCCTTGTCCGGCCAGAACCTCCTTCCTCAAAACGAGAGTGAGGAAACCGTCGAGCTTCAAAGAGCTCATCATAACGAACCGGATGAGAAAAGTACGCTGAATGCGGAATTAAAGCAGCTTGAAAGGCGTTACGCAAACCTGAACAATTCAATTACATCTGTTTTTTCAAATGTCAGCGCCAGTTTGAAACGGTGTCTTGAAGAGTTTAACCTTCTTGATGTAGAAGAGCGCCACCAGCTCAAGCGGATGCTCATAAAAGAAATCCCCGACCTCCTTGACACTTACCAAAGCTTGACCCCCTCCCAGAAGAAGGAAATGGAAGAGGATGTCATTCACGCACTTGAAAAAATGAACCGGTTCGTAGGCAAAATTGCGTCCTCACTCGACCACAACCGGATGGAAAGACTGAATCATCTGCTCAGAGTCAATAAAATGCGTTATGATGAAAATAAATGAAAAAAGCTGCTCAAAGTATCAACCTTTGAGCAGCTTTATTTAATTATCGTAACGTTTGATTATCTTTATGTGTTTTAATATACGTTATTTATCCGGGGAATCACAGTTCTTCCTGCCATTACCGGAGGGGTGTCCCTCCTCTTTGTCTGCTAAACCAGGAGGAGAGCACCCTTTTCTCCGTTGTGCGTTACCTTCTTGTTTCTTCCCCTTACCGCGAGTGTCATTTTTTTCAGAATGACCTTTTTTCTCATTTTTTTCTTTTTTCTCTTCTTTATCTTTATCTTTCTTTTCGTTACTCTTCTTAGTCTGTTTTTTTTCGTCTTTATAATCAGCAGGTTTTTCTTCCGGCTCAGAGTCTTCGTCGGTTATATTATCTACCGGTGCTTCCTCATCAATATCGCTTTCACTGTTAGAGACCTGAGATGATCCAGATCCTGCTTCTTTGTTCTCTTCAGTTTTCTCCGTTACAGATGAAGGACTTTCTTCTTCCTGTTCCTGTTTTGAAGAGAGGGTGACTTCATCCATGTCCTGTTCACCGGAACCGCTGTGAAGTATATCTGACATTTCCGGGCCTGCTTCGGATACGAGCTGACTCATTGAAAAACTTCTCAGCTCCTCGACCTCGGCCAGCTCAAAATCGTATGTATGGGACAAGGCAATCTTCCCTGGTGAAACAGCTCTCGCTTTCGCTTCTTCCAAGGTAGACTGATCAATCAGTAAAGAGATAATATTTATGGAGTATTCTTCTTTTATGGATGTGGTCCAGCCTTCGTATCTGGCAAGCCACTTCTGGTCTTCGTAAAACACAGTAGAGGTGGATATGTATATACTATTTTCTTCCTCCAGGTATCCATGAGCTTTGCTCTCTTTTAAAATTAGATACGCTGCTATGTCAAAGGATTCCCCTATATAATCCCCGGGGTGCAGTTCGTCCAGTATTTTTTTCCCGTCTTCATTATAATAAATCAAATCAACAACTTCGTATTTCCGGTCAAGGGTGATTCCGATACTGGGATTAATATCAAAAGCAACGACACCATATGCTCTTTCATCATCCGGGAAAGGCAGTGCAAAAAAGACGATAAAGCACAAAACAGCCGCCACAGGCAGTGTCATGGATTTATGTTCATAAAGCATCGAAACAAGAAACGTATTCGCCGGTTTATAGGGCACTTCTTCACCTATTCTGGCACCAGCTGACCGTTTAGCTTTAACGAACTCTCCTTCTTTCGTTAAAACGATCATGAATCGTTTATGCTTCTCCATGACGACCCCTTTTTTCACCCTAACCACTCCTTAAGATAATCCTTTAAATAACGATAATCCTCCATTAAAACAAGGGATACCGCTATAATATATTTCCGGTTTCTCTCTATTGTTTTCCGGCTCATAGTAATATGTTTAGTGAGTTCTTTGATGGGCAGACGCTTTTTCGTCATCAAAGTTGATCGTAATCCTTCAATTTCAACTACGGTTTTCGCAATCTTGACCATGTTCTCACGTGCATCCTGATGCTTCGGGCATTGCTTCGCTACATCGGACAGGGAAATCTTAAAAGCTTTTAACTGCTCATTAAGGTGGAGGATTTCCTCTCTTCGGTACTCTCTCTCCTGTTTTTCATGATATTCGTGGAATGACGCATGAATTTCAGCAACATTCTCCATGTTTTCATTATCATCATCGTGGTAATCAATAGACAGGGGTATTTTTCGCCGCTGTTCCTGCCTGATAAAATCAATCACCCTTCTTCTGATTACAAGACTTGCAAACGAAAGAAAGGAACTGCCTTTATCAGGGGAATATTGATGTATGGCTTCGTTAAAAGCAATGAGGGCAATCGAATACTCATCATCTTCAGATGTATTAATATACCTCTTACAGACTTTGGCGGTTGTTTTTCTTATAAAGGGAATATACTGTTCAATCAAATCATTTTCCAGTCTGACGTTACCGCGCTGAATTTCCATTACTGTCTCGTTTATATCGAAAGGTTTATTTGTATCAATCGTTAAGCGCTTAAGCACCACTAGCACCTCGCTTGTGCGTATTCATATGTATTCGACCATTCCAGATTATTTTTAGGGGTCATTTTCATATCTTAACGAGTTTTTTTTACAAATTCAGTGGACCTTCGACCTAACTATCAATTACATTTCAGTAATACACGGTTTACAGTTATATTACGAAGAATTAAAATATAGCTACACCCAATTAAAGGAAAGGAGGTAAATCCTTGTTACAACACATTCTAACACTCGACAAAGATCGATATCTTATTGACGGCTTCGATTTAGGTATGGCAGAAAGGACCGGTTCTTATGTACTAGCCGAGAGGGATCTGACACTGATAGAAACAGGACCGTCGCTGTCTGTCCCGTTTATTAAAGAAGGACTTTCTCACCTCGGGTTTGAGTCAAAAGACATAAAAAATATTATTGTTACTCATATTCACCTGGATCACTCCGGCGGATTAGGTCTTTTACTTCAGGAATGTCCATATGCTACTGTTTACGTTCACAAAAAGGGGGCACGTCACCTCTGTGAACCACGACGGCTTATCCAGGGTGCCAAGATGGTTTATAAAGATGAATTTGACCGTTTATTTGATCCTGTACTTCCAGTGGACACGGATGTGATTAAGGTTGCACGGCACAATTCAACACTTTCAATCGGGAGAGATGCAGCCCTTACATTTTTTGAAACCCCAGGTCACGCAAACCATCATATTGGTATATTTGATGAAAAGAGTGGAATATTTTATTCCGGGGACACACTTGGCGTCATTTACCCTTCCTTAAAAAGAACCGGAATTGAACTTGTTCTTCCCTCAGCATCCCCCAATCAGTTCGACCCCGACTGTATGCTTGCATCCATGGAGCTTGTTCAAAAGGTGGGACCACGGCGGATTGCTTTTGGTCACTTCGGACTCGGAGAAGACCCCGGTGCAGTGTACAGTCAGATCACATACTGGCTGCCTTTATTTATGGAAACAGGGCATGAGCACTTCCTTCAGGACGGTACTCATGAACAGCTGAAAGACGCTCTATTCAGTAAGGTTAAAGAGTATTTACAGAATTTCACTGATGATATACCGGATGAGGCATATAAATCTATAGAACTTGATTTACTCATTGGTTCTATGGGTATTCTCGACTATTACAAGCGGAAAAGCAGACAGTAATCCATACTCAAGTTGTTTTTTTTTACGACAAAAGTATATTATAATGGAGTGAATAAGGTCCATCCAAAATAATGGAAATATACTCTTTAAAGTGGGGATGAACATGGATCGACAAACAGCCAGATCTTATGCTGGAAAGCATGTGATTATTAATGAAGGTAAAAATGGACGGTATGTAGGTCTTTTGGAACAAATTGAAACCAAACCTAAGAAAATATGGAGTGGCATTGTAAAAATATCCGGTATTTTGCTCTATCCCGAGATTAACATCGAGTCGGATCAACTCCCTGCCCCTTTGTATTCTGAAGGAGAGAAAGTTTTTTGTACCGGAAACAAAATATCGCCTTTAAAACAGGACTTTCCACACTCTTACAAGGAGTCTGTAAATTACGCGCTGGCAGGTATGTGGAACGAAGTAGATGATCAAAAAGAAAACAACGAATCTGTCCTTGCCATGATTCACCAGGAATTAAAGCGCAGAAAAGCCGATCATCTCCTTTACAGAGACGTTTTCGTATACTACAGTCTTGTGAAAAAAGCACGCCACTATTATGTATACGACGAAGAGAAACAAGAAGCTCTTTCTCTCGACGGCTGTCCTTTTGAATTTGAGATCAAGGTTAAAGATAAGTGGAAACGGGCACATAACATTTCAGGTCCAACCTTTGAACTGGAAAACGGAAAACAGGTGGATCTGTCACACGGCGATCGCCTGAGACTGAATAAATCCCAATTTGATCCTTACCGGATTCTTATTAATGAGCTTGATAAACCGGCTCTCCACGCATTGGAGCGTGGGCTTAGAAAGCTCGGTATTTTCCATGAAAACAGTGTTTACTGCCATAACTCCCTTCTTATTCAGCTATTGAGCACTGTCGAACAGGCGACATTTAAAGGTGTTAATTTTATCTCCTACTCAACAGAAAAACACCAGTATATGATCCAGCACCATTATGAACGTGAGATTCTTGAGGAAGAACCGGACATCGCTTACGACCGGTTTGAATTTACATCAGATACTGGTGAACGGTTAATCACAACCTATGCTACACAGCTTTCCAAGGACTGATTTAACATCAAAAAAAGATGACGAAAGGCTCAACCGGCCCTGTATCGTCATCTCTTTTTTTGCGCTGTTTTTGACTCATGCCTGCGGTATATCCCATAATTTTTCTTTCCTATCAGTTAGAATGCATTAGCAACGTTTTGCATTTTACCAGAACGCTCCAGGCAGACTTACCACGGGTTATTCCTGCTTCTTCCTCTACTGGCATAACCTTCGAAGCGTATGCGTAGAAACAACCAGCAGGATGTTCTGCTGGTGTCGTCTCCCAATCTTTAGGTAAGGAATGGCTAAGAGCCACTTACACATACTGAAGGATGCGCTTCTCACTTCCTGTTTTTAATCTGGTTATATTGTAAATGAGAAGAGATGCAGCCGGAATGTTCGGAAGATTCATGGCGGTTGTTGGAGGCTCGCCGGCACCTCCGCGAAAAGCGAAGGACACTCCGGCTGAACCCTTATAATATTACGCTCCTATTTAACTTTTTGTTTCTTCATTATATTTGGTTGAGTGTTCATACGAATACCACATATAGTAATTCATGGACTGCTGTTTAGAAAGATGTCTTAAGGAGAATGTCTTTCCCGTAATACTCGTAAGAATAGATACTTCAAGTGTAGTCAGCTGATTGAGGCGCTGAAGTGGATTGCTTGTTACTTCTACGGTCTGAATTCGTTTTTTAGGTACGATTACGGTAGTTCTTGCAAACTTTCTCATCCGCATCCACAGAAAGCGTTCGTTTACACCAATTCCCGCGTCTTTATACTGCCAGTATCCCATTAAAAGGGCCACAATAATAGCAGCAAAACTGTAGGCACCATAATCAAAAAAGTACGTAATGGCTGAAGCCGCAATCACTGCCGGAACTGTGAGGCGGACCATGTACCTTTTCATGCTTTTTTTAGGAAGGCCCGTCAGTGGTCTTTCAAAAGCAAAATCGGGCACAATTTTTTCCAGATGCGCTTTGACCTCTGTTTCTTTACACAATGGAATTAAAATGGTTGAAAGATCTTCATCCTTCGTTCCTCCCCCTGCACTCTCAACGTATACAGAGGTATACCCAAACGGTTGTCTCAGGACATTCTGAACGAGCCTGACAGCTGTAATTCTTCGTCTGTTCAGTGTTAACTGCCTTCTCTCCAGAAGTCCTCTTGCAATCACAATGTCATTTCCTGTCTTTTCAATACTGAAGTTTCCGTATTTTAATACCGTACTCACAATTCTTATCAGCCATGCAATAACCAGAACAAGAATCAAAAATGACAGAATAAACAAGACAGATGATTCAACGACAAACCCAATGGCTGTTTCATACCAGGTTTCCGGTATAAACTGCTGAACCTGTGAAAACAACGCCGCTACAAAAGTTGCGGCTACTCCTATTCCGCTGGAGGTCAAAGCAGCAGTAATCAAACGCTTTGTGGATAATTTCCACGTATAGTCAGGTTCTTTGCTGACGGTTTCCTCGTCAATCTCCTCTTCAGACAGAACCGAATTTCCATCTGAATCAGGGGCTTCGGTTTCACGTTTTTTCTTTCCGTACAACAATTCATTCCGGATATCATTCGCTTCTTCTTTATTTAAAGCAATAATCCGAAATTCCGGTTCATCTCCCCCGCCTGCGGTTTCAATCCTGACTTCCACGAGGTTAAACATCCGCTGAATCAGCTTGGCATTTAAATCAATGCTTTGTACTCTGTCCTGATGGATATAGCGTTTTTTACGAAATATGAGGCCTTGGCGGATATGCAATTCCTGTTCATCGAGGCGGTAACGGAATGTAAGCCAGTGCAAAAATCCCGATAAAAACGAAAAGACGAGCAAAGCCCCCAGCACGAGGAAATAAAACCATGGTCCACGGGTCTGGGATGAGCCGAAAAAAAACAAGACAATCAACGTAATGATCATCTGCTTAAGATTACCGAAAAAGGAAACAAAAATTGAAATGGGGTGCTGTCTTTTAAAATCACTCATCTGGATCCGCTTCCCTTGCAAGGCGGGCAATGTGGTCCCGTACATAGTCAGCTTTTGATTCCTCAAGAGCCGGGATCTCATGAACAGTTGCTGCTGTCGAAATTTTAACCGAAGAAAGTCCATACTTTCTAAGGAGCGGCCCTTGCTCAGTATCCACGTGCTGCACCCGGATCATCGGAATGATAACTCTTCTGATAACGAGTACACCATACAACAATTCAATTTCATTTTCATATATCTTGTACCGCCAGCGTTTCCACTGCCATTTGGGCAGCAGAATAACATTGAACACACCGTACAATACCCATGCTCCTATAATGAGAAAGATAATCCAAAACGGTAAAAAGGCAAATGTAGCAGACAGCCACCAGTAAGCGAATGGAACAAGGGCAAACAATAATAGCTCAATCAGCGAGGCAATACGCCATACCGTAAGAGCACCTGGTGCAATCTTCTGATCCGGAACAGTCCTTGGTTCGTATTCGTTCAATGGCCCTACTCCTCTTCCAACGGCGTATCTTCATTTACGTAGATGATCTCTACGCCTTGCTCTTTAAGATAAGCAATGACTGCATCATTCAGCCTTGTGTCGTACAAAAGACCGAGTGATTCGGCAAGTTCCAGTTCATCAATACGGCCCTTTTCCGCATCTTCAATTAGTTCCAGAATTTCTGTGTATTTTTTTTCTTCCAGTTCTGTAATCAGTTCCTGTCTTGTCATTGTCATGCTCCTTTACATACGGATGATTTACCAATTCTATCCTATCATAAGCTTTTTTGCACGTTCAAGTGAATATGCATCAAAAAAGCAATGCCACAGCCCGCTGCCGGCGAGGCTTAACAGAGCCGGCAGAGGTGTGCTCATTGCAACAGAAAAAATTAACCTTTTTGAATCGTGTCCGTCATCTGTTTCCAGACAGATCCTTTTGCTTCCTCCCCGCCTTCTATACGGGCAAGTGCAAGTTTCACCTGCATGCTTACTTCAAATTCCGGGTCTTCCTGTGCGTCTTTTAATACTTCGATAGCACGCTCGTCTCCTACTTCATATAGAAACATGGCAGCACGCCAGCGAACGAGCTTATTCTTATCTTTAAGAGATTCGATCATTGCCGGAATAGCTTTTGCACTGCCAATATCCGACATGCAGTCCCCTGCAGTTCGTCTAACTGTTACAGACTTATCCTGAAGTGCTTTTTCCAGCAGTGGAAGTACCTTCTCATCTTCAATCATTCCAAGATACACCGTTGCCAGTCTTCTTATGGATGCTTTTTCATCGTCCAACGCTTTCTCAATTACCGGAAGATCGTCAATCGTTGGATTCATCTGCTCAAAGTATTCAAACCGTTTTCTCCAGTCAGGCTCGTCCATCATCTCAGGAGTAACCGTAATCCACTCTTTCTTTTTCACCGTGCCTGCCGGAGTTGGATTTTTAGCAGCCTTTACAAGCTTCTCGAGCCTGGCATCCGTGTAAGCCGCTTCGAGTTCCTCCACAACTTCCTTCGCCACTTCTTTTACATCACCATAGCGGGGTTTTTGCTCAGCCCATTTACGCTGAAACACAACGTTGTCATCCGGCAGCTGAGCATCAGCAACCGCTGTTTGAAATGCTTCCGGCAAACCTTCCCGTACTTCTTCATCCCCGGCCGTTGCTTTCACCTGCATTGGAATGCCTTTAAACATCTGTACTGCAACGCTGACTTCCCCGAAATGTTCATCGAGCTGCATTTCCTGTCCGCCGGTAACCTGCCCCTCTTCCCCGAAAACTTCCCTCACTTTTGGAAGAATCAGCTGCCAGTCCACTTTCCCGTTTCGTTCAACCGCGATAAAGTCGGCAACATGGTAAACCCCCTTTACGCCTTCAATTTCAAAAAGTTCCTTAACAAACTGAGGGGCGCCTTCGATATTCTTAGGTGTATAATTGTTACTCTTCCCCTGTGGCAATGATTCTGTAAGAGTCAGTTTCATTGTATTCGGGCTGGGTGTAGGTTCAATATCCTTAATTCTCATATGTGTCCACTCCTCTCAAATTCATCCTCTTTAAATCCTATCACAGAGCATGTAAAGGCCCAAGCTATGAGCCTTCGTTATTAAAGTACTCTGCTGAGACTCGTTAATATATCCTGAAACGTTGCTTTGTCATTAAAGCTGGCTGCAATCTCATGATTTTTATTCAATAGAAAGGTCGTTGGAACACTCATACACCTGTATGAATCATAGGTTTTCGTTCCATTATCAACCCCCATAGGAACCGTAAAGCCGTTCTCTTCATAATAACGCATACCTGCATCAGGTTCACCTTCCCTCCCTTTTACATTCACCATGAGCAGATCAAGCTCTTTGGTTTCCATGGCTTTGTATAACTGCTCTTTGTTTGGGAAGTCCCGCTTTGAGTCTGGACACCAGGACACCCAGAATGTAAGGAGTAAAGCTTTTCCCTCATAATCCTTTAATATAATTGCGTCGTTTGTCTCGGGGTTATATACATTTAGTTCAGGTGCTTTCATGATGTATCCCTCCTATTTGAGAACAACCGGATCTGCTCATACACATTTGTAACCGATTGAAATGCATACATTTTTTCTACTGGTTTTCCATCTTCTATAAAAACAGCACATGGAACGCTCTCCACTTTAAATGCTCTTGAAATGGTTGGAAAGAAGGCAATGTTGCTTTTGTAAATCGTAATGTTTTCCTCTACAAGGGGCTCTGTCATTTCAAGAAACCGGTTTGCAAGAGCACACGTGCCGCACATAGGTGTATAAAAGTAAACGATAGCTTTATTTTGTTCAATCCCTTTGATTAAATTCTCTTCATTACTGCATTCAATCAACCTTAATTCTCCTGCCTTTCTTTATTGACCGGTCCAGTATTAACACCAACCTTTAACGAAGCTGCTTTAGTACAGCTCTAACCGGACTCCCGTCCCCATGCTTAAGTTTCAGAGGGAAGCAAAATAATTCATATCTCCCCTGATCAGCCTGACTCAGATCAAGACCCTCTAAAATGATAATACCTGCCTTGTTCAAGGCATGATGAGCCTTCAATTCTTTTGACGTAAGGGGGTCAACTGAAGGAAAGTCTACCCCGATCATGTGAACTCCTGCTTGTTTCAGAAAGTCAGCCAACGCCGGAGCTACTTCAGGGTAGTCCTCGTAAGAATGACCGCCCGGACGTGAAGTTGTTTTGAAGAGAACTTTTTTTACCCCATTTAAAGGGATGGACTCTATGTACGACGGATCGATTGTCTTTATATTGTCAAGTTCAATGACCATGGCCTCTCCGGTAAACAGATCCAATGAAAGTTCATCCATGGTTTTTTCCTCTCCATTCACGTGAAAAGGAGCATCAATGTGGGTTCCTGTATGTGAACTCATGGTGATTCTGCCTACGTTTACACTGTCACCTTTTTTCGTTTCCAGCATTGGTTCGTAGCTGAACGCAGTGTCTCCAGGCCAGACGTTCATATTTTCTCTAAGTGTCTGTGTAATATCAATAAACTTCATTTAATCACCACTCCTCTGTCTTCTTTTCTCCATCTTAACAAAAGAAAAGAAGGGTGTCTTTCTCCAGGAACACAGTTCCTACACCCTTCTCCAATCTATCTTTTCGCCTGCTCATCCATCCAGTTCATGAGAGAATTGATCAGTGACTCAAAATCCTGTTCATTTTCATACCCTCTCAGGAATTCACTCTTACTTTCATCATCCAGTCTTCTGAATTCATTTTTCACTTCCGAGCCCTGGTGGGTAAAGTCTTTTAGTTTTCTTTTTATCATTCTCAAATCTTCCATATGTAACGCCTCCTTTGATTTGTTTTTTTCCCGCTTTGACCATGATTTAACCATTACTTTATAGAAATCTTTTTTATTTATCACAGTTATAATTTTTCGGAGAGGATCAAGACTGGTCATTGCCAGCTCCGGAACGATTCGCCTTAAAAGAAAAACAACAAGTATGATACATTTTCCATTTAACGCATAAGGTTTTACAAAGCGTTCATCATAAGTTATTATACAAAAAGACTACAATCCCGATAGTACTTATAGGGATTAATAACGAGGTGATTAAGTGAGTAATGTAAATTATAAATCTTCAACAGAAACACCGTTAACAACCCCTTTGCCCCCTATGCAAAAAGGAAATTTTGTTCTTGGCGCCGGAGCGTTTGTACTACTCGCTCTCGTGAGTTATATGGTCTCAGGGCTTGATATGGTAATCTTGTTAACCTTTGGCCTGATATTCGGCTACACATTATTTCACGCACGTTTCGGATTCACTTCAGCATTCAGGCGGTTTATGGCTGTCGGTAACGGTCAGGCTCTTCGTGCTCATATGCTTATGCTCGCTGTAGCTATAACACTGTTTGCTCCAATTCTTCATTTTGGTATCGGATTTTTCGGGGCGGATCCTCAAGGGTTCGTGTCCCCTGTTGGTACAAGTGTAATTGTGGGATCGTTTCTATTTGGAATCGGGATGCAACTTGGAAACGGATGTGCTTCCGGTACACTTTACTCGATCGGCGGCGGACGATCTTCCATGATTCTCGTACTCATTAGTTTTATTGTCGGCTCTGTTATCGGTGCATGGCATTTTGCATTCTGGACGGAAGATATGCCAACTCTTGCTCCCATCAGCCTTGCCGAAGATACAGGACTCGGCTATCTTGGTGCATGGATTCTGCAGATGATTATTTTTGGAGGTATTATCTTCCTCACTTATGTTGTCAGGAAAAAACGCCGTCCCCCTTCAATGGCGGTCCTTCCAACCACCAGCGGCTGGAAGCGTATCATCCGCGGCGCATGGCCGATCTGGGTTGCAGCTATTGTTCTTGCACTTTTCAATGCCCTTACACTTATGGTACGAGGCCAGCCTTGGGGTATTACGGGTGCCTTTGCTCTTTGGGGATCAAAAGCAGCTCAGCTTATCGGTATTGATGTGACACAGTGGGGTTACTGGTCAGGTGAAAACGCACAACAGCTTGAGCAGTCGGTCTTCCATGATTCCACCAGCGTGATGAACTTTGGGGTAATGGCCGGTGCCTTTATGGCTGCTGCCGCGGGAGGGATGTTCAGCTTTGCAAAGAATATTCCATTTAAGCTTGCTATGGCCTCCATTACAGGCGGACTTTTAATGGGATATGGTGCAAGACTGGCATTCGGCTGTAACATCGGTGCTTACTTCGGGGGTATTGCTTCATTCAGCGTTCACGGCTGGGTATGGATGATCTTTGCTATGCTGGGTACCTACGTTGCATTGTTTATCCGTCCTTTGTTTGGACTCAAAAACCCCAAAAGTGACGACAAATTTTGTTAAACACCAAATCATTTAAAGAAGAGGGCTGCTCATCTTATGAGCAACCCTCTCCTTATTCGTTTACCGGTTGTGAATTTTCAAGTACCTCTGCACCGAGTACATTTTTAAAATGACCGAGAGCCCATTCGTGCCCCGCCTGATTAAAGCTTTGTACAGCATCCTGATGGATGACAATGCGAAAACCTTTGTTATAAGCGTCCACCGCAGTATGGAGAACACAAATATCGGTACATACACCGGCGAGATGTACTTCTTTTATGGCTCTTTCGCCAAGCTTTAAATCAAGATCGGTTCCGGTAAAAGCACTGTACCTCGTTTTATCCATCCACATAAGATTATGGTTCTCGTTTTTAATAAGCCTGTCATACATTTCACCCAGTTGTCCGTATAATTTTCTCCCTTTTGTCCCTCTAATGTTATGAGGCGGGAAAAGTTTATTTTCAGGATGTAAAGTATCATTTTCATCATGTACATCAACTGCCATGACAACGAGATCCCCGTTTGTGAGGTATTGTTCGGTTAACGATGTGATTCTGTTTTCTATGGACTGTCCGGGCCTTCCGCACGTCAGGCGGCCCTCGTCTGCCACGAAATCATAAGTATAATCAATGACAATCAGTGCGCGCATAAAACTCCTCCTCTGTTTTCTTTTATTATAACAGTACCTTTAGATACAGTGCAGATAAAAGAACTTCCTCCATAGCCGTCAAGTTGAGCAAAACTTGGCGGCTTCTTCTCTTTTTCTTTACGGAATCCTTAGGAACGCTCCTACATTCACACATGGAAGCTTCCTTTCGGAAGATTTTTTGAACAAGGATGAATTCCGCTACAGGCGGACGCTTTCCGCGGGCATCGTCTCAGTCTCCTCGGGAAAAGCGTCCTGGGGTCTTCGGGTGGGTTTTTCCTGCTTCTTCCTCTACTAGCGTATGCTTCGAAGTATTTGCGTCGAAGCAACTCGATGATTATTCGTGATGTAAACGCTCGTTGCTGGAGTCGCCGCCTTTCGCTCCATTTCTCTTTATCAAAAAGGATTCACACGAGACAAGTTGTCTTCTTTCTTTTTAATCGTGTTTTTCAAAATCGCAATTGGTGTTTCTCTTATCTTCTTTTTACACTTTCTACATCGACTGCGAATCGCATCATTTGGTGATGTACATGGTCGAAAGAACTCTTCTGCACTTTCACGAAACTCTTTCATGCATTTCATCTGACTGATTTCAATCTCTTCCCTCTCAAACAACGCACTACGCCCCTCAAATGTAATCATACTGGAGATTAAAAGAGCGATGAGTTGGCCATACAGGTGACATTCAAAGCGCTCCTTTTTTGTTGTTTTTCACCTTATGAATTTCATAATCTGATTTACATGTTTTAAACATCAATTCAATCTGCCAACGAATGAATATATAGAATAAAGATCAGGTGTAGAAACAATTTTTGTAAACGGAGGATACCCGCATGTGAAAAACATTAAGCGACCTCATGATATACGCTTTTTATGTTGAACATGAAAGAGGATGCAGCCGGAATAGCCGAGACTCCTGTGGTAGTCGGGGCCAAGGTGAGACCCCGAATCGAAGTGAGGAGGCTCACCGGACCACCACGGAAAGCGAAGGACATTCCGGCTACATCCTGAAACCTTCAGCTTTTGAAAATAGAGCCACACCTTAACTTGATGACTATGGAACTTCCTCTTTACACAATGGAGGTAAACAGCCTATACACTTTTGTCTCTTATACATATGTTGTAAATGAACACCTAACTAATGAAACAAAGGAGGGGTTGTTTCATGTCTGGATACTACAATGGGTTTGCACTGATTGTTGTGCTTTTCATTCTCCTTGTAATCGTGGGTTCAGCCTACATCTGCTAAGGTTACATCAATGAAAAAGAGGCGACTCATAAGGTGGCAATTTATACCTTATCAGTCGCCTCTTTGTTTTTCGTATTTACTGAAACTTTAATGTACCCTTTGCTCTCGCAGTTTTGATGAAGTCCCGTTACTTATGCTGTTACTTCCTTTTTGCGAAAACAATCTTATTCCCTACATTCCCAGTATCATCCTGTTTTGTAATTGATGGATCTGCTGTTCTACCCTTATCAGCTGATCACGCTGCTCAGGGTTTGCACTTCTGATCATCTTCTCGAGTTCAAGGTGAACTTCCTGAAGGTGCCTCTGGGCATCTGCAAAATCTGCCGGATCACCGGGATTTACTCTCCTGGAGTTATCAAGCTGGGTTTCCGCTTCTTCCATCACTGTTCTTATTTCTGTAATGAATTGGTCCATCTGATTATAATTCGTCAAGTTTTCTGCTCCTCTGCCTTCTGTCTTGTACCTATTATTTTTCCTTCCCATTCGTTTTATCCGACAGAATAAAAATTGCTTGGCACATGTTGATAAACGTGATACTTTATTTTAGGACAGAAAGGATGAAACGATTTGACATGGGATTTATTTAACGTAATCGGTACAATTGCTTTTGCTCTGAGTGGCGTAATCGTAGCAATGGAAGAAGATTATGACATTATGGGGATTTATATATTGGGGCTTGTTACTGCATTTGGGGGCGGCGCGGTCCGCAACCTGCTTATCGGGCTGCCTGTTACTGCTCTGTGGGAACAGGGAACCCTGTTTACGATAGCCCTTATTGTTATGACCTTCGCCTTTATAACACCTATCTGGATAAATAAATGGCTGAAATGGGGAATGTTTTTTGATGCAATCGGATTGGCAGCATTCGCCATTCAAGGGGCTCTGTTCGCAAAAGGGATGGAGCTTCCGTTAAGTGCAATCATCGTTGCAGCTGTTCTGACAGGAACCGGAGGTGGTATTATCCGGGATATACTTGCCGGGAGAAAACCACTCGTATTCAGAAGTGACATCTATGTTTTATGGGCAATTCTCGGGGGGCTTGTTATTGGTCTTGGAATTGCAGCAACCACTTGGCAGCTGCTTTTGCTGGCTTTTGCAATTGTTACTCTCCGAATGCTTAGCGTTCAGTATAGATGGCAGCTTCCTCACAGACATGTTAAAGAGGGCAACTCTGCAATCCAAAAGTAGCCGCGGGAATCGTTCTTTCCGTGCTTCAGAGGCCGTTTCAAAAGAATAAAATAAATTACAATGGCTTCGAGGTTGACTCAAAAGGTGGTTTTTACCTTTTGGGTCAACCTCTTTCTTATTCTTCACTATGCCGTTCCATCGATGTAACGCGGTACGTGTCCTGGTATGGATGAAGGTAATAGGTGCGGATTCTCTCTTCCACTCCCGTCTGCCCGCCAGATTGCTCAATTTCTTCCTCAACAGTAACGCGTATCTCTCCATCTTCAGTCTCTTCAACCTCTGAAATATCCAAACGTACCGTCTCCTCGATGACCCTCTGTGTAGAATACTGCTGATGTGTTCTTCGTTTCATATGGAAAAACTGTGAATTTGGATAAAGGTATTCTTCAATTGGACGAAAGGACTGACTGGTCAGGCTTTCATACCAGGCGTCTTTAAAAGATCTCATAAATTCCTCTACCTTAAGAGCTGTTTCCTCATTTGATTCAGACCACTCCGGGTCGTCACAGGCTGCAATCAAACCAATTAAGATTAATGTGAGAGTCAGTGTAATAAACCTTTTTTGCAAAATAACGTCCCTCTTTCTCTTTTCTTTCAGTTCCAGTGTCAAGTATAGCGAAAAAAACAGCCCAGTGCTACGTTGCAGTTTTTGAAATAGCTCTGTTAAACTCAGGTGTTAATTTACGCTCATCGTACTCCCTTCCGTAGAGGCGTTTCGTTGCACAAACAGAACCCCTGTTTCTTACTCTGCCAGTTATACGCAGCTTTCTGTGTCGAAGCAACCCGAAGCTGATTCGTAAGTAAACGTTCATAGCTCCCGCAGAAGTGTCGACGATTCGCTGCAATCAACATTGTTTATGGTCAACAATGACCTTTAACCCGCCCTATGAAATAAAAATGAGGGTGTTTTAAAGGTGCCAAATCATACCGGCAATGGCTTGGCTCTATACGTGCATATACGGGAAAATCACCCGTTACGTTTTTGATAAGAAAATATCAGCTTGCACAATGCGTAAAAAGGCGACTCATAAGGAATAGTGCGGCCTTATGAATCGCCTCTTTTTTCAATATCCGTTTTTAACGCTTCTGCCGTATAACGAATTGATTTATTCGTCTCGATAAACCGCTTCTTTTTCGTATCAGCCTGAAAACACGTTACTGCAGTAATATTGATGTTCTCGTGAGCTGCTTCAATCTGTTTCAAATGAATATATTTTGGTTTATTTTCTGTAACGTACTGTGATGCCAGTGGCAGCCACTCGTCACTCACTTCCCTTACACGATCCGCAAATGGTTTAACGTAATCATTAAAGGAAGCATTTTCTTTTTGTTTGGCATATTGTTCAAATGACTGAAATGCTTCAACATTTAATTCAAGTACCTGTTTTGTAAGGGTATGAAGTCTATCGTGTTGTGAACCCATCTTTCCACCTCCTACACTATCGTAACAAAAGAGGGGGAAAAGGCAAATCGCTATTTAACCATAAAAGAGAAAATGTTTGCCAGCATTCTCTTTCTAGGTGGTTTATTATTCTTTTTCCCTTTATTCATATATACGACCTGTTTCTCTTTCTCAGAAAGGTTGTCCTCCAAGGACTTCAGTCTCCGATCAACTGTCCTTAACATTTCCGAAAGGTCATCGATCTCCTGTCTGTGCTGAAGCATCTGATATTCAACGACCTCGTCTGCCTTTTCCGAAAGCTTTTTCTCAAGCTGATCCACATGAACAAGAATCTGACCGAAACGATCATTAAAGATCTGGCTTGAGACGATCCCGGATGAATCTGTTTCTTCTTTCTTATGGCTGATGCCTTCAACCGTCACATCTTTTAATCTTTTTCCTTCACTTAACTGATGGTGAATAGACTTGAGCGTTTTTACTGTATCCTCTGTAAGAACATAGTGCCCGAGATCATTGACTTCACAATCAAGTTTAAAGAACTTTATCCACCGCTGCACCGTTGTCGGGTTAACACCAAGCTCATCCGCCACTGTTTTAGTTTTGAAAGCTGTAACCATTTTTTCTCCCCCTCGCTTTCATTTGCTCATACCTTTCTCCCTTCACCTTTTGACTTCCTTCATGCCTGACAAAACTAGTTTGCTTTCGCCAAAGAAAGTGTATGTTTGTGTAGGCGCCACATGATTTCGACTCAGGAATGCAAAACTAACTGTGAAATTATTTGAAGGGAGTGAAAGAGATGCCACAGAAAAAACAGTCCCAAAACCCTGCACAGGAAAAACAGCAGGCAAAAAACCGCCAGGCCCAGCAGTCTAAAACAGGCTTTGGTGATAAGAAAACAGAAGGCCCCGACCAGCCAAGTACTTAAGAACAAATGCACAAGCGCCTTGGTCACGAGCGATAAAGAAAACTTGGTTTTCGCCATGACGGCGAGTGCTTTAGTACAAGCATTTGAAGGAGGCCATCAAATTTAAGCCGCTTTTTGGCTTAATTAAATGGAATAAAATGACCTCAAGCTCGCAGGCGCTGAAGCTGGACGTGAAAAGATTTACGAAAAAGTAATGCACATAACTAAACGTTTATGAGCCTAAACCATGAAAAAGGAGACTCCCGGCAGATTACCGGTAAGAGTCTCCTTTTTGCTTCATTGTGGATTTATAAAATTCCTCAATCCTGACAGCGACCTCCATTTGATGAAGTTTCTCTTCGTACCATTCCGTAAGGTTGAAACGCTTCACAGGTTTAAGCTGTTTAAGGTAACGGTCAGGATTTTTCAATAAGTGTATTGACCAGTCGAACTTAAAATCCCTGTGGTGGGTTATGACCGGATAGCTGGACCTTACCATCGGTGTTTTAGGATAACGTCTTTTCAGAAAACGCTGGTAATCCTTCCTGGAACCAGTGTGGGGAATTGATTGATGAAAATCGGCCATCTCTTCTTTTTGGTCTGAATGAAACAAAATCCACGCCAGTTTTTTCCCCAGTTCAATGCGTTTGTCCGTTTTTGTAAAATCAGAAACGGACGAACCGGTCAGTCTTCCTTTCTTATCAGGGAACAACACGGTACTAAAGTGAAGCCGGTCCTGCCATTTGAATGCTGCTGAGTTAAACACCTGTTTTTTGTAAAAGGTCTGATCCAGGACAGGCCTTTGAATCAAATGCTGTTCGTTAACGATTAAAGCAATCATCAGCCTCTCTTCATCTTTTTTTTGCCAAAATTCCAGCCATTTTTCTGAAATCCAGTTGCTTACACCGAATTTTGGCAATAAATGAAAATAAGGCTTTCCCTGTCGCTTTGACCATTGATAAATGAGAAGTTGCGGAAAGGCATCGCTGAAGATCAGCCAATTGGCTCTCTCATAAGTCATAAACAGGTCGTTCCTTAATTTTTCGTCAAGAAGAACGGCGAACGGTCTGCTCTTAAGATCAGTCATCGCCCACCCTGCATTTCTTGAAACGAAGCTTGCAAGGTATGCCCATTTTATTTCCGGGTTTCTAATATAATATTTTTGATAAAATTCGGTACGTGAAATATTATCCAGATTCCCTTTTTCTGTTTCCTTTTCAATCATTCTGATTATCTTTTGATCAGATTGTTCAAGCATGTGCCATCACCCTTCTTAATATGGTTTAATGGCCGCAAAAATAGTCACAAAGACTATGGTTTCCCGATTTAACTATGGTAATATATAGTGATGGCTGGAGAACTTAAGTGTTGAATGGAGGGGGATTACCGTGGCATTCCGCTACCCTGACGGCAGAAAATTTGAGCCGAAACGAAACGAAATGACGAAGAAGAGCGTCAATAAAGATGCCCGCTTCAGTAACCGTGGAATGACCCTTGAGGAGGATATTAACGAAACAAACGAATATTATCTTGCCCACCAGGTTGCAGTCATTCATAAAAAACCGACTCCGCTTCAGATTGTAAACGTGCATTACCCGTCACGCAGTGCAGCCGTAGTGACTGAGGCATACTTCCAGAAACCTTCAACCACAGATTACAATGGGGTTTATAAAGGAAGGCACATCGACTTTGAAGCAAAAGAAACAAAAAACAAATTGTCATTTCCGTTTAAAAACTTTCACGACCACCAGGTTGAGCACATGAAACGGGTTCTCGATCAAGGTGGAATCGCCTTTGCAATTTTACGATTTTCTTATACTGATGAAGTTTTTTTACTGGAGGCAACTCACCTTATCAGGTTTTATGAGGAACGGGACCATACCCGCAAATCCATGAAAAAGAAAGACATAGAACATTTCGGTTACCTTATCCCTCTTGGGTTTCATCCGAGAATTGATTACTTAAAAATTGTGGATAAGCTGATCACAGGTTCATGAAAGGAAGATGAAAGATGTCAGAAGAATATCGCTCCAGACAGGAACGTAAAAAAGCGATGCAGCAAACATCAAAGCCAAATAAAACAAAAAAAGGCGGATCCGGAGGCGGAGGGAAATCACGCTTCAAGAAAATCCTCACCGCATTAATGATCATTTTTATCATTATGGTAACAGCAGGTGCCATCACAGCAGTAGCGATGATTGCCGGCGCCCCTCCACTTGATGAAGAAAGACTTATGATGAGTAACAACCCTGAAATTTACGATATAGACGGCGAACTGGTAACCACCCTTTCCGGTTCCGAGAACAGACGGATGGCAGACATCGATGATGTACCCGATAGAATGAAAGATGCCATTATCTCCATTGAAGACGTTCGTTTCTACGATCACTTTGGTATTGATATGCGCCGTCTCGGAGGAGCTGTCGTAGCCAATGTAAGAAGCGGCTTCGGGGCTGAAGGGGCAAGTACCATTACACAGCAGGTCGTAAAAAACCTGTATCTTGATTTTGACAAACGCCTGACACGCAAAGTTCAGGAACAGTATCTGGCTGTCCGCATGGAACAAAAATATAC
This sequence comes from Alteribacter keqinensis, assembly GCF_003710255.1. Taxonomy (NCBI): domain Bacteria; kingdom Bacillati; phylum Bacillota; class Bacilli; order Caryophanales; family Bacillaceae; genus Alteribacter; species Alteribacter keqinensis. Next base: position 867,461 of record NZ_RHIB01000001.1, on the reverse strand, counting down.
AAAAGATCAGATTCTTGAAATGTACCTTAATGTTATTTATCTGTCCGGAGGCCGGTACGGTATCGTGGAAGCTGCGGATTACTACTTCAGCAAAGAATTAGACGATCTTTCAGTTGCAGACGCCGCTCTTCTTGCTGGTATTCCACAGCGTCCTAATGCATACAACCCGTTTAATAACCCGGAGCTTGCTGAACAGCGTCGTAACGTCGTCATTAACCAGATGGAGCGTTACGGTAAAATTACTGCCGAAGAAGCAGAAGAAGCAAGGAACACTCCGGTTGAAGACCAGCTCCAGCAGAGCGAGCGCGATCCATATCCGTATCAGGCATACCTTGACCGTGTCCTTTCTGAAGTGGAAAACATAGACGGTATTGAGATGAATGATATTTACTCTTCGGGAATGAAGATTTACACGAACCTTGATACAGGCGCACAGGAACATGTTGAAACGGTTATGCAGTCAAACGACTACATCAACTGGCCTGATGAAGAAATGAAAGCCGGACTGACACTGATGGACACTCAGACCGGACAGATTACCGCTCTTGGCGGTATCAGACAGCAGACGCAGGAAATGCGGACATTTAACTGGGCAACACAGCCAAAAAGACAGCCCGGATCAACAATTAAACCTATTCTTGATTACGGACCGGCCATCGAGCACCTGAAATGGTCTACGTACCACCAGATCCGTGATGAGGAATATAAATACAAAACTATTGACCAGACCATCCGGAACGCAGGACGCGGCTACTCAGGCGATGTATCCATGCGGTATGCTTTAGCGCAGTCATTAAACGTACCGGCGTTGAAAGCATTCCACGAAGTGGGCGATTCAAAAGCAAAGGCGTTTGGTGAATCACTCGGTATTCCACTGGACACGATGGGTGAAACTTATGCCCTTGGAGGGTTCAGTGAGGGAATCTCCTCTCTCCAGCTTGCAGGTGCGTATGCTGCTTTCGGAAATGAAGGAGAATACAACCGTCCTCATACCGTTCAGCGTGTGGAATTTGCCAACGGCCGTACCATCAATCTTGCACCTGAACCTGAAAAGGCAATGGAAGACTACACGGCGTTTATGATCTCAGACATGCTTAAATCAGTTGTTCAGAACGGTACAGGGCAGCAGGCGGCCATTTCCGGACTTCCTGTTGCCGGAAAAACCGGATCAACCAACTTTACTGAGGAAGACAGACAGACACACTCTATTCCTGAAAATGTAGGAGCAGTACGGGATTCCTGGTTTGCAGGATACACTACGAGATATACAGCTTCTGTCTGGACGGGCTACAACTCCCCTTCTGAGGGCGTGATCAGACAGGATAACGGGTCCAACCTCATTGCACGCCAGCTCTTCCGTGAAGTGATGCAGCACGTTCATGAGGGTGAAGAAACCCCGGACTTTAATCAGCCTGATTCAGTTGTAAGAGTCGCGATCGAACGTGATACCGGACTTCTTCCGAGTGACTTTACTCCGGAAGACCAAATTATCAATGAGTACTTCGTAAAAGGAACTGAACCATCCAGCGTCTCTGAAGAGTATGAAGTAGACGCTGATGACCTGCCGGTTCCAAGTGTAAGTGCTGAATATAATGAAGAGGAACATGCGATTTATACAAGTTGGAGCTTTGACACCGATGTTCCTGGTGACTTCAGCTTCGAACTGGAAGTCCGTGGTCCTGATGGCGATTACGAGACAATGGCGATTACAGATGACACACAATATATTCTCAACAACCCTCAATACGGTGAAACCTATTCCATCCGGGTAACTGCCATTTCTGATGAGGATGAAGACCTCCGCAGTGAACCGGGTACAGTAGAAGTAACCATACCTGAGGAAGAAGAGGAAATTGAAGAAGACATTCCAGATGAAATCTTTGAAGACGAAGATGAAATCGAAGAAGGAAATGAAGATGAAGAAGGTCCCGGCGAAGGTAATGGTCCTCCTGATGATGACGGTTCTGATGAGGACAACGGTTCCGAAGACGGAGACGGTCCTGGTCAGGAGAACGGTCCGGGACAAGGGAACGGACCCGGTCAGGGGAACGGTCCTCCTGATGATGAGGATGAGGATGAGGATGACAGCGAAGAAGAAAATGATGAGAGTGAGGAAGAAGAAAGCCCTCCTGATGATAACGAGGATACTGATGACACTGAGCAGGATCAAGATCAGTAAAGTATTAAAAAAGGTGCCCCATACGGAGGCACCTTTTTTTATGTTTATTTGCCACTTTTCAAAAAGTAGACAGCCCATTTCTTTTTTGATTCATCAAACAACTGAGAGAGAGTTATAAAAGCATGGTGATGAGCAGGAGTATTGATAACAAAGGAAAGTCTCTCTTCTATGTTTACCGGGGCATACTGAAGGTTACCTATGTCTCTTTCAATATGAATAAGGTCAGTCACCGGTTCCCCTTTTGCCCAGATCATTGCCTGTATATAACGGGCTGTATAATTAACCATTAGCGGTCTGGCTTTTTCTTTATCCCGCTTTTTAAACGCTTCTCTTATAAGAGGCTCCCCAGTTTCTTTCCACTCCTTCAGTATCTTTGTGACTGAATCTTTCGGAGCAGTCCACGGCTGCAGGTCTCGGGTAATGTCTTCATGGAACAAGGCAGCTTCTTTGGAACTGCTGCCCTCGTAAAAGGGAGTCCTTTTCATTTTTGGCGGAGTATTTTCTGACGTCACTCTTCTATCCCCTTTTTTTCATTCTTTTTTTCCCTTCCCGGCACAGTTCCAAAAGGGGACATTCCGGGCAGTTTGGGGACTGGGCTTTACAATGATACCGACCGAAGAAAATAAAGCGGTGATGGGAAACGGACCACTCATCAATGGGGATTTTTCTCATCAGTGTTTTTTCTACTTCCAGTACACTGTCTTTCCATCTGCATATACCAAGACGCTTACTTACTCTTTCAACATGGGTGTCAACGGCTATCGCCGGCTCACCGAAGGCGACTGAGGCCACGACATTTGCCGTCTTTCTCCCTACCCCTGCAAGCTTGACCAGTTCATCTCTCTCCCGGGGAATTTCTCCGTTATAATTTTCAAGGAGGGACTGGCAAAGCTTTTTAATGTTCTTCGCCTTACTTCGGAACAGTCCGATCCTCCGAATATCATTTTCAAGTTCTTCGAGAGGGACTTGGATAAAGTCTTCCGGCTCCTTATACTTTTCAAACAGACCGGGCGTAACTTTGTTTACGAGGGCATCAGTTGCCTGTGCAGATAGTAAAACGGCAATCGTCAGTTCAAAAGGGTTGGAGTGAGTGAGTTCACATTCTGCATCCGGAAACATTTTGCCTATTGTTTTTTGTACATGTTCAATTTGCCTTTTTGTCAGCATCGATTCATTTCCCCCTTTGATCAGTCACTGTCAAGCCAGTTAAAAGAAGGGTATGTCCTTTTCTCTTTTTCACGGGAAGAATGATCCGAAACAGTGGTTTTCTGTGTACGCTTGCCTCTGACCTTTTCACCGTATTCCCTGGCTTCCTTCACTGTCCTGACACCGTTTTTCTTCCACTCAAACAAGATCCGGTCAATGTATCGGAAGTTCAGCTTGCCGGACACAACGGATTCCCTGAGTGCCGCTTCTATTAACACAGGCTGATGGCGGTCCTCATCAAGCCACATGGATATCATTTCAAGTTCCATAGGGGAAAGGGGGCGGGAAAACTCTTCTTCAAACCTCCTGAAAATCCTTCCCTCATCCTCGCCCGGTTCTTTCTTTTTGAAAAATTGTTCTTCCTCGATCTTTTTACAGATTTTTTCGTACAGTGGATCAAGGGAGTAGTATTCCATCAGCCTTCCGTTCTGATCACGGGTTTCATGAATCTCGATGTTTCCTTTTCTTATCAGTTCACGGAGAATATGGGCCGTTTCTGAAGCGTCCAGCGTCATTCGTTCACTGAGTGCCGTGGGAGTCGGAAACGTATCCCCTTCCTGGGCAAATTTCTTCACGTGAATTATAAGCATCACTTCCTGTTCCGTAATGGAGAGCTTTGCATAATATTCAAGAAGCATAGCTGGAAACTGAACCGGCTCTGCTTTTAAAAGCTTAAGATATAATTCCGTAGTCAAGGTGTCCACCTCCCTTTTTAGTATTTCCTCTCTAAATAAAAAAGCCCCGAATGTACAGGGCTTTTTTTGTGGCTTACGGATAAAGTCTGTTTAACAATCTTGGGAATGGAATCGTCTCTCTTACGTGCTCAGTACCGCAAATCCAGCCGACAGTCCGCTCGAGACCAAGGCCGAATCCTGAATGAGGTACAGATCCGTAGGTTCTTAAGTCCATATACCACTTATAGGCATCATCACTAAGGTTATGCTCTTTGTAACGCTCCTGAAGTAGAGCCTCGTCGTCAATACGCTGGCTTCCCCCGATAATTTCACCGTACCCTTCCGGCGCAATTAAATCGGCACAAAGGACAACCTCTTCGCGTTCCGGATCCGGTTTCATATAGAACGCTTTAATGGATGCAGGATAATTGGTAATAAACACAGGTTTATCGTACTTTTCTGCAATGGCTGTTTCATGGGGAGCACCGAAGTCTTCTCCCCATTCAATTTCATGACCCTCTTCTTTAAGGAAGGCAATGGCATCATCGTACGATATCCTCGGGAATGGTGCCTTTACATTTTCAAGCTTGCTTACATCCCGATCAAGGGCTTTAAGTTCAAGCTTGCAGTTTTCAAGTACCGACTGCACCACATAGGAAACGTAATTCTCCTGAACTTCCAGGCTTTCCTCGTGATCCATAAACGCCATTTCAGGCTCGATCATCCAGAATTCAATAAGATGACGTCTTGTTTTTGACTTTTCAGCACGGAATGTCGGACCGAATGAAAACACTTTTCCGAGCGCCATGGCTGCGGCTTCCATGTAAAGCTGACCGCTTTGGGAAAGGTATGCATCTTCATCAAAGTATTTCGTATGGAACAGGTTTGTTGTTCCTTCAGCAGAGCTTCCAGTTAAGATCGGCGGATCAACTTTTACGAAACCTTCTTTATGAAAAAATTCGTATGTCGCCCTGATAATTTCATTTCTTACGCGCATAATGGCATGCTGGCGCTTTGAACGGAGCCACAAGTGTCTGTGATCCATCAAAAACTCGGTACCGTGTTCTTTAGGTGTGATCGGATACTCTTTTGAGTCACTGATCAGCTCAAGTCCCGTAACGGTTAACTCAAATCCTGAAGGAGCACGGTCATCTTCTCTTACCACCCCTGTGACGAAAAGGGAGCTTTCCTGGGTCATTTCTTTGGCTTTGGCAAAAACCTCTTCCCCTACTTCAGCTTTTACAACTACACCCTGGATAAAGCCCGTTCCGTCGCGCAGCTGTAAAAAAGCAATCTTTCCGCTTGATCGTTTATTGGCAAGCCAGGAACCGATCGTTACCGTTTCGCCTACATGTTTTCCAATTTGTGAAATGGTCGTTTTCATTTGTTACCTCCAACTATGTAAAAACTCTTAATAATCGATTTCATTACGTGTATCATTATACCTCTGTTATTGCTTGATACGCAACCTAATATAAAGGAACAAAGCCCGAAATAAAGGGAACGGTCTCTATCCCTGGCCTTCTCTAGGAACGGCCTCATATTTTTATATTTTTCAGGCTGTTAAACGCCTGTTGATTTGCGCTCATTGCACTTTCCGCGGGCGGTTCGTAAGCCTCCTGTTCGGGTCTCTCCCAGCCCACCTCCCCCAGGAGTCTGCTAACATTCCGGCTGTATCGCTTTTCAAAATAAGCTGCTGGAAAATAAGGGTACTTTGGAAAATGGATAAATAGAAAAAATGAAGGAAACCAAAAAAAGCCGTCAAGGAAACTTAACTTGACGGCTATGATCACTAGCCCTGTTTAGACTGTCGGTATCAGCCTTTTTCCACGAAGCGTCTGATGCGGTCAAGTGCTTCTTCAAACTGGTCCAGACTTGTCGCATAGGAAAGCCGGATGTTATCCGGAGCTCCAAAGCCTGAGCCCGGGACTACAGCGACTTTTTCCTTCTCGAGAAGTCCTTTAACCCACTCGTCGGTTGTTTTATACCCCGATTGTTCAACAGCCTGTTTTACGTTTGGAAACAAATAAAACGCACCTTGTGGTTTGACACATGTAAAGCCTTTGATGATTGTTAATTTTTCATAAACCTTATCAAGTCTTTCTTCAAATGCCTGCCTCATCTGCTCAACGGAGCCGTCGTCTTTTTCGTACGCTGCGACTGCACCGTACTGGGCCATTACAGCTGGATTGGAGGTTGTATGGCTTGCCAGGTTGCTCATAGCTTTAATAATGTTTTTGTTACCTGCCGCATAGCCGATGCGCCAGCCTGTCATGGAATGTGATTTACTAACTCCGTTAATGATGACCGTCTGACCTTTAAGATCCCCGGATACCTGAGCAATGGAAGTATGAGAAGCATTCCCGTAAATAAGCTTCTCATAAATCTCATCACTTACGATCAGCACATCTTTTTCGACGCAGATTTCACCGAGCGCTTTTAACTCATCTTCAGAGTACATCACGCCGGTAGGGTTGCTTGGTGAATTCAGTACGAACGCTTTTGTTTTATCTGTAATCAATGCTTTCAGCCGATCGGGAGTGAGTTTAAAGTTATTACTTTCTTCTGCCTCTGCAATAACCGGTTTGCCGCCTGCGATTTTTACCTGCTCAGGATAGCTCACCCAGTAGGGAGCCGGGATAATAACTTCATCACCTTCTTGAAGAATCGTCTGGAACAAAAGGGCAAGGGCATGCTTTGCGCCGCTGGTAACAATGATTTCACTTGTATCGTAAGTCAGCTTCTGGTCTTTTAGGAATTTAGCTGAAATGGCTTTTTTTAACGCGTCCATCCCCCCGGCCGGTGTATATTTCGTATGGCCTTCCTCCATGGATCTGCTTGCGGCTTCAATAATGTAACCTGGCGTATTAAAATCCGGTTCTCCTGCTCCCAGTCCGATAACATCGTGACCTTCTGCTTTTAACGCCTTCGCTTTTGCCGTGATGGCAAGAGTGCTTGAAGGTGTGATGGATGCTACACGTGGTGATAATTCCATGATTATTACTCCTCTCTGTTTATAAAAAAGCTGCTTTTATGCTGATCTCCTTAACTGATAGTGCCGAATATAGTCGCCGTCTTCAAAGCTGATATAGTAAAAAGAATAACGGTCATCTGTATCAACATACACGATCTCATATACCGGGGTCTGGCCGATCATCCCGAGACGGACCTGTTTAAACTTTTCCATTTCCAGGTTTGCTTCTGCAATCTGTCTGGCTTCTCCTGCGGAAATCCCTTCATCCTGTTTTCGGCTGAAGGTCCTCGGCTCAGACGCCGGGTTTTCTTCGGATTCTGAATCCTCTTCATCAAAAGCACTGCTGTAATTTTCAGTGCTTTCAGGAATGGTTTCGACCCATACATAAACAGCGTCGCCATCCGGGCTGGTCCCTTCAATAACATGGTAAGCCGTTCTGCCATTATAATAATGGACGTTACCGTAGTCTGAAATAAGTCCTTCGTCCATGGCATAGGCTATGGAGTCACCAAACCGCTCATGCTGGGCTGACTGAATATTATTATACAGCCAGATCATGGTCACAGCGGCTGTTGATAAAAGAAAAATAGCGGTCCCTATTATCCACCGTTTCAATTGTTAACACCTGCTTTATGTCTCATAAATTGTAAATACCATTTTTTCACGGTCTTCTTCATCCAAAGCAAGGCCGAACATAAGGTCACGCTCTTTTAACGTTCTGTTTAATGAATCAACAACCTTATATAAATCATCGCTTTTAGAAACCTTCACCGTAGCGAGTTTGTCAATTTGACTCTTTTCCAATTGTTCTCCTCCTTTATGTACAATTCATTCGTAAATTCAATTGGTTTTCATGGTGTTGTATTCCCTGCCTAAAGAAATATTAACTCTCATATCGATCCCTTTGAAGGTGATAATATAACTACCGCTCAACAAAAGGGGGAATGAGCGTGAATGGAAGTCATGAGGAGGGAAGGCTTCTGACAACTGCCGAATGGTATGAAAATGAAAAAGAAAACATCTCCCTTCGGTCCCATGCCCGCCCTCACCATTTTAACACATTAAGTATCAGTTTCAGACAGACAAAGTTCCCTGAAGAGTGTGAAAACCAATAATGACCCTGACCTGTACCAAGGAAAATTGCCTGCATCCCACCAAGCAGGTAATTTGTCTTGCTTTTACATATCACCTTCTTAATTTCGCAAGTGCTTCCCGGGCATTAAACCTGATTTTTTCTTCATCCATTGTAAGAAGTTCTTTATTTTTTACGAGCTGTTTCCCGTTAGCGAATACGTCTGTTACATCGCTTCCCTTATGAGCATAGACAAGATGAGATACAATCCGTTCTTCTGGGTCGGGCAGGGTGTGCATTCCGCCCGGTTCCACAATACTGAAGTCCGCATCATACCCTTTTTTTAACCGGCCCTTCTTTTCATACTGAAGGGCTTTTCCGCCGTTTTGTGCAGCCATAAAAAGGATATCACGGGCGCTTACAGCGGTAGGGTCTTCATTTACACCCTTATGTATAAGACTTGCAAACCGCATCTCTTCAAACATATCCAGAGTATTGTTGCTTGCTGAGGAATCCGTCCCCAGACAAACCCGTATGTTTTTCTCCTTCATTTTTTTCACGTCTGCCACACCGGAGCCAAGCTTTAAGTTACTTTTAGGGTTATGGGAAATATATGTTCCTTTGCGGGCGAGCAGGGAAAGTTCAACATCTGATAAATGTACACCGTGAGCGATCAGAGCATGACCTTCAAAGAAACCAAGCTCACTCAAATGCTCTGCCGGATGTTTACCGTAAGTCCCGATATGTTCCTCTACCTCTTTTCTTGTTTCAGACAAATGAGTATGGAGAGCAATCCCATGCTCATGTGCCTTTTCAATGATCATCTCCATAAAATCCGGAGGGCACGTATAGGGAGCGTGGGGCGCAAGCATGACTTTAATCTTTCCGTCACCGCTGTTATGCCAGGTCTTATAAAGCTCCACTGATTCTTTCAGCTTTTCTGCCTGTTCCTCTTTTGAACAAAGTCCGATCATTCCTCTGCATAATACCCCGTTCATCCCGCTTTCAAGGATCAATTCTGCTGTCTGATCCATATGAAGGTGGTACATATCGAGAAAGGTTGTTGTACCGCTTTTCAGCATTTCACCTATTGCCAATGATGTTGCAGCCTTTGTCGTTTCCTTTGTAAAACGCTGCTCCATCGGCCACATAACCTCTTTCAGCCAGGTGTTCAGAGGAAGGTCGTCACCTGCACCTCTGAGGAGGGTACTGCCGGTATGACCATGAGTATTTACAAATCCCGGAATGATCAACTTCCCCTTTGCATCAATAACCTCACCGGCTTCTTCCTTTACTTCCTCTTCATAAATACCTTCAATTTTACCTTCGTTAATTACCATGTAACCATATTTAACGGGCTGACCCTCATCCATTGTTAAGAACCAGCCGTCTTTTATAATCTTTTTCCCCACGGCTATCCGCTCCTTTATTGTGCTTTGAATCCAAAAAAACCTTTCAGGCGGTCAGCCATTTGTTCGAGCTGCTCTTTCTCAGCCGGTCTGATTGTAAAAATCTCATAATCCTCGTCATTCCATTTGATGGACACGGTTCCCGTACGGGACGTTTGAAAAATTTCAATCCATGTTCCCTGCAGCCTTTCCAATACAAACGGGCTTGGTAATTCGTCATCATTTTGAAAAATAACAGCCACCTGAGGATCTGCTTCATCCAGCAGCTTTTGGCTCGTTCCTCTTTCACTTGCAAATTCCGCCACTTTTAAAACCGTGGATTTAATATTGTAATTTTCAGTAATGAACGTTTCCACCTGATAATCGGCCACGCTCATAAACAACAGTTTCTTATCTGTATTGTCAAATAACAAAACTGAAGCTCCTTCATGAATTCCCGGACGTGTTTCCACAAACAGCACATGGGCCATTACACCTTCCATTACATAAAGATCGTCTTTTGTCTCAAAGGGATCTACAGTAATGTCAGAAGCGAACAGAATGGGTGCAAGATCTTCAGACATGGCTTTTGGAATACTCACTTCTTTAACATCATAACGATCAATTACTTCCTGGAGGTTCCCTGTATATTCAGCCTGTTTATTTGTAATGATAATCCGGTCAATATCGGATACATGATACATCCCCAGTCTTTCAAAAAGTTCATCCTGACTGAGCCTGTGCCCGGTGTCGATCAATGTTTTTTCACCTTTTGCATTTTCTATTAACGTGGCTTCCCCATGCGTAAGATCAAAAAACGTATAGGCTGACTCTCCGGAGCGAAGGTTCAGCTCTACGTCTATTTCTTCTTCGGCAGAAACCATAAACGGGGCAAAAAAGACTAACCATGTAAAAAGAATAAGAGTAAACACTTGTTTCATAAAGAGTCCGGCCCTTCTGTGTAAACTTGGGGAAGATGAATGCTTTTGTTCTCGAATATTCCGGGATGGTCCCCGGTGTAACTCAAACACTATTTTATCCCTGGGAATTCCGCGCATCCTGTGCAATAACCTGTAAAATTAAACACTCTGCTTCATTATAACCATTTTTTCAGATCTTCTTCCAACTCGCCGATTGAACCCTCTACTATTTCAACATCAGGAAGGGACTTCACGAAGAGTTTGCCGTACCTGGTTGTGTTCAAGCGTCTGTCAAGGACAATGACTGCACCTCTGTCCGATTTCTTTCGGATTAACCTTCCAAACCCCTGCTTAAACCTGATAACAGCCTGAGGTATGGCAAGTGACATAAAGGAGGACTTTCCCCTTTCGTCGAGTTTTTCTGCCTTTGCTTTATAAATCGGCTCGTCCGGTGAAGTAAATGGGAGCCGTGCCATGACCAGCAAAGTCAGGTCTTCTCCCGGGATGTCGACACCTTCCCAGAAGCTGCTTGTTCCAAGCATAATTGCTTTATCAAACTGCTGAAAACTCTTTGTAAGCTTTGTCCGGCTTCCTCCATTAATCCCCTGGGAAACGAGCATGAAATCATCGTCCAGAATATCTTTTAACAGTTCGTGACTTTTCTTCAGCATATCGTAGGAAGTAAACAGGACGAGCATTTTCCCCTGAGTGACCTGGGAAAGTCTGTAGAGATGAAGGACAATCGTTTCAATATACGTTCTTTCATCAACCTTATTTAATAAAGGGACATCGTTTGGAATCATAAGTCTGGCCTGGTCTTTCCAAATGAAAGGAGATTCGATAACCATGCTTATAACCGGAAAATCATCCAGACCGAGATTTTTCATAACATAATCAAACTTATTGTTAACGGTAAGCGTTGCAGATGTGAGAACGACACTGTCTTTTCTGGTGAAGAGATCATCTGCCAGCAGCGCACTTACATCAACCGGCCGTGCCTCAAGGATAACTGTCTGCCTCGGCCCTCTCGTTTCGGCTTCCATCCAGTAAACTGTATTTTCCTCGCATTCAAGGAGGAGTTCGGATAACGTATCTTTTGCTTCATAGAGACGGTCAATCATTTTACCGAGGGATTGAAAGATCACTTTAAATGACTGGTTCTTCTTCTCGGACAGCTCTTCATTTTCTTTTTTGCTCTCCAGCATTCCTGCAAGTTTCATGAGCACTTTCAACGTGTTTTCACATATATAAACAGACCGTGCTGCTGCTTCCCTGATCCCGGAAAATGAATCAGATTCAGAATCGAATGTTACGGTTATTCTGCCTCTTTCGTTTTGCTTTTTTTTCTGTTTAAACGCCCAGCCGTGAAGAAAAAGAAAAAGCTCACTGATTTCTGCTTTTGCTTCCTTTACTGTAAGCTCCGTTTCTTTTAATACTTCGGATACTTCTTCATCAAATAAGGTACGTGAAATATTAGACAAAATCCCTCCACCGTCCACAGAGCCGGCTTCGTTAAAAAGCTGTGAAAACGAAACATAGTCGAGACGGCTTCCGAGCTGATTTGAAGCGGCCTGCTCAAAGTGATGGCCTTCATCAATAATTAGCTGCCTGTATGAAGGAAGGATACCCCTGTCTTCCTGAAGATCTGAAAGGATCAGAGCATGATTGGTAATAATCAGGTCCGCTTTCCTAGCTTTGTTTCTTGCGTGATGATAAAAGCAATAAGGATACCAGGCATGTGAACCTTCATCTTCCCTTCCTGCACTTATTTCATTCCAAAACCGCTTCCCCGAAGAACTGAGGTTGAGCTCCTCCACATCACCGGTAATGGTTTCTGTAAGCCAGACAAGTATCTGTCCTTTTGTGAGGTTACGGTCAGGGTTTTCATAAGGGTCTTCTGCAAGTATTGCTTCAAACTTCTGCAAGCTTATGTAGTGGTCTCTTCCTTTGATTAGGGCAGCATTCACAGGACAGGGCATAATATTATTCAGGACCGGCACATCTTTCTTCAGCAGCTGCTCTTGAAGCTGAACGGTATAAGTGGCCACAACCACAGGTTTACCGGACTCAATCGCATAGCAGGCAGCCGGCAGCAAATATGCAAGACTCTTTCCTGTACCTGTCCCGGCTTCGATCAGACCATGCTGCCTCGTGGTAAACGCTTCATAGATGGCATTCATCATTTTTACCTGTCCGGGACGGTCTTCATAGTCTTTCATTGTTCCGGACATTTTTTCTTCGTTTATCATAACCTTGCGGACTTGATCAAAAGAAGCTTCTCTCTTCTCCCGGGTGACTGCACCCTCCTGAAACCTTCTATTGGAAAGAGCGATGCCTCTGTATACATCAATGTCCGGTTCACTATGATTAATTGTCCGCTCTTTATTACTGATCCAATGATTTAACAACGGTTTTACATCACTTCTGAAAGACAGAGATATCTTTTTAATCTGCTGAAGTGTGATCAGAGGAAGGCTTTCAAATTTATTCAAAAGATCAGTAAGGAGCATCGCCGTTGCTTCTGCATCGCTGTCAGCTCTGTGAGGGGTGGTATGGGCTAAATCAAATTCTTCACTCAGCTGAGTAAGCTTAAAGCCGTCTGCTGTAGGGTACAAAAGCCTTGAAAGTTCAACTGTATCGAGAACCGGTCCGCTAAAAGGCTCATAGCCGCATGCTTCAAGTTCATCATTAACGAATGTTAAGTCAAAATTAACGTTATGGGCGACAAAAAATGCTCCGTCCAGATTTTTGAGAAGATCCGGTGCAATTTCACTGAAATTCGGTGCCTCCCTTACCATCTCATCATCTATATTTGTAAGTGACTGGATAAATGAAGGGATCGGTTTTCCCGGGTTCACATAGCTCATATACCTCTCAATTACTGCCGCCCCTTCCATAACAACAAAGGCAAGCTGTATAATCCGGTCCCCCCTTTTATATGATACACCTGTGGTTTCTACATCCAATACAACAAAGCGTTCCATTCCTGCTTCCTCCAGACTCCCGATTCCATTAAACCTGTAAAAGGCTGACCGGACAGGTTTTACCCTGACACGCTTATCAGCCTCGTAAGATAATCATTTATTTTTTGAGTATACAATTTTCTCCAGCAGGGGGTGCGTAACATTTTTTCTTTCCAAAAAGGCTGCCACACTTTCCTGTTCTTCTATGAAGCCCCATTTCGTAAGAAGCCATAAGTAGGATATCCATACATTAACATTATCAGGATTTTTGGCAGTAAGTTCTTTAAACAAATGCCGGGATTCGTCTCTTCTGTCCAAAAGACCCAAATTCCATGCTGTACCGTGAAGAACCGCTTCATTGTTGCAGCCAGATTCAATCAGGCGCTGATAACAGTGCAGGGCACAGACAAATTCTCCCCGCTCTTCAAATTCACAGGCAACAGACATGACTACATCAAAGTCGATTCTTTCTTCCAGCGCTCTGTACCACGCTTCATAAGCCGAGTGGATATCGTTTTGTTCAAGGCAGGATTTCCCGAGCCAGTAGTATGCTTCTGGGTCAGTTGTCGTTTCTGCCAGCGTTCTAAAAAGCTGGGCTGCTACATCAAATTTCCCAAGCCAGTAATAACAGGTACCTAGATTATATACTACATCATCGTTATTCGTAACTGTAAGAGCTTTTTCAAAATAGGAAATAGCTTCTTCAATATTTTCCTTTCTCCCCTCCAAAAGCCCAAGGCCGCAAAGGGAAAAATGCTTCTCTACGAGGTCATTGGTCTGCTGGAACACGGTGAGAAAGGCGTCTTTCGCCTGCTGATCCTTATCTTCATAAATGGATGCAAATCCAAGATATAAAAGTAGACGGGTTTTCTGACACCCTGCTGCCACTTCTTCTGCAAGCTTTTCAGTGGCTTTATTGTACATCTCAAGCTGGTAATATCCGATTCCTTCAGAAGGTTCGGTTGCATTTGTAAAAGAAAGGGGATGGTCACATTTGAGGACATCCTTTAAAGATGATAACAATTCATCCTGAACCGTCCATAAATTCAAAAGCTCGGCATGATCCTGTTCCAGGTCATAAATGATCGTGTGCTGCTGCTCTTTTGAAAGCTGGTGAAAATGTTCTGCCAGCCAGAGACACTTTTCTTCCCATCCTGTATTCATTAAAAAAACCCCCTTTGTTATAGAACCTGACCAATCGGTCTCCTTAACGTAAGTGTTCCTATAATAAAGGGGGGCTTATACTTATGGAAGACAGGTAGAAGCTGGTTCTGTCTGCATCATATCTACAATGTCATTATCATCGTTTAACACGGCAACTTTCGGTACATGGTTTTGTGCTTTTTCTTCGTTCATCCACTGATAGGCGATAATAATCACTTTATCATCCGGCTGGACCAGACGTGCTGCAGCGCCGTTTAAACAGATGGTTTTACTTCCTCTTTTACCGGGGATCACATACGTTTCAAGGCGGGCACCGTTATTATTATTGACTACCTGAACCCGTTCATTAGGCAGGATGTCGACGGCTTCCATCAATGCTTCATCAATTGTAATACTCCCCACATAATTCAGGTTGGCTTCAGTAACTCTGGCCCGGTGTAATTTTGCACTCATCAGCTGTCTCATTTCTTTTCCTCCAGATCATTTGTAGTAAAGATAAGGTTATCAATCAGTCTTGCTTTTGAAAACCTGACTGCACAGGCAATAATCACTTCTCGGGTGTTTTTCATATCGTCCAGTGACTGAATTTTCTCCAGTGACGGAAATGACCTCACTTCTACATAGTCCACCTCACCGGAAGTCAATTCATTTATCTCACGGACACATTCTGATACAACCTCTGCCGGAGCATTGGTAAAAGAACGGGCATGTTTCACTGCTTTATTCAAAGCACCGTGTATATGAGATGCTTTGAGTCGTTCTTCTTGTGTCAGGTTGACGTTTCTGGAACTTTTGGCAAGGCCGTCTTCTTCCCGGACCGTCGGTACTCTGATAATGTCTACCGGGATGTGATAATCTTTTACCATTGTTTCAAGAAGGGCCACCTGCTGGGCATCCTTTATCCCGAAATAGGCTTTGTTTGGCATAACCATCCAGAATAATTTCATAACCACGGTGAGCACGCCGTCGAAATGGCCCGGACGGCTCTTTCCGCAAAGGGAATCAGCTCCCTTTTTTACAGTTATTAAAGAAGACATCGGTTCTTTATACATTTCATTTACATTCGGGATAAACAAAAGGTCCGCTCCCGCTTCATTTGCCAGCTCAATGTCGCGTTGTTCGTTCCGGGGGTAGGTGCTGTAGTCTTCCCCTTCACCAAATTGGAGCGGATTGACAAAAATACTCGTTACAACGAAGTCACACTCAGTAGATGCTTGTTTTATCAAGGCCTGATGACCTTTGTGTAAGTATCCCATCGTCGGTACAAAACCCGTTGCCATCCCCCTGGCTTTCTGATGATGTTCCCTGAGTTCGTTTACCGTTCTTACGACGATCATATTTTAAGACCGCCGTTTCCATAAAGTTCCTTTATTTCCATTTCATCCATTGAGAACGTATGCTCCTCTTCAGGAAAGCGGCCGGTTTTTACATCCCGGTTATACTCCTTCAGTGCTTTTTGGATCGGGCCGGACAGCTTCACATACTGTTTTACAAACTTAGGGACACGGGACTCGGTAAACCCGAGCAGATCGTGCCATACGAGGACCTGTCCGTCTGTATGCCGTCCTGCTCCAATGCCGATTACAGGAATGGTCAGGCTTTTTGTGACCATTTGTGCTACCTGATGAGGAACACATTCAAGGACGAGCATTATAGCCCCCGCTTCCTGTGCTTTTTTGGCATCATCAATAAGCTCCGCGGCTGATTCAGCATCTTTCCCCTGCACTTTATACCCCCCGAGCACTCCCACTGTCTGGGGAGTAAGACCAAGGTGGGCAACTACAGGGACACCTGCCTCGGTAAGGGTTTTAGTCACATCAAGAACAGTGCCTCTTCCTTCGACCTTAACAGCTTCTGCACCGGCTTCCTGCATGAGTCTTCCTGCATTCTGAACAGTCTTGTCTATTGATCCGTGATAGCTTAGAAAAGGCATATCCGCCACTGTAAAAGTGTCCGGTGCCCCCCGTTTTACTGCTTTTGTATGAAGAACAATATCATCGACCGTGACCGGTATCGTAGAGTCGTAACCGTGTACGACCATCCCGGCACTGTCACCGACTAAAATAACGTCCATACCCGCGTCCTGTGCGTGCCGCCCTCCCGGGGCGTCATAGGCAGTGATCATGGATATTTTTTCTCCCTCTTGTTTCATCTGCTTAAACAAGGCTGAATTTTTCATGGTTCTCCTCCTTTTAATCCGGGCTTTGCAGCAGCAAAGCTCATTAAGAAGGACGTGCTCATAAACATAAAATGACCTTCTCCAAAAAGGCAGAAGGTCAGCTTTAATAAACCGGGCACATTGGTGTCCGGATGTTATGAACGTTCCTTCTGTCCCCGTCCGTAATGGATCGTGGCAGATTCTTTTTTTAGATGTTTTCGGATAGAATGATGGAGATTATTCTCTTCATTACTGAGAATATTGTTGAAGCCTGCGCGCCTTTCTCTTTCCGTGGCGGTGCTGCCACAGGAGTCTCGGGCACTTCGGCTTCATCGTTTCTTCTTTAAAGAAAACAATACTTCCGAAAACATTTTTTAAAACTCATTTACACAGGTACAGTTCCATCCGGATACTGTCCACTTTGAGTATAGCAAAAATCAGCATGAAGATGTGAATCTTTTTAACATTCAATATCCGCAGAATAGATATGTCTGAGGGTCCCGTCGTCCTGGCGAAGAAGAAGGACTCCCGAGTCGTCAATTCCTGTTGCAATACCCGTGAGCGTTTCTTTTGGTGTTCTTGCTGTAATTCTTTTGCCCATCGTGAGAGCATGAGCTTCCCATAAGGGCTTAACAGCTGCAAATCCCTCTTTTAAAAAGGTGCGGTAAAGCCAGTCCCATTCAATAAGGATGGATGAAAGAACATCGGTTCTGTTTACAGATTTTCCACTCTCAATTCTCAGGGAAGTTGCAATCGTGTCCAGGGGAGCAGGGAATTGGGACTGATTGACGTTCAGACCGAGTCCGACAATGATGGCATGAACCTTATCAGGCTCTGCCTGCATCTCTGTGAGAATTCCCGCTACTTTTTTCCCTTCAAAGAGTACATCATTCGGCCATTTGATTTCAGGGTCAATGCCGACAGCATTTTTAATGCCCCGGACAACTGCTACCGCAGTCAGGAGAGTAAGCTGGGGAGCACGTTTCACTTCGATATCCGGTCTTAAAATCAGGCTCATCCATATTCCTGTTTCCCGTGGTGAATGCCACTGTCTTCCGAGTCTCCCTTTTCCTTTCGTCTGTTCATCTGCAAGAATAAGGGTTCCTTCCGGTGCATTTTCACTGGCCAGCTGGTGGGCCGTTTCCTGGGTGGAATGGATCGATGGATAGTGATGGACGGCTGTTATAAATGTCTCATCTTTCAGTCTTGATTCAAGCTGATGTTTTGATAAGGTATCCGGCTCATCAGAAAGACGGTACCCTTTCTTCGGTGCCGCCTCAACATTGTAACCCTCTTTTCTTAGGGCATCGATATGTTTCCAGACAGCTGTTCTTGAGCAGCCAAGCTTTTCACTCAGTTTTTCACCTGAAATAAATTCATTTTCTTTCGTTCTTAGCATTTGCAGAAGGCTTGACTTCATCCGGTTAGTTCCTTTCGTATATACTCAAAAACCGCAGTTTTCGTATTCTCTGTTTTTTTCGTCACAATCGCATATTCCACTTTTTTTAACGTATTTCCAATCCATTTTCCTTCACTGACCTGGAATTCTTCCATCAGCATTTTCCCGTTGACAGCCATATCGGATTTCTTTTTAATCGGAAGCTGTTCAAATTTCTTTTTGACAGTTGAAAACTCAGGTTCTTTATTCAAAAGAAGAGCCCTGATTTTTTCGCAGGAATATATCCATTCTTCCCCCGCCTGGTAGAGCGTCTGGTTGGACCAGCCAGCCGTTACGATTTCCGAAGTAACACGCTCAATGATACCTGCCTGTTTTTTTAACAGGTTGCTCCGCCTGTAACGGTTAAGGGTTTCTGTAAGATTATCGTCAGAGAGGATGTACCAGCAAAGCGGCACCTCATCAACAGTAAAAGGATGGTTGTAGCAGGATAGAAGGCGTAACCACTTTTGCCGTGAGTACAGTAACGGAGCAAGCCCGCCTGCAATAGGAGACTCCATAAGTGCGATCAGACTTCCCTTTGACAACGGAAGCATTTTCTCAAGCTCTTGACCGATACGTTCGACGGCTGATTTTTTTACAAGAGATGCATGTAAACCTATGGCATGAGCGGTATTTGACTCAATAGTAAAGCCGTATGCAAAAGCAAATCGATACCCCCTCACCATTCTCAGGGGATCTTCCTTAAAACGTGCTTCCGGATCCCGGACTCCGCGGATGATACCATTTTCAATATCATCGCGGCCATTAAATGGATCGATAATTTCACCTTCCCTAGTCATGGCCATGGCATTGATCGTGAAGTCCCTCATACTGAGGTCTTCTTCTATCGTCTTTCCCCGGAACGCTGTCACCTCGACGGCATCACCTTTTACCGGAACAACCACCGTTCCGTGCTCCACTCCTACATCGATGCTTGCGGGAAACAGTCTTAAAACCTCTTCAGGAAGAGCATTCGTTGCCACATCAACATCCCTGATATCAAGGTTCATTATTTTATCTCTAACCGCTCCCCCGCAGGCATAAGCCTGGAAGCCGCTGGCGCGCAGTTTATCCATTACGTGGTTTGCAGCTTCCCATGGTGATATTACTTTCACAGCCCTACTCCCCTTTAATGGTTCGTTCGTAGATTTCTTCATATTGGGCAACAATCAGGTCCTGGTGAAATATCTCTTCTGCACGCCGTTTCGCTTCTTTACTCATTGATGCGTGAAGATTGTCATCTGAAAGAATTTCTACCGCTTTACGGGCAATCTGCTCCGTATCCCCCAGATCACAGATAAATCCCGACTCCTTGTCGTTAATAACTTCAGGGATGCCGCCGATGTTTGTTCCGATCACAGGCAGCCCGCAGGCCATTGCCTCCAAAAGAACAAGTCCGAAGCTTTCCTTTTCACTCAGAAGTAATTTAAGGTCGCTCATGGAAAGAAGGTCCGCGATCCGCTTTTGATTACCGAGGAACAAGACTTCTTTCTCAAGCCCCAGTTCCCGGACCAGTTCGTTCACCACTCGGTGTTCAGGGCCGTCACCGATTAAAATAAGCTTGGCCTTCAGCTTATCTCTGATAAGCCTGAAACTTTTCACTACATCAGGTACACGCTTGACTTTTCTGAAGTTTGAAACATGCACCAGGATTTTTTCTTCAGGAGAGATACCGTACTCCTCCCTGAGAGCCCTGCTGTCTTTCGGATAATAGACTCTCTGGTCGATAAAGTTATAAACCGTTTCGATTTGTTTTTTGGTTCCCAGCAGTTCATGTGTCTGCCGTGCAAGATCATTCGAAACAGCTGTTACCGTGTCCGACCGTTCAATTCCAAAGCGGATCATATCTGTAAGGGACGGGTCGTAGCCGAGTACAGTGATATCTGTTCCGTGAAGGGTAGTCACAACTTTTAAGTGATTGCCTGTCATTTCTTTTGCCAGATGGGCGCTGATGGCATGGGGGACGGCATAGTGAACATGAAGAATATCAAGTTTTTCACGTTTCGCCACCTCTGCCATTTTACTTGCCAGGGCCAGATCATAGGGGGGATACCTGAAAACAGAATACTGGTTCACTTCAACTTCATGAAAATAGATATTAGCATTAACATTCTCAAGCCGGAAAGGGAGACTTGATGTGATGAAATGAACCTCATGCCCTCGTTCGGCGAGACTTTTACCAAGTTCCGTAGCTACCACTCCCGAACCGCCTACCGTCGGGTAGCAGGTGATTCCTATTTTTCGTTTCGTCATGATTGTTCCTCTCTCACTAAATCTGTCATCCCCAGGGGACCGCTCGTTTTAAAGCCTTCACCGTACCTTACGCCGGTCAGCTGACCCATTACCTGTTCTCTCGCCCTCACTCTCTCCAGGTAATGATCTGTCAGGGGGGTTGCCACTGTTTTATCTGTGGTATTAAACTGGCTTCCAAAGGCTTTAAGCGCCTGTATTTTATCTTCTATGTAATCGGAGACATCGACTACAACATCCGGTTCCATAAAGCCGTTTATCTGGTAAAAATAAAGAGATTCTGCTTTATGAGCTTCTCCAAGGTGCTGGTTGTATTTGTATATGCCGGCGTTAAACACGGCTTCCTTTACAAGTTCACCGGTGTGGGTATGATCGGGATGTCTGTCTGTAATGTTCGGGGCAAAGACAAGCTTCGGCCGGTATTCTCTTATTAGCTCTGACAGTTTTTCAATTACTTCCCTGCGGCAGTTCATCAGGCCTCTGTCAGGAAAATCAAGCTGAACAACTTTTGTAACAGACAGTCGTCTGGCTGCTTCATCTGATTCTTCCTGCCTTTTTTCTACCGTGCCGTTTGAAGAAAGGTCTGCTTTCGTCAGATTCACGATTCCGGTTTTATATCCTTTCGCTGCATGAAGGGCAAGGGTTCCCCCCATTCCAATTTCCACGTCGTCGGGGTGGGCCCCGATGGCAAGAATGTCCAGTTTGTTATTCACCAGCCTTTCCCTCCTTCCCGTGGACAATCGAACGCCACTTAAAATCCCCCCGTTCAAGACCTTTAATAAGAACTTCTCCTGTTGCCATATTGGTTGCAAGGGGAATTTTATAAACATCACACAATCTGATCAAAGCTGTTACATCAGGTTCATGAGGCTGGGCTGTCAGCGGATCTTTAAAAAAGAGGATAAGATCCATTTCGTTTTTTGCGATCATAGCCCCGATCTGCTGATCACCGCCTAAAGGACCGCTCTGAAACCGGTGAATAGAAAGAGATGTTTCCTCCATGATCCGTTTACCTGTTGTACCTGTAGAGTAAAGATCATGTTTTTTCAAAACAGGTTCAAAGGCAACAGTAAATTGAACCATTTCCTGCTTTTTATTATCGTGTGCAATGAGTGCAATGTTCATCAGGGCGTCGTCCTCTCTTATTCAATAATGTGTTCCAGACCGTACACGAGTACATTCAGTTTCATGGCTGCTTCACATGCGAGTTTCACTCCGGGCATAAATGAACGGCGGTTCATGGAATCATGTCTGATCTTCAGCGTCTGTCCTTCACCACCAAACAGTACTTCCTGATGAGCTACCAGTCCGGGAAGACGCACACTGTGGATTCGCATTCCGTCAAATTCCGCTCCTCTTGCACCGGGCAGCGTCTCCTCCTCTTTTGGGTGTCCCTGTTGTTTCTCCTGTCTAACTTCACTGATAAGCTGAGCTGTTTTTACGGCTGTACCGGACGGAGCATCAAGTTTGCGGTCATGATGCTGC
This sequence comes from Alteribacter keqinensis, assembly GCF_003710255.1. Classification (NCBI taxonomy): domain Bacteria; kingdom Bacillati; phylum Bacillota; class Bacilli; order Caryophanales; family Bacillaceae; genus Alteribacter; species Alteribacter keqinensis. The sequence continues at coordinate 845,590 of NZ_RHIB01000001.1, read as the reverse complement.
TCAATGATCTCAGCATCCGGCATGTATCTCGCTGCCATCTGGGAGAATTTCATCATAAGAATAGCTCCGATCGCAAAGTTAGGAGCGATAATAGCCCCAAGCTCTTTTTCTTCAGCAAGGCTGCTCAGTTCGGCCACATCCTCTTCTGTAAATCCAGTCGTTCCGATTACAGGTCTTACACCATTTAAAAGTGCCTGTTTCATATGTACTTTACCTGTCTGAGGATTTGTAAGGTCGATTAGAACATCCGGTTTGATTTTTTCAAAACATTCCCCGGCATCTGTAAAAACAGGTACGTCCAAGTTTGGAAGATCATCAACATCCCTCATGGACATCCCGTCATATTTCCGGTCAATTACGGCTGCAAGTTCAAACTCTTCAGTTTCAGTAACCATCGTCACGGCTTCTTTTCCCATGTTTCCTCTTGGTCCTGCAATTACGATTCGTGTCATTGTTCATTCTCCTTACTGTCTTCTTTTTTTGTCCAGCGGTCTTTGTCCCGCGTATTGAATTTCTCCATTACAAGATCGTGGGCTTCTTCTAGATCAACATTAAGAGAGTTGGCAAGGCATGTCAGAACAAACAGTATATCACCGATTTCCTGCTCAACGGTCTTTTCTTCTTCCGAACTTTTCTTTGGTTTTTCTCCGTAGTAATGGTTGATTTCCCTGGCAAGTTCACCCATCTCCTCTGTAAGACGGGCCATCATGGCCAGTGGGGAAAAGTACCCTTCTTTAAACTGTGAAATGTATTGGTCGACTTCCGTCTGCATCCGTGTAATTGTTTTTTTATTCTCTTCCATTAAATGTACACCTCTTATCTCTTTCCTACCTGTTTATCGTAGCGAAACCTGAGCGTTTTTACAAATAAATTGCAGACTTGTCTCAGACAATCTGAAAGTTGGATTGCCGGCCCTGTTATCTTTCTATATAATTGGTTCTGGTAAACACAGATATTGATGTCCCCGCTCTGCAGTATCTCCCGCTTTTGAGTAAAGATTGTTGCTCTTACAATGGAATTCCCGCTACAAGCGGACGCTTTCCGCGGGAGTCGCCGCCTTTAAACTGATTTATGGAAAAGGTAAGTGTTATTATACCTAAATGTTGATTTAAAGTTTATTGGAGAAGCGCCTCCAAAAAGGTAACGAAATGAGCAAAAATCAACAATCAAGTTTAACAGAGGCCCATTCTAATTTATACACACCATGGCGCATGAAAAAGGCATGCGGTATTTTTTCCGACAGGTTATTCTTACCTTCTGATTAATCAGCGAATTGTGCGGAGTCCAACGAAGCTGAGGTAATTAGAAAGTCTCATAATTTGCATTTTCCAGATAGCAGAAAAAGGAGTATGTTAAGCTTTATAATTCAACAATGATCTTTAACTAAGCAATCTGAACGATTTGGAGGAACAGCCATATGATTCAAGCAATAAAAGCTAAAAATATCCTAGCGATCCTTTTTGGTACAGCAATTATGAGCTTCGGACTCGTTTATTTTAACATGCAGAACAACCTTGCTGATGGGGGTTTTACAGGAATTACACTGATTCTGTTTTTCATGTTCTCAATTGACCCTGCACTCTCCAACCTTGCATTAAACATTCCGCTGTTTATTATCGGATGGAAGATCCTCGGCCGGAATGCCTTTATCTATACCCTTATCGGGACTGTCGGGGTTTCTGTTTTCTTGTACATCTTTCAGCGCTATACACACTTTTACTTTCCTCTGGATGATGATATGACGCTTGCGGCTCTGTTTGCCGGGGTCTTTATCGGAGTGGGGCTCGGAATTGTGTTCAGATATGGCGGAACAACCGGCGGCGTCGATATTATTGCAAGGCTTGGCTTTAAATATTTAGGCTGGAGCATGGGTAAAACGATGTTTATTTTTGACGCTGTTGTTATTACTGGCTCACTTATTTACTTAAACTACCGCGAAGCAATGTACACCCTTTTGGCCGTCTTTGTGGCAGCCAAGGTGATTGACTTTATGCAGCAGGGGGCCTATTCAGGTAAAGCAGCTATGATTATTTCGGAAAAAGCACCGGAAATTTCAGCCCAGATCATGCTGGAAATGGACCGGGGGGCTACCCTTCTTAAAGGAAAAGGGAGCTTTACTGGCACAGACAAGGAAGTTCTCTACTGTGTTGTAGGCCGAAACGAAATGGTAAGACTGAAAACACTCATTGATAAAGTCGATCCCCATGCTTTCGTTACGCTTACAGATGTGCAGGATGTAATGGGAGAAGGGTTTACACTTGATGAAAACAAACGCCCTTTGGGGATTTAAGATCCTGCACGCAGAAAACCTCCCACCCGGTATTGGGTGGGAGGTTTTCTTTGCCTTATTCGTCTCTCATAACGAAATACATTAAAATAAACCGCACAAGTTCCAGCACAGCTACAACAGCACCTGCTACATACGTAAGTGCCGCCGCATTTAAAACCTTTTTTGTCTGTTTCTCTTCATCATTGCGAATAACACCTACAGAAATCACCTGGTCCATTGCCCGGCTGGAAGCGTTAAATTCCACAGGCAGTGTAACGAGCTGGAACAATACTGCAAAACTCATAAGAACAATACCTGCAAGAAGAAGGTTTGTCTGAGTTAGCAGCATACCGGCCAAAATGAGGAAGAATGAAAAGTTCTGTCCAAGATTGGCTACCGGCACGAGCGCATGACGGAAGCGGAGAAATGCATAATCTTCTGCATCCTGGATAGCATGTCCCACCTCGTGGGCAGCGACTGCGGCACCCGCTACAGAGTTTCCGTAATAATTACTTTCAGACAGACGGACCGTCTTTGACCGCGGATCGTAGTGGTCGGTCAGCTTTCCTTTTACAGGCTCCACTGTTACATCATAAATGCCGTTATCATTTAAAATCTTTTTTGCAACCTCAGCGCCGCTCATACCTGAAGAGGCAGGCACCTGAGAGTATTTTTTAAATGCACTCTTGACCCGCATCTGCGCCCATAACGGGACGAGAAGCAGGATGGCAAAGTAAATAAGAAATGCTCCCATACTTCCAAACATAGTCGATTCCCTCCGTTTTTCATCACTCTTTACTTATTATCAATTTTAGTCAAACTTGTTTTTACTGTCAATGAACATGCATTACAGTTCCCCGTGCGTAAAAAGAAGGGCGTTATTCCCTTCTTCTTACCTTTCTTTCTTCCCGCTGGCCTTCATACTTCTTCCACCCGGCATAGGTGAGAGCAAAAACAATAGCCCCGCCGATCGTGAGTATCACCCAGATTAAAGAAGGGTCCGATGTACTTTCATCCACATCGCCATAAATCATATCCAGATCACTTAACATGACAGACAGTGTGCTGAGAAGGTTTGAAGCTGCCAAGGGTTCATGACGGTGTCGTTCTGCATAAACGACCTGTGAATCAAAACGCTGATACACATGAGGCTCAAGTGCTGCCTGCCACGCAGGCCTCACCACTTCATATCCTTTTAAAAATCTGTTGAGCTGCTTTTGATAAGTCGTCCAGTCTTCGTTTTCAAACGCTTCTGCCATTCCTGTAAGGGGAGATTCGAGGGATTCCTTTGTATTTTTCCATAGGTGATGCTCACTCGAGTCATACACATCAACGAGAAGCCGGAAAGAAGAAACCGCCCTTACTCTGTCCTCATGACTCATACTCATACTGGTTGATGCCTGCTCTGCACTTTCATATGTTGAGACAATTACCCTCAGGTCATTCATTGAAAGGTTAAAATCAGAAGAACGTACAGTCAGGAACTGCTTTGAAAAGTGATTTAAAAGCTGCTTCGCTTCTTCATACCGCTGTTCCTTAACGTATTGAAGGATTGTATCACTCGTTTTATTTAATTCACGCCACAGTTCCCTGTCTTCCTGATCTATACCGGAGTCTGCATGCACAGCATACGGAAGTAGACATAATAATATTACTGACAACAAAATTATGATTTTTCTTACATTCATGCCTGTCCCTCCTCTTTTACCTAATTCATCCTATGAGGAGGGACAGCCTGGTAGACCTAAAATCCAAGAGTTCTCTTCTGCTGAATCTTATTCAGCATATAGACGACCAAAAGAGAGCTGATGCTGAGCCAGAACGTAAAATATGCAATCTCCTGGTAATATGGAAGAATCAGTCTGGAGACATACGGATGCATGCCGTATATGTAATCAATAACATCATTGTGAAGCGTCCATACAGCAACCAAAGCGAGATGCCAACCTTTTATTCTGTAGTACGGAGCATATAAAAGACCCTGAACCGCCATTCCTAAATGAGAACCAATCAGCATGTAATGATCCCACCGGAGCGGAGACCCTTCCAACGCTGCCCATACAATCATGACTACAGCCCATATGCCATATTTAAACAACGTTACAGCCGCAAGAGCTTCTACAAGAGGGATATTCTTTCTGAATAAAAAAGCGGTCAGAACAATGACAAAGAAAAGACTTGCTGTCGGGCTGTCTGGCACAAAGATAAGAAAAACCGCCGGTGTGGCTGCCAGCTGCGACTCGTACCATATGTATCCATAGATCGTTCCCGGTATATTTATGACAAGTAACAGAATAATTGCCCACTTTTGTCCAAGAAGGTTATACCCTTTATCAATCATACTCTTCCCTCCTGTCTTTCGGATCTCTTTTCCAGTATACCTGTAAAGAGTAATACAGATAAGTAATTACTGACAATATAAGAAAAGCTGACTGAATTACCTCAGTCAGCTTCGTAATATTTATTCCGGATCCTGTCCGTCGTTGGCAATCCATTCAGCCAGGATTTCAAGCTCTTCATCAGAACCCTCGAACTGGTCTCCAGGCATTTCACCCTGACCGTTTCGAATAATCTCTGCGTAATCTTCTGCCTCGTAATCATTCTCGAAGATGTTCGGACCAGCCGCTCCACCTTCACCCTGATCACCGTGGCAGCCGATACAGGCCTGCTGGCTCATGTAAATTTCATACCCTTCCGAACTTTCATCAATCTCAACATCTTCAACGATCGCACCCTGACGCGCTGCCGCTTCCCAGTCGTGCTGGTCAACAGATTCCCACGTAAGGAAGATAATTGAGATGATACCAAGCATCATCAGTCCGCTTGCAATTGGACGGCGGATCGGACGGCGTTCCACTCCATTATCAAGCCATGGGGCAAGAAGAAGCGCTCCAAAAGCAATACCAGGCATTACAACGGCTCCGATTACCGTATAGGCACCGGCAGCAAACTCATACTTCAGTAACTGATACAAAAACAGGAAGTACCAGTCAGGCAGTGGTATGTAGCCTGAATCGTTAGGATCTGCCACACGCTCCAACGGTGATGGATGCGCAATTGTCAAACATAGATAACCAATCAGGAAGACTGCCCCGACCATCCACTCACGTAGAAGGAAGTTAGGCCAGAATGCTTCCGTTTTATGCGGATACTCTGAATAGTCTTTTGGAATATTCGGCATCCTTGTAGCCGGGACACGAGAGTCGCCGACAAACTTCATACCTTTCCCGCGATGCATAGATTTCCCTCCTTTTCTGCGTCAAACCGGATCCTACAATGGACCGGAAATTCCTTGTTTACGGATCATAAAGAAGTGGGCTCCAAGAAGTCCAAGAAGCGCACCCGGCAAGAAGAACACGTGGATCGCAAAGAATCGTGTAAGCGTCTGTGCTCCAATAATCTCGCCACCTGCAAGCAGTGTTTTAGCGAACGTACCGACAACCGGAACGGCTTCGGCAATCTCAAGTCCTACAACTGTCGCAAAGTAAGCTTTCATATCCCAAGGCAATAGATAACCGGTAAACCCTAGACCAAGCATGACGAAGAAAATGAGAACTCCGACAACCCAGTTTAATTCCCGCGGTTTCTTATAGGAACCTGTAAAGAATACACGCAACGTATGTAGGAACATCATTACGATAACAAGACTGGCTCCCCAGTGGTGCATACCGCGGACAATAACACCGAAAGTGACTTCATTTTGTAAGTAATAGACCGATTCATAAGCATGAATAATGTCCGGCACATAGTACATTGTCAAAAACATACCGGATAGAATTTGAATTACGGTAACAAAGAACGTGAGTCCCCCGAAACAGTAAACAAATGCTGAGAAATGATGGGCAGGGTTAACGTGCTCAGGCACCTCGTGATCGGCTATGTCACGCCACATGGGGGTGATATCCAGCCGTTCATCTACCCAATCATAGATTTTTTGTAACATTTACTACGCCCCCTTCTTCCTAACGTTGCACTGTTCTTCCTAAATAAAGATCGCCATCCCGGACTTCCATTTCATACACATCCAACGGACGTGTTGGTGGCGTGTTAGGAACGTTCGTTCCGTCTTTTTCAAATCGGCCGAAGTGACATGGGCAATAGAATTGCTCAGGATAATCTTCATTACCTTCCCAGTTCACTGTACAGCCTAAGTGAGTGCAAACAGGTGAAAGAGCTATAATTTCATCGCCTTCTCTGTAGACCCAAGCCACTCGGTCAACATCAGACGTATACCAGGCATCTTCCTGCTCAATTGTAAAGTTAAAACGTGTTGGTTCGTCAGTCAGTTCATCAACTGACGCTACCCGTACAAAGTCAGTATCTCCGCCTGCCTGTAATGCAGGGTCCAAAGCAAAGCGAGCCATTGGCATAAGCATACCTGCTGCCATGAAACCGCCTACACCTGTCAGTGTATACGTCAAAAATTGACGCCTCGACACTTTGTGTTCTTTTTCACTCACGACTTTCCCTCCTCGCTCCTATGATCTCTAAAGCTGCCATTTAAACACACAAATATCATACTAAGACATTATTATGATAGCGTAAAAATTCATTAAAAGTCAACAGAATCAGACAATGTGTTCAGGAATTTCTTTCTTTCGGTCCGGACTGCCACTTATCTGTAATAAGGGGTAAAATCTGTTTCATCTGCTGTGAGATCATTTCTCTGGCATATGCCGGGTCCACGTTTTCCAAGGGAAGTGCCGGGATCCATATCAATTGATCCGGCAGATTTCCTTCTACCCGCTTCCAGTCTCCGTCTGAAGTTACATAAACAATATGTTTAAAACCATTGTCGAAAAAGTGACGATCCCATTCCTGTAACCGGGATGTGCGGCTCTCATCGGATTCTTCTGTCAGATATGTAAAAGGAGGCAGTTGAAAAAGTCTTCCCTTAAACTGCTTTTCTATTTCATCAATCAGGATGGAAGAAAACTCCCCTTTTGAGACAGTTCCCTTGATGTCCTTTTCCCAGTTTAAAGGTACAAGAGGAATAATCGCTGTATCCACATATTCCTTGGCATTCATATACATGTCCAGGTCATTAGTTACCCATTTCACAATTAAGCACTCCTTACATATTCAGCTTTTGTTTTTATCGGCATTCTTATTCTTTGAAACCTGCCGGCTCACTTGATTTTAACATAAAGATTGTATAAAAGGGTAACGTCCTCTTAATCAGACAGCTTTCTTAATTATGCCAGGAAGAGACATGCAGAGAATAGACATTCAGAAGTGCCGGAGCAAAAAAAAACCCTTAAACGTTAAGGGCTTTTAATTGCTTATATTCTTCTGCAAGATCATTGAACCGTTTTTTGTCCCCTTTACAGAGAGCTTGGTCAATTTCTTTTTGAATGGATTTAATCCGCTCATTTCTAATCGACTTCTCCAAAACCATTTCCGCCATGAGCTGGTGAATATTCGTTTCTTCTTCATTTACAGGCAGGTACGGGTTTTCCTCAAGGACCGCTACATACTGCGGGGTCATCTGCTTGTCTTTAAAATTCAGCTGAATAAAGATATCTTCGTTTCTGTTTAGCCTGATGTCATGAAAGGACTTCTCTGCGTCCATCGTCACATGCTGGTTCTTGTGAAAAGCAAACGGCACACAATCCACATCATTTGTAGAAATCATGAGTGCTTTCGGACAGTAATCAGCTTGCTCGACAAAATGGACACGCTCCATTAATATGTCATCACTCATCAGGAAGTTAAGCAACCAGGCACATTCGCGGCGTTTCAACTGGTATTGATCGAGAAACCACTTTAAAAAATCGCGTTTCTCCATGACCGGAACAGTATTGTTCATCTTCACCCCTCCTCAATCATGAATTGCATTTGAAAATCCGGAGCTCCTTAAAATGTAACCGCTTCTTTATATATGTTTATATTCTTTAAAAACATCAAAAATCCTTTTTAAAATGATATTTTAATAAAAGTTTTTTTGCGGTAACCAGTCAAAGGACCAAAAATCTGTTGTTCAATGCGATTCACGTTGGACAGGGGACCTAGCCGTCGCCAATATGTTATATCAAAATAGATTTCAGCTTCAGTTTCGGTTAAAGAAGACTTGAAAAAAACCGATTCCCGTGCAGATGTGAAGAAGAAAGGGAATAGTAGGTTTCACTGCCAAATGTTTTTTCGCACAAGTAACCAAGGTGCACGAGCATGGGCAGGATTCGTTTTTTTATCACTGCTGATCTGTCGTCATAATAATAGTCATCTGTAAATGGGTACAGCAGGGAAACAACCGTTTCTTTCTCCAGTGCCAGGTTGTCTTTCCCGAGAACGGTGGCAAGTATTTTAATCAGGACAGGAAGCTGCGGGAGCGCCCTGCGGTACTCTTTTACATAAGTCAGCATAAACCGCTGCATCAACCGGGATACACTCATCTCCTCAGCTTCTTCCCATTTCGTTGTTACAACGAGCCTCTCTTCTTCCTGAATCCAGCCTTCATTATGGGCGAGATCATAAATAAGAGAAAAACGGTCCGGGTAATAATTAAAATGACGGCCATATCCAAAACGCCATTTTTCATTTGGTATGTCTTCTTGGTATTCCAGCTTTCTCAAAAGACTTCCAAGCTGTGATTTTCCTATCGTTTTCTGTTGTGTCAGAGGATAGGCTTTTACCTTTACTTCATCTATGAATGTGTACAGATCTGTGAGGAGTGTGTGTCTGTCAGGTTTTTGAGCGGGAACTGTCACAGTCTCCATGCTTACACTTTGTTTCAGGAAATTTCCTGCGATCTTTTTTAATTCGTCCGGCATAATCCACCTTTCCATTGGGAGGGGGAACAGCCACCCCTCTTTTTCCAATACAGGCAGTGCATGATGAACATGTTCACGTTCACTCTTTGTTACGAGGCCTGCCAATTCATGTGAAGCCCACTCTGCAGTGGCACTCATACTTACAAAAATAACGAGTTGTCTTTCACACCGTTGCAGGTTCTTAATGGACGCAGTCCGGTCATTAATATCTGTGAGCCTGCGAATTACTTTTTCGATGCACCGCTGTTTCGACCGCTCTGTTTCTCCATTATCATGGTGGTGAAGAATCCGGGCTAACGACTGCTGAGGCAGTTGGAGCAATAGTTCCATCACGTTCATTTTAAAAAACCCCTTTCTCACTCTACTTCTCAGTATGTGAAAAAGGGGAAACGACTATAAGCGCTCTTCTGTTAACTGTTCAATTCTTTCTTGTATATCCGCACGTTCAGGTTCATATTCCACGATTTTTTTCAAAAGCTCAATCCCTTTTGACCGTTTACCGGCTTCAAGCATGGCAAATGCCGCTTCTTCTATAACCTCAGGGTCATTTTGATAGAAAACGAGCGCCTTTTCATATGCCTCTGCCGCCTCATTTACACGGTCGGTTTCATACAGGGCTTTTCCTTTGTACCGGTCAAAAAGCGGGTCTGTTTCCTGATAATCTTCAAGAAAAGAAATAAGCTCTGCCAGTTCTTCATAACTGTCGGTTTCATCATAATATAAAATGAGCTCTTTAACGGCCTCAATATTGGAAGGGTTAATTGCAATAACCTTCTGTAAAAAACTCCGTCCTTCTTCACCTAGTCCTTTTGAGAACTGAATCCGGGCTGCTTCAAGGTAGAGGGTTTCGTTAAATTCATCTCTTGACAGGCCTTCGTTAATCACATCAAGGGCTTTATCGGACCGGGACAGGTGCCTGTATGCCTTGGATAAGAAAGGATATAACGTTGTATAGGAAGGATCGAGCACTTTTAAACGTTCGAACTGCTCTGCAGCCAGCTCATAATCTTCTGTCTGAAGGGCTGTATAACCATAGCCGAACAATCCGTCCGGATCTATCTTTTTCTCAAGGCCTTTTTTATAGCTTGACAGTGCCTCTTCGAACTGCCCGGTAGCACTGTATGCTTCAGCCAGCCTCAGAGAAGGATTTATATGATCATCATCCGGCAGGTCATTGTCATGAATGGCCTTTTTATAATACGGGATACTTTTGTTATAGTCTCCCCGGTTAAGATAAAACTCTCCCAACCCGTAATGGAGAATGGGTTCATCAGCTGCTTTTTTTACAGCCTGAAGGAGCTTCTGCTCTGCGACCTCATCAAGGCCCTGGTTTTCATAAAGATCTGCCAGAAGGAGCTGGGACTGTGCAAATACCGGATCATCTTCATGGACTTCAAGAAGCATTTCCATTGCTTCATCTTCTTTTCCCGAATCGATATAACACTCTGCTGCAAAAGCGAACAGTTCCCCGTGATCCGGATATCTGAACATCAGTTCCTCGACTACATTTATGGCTCTGTCCACCAGGCCAAGTTCAAAATACAATTCCCCTATTGTTCGTTTCGTTTCATCATCGGCTGTTTCATATGCCTTCTGAACTTTTATCAGGCCTTCTTCATGCCGGCCGTTTTCAATCAGCTGTATTGCTTGTTCAAGTGTTTCATTCATACTATCACTCCCGCTCTCATACCAAAGGTCTTCTACCATTTTATCCGATGAGAGTAAGGTGTCAAACATATAAAATTAAATTCCTCCGGAGAGACCACTTTAGTGATAACAAATTTCGAAGTACTTACGTGCTCTTCGCTTTCCGTGGCGGTGCCGGCAAACCTGGAGAATTAAGCCTGCTTCTTTTGCTGTCAGCCAGTCTCTGAAGCATATGCGTCGAAGTAACTTCTCAAGCAAAAGCTCTGCGGTGCCTGGTCCCAGCTGACGCAGGAACCCCAGGTCAACCTGGGTTCATTCATATTTATAAAAAGTGTCGGCACCGCGGCTAAGATAGCTCAATCCTCCCTCGGTAAGGAGGTGCATGAAGCGGATGTCTTCACTTGGAACCTAACATAGCTGCATAAAAAGAAATCCGGCAGGGTCTTTTACATGTTTATTTTAAACGGTTCAGTTCCTCGAAAAATCCAGGGTAGGATACATCCACGGCCTGGGCGTCGTGAACAACTACTTCTTCTTTTGCGATGAGTCCGCAGAGAGCAAGACTCATACCAACACGGTGATCGTGATAGCTGGATACTTCCCCGCCAATTAACGGCGTTTTCCCATGGATGATCATGCCATCATCTGTAGCCTCGATGTCTGCACCGAGCTTTTTCAGTTGATTGACCATCGTATCGATTCGATTCGTTTCTTTAACTTTTAATTCTGCTGCGTCTTTAATAATCGTTGTTCCCTCTGCCTGAGTCGCAATAACGGCAATAGCAGGAATTTCATCAATGAGCCTCGGAATTAAAGCCCCTCCCACTTCAGTGCCTTTCAATTCGCTGCAGCATACCCTGATGTCCGCAACCGGTTCGCCTGTTTCTGTCCGCTCGTTAAAAACGGTAATATCAGCACCCATCTGCTCCAGGACATCAAGAATTCCCGTGCGGGTAGGGTTAACACCTACATTTTTAAGCTCGAGTGCGCTGTGCGGTGTTATAGCAGCTGCGGCTAAAAAGAAAGCAGCAGAGCTGATATCTCCAGGGATCTGCACATTACGGGCTTTAAGTACTGAACCGCCGGTGACTTCGGCAATACCATTTATCTGGTCCTGATAAACGTCTACACCAAAAGCGCTGAGCATCCGTTCTGTATGGTCTCTTGACACGCTTGGTTCTTTCACCCGGGTCGTACCTTTTGCATTAAGACCTGCCAGAAGAACTGCTGACTTCACCTGCGCACTGGCAACGGGGGAATCATACTCGATACCCGTAAGCTTGCTGCCTCGAATGGAGAGTGGCGTAAGGTTACCGTTCTCCCTTCCTTCGATTTTCGCACCCATTTGCCTTAAAGGAACTGTCACTCTGGACATGGGACGTTTAGCAATCGAATCATCACCCTCAAGCACGCTGTAAAACGCGGTTCCTGACAATAATCCGGACAAAAGCCGGATTGTAGTACCGGAGTTCCCTACATCAAGTACGCGTTCAGGCTCTTTTAACCCGGCAAATCCTTTCCCGTGAACAGTGATGGTGTCGTTAGTTTCCTCAATTTCAACACCCATCTGCTTCATGCATGAAATCGTACTCAGGCAGTCCTGCCCCTTTAAAAAGCCGCGAATGACGGATGTTCCCTCTGCAATGGACGCAAACAGGACGGAACGGTGGGATACAGACTTATCACCTGGGATGATTACCGTTCCGTTTATACCCTTCAATGCGCTGCTTATTTTTTCTTTAACCATAAGACGGCTCCTTTCTAAGGTGATTCATAGGCCTCGTACATATGCTTCGTGAGCTGCTCTTTCGCAAGGAGCTGATCGTTTTCCGACCTGAAGCTGAGTCTTAAAACACCCATAATGTCTTCTCTTGTTTCAAGTATCCGGATATTTGTTATACTGATTTGTTTTTTTGCCAATATGGCTGTGACGTCTGAAATGACACCAGGGTGATCCGGAACGTCAACATATAAATCGTAAAAAGAAGGAATTGCACCTTTTTTTCTCACCGGCAAGGCATCGCGCGATTGTTTTGCCACATCAAAAAACTCAAAGAGTCTCTCTGCATCCTCTTTTTCTATGTAGCCTTTTACTTTGTTCATTTCTTCCTGCCATTTATCAATCAAACCAAGAAGGACATCCCGGTTGGAAAGGAGAATATCGCGCCACATAACAGGAGATGAGGAAGCGATGCGGGTAATGTCCCTGAAGCCTCCTGCTGCAAGGTTGTTGAGAACAGGCTCTTTTTCCCCTTCTTCCTTCAACTGATGCACAAGCCCCGAGGCAACAATGTGGGGAAAGTGACTGACCATTCCCGCGAAGAAGTCATGATTGCCGGGTGTGAGCTGGATAAACCTGGCTTTCGTTCCTTTCAACCAGTTTTGCAGCTGGATAACAGCTCTGGCGTCAGTTTCTTTAACAGGAGTAATAATATAATACGCATTTTCAAACAGATGACTCTTTGCCGCTTCAACCCCCGACTTATGGGACCCTGCCATTGGATGTCCGCCGATAAAGTGGGCAGAAACGTGATCAAAGACGTGGGAAGCCTCGCAAATAGCTTTTTTTGTGCTTCCTACATCGGTAATGATTGCTTCTTCTTTCAAAGGAAGGGAGGAAAGCTCACGAAGAATCTCAATCGTTTCCTTTACCGGTGCAGCTACAATGATAAGGTCAGCATGCCGGGCCCCCTCCTCAATCGAAGGGGCGCTTTCATTTATAACGCCTAAGGATATCGCGGCTTTCATCACATTTTTGTTTAAATCATATCCGGTAACATGGGTATCCGGATGATCTTTTTTTACAGCGAGAGCGAGAGAGCCTCCGATAAGGCCCAAACCAATCACAAATAGCTGTTTACCCAAGGCTCACTTCTCCTTTAGTCTAGTTGTTTGAAACAAGCGTTCTAAGCTGTTCAATGATTTCTTCGTTTTGTTCTTTGGAACCGACGGTGATTCTCACAGAGGTCGGGAAGCCTAAAGCTTCACCGTTACGAACGATGTAGCCTGCTTTTAATAAGCGATCAAATGTAACAGAACCGGGAACTTTTAAATCAAGAAGGATGAAGTTACCCTGACTCGGATAACAGTGCAGTCCGTATTCTTCACAGAACTCCTCAAACATCCGGATTCCTTGCCGGTTCTTTTGTTTACAGTTCTCCAGGAACTCCTCATCATCGAGGGCATAAAAGGCTGCTGACTGAGCAATGGCGGATGTGTTAAACGGCTCTCTTGCAGGATCGAGAGATTGCATGAACCCTTCTTCCCCGACCCCGTATCCAATTCTGAGTGAAGCAAGTCCGTATGCTTTTGAAAATGTGCGGAGGATAATCAGATTCGGGTACTCTTTCAGTAACGGAACAGTCTCAGGGAAGTCATCCGCTGTGACATACTCTTTGTAGGCTTCATCACTGACGACTACAACGTCTTTTGGGACACTCTTTAAAAAGCTTAGAAAAGATTGTTCCCCGATCGAGTTTCCGGTCGGATTATTCGGGTTACAGACAAATACGATCTTTGTATTTTCATCGATCGCTTTTTCCATTGCATTCAGATCATGCTCGCCATTAACGAGGGGAACTTCTTTTACTTCTGCACCTTCAATAACGGCATTGTGCCGGTATTGAGGAAAAGTAGGGGTTGCTGTCACAATATTATCTCCTTTTGACAGAAGAGCCCGGCAAATGATAAGAATAACTTCGTCAGAGCCGTTACCAAACAAAAGCTGCTTTTCTCCAACACCTAAACGTCCGGCCACTTTCGTTCTCAGCTTCTGGGCATAGCCGTCTGGATACACAGCCACTTCACCGAGCACGTCCTCAATTGCCTTCTTGGCAAGAGGTGAGCACCCATATGGGTTTTCATTTGATGCCAGCTTAACCACTTTTTCAAGACCAAGCTCACGTTTAACTTCGTCTACGGGTTTTCCCGGCTGGTAAGGGGTTAACCCTTTTAACGTCTCTTTTACTTCCACTCTTATCACTCCATCCCATTATTCTATCTTTCTATGTTATTACGAAATGAGCTCTTCTACAAATCCTTTTAACTCACGGAGTGCTTTTTCTTTTTCAGGCCCTGTTAACTGGTCCTTTCTTTCATTGAGGAACCTTACGATAGCACTGCCCACCACAGCGCCATCGGCAATAGTATGAAACTTCTTTACGTGCTCTCTTTTTGAGATGCCAAATCCTACAGCCACAGGGGTATCAGTAACCTTTTTGACGTTTTCAACCAGTCCGGTCAGGTCAGATTCGAAGGAGTCTCTCGTTCCTGTAACTCCCAATGAAGATACGAGATACAAAAAACCTTCGCTTTGTCTGGCTATAGCTACTACTCTTTTTTTCGATGTTGGGGCAATAAGTGAGATAAGGGCAATGCCTTTCTCTTTAGTCAAAGACCGTAAAGAGCCGCTCTCTTCCATAGGAAGATCAGGAATGAGCAACCCGTCAATTCCAGCTTCTCCTAATTTGTTCACAAGGTCCTTTTCCCCCACCCGCAGGACGGGATTAACGTAAGTGAATAATACGACCGGGATCGTGAGTCCCCGATTCCTTGCCTCTTTTACCAATTCAATCGCCCTGATGATATTCATCCCTTTTTCCAGTGCACGATTGGCAGCTTGTTCGATAACCGGTCCGTCTGCCAGAGGGTCACTGTAGGGAACGCCCCACTCAATCACATCTGCTCCTGCTTCCTGAAGGGTAAGTGCCACATCAACAGTTGCTTCCGAAGAAGGATCTCCAGACATAATATAAGGAATAAACAAGTTCTTTTTCTCTTTGAATTTCAGATCAGTCAGCTGTGTCATGTGAACCCGTGCCCCCTTCTGCATAGGATTTAATCGTGTGAACATCTTTGTCTCCCCGCCCTGACAGGCAAACAAGTATCGTTTTATCAGGCCCCAGGACAGGTGCCTGCTTCACAACAGAGGCTAATGCGTGAGCCGACTCTATGGCAGGAAGAATCCCTTCCGTCTCGCTCAGCAGCTTAAGTGCACCCATTGCTTCTTTATCGGTGACAGCAACATAGCTGACCCGGCCCGTATCTTTATGATGCGCATGCTCCGGTCCGATTCCCGGATAGTCAAGACCTGCTGAAATGGAATAGGGCTCGGTAATGTTCCCGCCCTCGTCCTGGAGCAGATAGGAAAGAGAACCATGGAGAACCCCCCGCGTTCCTTTGGTAAGGGTAGCGGCATGGGCATTTGTTTCCGTCCCTTTTCCGGCCGCTTCCACCCCGGTGAGTGAAACAGAATCGTTAATAAATGGGTGAAACATACCGATAGCGTTGCTTCCTCCACCGACACAGGCGACAATTTCATCCGGAAGCCTTCCGGTATACTCCATCATCTGCTGTTTGCTTTCACGGCCGATCACGCTTTGAAAGTCTCTGACCATCATAGGATAAGGGTGAGGTCCTACAGCTGAACCGATCAGATAGTACGTGTCCTCAACATGGGTAACCCAGTGGCGGATCGCTTCGTTCGTGGCATCTTTTAATGTCTGGCTTCCGCTTGTGACTTCAATAACTTCAGCTCCGAGGAGTTCCATTCTGAACACATTCAGTTCCTGACGCCTCATGTCTTCTTTGCCCATGAATACTTTACAGGTAAGTCCAAACCGGGCAGCGGCAGTGGCAGTGGCAACTCCGTGCTGGCCCGCCCCGGTTTCAGCAATGATCTTTGTTTTCCCCATCCGTTTGGCAAGAAGTGCCTGGGCAATAGCGTTGTTAATTTTGTGTGCCCCGGTATGGTTTAAATCTTCCCTTTTCAGATAAACCTTCGCTCCTCCAAGCTTTTTCGTCAGATTTTCGGCAAATGTAAGAGCTGTCGGTCTTCCGCTGAACGTTTTCCACTCTTGATGAAGCGCCTCAAAAAATTCATCGTCATTTTTGATTTCACTGTATGCCTCTTCCAGTTCTTCAAGAGCATTCATTAACGTTTCAGGTACATATTTTCCGCCAAAGTCACCGAAGCGGCCGAATTCATCAGGAAATGTGTATGTGCCTTTAACCTGCGCTTCCATCTGTGCCATTTTATGTTCATCCTTTCTTCCGTTTGTCTCGATTCCGGAACTCACATCAACGCCCCCTGGTTTGTATTTAATAAGTTCGCGAACGTTTTCAGGTATCACTCCGCCTGCAATGAGACATTCCTTATGGTGCTTCTTTGCTTCTTTCATGTATCCGGGCACGGCCTGCCAGTCAAAGGATGTACCTGTGCCGCCCCAGGCTCCGGAAACCTTTGTATCGATAACGAACCCATCAGCAGCCTGTGCGTACGTGCTGATCAGTTTCTCTGCCCCTTCTTTGTGATGAATCGTTTTAAAGACGCGGACACCGGTTTTGTATTTGACTTCATCCAGGAGTTCCGGCGTTTCGGTTCCGTGACACTGCACAACATCAATCCCTGACTCCTGAACAGTTTTAATTATTTCCTCGGCAGAGGCGTTTACAAAGATGCCTGAGACCTTTTGACCCTTCCTGAACCGGGTACTGCCTATCCAGGATGCCACATCTTCAGCAGAAACACGACGCCTGCTTTTTGCAAAGATCACGCCTATATAATCGGCTTTTGACACTGCAGCAAGACTGAAATCTTCTTTATTTGTTACGCCGCAGAATTTAAGCTTCACCTTTTGCAGCTCCTTTAAACAAATCATTCAGTTTTTCTCTTTTATCAATGGCCAGCATTAATGATTCTCCGATGAGCATTCCCCTGGCGCCGTATGACAGTACCTGTGCTGCATCTTCACTCGTATGAATGCCGCTTTCACTGATCAACAGAGAACCATCCGGGACGGATGCAGCAACCTCTTTCGTCTTAATCAGGCTCGTTTCAAACGTCTTTAAATTTCGGTTGTTTATGCCAAGAAGGTCGGGTTCACATTCATTGATTACAGCTTCGAGTTCTTCTTTACTGTGCACCTCTACCAGAACATCCAGACCAAGAGATTTCGCATACCGGAAAAAGTGTCCGAGTGTTTCCGGCGTCAGAATCGCTGCAATCAATAATACAGCGTCAGCTCCAAGCTCCACTGATTCGTCAATCTGTTTTTTATCGATCAAAAAATCTTTTCGCAGTACAGGAAGACTGACGGCTTCTTTTATTCTTCTGATGTAAGCCGGATCCCCCTGGAAAAAGTCACGGTCTGTAAGAACAGAAAGAGCATCCGCTCCGGCTTCCTCATAGGACCTGGCAATGTCAACGGGATCAAACTGTTCGGTAAATACACCTTTTGATGGACTTGCCTTTTTCACCTCGGCAATGACTGCACCTTTTCTTTTCGGTTTTTTTAGAGCTTCAAGAAAGGAGCGGTCAGGCCTTCTTTGAACAGTAATGTGGCTCAACGCTTCCACTTCCTGTTTTTTTCTTTCAACAATTCTGTCCAGTATCATGCCATCGCACTCCTTTTCGGTTCATTCAGGCGGGTGAGCTGGGTAAAGCCATTTCCTCTGTTCAGATACGTTCTCGCCTGGTCAGTCCCTTCACGGATCGTTTCAGCGATGCCTGCTGTATAAAGAGCGGCACCTGCATTGAGTAAAACGATGTTTCTGGCACTTTCATTTCCAAGGCCTCTTAAAACATCGTAAATGATTTTTGCGCTGTCTTCTTTCGTGGATACCTGAATATCAGAGAGACAGCCTGACCGGACTCCTGCGTCTTCCGGTGTGATCGTGTACGTCGTGATCTTACCTTCATTTAATTCAGTAATCATACTCTCACCCGTAATTGTCAATTCGTCCAGACCGTCAGACCCGGTTACAAACAAGGCTTTTTCAACTCCGAGATTTTTTGCCGTTAAAGCCATTTGACGGGCGACTCTCTGATCATACACTCCGATCAGCTGTTGCTTCGTACCTGCAGGATTTGTAAGGGGGCCAAGGAGGTTAAAGATCGTTTTTACTCCGAGAGATTTCCTTGCTTTAGCAACATGTTTCATCGACGAATGATACACGGGGGCAAACATAAAGCATAAATTCAGAGCATCAAGCATTCCTTCTGCTTCCTCTTTTGTCGATTGCACGGGAACACCAAGTGCTTCTAATACATCAGCACTTCCGGTTTTCGACGAAACACTGCGGTTTCCGTGTTTGGCCACGGGAACCCCTGCTCCTGAAAGTAAAATAGCCACTGCTGTTGAAATATTGAATGTATTCGTTCCGTCTCCCCCGGTACCGCATGTATCAATGAGAGGGTGTTTACTGTGTTCAATTTTAATGCTTTTATCCCGCATCGCTCTTGCGAAACCGGTCATTTCTTCTACCGTTTCTCCTCTGTACCTGAGAATGGATAAAACAGCACTTACCTGTTCATCACTCATCTCACCTGTCATCATCATCGTCATTACGTCATACGCCTCTTCCTCGCTCAACGTTCTATGCTCAAAAATGCGTTCGATGTACTGTCTCATCTCTTCGTCTCCTCCCTTTGAAAGCTTTCCTTCGCTTGTTTGATCGCTGAAATCAGTGCACTTGCCTTATTGCGGGTTTCTTCCCATTCAAGCTCCGGTACGGAGTCATAAACAACGCCTGCACCCGCCTGAACATATGCTTTTTGCTCTTTTAAGCGTATGGTTCTGATCGCTATACACGAATCAATGGTTCCGTTAAAGCTCAGGTAGGCAACAGTTCCGGCGTAATTCCCTCTGAGGCTTGTTTCCAGCTCCTGAATAATTTCAGTTGCCCTGATTTTTGGAGCACCACTGACTGTACCCGCCGGATGTGCCCTTAAGACCGCTTCTACCGGGTGGACATCTTCACGGAGCGTTCCTTCCACTTTTGAAATCAGGTGCATCACTTTTGTAAAACGGGTAACGGTCATAAGCTCTTTTGTCACTATCGATCCGTACTTACAGACTCTTCCGAGATCGTTCCTGGCAAGATCGACGAGCATGAAATGTTCCGCTCTTTCTTTTTCGTCAGCCAGAAGTTCCGCTGCCAGCTGATCATCTTCTTTTTTCGTCGTTCCTCGTTTTCTCGTGCCGGCTATCGGATGAATATCGATGGTTTTATCACGTTCAATTTTTACAAGCCTCTCTGGTGAGCTCCCGATTAATTCTTCATTGAATGTACGGATGTAAAACATATAAGGCGAAGGGTTGAGTTTTCTTAAAACACGGTACAGCTCAATCCCTTCAAGTTCTGTATCCACTTCAAACCGTTGTGAAAGGACGACCTGAAACGCATCGCCGCTTTCAATGTATGCTTTAACCCGGTCCACATTTTTCAAAAAATCCTGTTTTGAAATATTGGATTTTACCCCTTCAAAAAGGGACTCTGTATCCCCTTGAGTATGATCAAACAGTCGCTTTTCAATATTTGACGATAAGGAGATTTTCTCAGTAACAGCTTTGATTTTTTTCACAGCTTCATCGTAGCTCTCATCTTTATCTGCACCTGCCTCCTGAAAGTGAATTACGCTTATTTCTTCTTTCTGATGGTGAAAGGCGAGTATCGTTCTGCAAAAAACAAAGGAAGCTACCGGTTCCTCTCCTCTTTTAATTTTTGTTTCATTCATACTCATGGCTTCAAAAGAAAACGAGCCTACTGCGCCTCCTGGAAACGGGAGATCAGGAAGACGGGGGGAAACATGGAGTTTCACCAGGGCATCGTCCCAGGCACTGATAAAGTCTTTGTAACGGGATTCGACCTGTCCTTTTTTGTCCCTGAGAAGAAACGCATTTTCCTTTTCTTCCAGATATAAAAACGGATCGAGACCGATAAAGGAGTATTCACTCCATAATGATAATGGATCGCGGCTTTCAAGAAGATAAGCTGCATCTTCATTAAACGTTTCAAACAATTGTATTGGGGTTATTGTGTCACACACAAAACGGGCAGTAACAGGAACTGTTTTATACTCATCTGCTTGTGAACGAAAGGATGGATTACTTGTTTCAATCATTTTTCTCACCTCTGGTCTGGTAAGCAGAATGATTGAAGCAAAGGGGGGAGTTCAAGAACGTATGTTCTGATTTGTATTTTAAAAACACCTGCCGGATTCCCAGCAGGTGGTGAGTGTTTAACGTACGCAAATAAACCTGTCCTTATGACAGTACGTTACCCTCTGCTCTCCTCTGCTCCAACTCATCTCTTCTCTGCTGTTTCTCTTCTGGTCTCTTCTTTGTAACGTTGTTTCATTTTTGGCAAAAGCTCTCTTATAAAGCTGCTTACTCTCTCATCTCATCTAAAACTAACTTATGTGATATGTTAGCGCGGTTCCGCCTGTTTGTCAACGTTCAGGATTTCTGAACAAGATCAGGCCTCAGACGGACGGCTTCTCCTGAATATACGTGCTGAACCGCCGCCTGGGACAGACTCGTTTCAGCTGTGACCATCATCCGGATGCAACGCTCGAGGGCACCGTCTACGGGGATCTCCTGGGCACACATTACCGGAACACGGTCAAAGCCTTCAAGGTCTCTCAAAGCTCTTGCCGGAAAAGTTGCGTTTAAATCAGGACTTACAGTTATCCATATATGACTGATCTCTTCTGGATGTACCTTATTTTTTTCGATTATTTCAGATATGAGCGACTTTGTAGCTGAAAGAATTTCTTCTGCTGCATTATCTTCCACTGTCGCAGCTCCTCTGATCCCACGTATCATTTTACCCCTCCAATTTGAATTAAATTTCGAAGCATCCCTTCTTCTACAGACACAAGTTTCGGCCTCTCTGGTGCTTCAAGTAATACGAACCGGATCTGGCCGTTAATCCCTTTTTTATCTCTTTTCATTCTGTCAATCAACCGGTCTGTATTCATGTTTTCCGGCAGTGATGTATGATAGCCAAGCTGTTCAAGCTGATTGATTATTTTTCCTGAATCAAGTGATGTTTGAAAGACTTCTTCGCTTACCTTGAGGGCAAAGGCCATCCCCATCGCAACAGCTTCCCCGTGAGTCCATAATCCGTAGCCGGCTTCGGCTTCAATCGCATGACCGAGGGTGTGTCCAAAGTTTAAAAATGCACGAATGCCTTTTTCTTTTTCATCACTTTCTACAATTGCTCTTTTTACTTTTACAGAACGTTCAAGAAGATAAACAAGTTTTGAAGTGTCCGGTACTTGTCTGGCACTTACATTTTCACAAACCCATGAATAAAGGGAATAATCATAAATCAGTCCGTGCTTAATGACTTCTGCAAGACCTGAACGCCACTCCCTTTCAGGGAGAGTATGAAACACTTCCGGATCAAACATGACCGCCTTTGGTGCATGAAATGCTCCGATCATGTTTTTCCCACCCGGAAGATTTATACCCGTCTTGCCGCCTACACTGCTGTCATGGGCAAGAAGTGTCGTCGGGACCTGGATAAAATCTATCCCTCTCATATACGAAGCAGCTGAAAAACCTGCAATATCACCTACGACACCGCCGCCTAATGCAATAATCACGGAATTTCTGTCAATTCCGTGATCCAGGGCGAAAGAACAGATTTTCTCAAATTGCTCAAGGCTTTTTGATCCTTCACCGGCTGGGATTGTATATACTACAGCCGTTTTTTTAAACGATCGTTTAACTTCTTCGAGGTACAGTGGACTCACATTCGTATCTGTAATAATGAAATACTGTGAGTAACTGTGATTGATTTTTTCATACAGTTTATGCCGGCAGCCGGGTTCGATGATAACCGGGTAAGTATGGGACGAAGCACGTACTGTGAATTCGGGACTCATCTAAAATTCCCTCGCTTTTTTCTGGTACGCTTCCAATGCTCCTTTAATGTCATTCATCGTATCTGAACCGAACTTATCAAGGAAAGCTCTTGCCAATTCAAAGCTCACCGCATGCTCACAGACAACCGCAGCAGCCGGAACAGCACAGCTGTCAGACCGTTCAATGCTTGCTTCAAAAGGTTCTTTCGTATCAATGTCCACACTTTTAAGTGGTTTATAGAGAGTCGGGATGGGCTTCATTACCCCTTTTACAACGACAGGCATGCCTGTTGTCATGCCACCTTCAAATCCTCCAAGGCGGTTTGACAGACGGTAGTACCCCTTCGCTTCGTCATAGGCGATTTCATCATGAACTTCACTTCCGGGCTTTCTTGCCGCTTCAAACCCAAGTCCGATTTCCACACCTTTAAAAGCATTGATGCTCATAACACCCTGTGCAATTTTTGCATCGAGTTTATTGTCGTAATGTACGTGTGAACCAAGACCCGATGGAAGGCCTTCAGCTACAACTTCCACGACACCGCCTATAGAGTCGCCGTTCTTCTTTGCTTCATCAATCGCATCCATCATTTTTTTCTCAGCATTTTTGTCAAGGCACCGTACAGGGGATTCTTCCGTGTGCTGAAGGATATCTTCAACAGTTAGTCCGTCAGAAGACTGTTCACTTACAATTCCCCCGATTTCACGGACGTGTCCGGCAATGTTGACACCGAACTCACTTAACAACTTTTGGGCTACGGCTCCTACTGCCACACGAATCGTTGTCTCCCGGGCGGAAGAGCGCTCGAGTACATTTCTCATGTCCCGATGTTCATATTTAATCGCTCCGTTTAAATCTGCATGTCCCGGGCGGGGGCGTGTAATGATCCGCTTCATTTCTTTTTCTTCATCTTCTGTAATCGGTTCGGCACCCATAATTTTCGTCCAATGCTTCCAATCGTTATTTTCTACAACGAGGGTAATCGGAGCACCGGTTGTTTTACCGTGCCTTACACCGCTTTTGATTTGTACCTGATCTTTCTCAATTTGCATTCGCCGCCCTCTTCCGTGACCTTTCTGTCTTCTCTGAAGATGACGGTTAATATCTTCTGCAGTAAGGGGAAGATGACTTGGGACACCTTCAATAATGGCCGTTAGTTGGGGACCATGGGATTCCCCGGCTGTTAAAAATCTCATCAGGCGACACTCCTTTAATGCTTTTATGTACTAAACTATTTTAAATCTTATTTTCCATTGTGGATCAAACGCACAAAAATTTCAACATGCAGATTCAGATTTCTCAAACTTTCCGATAAGTTCTGATAAAAATGAGTGTTAATTTCCGCTCATTTCAGCGGTGACGCCGGTAATCCAGAATAAAAATTCCCAGACAACGTATTAAGAACTCATTGTTTTCGATAGAAAAATGTATCTTCTGCTTCAAAACCGTATTTTGAAGGGTTAAAGATCTGTTCCGTACTGCCCACAAACAATATCCCGCTGGATACCAATGAATCAGCCAGTCTTTTATATATGGACTGCTTGGCCTCTTCTGTGAAATAAATGAGCACATTTCTGCAGACGATAAGATCCATTTCTTTAGGATAGGCATCTTTTAACAGGTTATGTTTATTAAATGAAACGGCAGTTTTTACTTTTTGGTCGATTTCATATCCCGGCCCGTCTTTTTGAAAATACCTGTCTTTCCACTCAAGAGGAAGCTCTTTAAGTGACCTTTCAGGGTAGGCACCTCTTTTTGCTCTTTTTAATATTGTGTCATCAATGTCGGTTGCTGTAATCCGGGCTTTCGTGCGTGTTTCTTTCATCATCATGGAAAGGGTGTATGGCTCTTCTCCTGTGGAACAGGCTGCACTCCAAATCTTTAACACGTTTTTCTTTTCCTTGATAACAGGGAGTATTTTATTTTTTAATACATCCCATCTCTCAGGATTACGGTAAAACTCTGATACATTAATCGTCATTCTGTCCAGGAATTCTTCAAACAGGTCGTTTTGCAGCCCCATTTCTTTGCCGTAATCCGAGAAAGTAGCAAAGCCCCTTTTTTCTCTTAACGAGAGTAGTCTTCTTTTCATCTGGGCTTCTTTGTACTGATTCAGGTCAATGCCGGTTTTATCTTTGATCATTACTGTGAACATCTGGTAGTCATCTTTTAACATCATCAACATTTCTCCTAATGCAAAAAATTCTTTATATTTAATATTATAACGTTCTCCCGGTCCGTTCTCAGCGATTATTACAAAAAAAAAGCAGACCGGCTTTTGAAAAGCCGGTCTGCCTTATGAATTTAGTTAAACCCATTTATTAATTGTTTTTTCGTATGTTACAAGTTCATCTTTCTGGAAGAAAAGCTCGATTTCTCTTTTAGCGCTTTCTTCTGAGTCAGAGCCGTGAATAACGTTCATTGATACCTGAACACCAAAGTCACCACGGATTGTTCCAGGCGCTGCCTCAGAAGGATTTGTTTTTCCCATCATCTTCCGGGCTTCATCAATAACGTTTTCCCCTTCCCAAACCATTGCGAAGACAGGGCCTGATGTAATAAAATCAACAAGCTCCCCAAAAAATGGGCGTTCTTTATGCTCACCGTAATGAGTTTCAGCGAGGTCTTTTGAAATCGCTAACACTTTTGCTCCTGCCAAAGTAAAGCCTTTCTTTTCAAAACGCGAAACAATTTCCCCTGTCAGATTACGTTGTACCCCGTCTGGTTTTACCATCAAAAAAGTGCGCTCCATGTTCATACCTCCAACGTTTATGTATGTAGAAATCTCAAACCTGTTTGAGTATAGCAAATTTTCACACGTTTCACAACTGTTTTTTGTAATCGTTTTCAAAACAGCGTTTCAGTCGGTGCTGAAGGCAAAAAATTGCATCACTCCGCACTCCTGAATTACCTTCTTTCCATAGATTATTGTAGTTTCTTCTGTTATTCAGCTGAAGCAGGATGAAGCCTGAATGCCCTCCGCTTTCCGCAGTGGTGCCCGCTATTAAGAATAAGTAAAAAAAGGATGCCTCAAAAGAAGGGGATCTTCTGAGTCATCCTTATTTAAAACTTCCGTTTTCCTATGTAGTCTGCAATCTGTAAAAGCGCTGTTTTTGCGTGAATATCAGGCAGATCCTGAAGGGTCTCTCTTGCTTTTTGCAAATAACGGTCGGAGAACTGTTTTGCACAGGTAATGGCACCTGTATCTTTAATTGCTTCGATAATTGATTTAATCTCCGTACCGCCTAAGTCATTTTCCTTTATAGTTGAAGAGATTTTCACTTTCAGTTCAGGATCTTTATTCATGGCACAGAGTGCGGGAAGAGTAACATTTCCCTGCTTAAGGTCGCTGCCCGCAGGCTTTCCGAGTTCTTTTTCAGTTCCTACAAAGTCGAGGATGTCATCTGTGATCTGAAACGCCATTCCCACATAATGTCCGAACAAGGAAAGCTTTCTTCTTGTTTCAGAATCCGTATCTCCTGCCACTGCTCCGAGCTCACAGCTTACGGCAATCAGGAGGGCGGTTTTCCGTTTAATCCGCCTTAAGTACGTTCTTAAATTCTGGTCCCAGTTATACTGGTCCTGAATCTGCTCCACTTCACCGATACACATTTCCACCATGGCATCAGAGATAATATCATGAACTTCAGGCTGTTTACTCTCGGCAGCCAGTTCAACAGCCCGGGCAAACATAAAATCCCCGGTATACATCGCTACACGGTTGTCCCATTTTGATTTAATTGTTTTTTCTCCCCTTCGGAGTTCAGCATTATCAATTACATCATCATGAACAAGTGATGCCATATGAATGAGTTCAAGGGGAACTGCCACATTTTTGATTTCTTTTACACTGTAGTTCCCGAATTGCCCTGCCAAAAGCACAAAAACAGGACGGATCCTTTTCCCGCCTGCTTTTAAAAGGTGTGTGGAAGCCTTTTTTAATACAGGATGCTTTGCGCCGATATTTTGCTCCAGCTCTTTTTCAATCATGGATATATCACTTCGTAAATGCCAGTAAATTTCAGTCAGTTTCATCTCTTTCACCTGCCTTAAACGGATTGCCGGTGCTTTGCACCCTGCCACAATGCTAAATTTCTGACAGGTCTTTTCAGCAATCCCATCTCATGCGCATACTTGTAATATTGAAGTAATCCTTCGATATGCCTCTTCGTCAGATCATGATTCAGTCCCGCAAAGTAACGCTGCCAGAATTCCTTTTTACCGCCCATTTCGTACTGGATGGATCGGATCATTTCATCATATTCGTTTTCCTTGGAGTGTAACTTACTCTTAACCATTTGTTCATACAAATCACGGACAAGAATTTCCTGGTTTAAAACCGCATCTTTTCGTACTGCAACAACCGCATATGTCATCGGGTACCCGGTCTGCTCGTACCATAACTGACCGAGATCATACCGGTAAATATCATCTGTCTGCGACCAGTAAGTCTGAATGGCATCGTCCCCGATGAGAAGGCAGGCATCATGACTTGCCATCATTTCTTCAAACCCCGGTTTCATGGTTACATATTCAACTTCCAGTTCGTAAAACCTGCCCAGAATGATCTTAAGAAGGTTAACTGATGTTGCAGAGCTTGAAGTAAGCGCCACCACTTTACCGTCAAGTTCAAGTAGAGGTACCTTTGAAAACAGGAAGATGGATCCAACGCTTTTAGGAGAGGAAACAGACAGGTCAGGAAGAAGCTGATACTGTTCTTTATTCTCAGCGTAAGCAAAAGAGGAAATCCCTCCGATATCAATCGAGCCTTCCTTCATAGCCCGGTTCAGCTCAGAAGGTACCTGGGGTACGAATGAACATCCTCGTTTTAAAAGTTCCTGACGGTTAATATAATAAAAAATCGGCTGTATATTCGTATACGAAATTTCCCCTACTACCAACCCCATCTGTTAATCCCCCCAGCGTGTGAATAAATCATGCTCTACCTGAAGCTGATCCAGGACCTTCCCTACTACAAAATTAATCAAATCATCCATCGTCTTCGGCTGATGATAAAAACCCGGCATTGCAGGAACGATTGTTCCTCCCATATCCCCAATGGTCTTCATATTACCGAGATGAATAGAATGAAGCGGTGTTTCTCTCGGCACAATCACAAGAGGACGCCGCTCTTTTAGCATCACATCTGCTGTTCGTTCCAGGAGATTGCTTGAGATACCCTGGGCAATTTTAGCGAGAGTTCCCATTGAGCAGGGAATGATAATCATTCCATCATTTTGATAGGAACCGCTTGCAATCGGTGCAGAAAAATCCTGCAGTGAATGGATGTGCAGATCTCTATCGGTTTCAAACAAACGTTCAAGACAGGCATTCCGGTCTGAGGTGTCCTCATTGAGTTCATGATAAAACACCTGCCAGCCTGCCTGGCTGACAATCAAGTGTACCCGGTGACCGGCTCTTAAAAGTGTATTGACAAACCGGACACCGTAGACGGCTCCGCTTGCTCCTGTAATTCCAACTGTAAAAATCCGTTTGGTCATTTTCATATAAGCAGGTCTCCAATCGTAAAGAAAAGGAGTA
This sequence comes from Alteribacter keqinensis, assembly GCF_003710255.1. Taxonomy (NCBI): domain Bacteria; kingdom Bacillati; phylum Bacillota; class Bacilli; order Caryophanales; family Bacillaceae; genus Alteribacter; species Alteribacter keqinensis. The sequence goes on along the minus strand of NZ_RHIB01000001.1, from coordinate 817,709 downwards.
TGATGCTGATGACTCCATTCATTGTAAAAAAGGCTACGCCTACTCTGGACAAATCATCGGCACTGACAATAGAGTGTTCATAAACCATAATTCCGCCTGCTGCAATAACCCCCAGCAGATAAAACCAGCCGAGCGGTGTAGCAAAAAAGAGTGCAGCCATGGCAATGAAGCTGAATACGTGGAATCCCTTTGCAATAATTAACGCTTTTTTTATCCCGAAGCGGCTTGGTATGGAGTGCAGGCCCACTTCTCTGTCATAATCAGCGTCCTGTGTAGCGTAAATTACGTCAAATCCGGCTGTCCATAAGGCTACTGCCAGAAATAACAGAATCGCTTCCCAAGTGAGTGTTCCTGTTGCGCCAACCCAGCCTCCCAGAGGGGCAATACCAATCGTAATCCCTAAAATCACATGACAAAGGTAAGTAAAACGTTTTGTATAAGAATAGATAACAAGAAAAAATACTGCTAGCGGCAGCAAATAAACAGCCAGCATATTGAGCTGGAAGGCTGAAAAAATGAGTACGAGGAATGATATCGCAATGAATAACCCTGTTTCCATCCTGGACAGGAGTCCTGCAGGGATTGCTCTGTCTTTTGTTCTCGGGTTGGCCGCATCAATTTTTGCATCAATGAGCCTGTTAAGACTCATTGCCGCACTTCTGGCACCGACCATGGCCAGTGTAATCCAGATCCACTGTTCCAGTGTGGGCCAGTGACCATTAATTAAAAGGCTGGACAGCACGGCACCTAAAAATGCAAAAGGCAGCGCAAATACCGTATGTTCAAACTTGATCATTTCTAAGATGATTTTTATCTTTTTCATATATTGAACCCTTTCAACAACCGCCACGCATTTTTAAAAGCTTTTGCCTGCAAAATGACTGGCAGCTGCTCCGCCAGCGTAGGACTTGTAGGAAACTTTATCAAAACCTGCGGAAGTAAACATTTTGCTTAACGATTCTTTATCAGGAAAGGTTTGTGTTGATTCCTGAAGCCAGGCGTATTCGTCATAGCTTTTTGCAAATACCTTTCCAAACACAGGCATCACATGCCTGAAATACAGCCAGTAAAGCTGTTTAAAAACAGGGAAAGTAGGTTGCGAGGTTTCAAGACAAGTGACCAGTCCCCCGGGCCTGGTTACCCGGTACATTTCCCTGATAACCTGATCATAGTCAGGGACGTTGCGCAGTCCAAAGCCAATGGTTACATAATCAAATGATGCGTCTTCAAAGGGGAGTTCCATCGCATTTCCCTGTAAAAGAGTAATATTTTCAATTCCTCTTTTTTCTACTTTTTCCCTGCCAACAGAAAGCATGTTGTGACTGAAATCAAGACCGTGAACATGCCCTTTTTCTCCAACAGCTTCCCCCATTGTGAGCGTCCAGTCAGCTGTTCCGCAGCAGACATCCAGGGCACTGGATCCGGGTTTTACAGCCATTCTTTTCATCGTGTCTTTTCTCCAGGCCAGGTGCATCTGAAAGCTTATGATCGCATTCATGCGATCGTATCTTCCTGAAATGGATTCGAAAACCTGGTGGACTTTTTCTTCCTTTGATTGACTCATACTATCCTTCCTCTGCTACATATTCCTGATAGACTGGGTGTTCATTGAGAAGCTGTTTCATTCTGTCGTGGATATAATGCTTGAAGGGAAGCCATTCATAGGAAAAGGAAGCTAACTTCAAACGTGTTCCTTCGATTTCTTTTTGGTAGAGATAATCAGGCTCCATCACAGCGACATCTGTAAGAAGCATTCCTTTTGTACCCCTTTCCTGCCTGCCTTCCAGAATACACCGGTGCTCTCTTACAAGTCTCTTCAAATAGAAAAACTCGTCCAGAGGCTTAATCCAGTTCTCCTGCCCGGTAAAGCGGGCAATATTGCGGATCAGAAGGGAGTCGATAAGGCGGTAATTAACGAAAGCCCGTTTGCTGTGAGCACTCTCTGCCCCATTACAATAAACGGACATTTTAATTTCATTGATTTCCTGTATCGATCTGCTGAAAACACGGATAAGTCCTTTGTCAGAAATTTTCGCCAGAAAATAATAGTAAAGACTGCTGAAATAATCTCCTGAAAGGACAGTGAGCTGCCTGCTTTTCTTTTCAAGTTCGGAGTCCCACTGGTTGTTTTCAACCGTATCGTGGACAGCCAGAGCCGTCTGCACCAGTACAGAGGAAAGAACACAGTTTTTTATGTATCTGTACTTATGACCATTCTTTTGAAGCAGGTAATATAAAAGGACTACCTGATCGTGGTCAATGACCGGATCTGATAAGTAACGGCGGAAGTATGGATGATGAATGACTTCATAGAAATCCGCCTTTATGTTTTTTATGTCTTCATTGATATGATCCATAGACGTTGTCATTCAAAGTCCCCCAGCATTAAGATCAGTACGTAAACGCTACTACTTAGTATACCACAATTACGATATTCAGATAAGCGATTGGTACCTCAATTGGTTTGTAAATAAAAGAAAAGCAGGTGGCTGGCCCGCTTTTATTCATCGTCAGTATTCATTTCACCGTGTCCGGTCTGAATTGTCGCTTTTCCTCTTACCTTGATTGCAGACGTATGCTCGGTGAATTGGGCAATCATCACTTCATTTTTATCCAGCTTCTCAGAATGATGAAACCTGGTGTCCGAGCCCCGCGTTAAACCGATAACATTAACTCCGTTTTCGCGGGCTTTTATAACAATATATTCAGTAGGTTCAGGCATGGCTACCTCCTCCTTCCTAGTCCTTACAAAACAGAAATTATGTATATCAGCCCTCGGGATACGCCGGGATAAATACCCACCGGCACCACCCGCCATTTCAGGCGGGCTGAACGGCCGCTTAAAAACTATACTAGTTTTTAATTAATGAGAGAACTTCAGAGCGGGACGCAGGGTCTTCTGCAAGGATACCTCTAACAGCCGAGGTAATGGTTTTGGAACCTGGTTTTTTCACTCCTCGCATAGTCATACACATATGCTCTGCTTCAACAACAACCATTACACCGAGCGGCTCCAGCGTTTCTACAATACTGTCAGCAACCGTGGAAGTAATTCTTTCCTGGAGCTGAGGTCTTCTGCATACAGCTTCTACTGCTCTTGCAAGTTTACTCAAACCTGTGACTTTTCCCCCGCTCGGAATGTATCCAATATGGGCTATACCAAAGAAAGGAACGAGGTGATGCTCACACATAGAATAGAATGGGATATCTTTAACGAGGACAAGTTCCTCATGATCTTCCCCGAATACGGTTGCGAAGTGTTCTTTTGGGTCCTGGTTGAGTCCTTCGAATACTTCTGCATACATTTTCGCCACTCGCTTCGGTGTATCCTGCAGACCTTCTCTGGAAGGATCCTCACCGATAGCTTCCAGGATCATCGTTACTGCCTGTTTAATTTTTTCATGATTGATTTCGTTCAATGCTGCTGCCCCCTCAACACTCAATTCTAGAAGTCGTTAAAATTCTAGCACAGCCTGATTGAATACACAAGAAATGTAAGCGTGCCGCAATCCTGCAGTAAGAAAAAAGAAGAACCGCAAAAAGTGCGATTCTTCTCTATGCAAGCCCCTTATGTATTATTTAACTGCGTCTTTAAGGGCTTTACCAGGCTTAAAGGCTGGTACGTTGCTTGCAGGAATTTCGATTTCTTCACCTGTTTGCGGGTTGCGTCCTTTACGGGCAGCGCGCTCACGTACTTCAAAGTTACCAAAGCCGATCAATTGTACTTTCTCAGCATTTTGAAGAGAACCAGTGATTACATCAAAAACCGCATCTACTGCGTTTGTTGCATCTTTTTTAGAAAGCTCAGTTTTCTCAGATACCGCATTGATTAGTTCCGTCTTGTTCATACCATTCACCTCCTCCCAATAGACTTGTTATTTCTTTTCTTGCACAAAAATAAGAGTTTTATACTCGTTAACCGACTTTTTAGTGGATAACAAGGCTAATGTTAAACGAAAGCGCGGAAGAATTCAACATATTTTGCGGATTCACCTGCATTTTTAAGACTTTTCTGTCTGATATGTAAAAAAAATCAAAAATAATAGCTGAATTGGCGGCATCACCGGTAAGCGTTGATATATCAACGTTCTTATAGAATTTTTATCATAAATCCGTCACTTAGTCAATTTTTTATTAAAATCAATTCTCTCTTTTATAATTTGATATTAATTTTCACCCCTGTATGCAGGCAGTCAGAGGCTGAAGTGACCCCCTGGGAAAGCGGTGGACCCTTCACTAGTTCAAGAAAGCCCCTGAAAACAGCCAGACAAAAAAATAACCCTCCGCCAGGGAGAGTTATAAGATGATGGCAATAAGGCCGCCTGACCCTTCGTTAATGATGCGCTCAAGGGTTTCTTTCAGTTTATACCTTGCATTTTCTGGCATGAGGGAGAGTTTTGCAGAAATACCTTCCCTCACGATGGAATTAAGAGATCTACCGAAGATATCTGAATTCCAGATTGATAAAGGATTTTCTTCAAAGTCCTGCATCAGGTACCGGACGAGTTCTTCACTTTGTTTTTCCGTTCCGATAATCGGTGCAAACTCTGATTCAACATCAACTTTGATCATATGAATCGACGGTGCTACTGCTTTAAGCCTCACACCAAACCGGGAGCCCTGTCTGATAATTTCAGGCTCATCCAGACTCATATCACTTAGTGAAGGAGCTGCAATGCCGTACCCTGTCTGTTTAACCATTCTAAGGGCATCGGACACCTGATCATACTCCGCTTTCGCAAAAGCAAAATCCTGCATTAACTCGAGAAGGTGGTCTTTCCCGCGGATCTCCACACCTACCACTTCTTTAAGAATCTGATCATAAAGGTCATCCGGTGCATGGAGGTCAATTTCGGCAACGCCCTGCCCCATCTCGATTCCCGCCAGTTGTGCCCGGTCCACAAACTCATAATCAACAAAGTTTCCGACTACCCGGTCCACATCGCGGAGTCTCTTAATGTCTTTAACCGTTTCTCTTACGGCTGATTCGTAATTTTCCCGAAGCCAGTGTTCTTCTTTCAGCACCATCACCCAGCTCGGCAGGTTCACATTAACTTCATGAACAGGAAACTCAAACAGCACTTCCCTCATGACGGCATTGATATCCTGTTCTGTCATACTCTCAATACTCATCGAAAGAACAGGCACATCGTGCTCGTTTTCAATCGACTGCCTGAGGTCTTCTGTTACTGGATGGTGAGGATGAACGCTGTTTACGATCACAATAAACGGCTTACCGACTTCCTTTAACTCTTCTATAACGCGCTGCTCGGACTCTACATAATCGTGGCGCGGGATCTCTCCGATAGATCCGTCAGTTGTTACGACAACTCCAAGTGTTGAATGTTCCTGAATAACTTTTCTTGTGCCGATTTCAGCAGCTTCATGAAATGGGATTGGATCTTCATACCAAGGTGTATGAATCATCCTCGGTCCGTTCTCATCCTCATACCCTTTTGCTCCAGGTACGGCATACCCTACGCAGTCTACAACGCGCACGTTTACATCGAGGCCTTCATCAACATGAATAGACACAGCCTGATTCGGTACAAATTTCGGTTCAGTAGTCATAATCTGCTTTCCGGCAGCACTTTGAGGCAGCTCATCCTGTGCCCTGGCGCGGTCTGCTTCCGTCCCGATATTCGGAATGACAGCAAGCTCCATAAACTTTTTAATAAACGTCGATTTCCCTGTTCGTACAGATCCTACGACGCCGAGATAAATATCGCCACCAGTCCGTTCAGCGATATCTCTGAAAATATCGAATTTCTCCACACGATCCCCTCCCGATCGATTTTATGTTGACAGCTTCTGCATACGATTCAAGGTGATGACACTATATACTTATGTTCTTGCCTGTTAAATATGACAAGCAGTTTACAAAGCCATTTTCATTACTGATCATTCAAATAGCATCACCCACTTATACGAATGAAAAACCGATTTAGAAGGGAGGCGCACACTGCAGGATTATTCTCACCATATAGAAGTTCCAGCCTGAAGCAAGCACAGGCATATTGCCTTGCTTTAAGCATAAAAAAGCTTCCCTTTCTTTTAGTTACTATATTGGAAAGGGAAGCATTATAGAACATTTATTCAGTTTGGCCTGTTACTCTGTTTCGCCGGATGAGGATTTAAATACAACCTCTCCGTCTTCGATGGTCATTGGTTTGGAATGGGCCGGTACAAAAGGTGCATGCTCCACAAGAAGCCACCTGAGATCATCTCCTTCAGAGAAGTCTCCCATACCATATTCTTCAATGTAATATAAAATATCAATGCTGTAATCAATAACAAGTTCGCCGTTCGTTGCCATATGAACTGGAAGAAGATGATCCGGGTGAAACGGACTTCTCACTGTTGCGGGCTCATTGTACCGCAGTGCCTCATAATCAAGCTCCAGTACACCGGGCCCCGCCTGGCCTTCAACAGGAGCATAGCGGTTTTGAGAACGGTAGGAATCAATCCGGCGATTAATTTCCTGCAGTTTGCGGGAGCTCCTTAAATCTACCAGCTTAACTTCCGCCTGTTCTTCCACATTCGTCAGTACATATTGAAACGTTCCGCCGTTTTCAAAAGAGTTACCCGGGGCGTTTTGTAAGTAGGAGGGAACCAGTGATCTGAAATTCACCGGGTATCTCATAAATACCGAAACTTCATTGTCTCTCGTTTGAATCGGAAGCACCTGCGTGTCTTCCCTGTATTGATTAACAGCTGTTTGAACGCTTTGAATCTGGTCATCATACGGCACCTGGTTTTCTGCACGCTGGTCGTCCGGAAACAAGCACCCGGACAGAATGAATGCCGATAACAGGAGAGCCATAACCGCTGTCATTTTCTTCATTAAAATAACCCCTCTTGGTAGTGTCGTTATTCAGGTACAGGGCCTGTAAATACAACAACAAAAATAATAAAGCCCGCTACTATCATACAAATAAAGCTGATTGTCAAAAACACTCTCTGGACCCAGCCTTTAAGCTTTTCCCGGGATACAATCGTCATAATAACCGAGACGAACATCAGTCCCATAGCAAAAAAGCTTACCCACATTTTCGTTAAACCATCATCCATAAAAATTCCTCCAAAATCGAACATAATCCTGTTATTTTCCCCGATCATTATAGCACAGAAGCTGCAAAAGCTGTACTTACGGGCAATTAAAAGGAAAAAATTCACTTTTTGTTCATAAAGCGTGGTCTTTTACAGCTTGTCCTTTCTCAAGGGAACGCTGTTTTACCTGCACTGCCTTTCTGTCATCTTTTCTTTTGTCTGCAAACCGGCAAGAACAAAAGCGCAATCGCCTTGATCACGAAGGATAAAGAAAACTGGCTTATCGCCAGTCTTGGCGAAAGTCTTAGTTGCCCTTATACTTTAGTGCAAGCATTTCAGCGAGGCTTTCAGATTGATGCCGCTATGCAGGCTTAAGCAGATGGAATGAAATGACCTCGAGCTCGGGTGCTGGAGCTGGACGTGGAGTAGTTTCCTCTGAAGTTATCCACATATAGAGAAGTAGAAATTCCTAAACAACAAAAAAAGTTGAAGAAAAGGGGGCACCTTCCTTCAACTTTTATGACTAAATACCGCCAAATCTAACAGCCCGATTTTGACGCTACCTCGGTTTCAGTATATGCCGAAGAAAAAGGTTCGCGCGCGCGATTGCCTATTTACCGTTGTTTTTCTGAAACATTTTTGAAAGTGTCCCAAAGTCCATTGGGACGTTATTGGCTAAAATTGCTTTAACCAACTCGTCTTCTTTCTTTTTATTAACAGAAACCCCTGCTACAAGGGCAACCTGCTGAATCAGCTGTCGGACGTTCTGTTCACTTTTCAAATCTGTTTTACTTGCAGACTGGGCAAGTTTTAACAAATCCTGCTGGTTCACATTTGTCTTTTTCTCAATCTCACCAAAGATATTTTTCTTTTCGTCCAATGTAAAAACCCTCCCCGTGATTGATATCAACATATCATATGCACCGGAGGGCTTCCTGTGAGTGTAAGTTAAGGTTCCATATCATTCAGTGGGTCTGTTTCCCCTAATTTCAAATCTTCTACTTCATGCTTTTTAACCCGGCCCATCAGTTCCTCAACTGCAGCCTCTGGCTCTTTACCATTGAACAATACATCGTATAGCCCGCTTGTAATCGGCATGTCCACTTTTTCAAGTGAAGCGAGCTGGTAGGCTGCTTTTGTGGTACGGATGCCTTCTACAACCATCCCCATCTCCTCAAGGACTTCGGGAACAGTCCTGCCTTTTCCGATCATATTCCCGGCACGCCAGTTTCTGCTGTGGACGCTTGTACAGGTTACGATAAGGTCTCCAAGACCTGAAAGACCTGCAAAAGTCATCGGCTTGGCACCGAGTTTCATTCCAAGGCGTGCAATTTCAGCCAGTCCTCTGGTCATAAGAGCTGCCTTTGCATTATCTCCGTAACCAAGTCCACTGGTCATTCCGGCGCCAAGGGCAATGATGTTTTTCAGAGAACCTCCGATTTCAACCCCTATGAGGTCGGGATTCGTATAAACTCTGAAGTTTGTATTCATAAACAAATCCTGAACAAATTCAGCAGCCTTCATATTCACGGATGAGCTCGTAACTGTTGTCGGCTGTCTTGTACTTACTTCTTCCGCATGTGATGGCCCTGAAAGGACTACAACTGCCTTCCTGAGGTTTTCGGGTATTTCCTCTTCTATAATTTCAGAAACCCTAAGATATGTTTCTGGCTCAATCCCTTTGCTGGCATGCACAAAGGTTACAGGGCGCTCAAGGTTTGATTTGATATCCTTAAGAATATCCCTCATGGCTTTAGTTGGAACGACCAGCAGAATGGTGTCACTGCCTTTTAAGGCTTCTTGAAGATCATTCGTCGCCTGGATGGTTTCAGGGAGCAAAACACCCGGTAAGTATTTTACATTAGTGTGATTTTCATTTATTTCACGTGCTGAATCGGCTGAACGCCCCCACAATGTTACCTGGTGATTATTGTCTGCTAATACAACGGAGAGAGCAGTTCCCCAGCTTCCTGCTCCAAGGACTGTAATTGATGGCATTGGATTACCCCTTTCAATTCGCGGTTGCTTTTTGTCCGATTTTACTTTCCGTCCCCTTTATCAGTCTTTCAATATTAGTGCGGTGCCTCCAGAATGATAAAACAGTAATGACAATCAAAAAATATAAATAATCACTTGAATAAGAGCCGGTAAGACTGAAAATAAACACTATAATGGTCGTACCCGAAATAAAAAGTAAAGAGCCAAGAGAAACAAAACGGGTAAAGATAATACTTAAAATAGCAATTGCACCTGCCAGTAATGCAGGCAGAAAAACAAGGCTGGCTAAAACGCCGATTGTTGTGGCAACACCTTTGCCTCCTCGAAACCCGTAATAAACAGGCCAGTTGTGACCGGCAATAGCAGCAAGACCGGCTGCACTGGCAATAAATGCATCCCCGCCGGTAAAATAAAGTGCTCCCAAAACGGCGATTATTCCTTTAAGACAGTCAAGTAAAAGCACAACGATGGCAGGCCCCACCCCAAGTACCCGAAGAGTATTTGTGGCACCTGCATTGCCGCTCCCGTGCTGGCGGATGTCCACCTGCATGATTTTTCTTGCAATAATTACACTGAAACTAATCGAACCAAGCAAGTAAGCCACAATGACAGAAATGATAAAATACATCCCAACCCCCCACTTCAATTTATATTTATGTATTGATGAGTTACCCAAAATGCAACAGGCGGAGGATTTACCGCCTGTTCCGGTTAAGGAATTACGCTTATGTTATTATCTGTTCCCTGGGAAGCATTCCGGAGGCCTGTCTATACACAGCCCAGTATAATTCAGTTCACATTAAGAGCAGATGAAGGTCAGCATTAAATCAGGCTGATGTTAATCATTTTTCTTTCTTGCATAAATTCGGATAGGGGTGCCCATGAAATCAAATGTGTCCCGGATTTTATTCTCCAGATAGCGCCGGTAGGAGAAGTGGAGAAGCTCAGGGTCATTGACAAACAGAACAAATGTCGGAGGTGCAACAGCTACCTGGGTGGCATAATTGATTCTAAGTCTTCTTCCACCGTGATCCGTCGGAGTCGGGTTCATTGTAACTGCATCGACAATCAGGTCATTCAATACATTGGTAGGAACGCGCTGATTGTGAGACTCGCTCACTTCTTCAACAAGGGGAAGCACCTTATGAAGTCTTTGTTTTGTTTTTGCAGATACAAACAAAATAGGAGCATAGTCCATAAACAAAAACTCATCTCTGATCTTTTGTTCAAAGTCCCTCATAGTCTTATCGTCTTTTTCAAGTACATCCCATTTGTTGACGACGATGATAACAGCACGCCCCTCTTCATGAGCATAGCCTGCGATACGCTTGTCCTGTTCAATAAGGCCTTCTTCCGCATTTATAACCATCAAAACAACGTCAGATCTCTCTATCGCTCTCATCGCCCTGATTACACTGTATTTTTCAGTGGTCTCATACACTTTTCCCTTTTTACGCATTCCAGCAGTATCAATAATTACATAATCTTTACCGTCTCTTTCAAAGGGAGTATCGATCGCATCTCTCGTAGTTCCTGGAATGTCACTTACAATAACCCGCTCTTCACCAAGCATAGCATTAACAAGAGAACTCTTCCCGACGTTCGGACGTCCGATTAAGCTGATTCTGACCGTATCATCATCATAATCATCTTCTGCAATATTCCCAAACCTGCCGGTTACTTCATCAAGCAGATCTCCAAGTCCAAGACCGTGAGATCCGGATATAGCAACAGGATCACCTATTCCCAGGCTGTAAAATTCATACATCTTTTCATGGAGTGTCGGATCGTCCATTTTGTTAACACCAAGGACTATCGGCTTTTTCGAGCGGAACAGAAGCTGGGATACTTCTTCGTCAGCTCCTGTAATCCCATCACGTCCGTTTACAACAAAGATAATAACATCGGCCTCTTCTATTGCCAGTTCCGCCTGATAACGCATCTGGGTAAGAAGCGGTTCGTCAGTCATTTCGATCCCGCCTGTGTCGATCAGGTGAAATTCATGGTTCAGCCATTCTCCGTTCCCATATATCCGGTCACGGGTAACTCCTGGTTTATCTTCTACAATCGCAATACGTTCTCCTACTATTCGATTAAAAATTGTGGATTTCCCTACATTTGGACGTCCTACAATAGCAACTACCGGTTTAGGCATAAAAGCCCCTCGCTTTCTCTACTTCATTCTTTAAGTATCAGGTAAAAGTAATCATTTAATTACGCTGTTTTCGTATTATTGCTGCTTAATCACTTTCACCTATGGAGAGGTGACGGCCAGCCTGCCCGGCCCATACCTCGGTCACTTCGGCTTTCTGAGTGAAGACTGACAGCAATCTTTGCGAAAACAGCCTTTAAAACGTGTTTTCTTAAAAAATGTCGTTGTTATAGTTTGAAATGTCAAAAAGAAAACCCTTCCTTGTCATTGGAAAGGGCCAGCTGGAATGAACTAACTCATTATATCAAAAGAATCCTGCCTTAACAAACCTTGCTTAACGATTTCCCGGGGGTTATGCGTTGACTTTTTTCCCTGCAACAGAAGGGAGACCTGCCTGGCTCAGCACCCTCTCCCTTATGCGTGCTGCTGCCCATTCAAACGCAGAGAATCCAGCTGCGGAAAGAAAACAAAGACCCAGGATATCAAGGCGGTCCATCCCCCCTACTGTATATATTCCTCCCCCGGGCCTTACAGTGAGAATCGTATAAAACCAAAATCCCACCTGACCCTGGAAGAAGCCGGTAAATAATGCGGAAGCACGCAGACGTAAAGATTTTCCCGTCAAAATAAGCAAAGTGGACATAAGGACAACAGAGGTTGTTTTGTGGGAAAAAAGCATCCATACAGGTTCATAAAAATAAACAAACTCAAGCCACCCGTATAAAAGTGCTGTACAAAGGCTGAGAAACAATGTTCTGAAAACATCCGTTTTCGCCTGATGCGTTAAAAGCAGGTACCCGGTAAACAGTAATATAACAGCTGAACATCCGACAGCTGCGCCGGGTGCAGGCACAACTATCCCGGAACAAATAATCACTGATAATGCCAGGGATACATATAGGAAAGAAGAACGTTTTGAGTCCGAAAAAAAAGAAATATACAGTACCGTAAGCCAGGCAGACCATAAAAACCAAAAACCATCCACAAAAACACACCTCCTTTATTTACATAATCGTCAGATAAAGGGGGAAAATATACGCTGGATGAAAAAAGGAGGTGTTTTCCTTGGGTAAAGACAGACAGGAGAAGAAACTAAAACAGTCAAAAAGAACAGAGTCTGACCGTGATCAGTCCCTACACTATGATGGAGCAGCAGGGCTTGAAAATGCTCAGAGCGCAAACAAAAGACAGAGAGAGCGATAAGAAAGAGGCTGGGACATAAGTGTTTTAGTCAACGAGAACGCGAACATATAATATGCGGTGCAAATAAATCGCTCCTGAAATATACTTCGCTTTCCGCGGGAAGCGGGTTACCCTCCGCGTACTACGCACTGCGGGGTCTCACCTTTGCTTTATATCCCGCAGGAGTCTGCGTATATTTCATCCGCTACGTTCGTGCATTGTTCGGATTATCAGCTAAACACTTTCTTTATGTCCCGGCCTCTTTAAAAATGTGTTTCAACGGATGCTGAAATGTTTCGTGTCAATCCCCCGTTCTTTAAGCCAGTGGTGGGTCTCTCCCGAAATGACAAAAGGTACTTTTTGAAACGAATGTACGTTATTGATTCCAAGAGCAGTCATAATCCATCTTAGTTCTTCCTGGAGAAGGATTACCTGATCTAACACCTCCTGCGTCCCTCCGTCTTTTACCCACTTAAGGATGCGCCCGGCCATTCCACATGCACTCGCTCCAAGGGCAAGGGATTTTGCTATATCCATAGCTGTCCGAATGCCTCCTGATGAAAGCACCGGGATTTCAGGGCATGCATATTTTACTTCAGCTATAGAGGCCGCTGTTTTAATACCCCACTCATTGAAAAATGACATATCCTTTTTCCTTCGCTGGTTCTCAATCATTGAAAAGTTCGTACCGCCAAAACCACCTGCGTCAATGACCGATACCCCTGCGTCGGATAACTTTCTTGCTGATTCCATGCTTGTACCAAAACCCACTTCTTTTACAATAACGGGAACGGATACTTCTTTACAGATTGTTTCTATACGGGAGAGTGCGCCTTCAAAATTTCTGTCCCCCTCCGGCATGACCAGTTCCTGAATGACATTCAGGTGAATTTGTAATGCATCTGCCTCAAGCATATCCACACACGACTGAGCTTGGTCCACTGAAGCTTCACTGCCGACATTTCCAATAACAATACCGTCCGGATTGTTTTTTCTGACTGTTTCATATGTACGGCGCTCCTCCGGGTCTTTTAAAGCAGACATTTGAGAGCCGACCGCAATTGGAATGTTAAGTTCCCTTGCTGCTTCAGCAAGGGAAGAATTAATTACTTCTGTGGCTTTTCCGCCTCCACCAGTCATCGCATTGATAAAAATCGGCGAACTGATAGTCAGTTCGCCGATTTCTGTTTCAAGTTGGATGGAGGACGTGTTTACATCCGGGAGGCTTTGGTGTACAAAAGTTATATCGTCAAAGCCCGATTCTCCCGCCTGTCCGGATTGCAGTGCACCTCTGAGATGATCTGCTTTTCTTTTCGCTCTGCTCATCCAACGTCACCTTCAATCAGTCATTATTTGTATTTCTTTAATTGATCTCCAATCATATCACCAAGAGAAAAGCCTGAGGAATCATCTTCTTTCTGATATTCCTTTTCCACCTTTTTGTTCTGCTTAACTTCAGCTTCCTCTTCCAGTGAGCGGATGCTGAGTGAAATGCGCTTATCGTTAATGTTTACGTCAAGTACTTTCGCCTGGACTTCCTGTCCTTCTTCAAGTACTTCACCAGGAGTCCCTATGTGACGGTTCGCAATCTGGGAAATGTGAACAAGGCCTTCAACCCCCGGTGCTATTTCAATAAATGCACCAAAGGAAACCAGTCGTTTAACAGTCCCGGTTACTACGTCCCCTGACTTTACTTTACCTTCAATCTGTTCCCATGGCCCCGGAAGCGTTTCTTTAATGGATAAGGAAATACGCTCGTTATCCGGATCCACTCCAAGAACTTTAACTTTAATCTGGTCCCCTTCACTGACAACTTCAGAAGGTGTGTCCACGTGATGGTGAGCCATCTGGGAAATATGAACAAGGCCGTCAACGCCGCCGATATCCACGAAAGCACCGAAGTCAGTTAATCGCTGGACCGTTCCTTCAATGACGTCTCCTTCATGAATATTTTCCAGTGTGGAACGCTTACGATTTTGCGCTTCTGCGTCTAGAACAGCTCTTTGAGACAAAATAAGTTTATTCTTTTCACGGTCCATCTCAACGACCTTCAGGCGAAGAGATTTGCCCTTATAATCCGAGAAGTCCTCAACGTAATGACGCTCTACGAGGGATGCCGGAATAAATCCGCGGACACCGACGTCAACAACGAGGCCTCCTTTAACAACATCTGCCACTTCAGCGTTGAACGTATCTCCGTTCTGAAGTTTCTCTTCCATGTCTTCCCATGCTTTTTCAGCAGCTACAGCACGCTTTGATAAAACGAGCTCATCGTCTGAAGCTTTTGTTACCTTAAGCTGGATTTCGTCTCCCTCTGACAGCACGTCGCTTACTTTTTCAACATGCAGGCTCGAAAGTTCACTGATAGGAACCACGCCGTCCGTTTTATATCCGACGTTAACATACGCTTGTTTTTCTTCAACTTTGGTTACCGTTCCGGTAACGATTTCCCCGACGGAAAATGACTTCACTTCCGCCATTTCATTGTTCATTTCTTCTGACATTGACACTACCTCCCTAATCCCCCGAAAAACGGGAACGTTGAAACTGTTTTATCTTAATCTTCCGCGTTGGGCGGAAGTTCTAACCTTTTTTTGATTCGTGTTTTATCAGCAGATCTCCGATGGATTTCATAATAGCTTCTGTAGCTTCTTCCGCTGAAGCTTTGTTTTCTCTCAGTGTCTGCATATCCACAGGTTCACCATATATGATTGTCAGCCTGGAAAAAGGTTTGTACGATCCGGTAATGGCACTTGGAACGACATAGGCATCTGATCTGAGAGCAAAAAAACCGACTCCCGCAAGTCCTTTTCCTAATTTCCCCGTCTTACTTCTGGTTCCTTCGGGGAAAACACCGATCATTTCTCCTTCTTTAAGGAGTGAAAGCCCTTTTCGCAGAGCCTGCCTGTCACTCATTCCCCTGCGGATAGGAAAAGCCCCGAGCTTCGGCAGCAGACCTTTTAGAATGGGTTTGGAAAATAATTCTGATTTAGCCATATACCGGGTGTCCCGTTTCAAAAAAGCGCCTAAAAAAGGAGGATCAAGATAATGAATATGATTGCTGCACAACAGGATTCCGCCATTTGAAGGGAGGTTTTCCCGCCCTACTACTCTGACCCTGAAGAAAAGTCTGAAAAACGTTCTGCATATAAACTTGCCCAGGCGGTATACTGACTTATTCACTGCCATTCGTCCTTTCCCTGACAAGCTGCAAAATCGTCTGTATCACTTCTTCGATACTCATGGAGGTGGAATCAACTTCTACAGCGTCATGTGCTTTCTTCAAAGGGGCAAACTCCCGTTCAGAGTCAATTTTATCCCTTCTTGCAATCTCTTCAATTAGTACAGAAAGATCAGATGGAATACCTTTATCCAGATGCTCCTGATGCCTGCGTCTTGCTCTTTCTTCAACTGATGCTGTGAGAAATACCTTTACTTCAGCATCAGGGAGTACAGCAGTTCCAATATCACGGCCATCCATGACAGTACGTTTGGATTCTGCCATTTCCTGTTGTTTTTTCACCATCTCAATACGGATTTTTTCGTGTTTGGCGATAAATGATACGTTATTCGTTACTTCATTTAACCGGACAGCGTCAGTAACATCTTCTTCGTTAACATATACACGGCTTGTCATACCCTCATTTTCCAGGGTGATCTCCATATCTTTGAGGAGGGACATGACACGGGCTTCATTATGTACATCAACGTGATGCTTCAGCGCTTCATATGTCAGGGCCCGGTACATAGCACCGGTATCTATATAGGTAAAAGATAACGCATCTGCCACTTGTCTGGCCACAGTACTTTTACCTGCACCAGCTGGTCCGTCAATTGAAATATTAATCGGTTGTTTCATGTTGATATTCCTACCTCTTTCAAAACGATTGGTTCGTTCATTGAATTCTAATTCTTTCGTCTATATTATCATATTTTATTACAGAAGGTCTATTTTTTAAGACCTTTTACTTTAAAAAGACTTCTCTTTATGCCTCATTGCCACTTGCTTTTCATAGCAGAACCGAATCAGCTTCTGACGGTCTTTTTCCTTTATTTTTTTAAATGAAAGAGACGCTTTGATTACAGCTCCTCTGCTGATTCTGAGCACTTCAGCAGTAACTTCACAGTATTCAGTTTCACCCTGCTGAAAACAAAGAGGCAGATATAGAAGTACTTCATTTCCAGATACCAGTTCATGGTCTTCAGGAAGCTCGATCTTCAGCCCCCCTCCACTGATATCCGAAGAGATCGTGGTAAACGGTGTAAAGTCAGTCTTATACGGGTAGACAGCAACATCAAGGAAAGCTTCCACCCTGACATACTGCCTCCGTTGTATTCTGATCATTTTTTTTGAATCAGGTTTACTCAGCGCAATTACTGGCGCATTACTTTTCATTTTACCGGTCACTGCTGTTTCAAACAGGTAAATCGCTTCATCCTTTCCAAGGAACCACGCTTTCATCAGGATTCCATCCAGGAGGACAGATCCTTCAGGAATATCCTGAATATAGATTGTTGTATCGTTAAAATCGGTTACTTTACTGCGGTACCTTCTCTTTCTGTCCGCTCCATTATTTATTTCAAGATAAATAGTATCACCAACTGAAATCAAGCCTGCCCACTTCCTCAACATGTATTTCTTTTACTGATCTCTTGTTACACGTTCGAGGCCGGTGACTTTTTTCCTTCTTTTTTAACAAATTTCATTATACATCCGACAATAAAAAGGGCTGGCTCCGGCAGAAAGGCGTTTGCACCTCCGGAGTCAGCCCCTAAGCTGTGAACAGGATCTGACAGCTTATTTTAAATCCTGTAAACTTCACCTTACAGCAGAACTGTGTTTAGCTGAAATTATAAACGGGTTCCGCCCGATCCATTTTCTCTACCTTCTCTTCACGTCCATTGTCGGCGTTAATGAAAATACGGTAGGTATCATCATCAATGACGCCGAAAAATTCATAGCAAAGAACTTCTTCCTCAAGTTCATTTTCGATGATGGCTTTATGATACTCCATCACTTCAAGTGCAGGGTTAAGACTTTCCCTTGCCTCTTCTTCACTTAGTCCGGCTTCCATCGGCTTACGGTCATGGTGATTGGCAATGTAGGAAAAGCCCTCATATCCGATGATGTCTTTGTTATCCAGGGCTACTTCCACTACAGCTGCATCTGTATACACCCGGATGTCCTCAACCAGATAAGCGAATTTAAATACACCAACATTATCGTACTGCTTACTGTCTACGAGCTGCATGTTTTCAAATCCGTTCTTGTCAAGGAATTTTTTAGCTTTCTCAGAAGCATCGTACAAGCTTACTTCAGATGATTCAACTTGTCTGTCTTCCAGAAGGTAAACAGGCTTCCCGCCTTTTTTTGTAATATCCATGTAAATGTAGTGTCCATCTTCCGGGTCCTCGATGGTCAGGCTGTAAGCTTTGTATGCAAGGCCATCTCCCGTTTCCTCAACATCAGCTTCCAGCTTTCCTTCCCGCTCGAGAAACTCCCCTGCAATATTAACTGCCTCTTGCTTGTCTATTTCATCCAAGTCTTCAACCGCTTTTGCAATTTCTTCGTCCTGTTGACGGCGGTTTCCTTCGTCACCAGTATAGGCTTCTGAGAACTGACCGGCTTTTTCGTCGATGACCTGGAAGCCGTCTATAATCGCATTGTCTCCAGGCCCATCCTGTGATGCCAGCGCCATCTCTACGTCCATCCATTTAAGGTGGTCATCAAGAACCATGCTCTGGACTTTTCTCATTTCATTTTGTATCTCCCCTGACTGGTGATACAGTTCTTTTAACGACTCATACTCATCTTCTGACAGAGGCTCCTGTTCAAGATCTCTTATTGCATTCTTGTAGGAGAAGTCACCAATTTTATACAGGAACTCTTCCGTTTTACTGAATGGCATCAGCGCCAGAGGAAGCTGACCGAGGTCATTTTGCGCCTCAGATGTTATTCTCCATACATCTGTCAGAGAAGGAGAAAGCCTCTCTCTTGAATTCATTGCCAGAGTAGAGCCCAGTTCATCGTGCAGATGATCAAGGTTGTATGTGAGTTCGTGAAAAGCCCTTTGGTAATTATTTTCAGACTGAATAAGAATCGCATTTTTTTCCTGATGTTCAAGGTAGCCCCAATAGCCGGTCCCGATTACTCCTACTGCCAATACTCCAATAATAATTGAACGAATCATTCCTTACACCTCCATTCACTATTCACAGAATATATGTTTACCAATTCGTTTTATTTGAGGTCGAGACCAGATCCAACCTGACGTTGCTGTGTCCGGGTTAAAGTAATACATTGCGTTACCGGAAGGGTCCTGTCCATTAATGGCATCCAGAACAGCTCTTCTTGCCGTTTCATCCGGTTCAAGATTAATCTGACCGTCAGCTACTGCTGTGAAAGCTCTTGGTTCGAAAATAACACCTGATGGGTTGTTAGGGAACGTTGGACTTTCAATACGGTTCAAAATTACCGCAGCAACAGCTACCTGCCCTGTATATGGCTCTCCGCGGGCTTCCCCGTAGACTGCCTGTGCCATAATCTGAATGTCATTATCTGTGAAACCTTCAGGCGTATTAATGGCTTTTTGGATGTCTGCTTCGTTATCCTGTTCAGGTACTTCTTCCTCAGCCGGTATATCCGCATCTCCCGGTGCCGGCTCTGCAGGTGTTTCTTCCTCAGGAGCACCCGGCTGATCTCTAGGTGCAGGCGCTGCTTCAGGTGTTTCCTGTTCAGGAGCTCCCTGTTGCTGTCTGCCCTCATCACCAGGCTGCTGTTTGCCAGGTGCTGCCGGTTTCCCAGGGGCCGGACCCTGACCGGTTCCGGGCTTTGGTCCTTTCTGGTCCTCTAAAGGCATACCTCCATAATGGGTGAACTGACGGCCTTCGTTAAGCATTCTGTGGACAAAGGCCTTATCAAACTCTGTAGACTTCTCTAACATCTGCTTCATTTTCGGGCCTACCAGTCCGTCTGCTTCCAAACCGAATTCATCCTGATACTTTTTAACAGACCAGTATGTACCCCACCCATAGACACCATCAATAGTGTCGTGATAAAAACCGATGTACTGAAGTCTCGACTGCAACTCTACTACATCGTCCCCTGTCGCCCCTTTTTGGATCACCTGATCTGTAAATGCGTGAGCTTCCATGGAAGGCAGTAAAACGACAAATTGCAGACAAACAATGGCGGCAATTAACAAACGCTTCATACGCCTGATTTCATGACTCTTCATGTTGTATCCTCCTTTTCTCAGCAAAGAAATCAAAGACGAATCTTTCCTTTCGTACCGATAGTTTTATCTATTGCCCTTTTTTTATTCAGAACCTGTGTAAGGAATAAAGTGGTCGTTTCATAACTGCTTTCCCCTGATGGAACTCACGGTTTCGAAGGGTTGAAGACGTTAAGCATATCAGGTTCTTCCCTTGCTTCTTTCTGTGCCGGCAAAGCGCGGAAGCTTACTGTTGAACACAAAAAAATGACCCCTCAGGCTGTTCACCTTAGGGGTCACTTTCTAACGCTGTTCCTCATGAAATTTTCATTTTCTCTTTTGTACTTATTCAGTAACTCAGCATTCAAAAAAGCAGAACCTCAGGTAAGACAGCAGTAACCAAAGATTATTCAGGTGTTACATCTATAACCAGGTTCGTTTCGTTTCCGCATACGCAACGTTTAAACCCTGTATCATAGCCACCTTCATTATTAGGTCTGCCTCTCAGAATATACTTTTCACCACATTGTTCACATCGAATAACAACTTTATATCTTGGTTTTGTTTCCGTCATTCTTACCACTCCTTTAATGTACTGTTTCAAGTATCCCCTGCAGTAAGGGATCCCCCTTGTTTAACCTGCCTTGTTGTGTGTGTAATCTTTCGCCTGCATCCGGTTGGCATGTTTTACTTTTCTTAATGCATATACCCAAAGGAAGATCATAAAGGGTATAACACTGTATGTCCAGTAATTCTGTGTGAGCAGGATATAATTGTAAATCCCGTGAAACGAGGCCGGAAAAAGAAAGGAGAAGAAAATAAACCTCTTTTTCCTTATTTTATTAAATTTAGCTTTTCCTAAATAATACCCCATTACTACACCAAATAACGCATGACTGGAAACGGGAAGCAGCGCTCTTAAAAAAGCATATTCAACACCACTTGAGATCAGATAAAAGATATTTTCTACTGTAGCAAACCCAAGAGCCACCGCAGAAGCATAAACAATTCCATCGTAACGTTCGTTAAAGTGGACATGATGATAAACGGCGAAAAAAACAACGAACCACTTAAAGAATTCCTCAATGACAGCGATTTGTATGAAGGCCGTAGCTGCTGCAGAATGAAAAAGGCCTTCTTCATCAAAAGCAAATTGAATGAACATGACCGGGAACACAAGCAGACACCCAAAAATAAAACAGCGGGCAACAGTGGTGAGAGGTTCATTTTCGAATTCATCTTTCAGGTAAAAAAAGCAAAGTAGTGCAATGGACGGTGCCAGTGCAGCTGTTATGATGATTAACATGCACGATTCCCTCTCTGTTTTTTCCTATCCAAACATGATACCTTAATAGAGTCGGTTACATCGATTATGATTACCAGTAACTTTACAATCCTATAGTAGAAATAATAGCTGAAAACTCACAGAATGCCAATGGATATGATTAATCCAGACGGGCTTTTTAACAGGAGCTGAATGAAAATGAAAAAAATATTAATTATTCATACCGGCGGAACGATTGCCATGAGTGAAGATGCAGAAACGGGAGCAGTGAAACCAAACCCCCTTAACCCGCTTCATGACACGGTCCATGCTGTAGAAGATGCGGAACTTGTGGTTGAAGATTTCCTGAACGTACCTTCCCCGCATATGACACCTGCACATATGGTTCATCTGGCAAAAAGAATTGACAAACGCGTTATGGATGAGCGTATTGACGGGGTTGTAATCACACACGGAACGGACACACTTGAAGAAACAGCCTATATGCTTGACTTGATTTTGGAGACAGACATACCTGTTGTTATTACAGGTGCCATGCGTTCCAGCAACGAGCTTGGCTCTGACGGCCCGTACAACCTTCTCAGTTCGATTAAAACAGCCTCCAGTTCGGAAGCAAGGGATAAAGGTGTGCTAGTCGTATTAAATGACGAGATTCATACAGCAAAAAATGTAACAAAGACACATACGAGCAATATAGCTACTTTCCAGAGCCCTCAGTACGGACCCATCGGAATCGTCTCCAAACGTGGCGTTCATTTTCACCACCACCCTGTTTCTGGACAGCGCTTTGTCATTCCGAGTGTCCGCAAAAAGGTTCTCCTCCTTAAAGCAGTAGCAGGTATGGAAGCAGAACTTCTTAATTCAATTAGTGACATGCCCATCGACGGTCTTGTGATCGAAGCTTTCGGCCAGGGGAATCTCCCCCCCGGAACAATTCCTTCGTTTCAGACACTTATTGATAAAGGAATCCCTATCGTGCTAGTTTCAAGGTGCTTTAACGGGGTAGTTCAGGACACTTACGGTTATGAAGGCGGCGGAAAAGAGCTGAAGGAAATGGGCATGATTTTCACAAACGGCCTAAACGGACAAAAAGCCCGACTTAAACTGATGGTGGCACTGGAAAAAACATCTGATAAGGAAAGACTTCAGGAGATTTTCCAACGCTGAATATTAAAAAGAAGCAGTGCCCTAAAGGCCTGCTTCTTTTAGTATGATTGATGCGGCTATAGCGCCTCCGTGATGACGTCCGTTTTCAATAAAAATCTCATTTGCATTGTTTCCGGCTGCAATTACACCGGCGATATATATCCCTTCACAGTTTGTTTCCATTGTTTCGGCATTAAATTCAGGACGCCCTGTGTCATCATCTATTGTAACGCCCATCTTTTTAATAAACG
This sequence comes from Alteribacter keqinensis, assembly GCF_003710255.1. NCBI lineage: Bacteria > Bacillati > Bacillota > Bacilli > Caryophanales > Bacillaceae > Alteribacter > Alteribacter keqinensis. Next base: position 795,431 of record NZ_RHIB01000001.1, on the reverse strand, counting down.
AATGATCCGGGTGGTAACCGGTCATAGCAAAAACAAAGTCTGCTTTCACCTGATGTTGTTCTTTACCGACGGAATAGCTCACATACTCTTCTGTAATCTCATCGATACATGCGTTAAACACCATGTTAATCGCTCCATTTCGGACGAGACCGTCAAACTCAGGCAGTATCCACGGCTTTACACTTTTAGAGTACTCTTCACCCCGGTATAAAACGGTAACCCTGGCACCTGCTTTATCCAGTTCCAGTGCAGCATCTACTGCGGAATTTTTACCTCCGATCACACAGACGTCCTGATCAAAATAAGGATGTGCTTCTTTAAAATAATGGCGTACATGAGGCAGGTTTTCACCTTGCACCTCCATATAATTCGGCGAATCGTAATATCCTGTAGCTACAATGACATATTTGGCACTATAGGTTTTTGATTCACCATATTTTGATGATGTAAGGAGAAATTGTCCGTTTGGGTCTTTAGAAACAGATGTAACTTCCTCAAAAGCATTAATTCTGAGATCCTTCTCTTTAACAACCTCACGATAATAAACAAGCGCTTCATTTCTCTTGGGCTTTCTTTCAGTTGAATAAAAGGGAATCCCGCCAATGGCAAGCTTTTCACTGGTGCTGAAAAACTGCTGATGAGTAGGATAACGGTAAATTGCATTTACTACGTTTCCCCGTTCAATAATGAGAGGATTAAATCCTTTTTTCTTCAGTGCTATTGCAGCTGAGAGCCCGCAAGGCCCAGCTCCGATTATGATCACATCTTCTCTGTTCACTTGGTATATCACCCTTTTTCACTTGTGCTGTTATTACTTAAACATATTTTTGAGCCCTCGTGCAAGTATTTGGGAAGCAAGAATACAGGGGGTAATAAAAAAGCGGCTGTTTTTGTATACATTGTTGCTATTCGTACTTTCCTTTAGAGTAAAGAAAGAGATGAAGTGGCTGAGACTTCCGAAAAATCGTATTCCGAGAACAGACTAAAAAGATGATCCGGTACCACACCTGGTCCCTGGATCATCTTTTACTAAAGAGTATGCTGCCCGTGTAATTAAAAAAATTCGATGCTTAAATCCATCCTCTGAAACGGCTTGCCTCCGCCATTTTTCTAACTCCAACCATATATGCTGCTAGCCGCATATCCACATTTCTTGAAGTTGACAGCCGGTATACATTCTCAAATGAATTGACCATGACTTTTTCCAGTCGTTCTTCAACTTCCTGCTCGCTCCAATAATAGCCTTGGTTATTCTGTACCCATTCAAAGTAGGATACAGTTACTCCACCTGCACTTGCCAGAACATCAGGTACTAAAAGAACCCCGCGGTCGCTGAGGATTTTCGTTGCCTCAATCGTAGTGGGTCCGTTTGCAGCTTCCACTACAATTTGCGCCTTGACCTTGTCGGCATTCATCTCTGTAATCTGATTTTCAATGGCTGCCGGAACGAGAATATCACAGTCAAGTTCAAGAAGCTCTTCATTTGTTAACGTCTCTTTGAACAGCTTGGAAACTGTTCCGAAACTGTCACGGCGGTCAAGGAGGTAATCTATATCAAGCCCGTCCGGATCGTGAAGGGCGCCATAAACGTCAGAAATACCTACCACTTTCGCTCCCGCATCGTGCATAAACTTCGCAAGGAAGCTTCCGGCATTACCGAAGCCCTGAATAACTACCCTGGCTCCTTCAATGTTAATTCCTTTTTTCTTGGCCGCTTCATTTATGCAGATCGTAACACCTTTTGCCGTTGCAGACTCTCTGCCGTGAGATCCTCCTAGAACAATCGGTTTGCCTGTAATAAAGCCTGGTGAATCAAATTCCTTCATACGGCTGTACTCATCCATCATCCATGCCATTATCTGGGAGTTTGTAAAGACATCCGGGGCAGGTATATCCTTTGTAGGACCGACAATCTGACTGATTGCCCGTACATATCCCCTGCTCAGGCGTTCGAGTTCAGGAAAGGACATTTCACGGGGATCGCAGACAATCCCTCCTTTACCTCCGCCATAGGGCAGATCAACAATACCCGCTTTCAGGCTCATCCATATTGATAACGCTTTCACTTCCGTCTCTGAAACATCCGGGTGGAAACGAACACCGCCTTTTGTCGGACCGACAGCATCGTTATGCTGAGCCCTGTAACCAGTAAACACCTTTATGGATCCATCATCCATACGAACAGGAATACGTACGGTCATCATCCTCAGGGGTTCTTTCATCAACTCGTATACTTCCTGTGGATAACCAAGCTTATCAAGTGCAGTTTTAACCACAGTCCTTGTAGAGAGGAGTACATCCTGCTTTCCCGATTTCACTTTCTTTCCGGTTGTCTCCTTATCGAGCTTTTCGTTTCCTTCCATTGATTTCACCTCAACGTGTTATATGTAAAATAGTAAAATAAAATAATAAATATCCTGTCTTACATTTACTACTATAAAGAACCTAAAGTGATTTTTCCACTACTGTTTCCTTTTTAACAAACATTTTTTTATCCAATGGTCTCTCATACAAAAAAACGGCTAAGGAACAGCCTGCCTCAAGTGCTCTTTCTCTTTTACCTTCCGAAATAAAGTCCTTCGCTCCCGGACGGAGTATAAACCCGGCTCCTAGATCCTCCAGGGCTTTCACTGGATACATTTCAGTTTTGCCTGCCGGTACCAAAACATACTCCACCAGTTCTATCCTTTTACACAGCCTGGTAAAAAAGAAAAACTCCGGTACCGGAGTCATGTGTCTTATTTAAAACACTCTTTAATTCTTTTCACAGCATCATCTTTCATCAGAAGCTTACCATATTCCTGCAGTCTGTAAATGGTTACATGGGAACTCTGGCCATACTCAGCGAGTACAGCAATAAAGGAGTCAGGATCACCAAGAAGATCATAATCAGTAAAGTGAAGGTAGTAATGGCCTGAATAGGAAAAAAGTGTCCCATTCATAATGCCAAGCTGATACAGCCTGTGGGAAAGCTGGATTACATCTTCAAAATCGAGACATTGATAAACAATGTCTTCGGTTTCTCCCAGTGTAATTTGCAGTTCTATATATGAGTCGTCGAACGTTTCGTCATCACTGTCTATTTCTTCATTGGATTTTGAGACAATGATGACCATTCCCTGAGCTGGCAGGGAAAACACTTCAACGACAACAGGTCCATCAGGATCAAAGCCTAGCTCATTACTCGCTTCCACAATCATTTCTCTGAAAAGGTCATGTACTTTTGGTACATCCATCCATAGTTCTTCTTTAGTAATACCGCGGTCCTTCAGATCATCGAATGTAAGAAATATCTTAATTTTGTCGTATGCCAAACGTTCGAGGCGCATTGACGACCCTCCTTGAAGGCTGTCACTTGAAGAAGGGATCGGACGTTGTACTTCCGGAATTCACTTCGACGGTGACTGTGTTTACTACTACAGTATGTAAAGGAGGAATATTTGGTTCGACACAACGCCCAATATGTCAGACTCTTATCCATTGTTCCCATTCAGATGGTGAAAAACCGAGGAGCATATCTTCGTATTTCTCTTCATCCTTCGCACTTAAGTTCATAAGAGCATTTCCGCCGACACCCACACGTACTCCTTCAAACTTTTCTTTAAGGTCTTCAGCAGCCTCAAACGTCCCTTTCAGATGCCTTGTCATGGTACAGGAAATAAACACCATCTTCGGCTTTACTTCATCTACTACGATATTCAAATCTTCTTTTGGAACTCCGCTGCCTAAATAGATCACTTCATATCCTCTGCGCCGTAAATATAAAGTGAAAATAAGCAGCCCGATTTCATGTGTTTCATCGGGACCACAGACACAGACCACTTTGGGAAGCAGACCATCAACAGGAAGGTTGTGAAATACGCTCCCTATTTTTGTACGCAAAAAAGCAGTAATGTAATGTTCATGGGCAGATGAAATCTCTCCCTCTTCCCATTTGTCCCCGATTTCAACAAGAATTTTCCCGAGGATGTCTGTCATGACCTTTTCAATGGAAAACATACCAAAAGCCTGATCAAGAATCTGATTGCTTTTATGTTCCTGAAAGCGGAGAAGGGCATGAAAAAGCTCTTCTTTAATTGACGAAGCCCTGTCATTTTCATTTGCAGTATCCACCGGCATGTCATTCAGGTCATGATCTTCCAGCAGGCCCACCGCCTGTCCGATCGTAAAACCTTTGTTTACTTTATTTATGAGCCACCTCAGGACAGCTACGTGTTCGTCTGTATACAAGCGGTGGCCGGCCTGATTTCTGACAGGCTCAATAATGTCGTAACGTCTTTCCCATGCCCGGAGAGTCCCTGCCTGAATACCCAGCATATTGGAGACGGCTTTTATATTATACTTGCCTTCAATACGACCCATTTTCATCCCACCTAATACAAATTTATCCGGACATGTATATCAACCTCTGAAAGCCTGTAATCTACGTCCTTCATTTGATTCAGTATACCTTACTTCTTTAACTTGTGTAAAATTTGTTTAACTTTTTTTCATCTTTCGTTTAACTACAGCCTTTTATCCGGAGAACATGACATTCAGCCTTTGTCCCGAGGCGTAAAGGAATCTGGGTCGTACCGTACCCGGAGCTGATAAATACGGGTTTGCCCCCCTTCAGAGTCCAGCCTGCCTTTTCTGCAATTCCAAAAGGACCGAGCCTGATCTGCCCGCCGTGAGTATGACCGCTTACCACACACACTACCTTATCGAAGCCCGAAACCGCCCATGCAGCCTCCGGGTTATGGCTGAGCAAAATAACCGGGCCCCTTGAGCCTTTTAATGCCGTTTCAAATTCAGGTATCCCTCTGTTCATGTCATCAATTCCACTCAGTGTCCATGTGTCTTTAAAGGTAACAGCGCTATTCTTAAGTATCGTTACATTAAATTGATGAAGAATACGTGTAAAAGAAGCTTCAGGCCATTCGTAATCGTTATTTCCAAAGACAAAATAAACCGGTGCAATTGAGGATAAAACCTTCAGATTATGTTTGAGCGTCTTTTCATTTACTCCACGCTCTGCAAGGTCTCCCCCGATCCAAACCATATCCGGGGTTTTTGAAAACGTCCGAAAAAATCCCGGCTTCAGCTGACGCCGGTGAATATCCGAGATAAAAAGAATATGATTGTCTTCCATTTGAACCGGAAGCGTAATCGTTTCATTCGTAATATGGTGTGAAAATGCAAGAGAACGCATGTATGTAAGAAGAAAGAAGCACAGCACCAAAACCAGCACAGCGCCTGCAGCAACAGCGAAAATCATGACTGATCCCTCTCCTTCCTCCTTAAATCGAGCGCATCCATTATACCATAAAGCAATGCAAATCCAGCAAACACAACACCGGGCCATTTAAACATAAGGATAAAGTACAAAGCTGTCAGGAATAATACAGCATGTCTTTTGCCAATCAGATTAAACAGCCCCTGATGTTCTGCTTTAATTAAGGATGAAAAACAAAGAAAACCTAAGACAAATGAAAAAGCTCCAAAAAACCACGAAAAGGGAGAAAAAACCAGTGAAGCTGTTAAAAGCTCTATGGAGTAATAAGGCTGGTTTTTAAAAAATAAAATAGCATAATGGCCTGATAAAAACCCTGCAAGATAAAGAAAAAGCTGTTTTCTGCCCACACCTGACCTCCTCTTCTGTACTTCTTTATGTTATTCAATTCTCCTGAAGAGGAACGTCCATTTGTCCAATTGAAAAGCTTCTTTTTTCATCATTAACAGGTATGCCATTTAAATAGTGAGTTAGTTCTGCTAACCTATCTCCGCTCCTTTCACCCCTTTCAGCAGCGGGAGCCTCCTCATCATGCTGCTTCTTCCTCGGCAAGGCTGTGAACCTTATGTGACAAATTAAATAAATGCTTATTTATGAAGCAGGGCTCGTGCTTGACAGGGACCCCCGGAACTCGCTTTATCGCAGGAGTGCTGTGCATTCGCTCCAATCAACATTTTAAAACAATGAGCTTTAACACAGACACCCACGCTAATTAATCGCACCATGGCGCATGATAATAGGCATGCGGTCTTTTTTCGGCTGAATTATCCTGTTTCTCTGATTTTTTCATCACATCATGGGAAGTTGATCTTCAATGAGGGGTTAATGCACCCTTCCCCTAATTCTGCATTCAAGATAGCCTAAAACGTAAAAACCCGGCACATAATATTTCCCTGTGCCGGGCCCAGAGCAGGTGAAGCCGATAACCTCAAGCAGCTTCACCGATCCTGTCTTAATTAATTTAAAACAAACCTACGGCCCTGCCCTCTTCATCCACATCCATTTTAAGTGCAGCAGGCTCTTTTGGAAGACCCGGCATCGTCATGACATCCCCTGTTAAGGCTACAATAAACCCTGCACCTATAGAAGGTTTCAGTTCTCTGACTGTAATCGTAAAACCTTCCGGCCGGCCAAGTTTAGACGGATCGTCACTCAGGGAATACTGGGTTTTTGCCATGCAGACAGGAAGATTACCCCAACCGTAACGGGCATAATCAGCCATCTGCTTTTTAACATAGCTGCTGAACTCGACGGTTTTTGCACCGTATACCTTCGTTGCAATTGCCTTGATTTTCTCTTCGATTGACTCGTTCACATCATACATATGAGTAAAGTTTTTATCATTTTCTTCGATTAATGCTACAGCTTTTTCGGCAAGCTCACGGCCACCTTCTCCACCTTTAGCCCAGACATCAGCCAGAACAACATTGATGCCCTGTTCATTGCACCACGATGTAAGTGCTTCAATTTCAGCATCGGTATCATGAAGGAAACGGTTTATGGCTACGATATGGGGAAGCCCGAACTGACGAATGGTTTCAACATGCTTCTCGAGGTTTGCCAGTCCATTTTTCAAAGCTTCTACGTTTTCTTCTTTCAAGTTGTCTTTAGACACCCCGCCGTGCATTTTCAAGGCTCTGATTGTAGCTACAATAACTACCAGGTCAGGGTCAATATCGCCTGCCCGTGTTTTAATATCAAGGAACTTCTCTGCCCCCAGGTCTGCCCCAAAACCTGCCTCGGTAACAACATAGTCAGACAGCTTTGCGGCCATCTTCGTAGCCATTACGCTGTTACAGCCATGCGCGATATTAGCAAATGGACCTCCGTGGATCAGTGCAGGCGTGTTCTCAAGGGTCTGTACAAGGTTCGGTTTTATCGCATCTTTTAATAACAGCGTCAGTACCCCTTCCGCCCCAAGATCACTCGCAGTAATCGGCTTATCGTCTGATGTGTAGGCAACGACCATTTTTGAAAGGCGGTGTTTCAGGTCTTTTAAATCGGCTGCGAGACACAGGATAGCCATAATTTCAGATGCTACTGTTATGTCAAACCCTGATTCTCTCGGCACCCCTTTCAATGGCCCTCCAAGTCCCACAACAACCTCCCTGAGTGAGCGGTCGTTCATATCCATGACTCTCTTCCAGACTACTTTACGCACGTCAATCCCGAGTTCATTTCCTCTGTGTATATGATTATCCATCATGGCTGCCAGCGCATTATGTGCAGTCGTAATTGCATGAATGTCTCCTGTAAAATGCAGGTTAATGTCTTCCATTGGAACAACCTGTGAATAGCCCCCTCCCGCTGCTCCGCCTTTAATTCCCATAGTAGGACCGAGTGACGGTTCCCTTAAAGCAATCATGGCACGCCTGCCGATTTTATTTAATGCTTGGCCGAGACCGACAGTACAAGTCGATTTCCCTTCTCCTGCAGGAGTCGGGTTGATTGCTGTAACAAGAATGACTTTCCCGTCTTTATTTTTTTCCAATCTGTCCATAAGAGAGAGTGACAGCTTCGCTTTATAATGGCCGTAAGGCTCCCACTCAGTTTCACTTATTCCGAGATTTTCAACAATGTCTCTGATTGGCGTCATTTTACTTTCCTGAGCAATCTGAATATCTGATTTTATTTCATTCACTTGATCCACTCCTCATTCGTCTTTTGAACTCATTATGTAACCCCTTACATTGTATCGGAAATCACCTTAAAATACATCACACCCATTTATTTTAATACAAATTCTCCTGTAAACAACCAAAAAGAGAGAACCTTTTATACAGATCTCTCTTTCTTTAATCACTGTTGAACTTCTGGAGCATCCTCATCCATTCATCGACCTTATCTTCACTCAACTCGTTAAGCATATTCTGGATTTCTTTTTTCTGCTGCTTCAGATTGCCTTGAAGAACAACTTCCACAGTCTGATCCACAGTTATCAACACCGCTTTTACACGTAAAACATTCGTAAGCATAGCGAGTATAACAGCAAGCTGCTGAGGACTTAAGGGGCCGAGGTCTTCTGTATACGACTTTTTACCGTTTTGCTTCGGGTTTTTCCCCTTGTTACTCAAATTCCTACACCTGCCTTACCTGCTGTTTATGACTGAATGACAATGAAGTCATCATCATCTCCATTGGAACTGGCTCCAAATCCGAATGTAAAACTCAAAAAAACAAATATGGTGACAACAAGAAGAATAGCATTCCCCAGATTGTTTTTATCACTCAATGTACTTCACCTCTTTTGTTCACTCATCTCATTATATGTACACCGCAGGTATTTGTTGTAACGTCTCTGCCCCTCTTGATGATAACGCCTATTTTTTCTCCAGACTCTTGCACATCTGATCCGGAGTCAGTATAATAAACATAAAGATTCTTAATTTTCTGACATTTTAATATTCTGTAAGGAGGATTCCGATGAACCTGCATAAATGGAAAAACCGCTCGTTAGTTACTGACGCGGAGTTCGCCCGTAACATGAAGCTTGGCTACCCTGTTGAAGCCTTTTGTATTACTACCTGCAAGACTGTAGCATACGGAAAAATTGAACACATTGATAATGAAAGCGTTATCATCCACGGACAGCGGTTCCGGCGAAACGGATGCGCATTTTTCGGTCTTATTTCTTCCCCCAATGTAGAGGCAAAAAGTTCATAATAAAAGGCTGTCCCGGAATACATTCCGAGGCAGCCTTTATTGATAACCGCAACTAAGTTTCATTTTCTATTTATGGTACAGATTAATATTATGTTCCTTCATCAGGTGCTGATAATATGTCTCCCGGTCGGCTGTTGAATGCTGTAGCTGCCATATGTCTGATGAACGGTCTATAACATCTTCTCTCAGCCTGTCAAAATCCCTTTCAGCTTTATCCTGGGATTTTTTCTTGTTTTTCAGATTGGCGAATGTATATACCAGTACGGCAATCAGGATAATCATGACCGGATCATGAATCATGACCGTCCAGTACTGGGAAGAGTGATGGGAAAGAAAAACAGCCGTAATCATATAAAATACAGCCAGAGCCAGCACACAAAGACAGAGGATACCTGCTCTTATAACTGTTTTTTCCGCTTTCTCTTCTTTTCTTTTTGCTTTAACCAGCGCTTTAACGACTATGTGGTTCTCATTTTTTTGCATTCTTCTCTCACTTTCCATGATAAACCTCCATCGTTTTTATCATGTATATGAGGACAATTTGTTTTCATGCTTTACCCTGCAAAAAACTCACTCCACATGGGGTAGGTTATGACTGTAATCACAAGCATAAAAAACAGCAGTAAAAATAATCTTACAAGAGGAAACTGGACGGTTTCCTGATTCGGTTCCTCTTCTTCTGCTTCTATTTTCTTTTGTTTTTTTTCTGCTTCCCGCTGCTTTCTCACGACACTTCTGGGGGGAAGATCCATGGCATCCATTTCTGAAAAATCAATGGAACCAGTCTGTTCCTGCCCGTTATTATGCAGATCCTGCCGGCTTTGTGCGCGCATCTCTTTTCACCTCGGACTTTAACATATGTCTTACACTATCTTCCCTTAATTGTCCACTTATGTAAATAGTAAGAACTAAGGATTTTTTCCTATCCTATTCAATACATTATAACGAATCAGCAGACCAAGAATGGCGTCAATAAAGAAATGCGCACTGATTACAGTGAGCAGGTTGCCGGTCCATAAGTAAACAAATCCAAGTAGAAAGCTTAATATAACTGTAAACCCGAACAAAAAAGGCTGATGGAGATACCTGAAATGAATAAGCGCGAAAATAACTGATGCAATAATAATTCCAAAAGAGGTCTGAATAACCCCTCTGAACAATATTTCCTCACATACAGCAACCGTCAGGGAAATGATAAGAATATGAAAAAACGAACGGTCTTTAAAAACCCGTTCATTAATGCCTCCGTCATCAAAAAAAGAGCCTGGAAGATACCTTACAAAAACAAGCTCTACTGCTACGACTACAGCGGCTATGGCAAACCCCAGGAGCACTGCATCTGCGGAAAATGTAATCATTTCAAAGGGGGCCAGCCAGCTCCCGAGAAGAAATCTCGAAAAAACCAGTGCAAGAAGGAGCATCACAGCCTGAGATATATATAAATTGAGAAGTAAATCTCTATCGGACAAGGTGTTAATAATCTCTTTGTGGGATTTCAATCTGTGTCCTCCTTATCAAAAAACTTCACTAAGAAGCGCCTTCCAAGTCCCTGTGTCATTTGAATGGTCTTCTTCTCTTTCTGCCCCTGTTGCAAATACCGGCTTATCATTACATCCAGAACAGCAGGGAGTGATCTTCTCTTTTTTCGCCTCTCCAAAGTAGCCAAGGACCTGTTCCCTCAAACAATTACCCTCTGTTTCAATGACCTTTTCCATTGCCGTGAGCTGCTTTCGTTTTTTTACTTTACGCTTATCAAAAAAACGGATCAGCCGCTCTTCCCAATCATCCCTGCAATTTTCAATCATGAGATGATGATCACGTACCGCCCCAAAGTACTCTAGATGGTATTGAAATAGGCGTTCTTTTGTTTCATCAAAACCTAAAGGGCCCAGGAACTCTGATAACAAGATTGAGGTGTCCCCGTTTTTCCTTCTACTTTTAATACCTGCAAAAAAGTGTTTTACTTCCTCTTTAGATGGTACTTCATAATCTATAAAAGACAATGGAAGATACCGGTCTTCTTCAGTATAAATAAGGAGAGCCGCACTCTGTCCCCCTCCCCTTCCTGCCCGGCCTGTTTCCTGTACGTAGTGCTCTACAGACTGAGGGATGTGTGCATGAAGGACGAATTGAATATTGGATTTATTAATCCCCATTCCAAAGGCATTCGTGCAAAAAACAACATCAAGCTCATCACGAATGAACTGCTGTTGGACGAGAATCCTATCCTCTCCTTCCATTCCTCCATGATAGGATGCTGTCCTGATTGATGTCTGATTTTTTATTATCTGAGAGAGCATTTCCGCCTCTGCTCTGGTTGCCGTATAAACAATACCCGGCTTTTTAAAATCAAGAACCGCATCTTTAATAAGTGTGATTTTTTCTTCATAACCGGCTGCTTTTTTAACATGGAGGGATATATTGGGCCTGTCCACTGAGTAGATATGCTCCCTCGTTCCCGTCATATTCAAGTGGCTGACAATGTCTTTTTGCACAGCAGGTGTTGCTGTCGCTGTGAGAGCAAGGCATCCGGGCTGACCCAGTGATTCGCGGATTGCAGCCAGCTTCAGGTAATCCGTTCTGAATTCATGTCCCCACTGGGATATACAATGGGCTTCATCAACTACAAAAAGACCGACCCTGTGCTTTTTCAAATGATACATGAGCCAGTTACTCTGGAGCATTTCCGGTGATACATACAAAAGTGTCCGGTCATTAAAGGTTTTTACAATCCGCTCTCTTTCATCCTTATTGACGTGACTGTTTAAGGCTACAGCTCCTTTCTCCCCGCGGGCTTTGAGCTGGTGAACCTGATCCTCCATCAGAGACAGCAAAGGAGACACAACAATGGTCATCCCTTTTAGATATCTTGAAGGAAATTGGTAGCACAGGGTTTTTCCTGTTCCTGTAGGGAGCACTGCAAGAACGTCGGTTCCCTTTAGTACGTCTTTAATAATCTCCTTCTGTCCTGACCTGAAACCGGCGTAGCCGAAAGATTGCCGCAAAGCCGTTTCTATATTCATCTTTGGCTCATCCTTTCATGGCGGCTTGCAAGAGATGCCCGTATTGTAAAATAATCATAGCCTTCTCCAAGAGCATCTTTTATCTTTTTTAACCGTTGTGTATTCAATTCCTCTGCTACATTCAGGACTTGCTCTACAATTGCCGGGTCCACGAACTGCCCCGCATGAACACCTGGTGTAAAAAGGATAATTTCAATAATATGATCTTCAATTGTACTCTTTTTAAGATTCCTCTTTGATGCAATCCGGTCCATCGAATACCCTTGCTTAAGCAGTCTGTAAGTCTCTTCAGCGGTATTTGTTACCAGTGAAGTTTTCCGGGTCTCTTTTAAAAACAAGGAAAGATGCGGATATGCCTCTTTCTTTTGTGTGACTTGATCCATCAAATAATGAATTACCGACCTGAAGGACAAATAAGTCATGACGGGGTCTTTGTTCTCAGCAGTAAGCTGACTGATCGTCTCGCCGGTTCGTTTCCACGAAGTCAGCCGTCTTACAAATATCAGAGCCACTTCGTCCTCCATGTTCTCAAGGAGTGTATACAGTTCTTTATATAGTCCGTCTGCAACGTTTTTTCTCTGATCTTTTTCCGGAAAGTAGCCTTTCACCCAATGCTGGACTTTGCTGTCATATTGAACAGGAATAAAAGGTGTCGAACTTTTCAGGCGGACCGACAAGGACTGGATAAAAAGAGAGAGCCGCTTCCAGAACCAGTCCGCTTCCCCATTCAGTTCATACTTTCCCCCGTTGAAATGTACCGGAAGGACGAATTGTGAATTGGCCTTTTCTAGTAAGTCAGAACCATAATCTGTCAAGGACACCCTACCTTTTTCATCTTCTATGTATGCCTCTTCTTTTTTCAGCTCATTTTTTACACTGTACAACTCTTCTTTATAACGATGTTTTAAACAAGCAGTTAACGGTAAAACATAAAACAATGAAGCATCTTGGATGACCTGTGAGGACCGCCTTCCATGAAGGAGATAAATCACGCCGTTCATGCTCCGTTGTCCGCAAAATTGTCTGATGACGGTCAGCATTAACCATTTCTGTGCATCCATTGTGCTTCCCCCTTTCCGAACACCTTTTTAACATTATAAAAGATCCGAGTAAATCAGACCAGGTAAAACCTTGCCTGTCCGGAATTACCCCTTATATTTTCTATTGAAAGAAAGAGGTAGAACCATTACAATAACATTAGGTGAAGACATAACAGTAATGGTTCTAAAAATGCCCTTTCTACATAATAGAGAATTAAAGGGATCATACTTACATCATATTGGGAGGTAATTAATAATGGCAAAATTCACGATTGTTGACAAAGATACTTGCATAGCCTGCGGAGCATGCGGTGCAGCTGCACCTGATATTTATGATTACGATGACGATGGGATCGCATTTGTTATCCTGGATGACAATGAAGGTACGGCTGCTGTACCTGAAGAACTTCACGAAGATATGGAAGATGCATTTGATGGCTGCCCGACCGACTCCATTAAAATTGCAGACGAGTCCTTTGATGGTGACGCGTTGAAATTTGAATAGTACTTAGCAGGGCCCGCCTAAATGGCGGGTTTTTTTGTTAATTGCGGTTTTTTGTTTACATAATATAATTATCGTATACGTGGTTTTGTTTTTTGCCTTTTATATTAAGAAGTACTCCCGCAATTTGCCTTACCTGGTTAAGTTCCGGTTCAAATGTGATAGTACCCCGGTAATTTTCAGCTTCAATGATTGTAAGATATTTTTCAGTGATAAAAAGCGTATCCATTTGGAAGTGTCATCCCAGGTGACCGGTCATTCTTATGTCCTGTAAAACGTAACAATTCATCTCATCCAATAGGTAACCAGTTGATAATCAAATGCTCTTCCCCCCACGATAGCCGGCTTTCTTTAATGATAGTTCGATGCTAATATCCTCTTACCTGGGGTGAGCTTAGACATCCTTCTTTTTAAAGCAGCCAGCTTAAGCATCCAAACTGGAAGCCGGCGTGTTTTCAAAATCATGATTACGTCACCTCTCACATAGGTTTAACCCATTTTACTATGTGAAACTGCCTAAGTCATTTAAGGTTTTCTCACGTTTCCATCAGGCTCGAGTGAAGTTTAAGCAGGGGATCTATATTTATACAAGACTGCTTGCTTGACCTATGAACAGATTTTCATCTGACTTGTGTAACTCCTGTCACAAGATCAGGGATTCACGCTCCAATGTTAATAATTGACGGCTTTATGTTAAGAATCCCCGACTTCCCCCACTCAATTTCCAAACACACCACTTTCTCCCGTTGATTCTGCACTACATTAAAAAATTAAAATTAATATTACGAATTTTCTTTCTTCATGTTCGGTTTTCTGATATATTGTGTAGCATACCAAGACCAAGGAGGGACTTATCTTTGATTGACACAAAAACATCTGCGAAGACATTCACGGTTCTCGTATCGGACCGTTTGAGCAATGAAGGGCTCGCACCTTTGCTCACTAATCCACAAATTCGGCTCATAGAACAGCCGATCACCGAATTTACTCAACCTGATCCTACAGTAGAGGCCCTTATTGTCAGGAGTGCCACCCAAGTTACTGAAGACACTTTTAAGACCCTCCCCAATCTGAAGATTATCGGCCGGGCAGGTGTCGGCGTAGACAATATTGACCTGGAAGCTGCTACAAAACACGGTGTCATTGTCATTAACGCACCAGATGGGAATACGATTTCAACGTGTGAGCATACCTTTGCCATGATGATCACATTGCTCAGAAACATTCCTCAGGCAAACGAAAGTGTAAAAAGAGGAGAATGGAACCGTAAGAAGTTTGAAGGGCTTGAGCTTTACGGGAAGACACTGGGAATTGTCGGGTTCGGACGAATTGGAACTGAACTTGCTGCCCGGGCAAAAGCGTTTCAAATGAATGTTATCGTCTTCGATCCGTTTTTAACTGCAGAAAGGGCTGAAAAGTTCGGCGTCACTTCAGGCTCACTTGATGATATCCTCCGGGAGAGTGATGTCATTACCGTGCATACACCACTTACTAAAAATACAAAAGGCTTGATTGGTCAAAAGGAGTTTGAGCAGGCAAAGCGAGGCGTATTTATTCTTAATTGTGCACGTGGTGGGATTATCGATGAGCAAGCACTTGTGGAAGCACTTGAAACCGGGCAGGTCCGCGGGGCTGCTTTAGACGTTTTTGAAGATGAGCCTCTTCAGAACCACCCTCTTAAAAATTTTGACCAGGTCATTCTCACACCGCATATTGCTGCTTCCACTAAGGAAGCCCAACGCAGTGTGGCAGAGCAGGTCTCTTCTGAAATTCTTGCCTATTCTGAAGGAAAACCGATCATTCACGGGCTGAATTTCCCGCATATTTCATCGGATGCATTTGAAAAAATTCATCCTTTCTATGAACTTGCATATAAAATGGGCAAAATGTCTTCAACGAGTATGCGCATCCCCGTAAAAGAGATCGAGCTCGTCTATTCCGGTAAATTAGCAGAAAATGATACTGCGATACTTACGAGAAGCTTTCTGAATGGTTTCTTCAAAAGCCGTGTGGATTCCTATGTTAATGATGTAAACGTATCGTTTATAGCCAGAGAGCGGGGCGTATCCTTAAGTGAGAAAAGAAACCAGGAAGAAACCGGCTACCAAAGTCTGATCAAGGCGGTTATTACAGGAGAGCAGAAGACGTTTACTCTCCTCGGAACGTCCAATCAGGACTTCGGCCTGCGCTTCGTCAAGGTGGACGACTTTACGGTCGACTTCCAGCCTTCAGAACACCAGCTCTTTATTAAGCATAATGACAGACCGGGTGTGATCGGCAGGGTTGGTCAGCTTTTAGGAAATCATGATGTAAATATTGCCACCATGCAGGTCGGACGTAAATCCGAGGGCGGAGACGCCATGATGATCCTGTCTGTTGATAAAGAAATGGACGCAGTAACGGTTGAAGCTCTTGAAAATGTAGATGACATCCGACACGTGACTGTTCTGGAACTATAAATAATAAAAATAACAGCACTGGTAAACAGCAACCACTCAGCCGAAACTATCTCTGAATAAATAAAAGGAGCCCCGGAAGTTTAACCCTCCGGGGCTTCTTTTATGTAAGTTCCACTTCTTCTCTTCTGCCATTCTTAAACGTCATCACTTTCGTATAGCCCACTTCTTTTACCAGCCTTACTGCCTGATCATATTCATATCCAACATGTTCAGGTTCGTGAGCATCCGAGCACAAAACGATCGGAATATCTTTCTCAAAACACATTTTCAGAAGGTCGGGTTCCGGATAAATTCTTCCTACATGCTTTCTGAGTCCGGCCGTACTTACTTCAACGCACGTTTTTGACTCTTTAATCGCATTCGTTACCCGTTCATATTCACCGATTAAAAATTCCCGGTCATCCGGCACATGGCCAAAGATTTTCACAAGGTCAATGTGTCCGACAATATCAAACAAGTTGGACTCAGCAAGTGTAACGATCTGGTCAAAATATTTCTTATACACGTCTTTGACATCCCGCTTGTCCCACTCTTTTCTGTATTCAGCAAGATCAATACCAAAGTCTCCTACCCAGTGGACACTGCCGATCACGTAGTCGAAAGGATATTTTTGAATGAAAGCTGCCATCTCTTTATGCTTTCCCGGGGTGTAATCCATTTCGATGGACATGAGTACATTGATTCCCTCTTCTTTCGCCTGGTCGAACAGATTCACGTATTCTTCCATCGTGTACCACCGACGTTCGTTTACCCAGGGGTTACTGAGGATTTCTTTTGTCTCTTCAAAATGATAGGCGTGTTCTGAAATACCAAAATGATCAATACCTTTTCTTTCAGCTTCTTCTGTAAACTTTTTCAGATAATCCAGTGTCAATGTTCCTTTTTCCAGATGATTATGAAAATCAGTACGCAACAATGATCCCCTCCCCATTAAGATGGTTTCTATTCTAGCATAGAACCCGTCGTGTCCATACTTTTAGAGATTTGAATATTTGAAACCCCATTCCTCAATATGGTACAGTGAGAACTAATGCTAAGGATTAAATTTTCAGCTCAGAAAGGTGATGCCAAATGAAACGCTTTAAAAAGACACTTGCAATCGGAGTCGCTGTGACTACGATTTCAGTTTTAGCTGCTTGTGGAGACGATGAAACTCCTGAAGTAAATGATGGTGAAGATGCTCCAGAGACTGAAGAAGTAGAAACTAATGAAGACGGTGAAGAAGGTGAAGCCGGAGAGGCTGCTCCTGAAGAAGACGGTGAACCAATTGCAACTGTGAACGGCGAGGAAGTTCCCCGTGACCAGTATGATATGCAGATGATGCAGGTTGAACAAATGTATGCACAGCAAGGCGTAGAACTTGACGATGAAGAGGTTGCCGAAGAAGTTCAAATGATGCAGCAAAACATCGTTGAACAACTGGTAGATCAGGAGCTTTTAGTGCAGGAAGCTCAAAACCAGAACATTGACGTATCTGACGAGCAGGTAGAAGAAACACTGGACGAACTTATTGAAGCTCAGTTTGAAGACCGTGATCAGTATGAAGAAGCCCTTGAACAAAGCGGTCTTACCGAAGATGAATTAAAAGAAGACATTCGTCAGCAGCTTGCTGTTGAAGAATTAATTACGCTGGATCACCTTGAAGAAGATGCTATTGAAGTTAATGATGAAGAGGTAGAGCAGGCATATGAAGAGATTGCCCAGCAAAACCCTGAAGCAGATTTCGATGAAATGGAAGATGACTTAAGACAAAATCTTAAGCTGGAGAAATATATTGATCAGCTTCGTGAAGATGCTGATATTGAAATCAACGTATAATCCAATTTCTCAGGATACAGAAACCCCACGCTTTAAAAGCGTGGGGTTTTCTTTTGCATTTATTTACTTGACTCTCTTAAAATAGTGTTGATTTACGCTCATTGCTTCCACAGGAGTGTCACGCATTCGCTGCAATCACATTTTTGTTAAATCAACAATGCTCTTTAACACAACCATTTACTTAAATACATCATGATTGCTTCTGTAGAGAATATCTGTATTCCCGTCACGGAAATTAACAACTCTCGCAGCAGCAAACAGGTAATCTGACAACCGGTTAATATATTTTATTATTTCATCAGGAATCGATTCTTCTTTTGCACATGCAAAGACCCGTCTCTCTGCTCTTCTTGCGACTGTACGGCAGATATGGAGATCTGAAGCCCCCACGCTGCCACCCGGCAGGACAAAGGTCTTAATTTCAGGTGCTTCCGCCCAATAGGTATCGATGGCTTTTTCCATCGTGTCGATGTAGATTTCCTTGGTTTTATAGGACGGAGATTCCGTCACATTGGCTAGATCTGCTCCTAAATCGAACAGTTGATGCTGAATTTCAGTAAGCTCTTTAATTACGTCTGAACAGGTCTTTTGACTGAGGTTTGCGATCGCTCTTCCAATAAAGCTGTTTAATTCATCTACAGTACCGTAGGCTTCCACCCTTAGATGGTTTTTCTCTACCCGCCTGCCGATAAGGTAGGTACTCCCTTTGTCACCTTTTTTCGTATAAATCTTCACGTTTGACCTCTCCTTTTTTAATTTCATTAACAAGATCACGTGCACTTTCCATTATCGCATTTTCCCCTCCCCAGCTCCCGCCCATCCCGGTTACAGCTATACACATTTCACAAAGGCTGTAGCCAGGCGCAGCGGCTTTGACTGCGCCAGCAATGAGTGTTGCCAGGTGAAACATACCGTTGTCACTTAAACGGCCGTTCAGGAACGCTGAGACAGTAACCTCGCCTTCATTTAAAACAAGAATCAGCGAAAAACCCCCGCTGTGCTTTTCTTTTACAATCGTACAACGACCTTTCCTGATGTCAAATATGAGCTCCTGATTTTCCTTTTGTCCTGGTATCCCTTCTTTTAAAAATGTAAAACGTTTTATCCACCGAACAGCCGGCCCGTTTTTCCGGGTTGTAATGACCCTCCAAGGAGCACCGCTTTCAATGATCAGCTTTGCATCTGTCTCTTTAAATCTGATAAATGTGCCATTAGCCGATCTATAATGATCAGGTTCATAAGTGATTAACGGTTTAGGAACAGTCGGATGAGTGCTTTCTATTAATCGCGTATTATACATCTGTGAAAGATTTTCATCCTTTAAAACATATCCTGGGGTTCCCTCTGCAACCTTCTTCCCATCATTCAGTAAAAGCAGGCGGTCACAAAACATGCTTGCCAAGTTGACATCATGGAGAACTGCCAGCACTGTGAGACGCTTCTCTCCGGCAAGCCGGACGATTCGGCTCATTAATTCAATCTGATAAGAAATATCAAGATGGTTTGTGGGCTCATCGAGAAGAAGAACCTCTGGCTCCTGAACGAGAGATCTTGCCAGAAAAACCCGTTGCTGTTCCCCGCCGCTGAGCATTGACAATGGTTTTTCCTTAAAGTCCGTAACATCCATCAACTCCATCATTTCCTCAACGAGCTGTTCATCTTTTTCGTCAGAAAAATGAAAGAGTCCTTTTTTATGAGGATATCTCCCCATAGCCACAACTTCTTTTACCGTATACGCAAAGGATTGTTCATGGTGCTGGGAAAGAAGGGCCATAACACGTGCCAGTTCCTTTACCTGATAGTTCTCTATAGGTTTTCCAGCTACAGCTATTTTTCCTTTTGTGAACGGGAGAGCCTGGGTAAGGGTTTTTAACAGTGTTGTTTTACCACTTCCATTAGGTCCGAGAACCCCATAGACTTCCCCTTTTTCCACCAGGAATGACAAGTCGTTTACTATTCGCCTGTTTCCATAACCGGCTTCCAGAGACTCAACTTTTATCACTTATTATCACCTCGAATCTATACGTTTCTGTTCCTGATCTTATAAATCAAAATTAACCCAAAAACCGGTGCCCCGATAAGTGCCGTAATAACACCTATCGGTAATTCCTGAGGAGCAAGTATTGTTCTTGCAATGACATCAGCGAATATGAGAAATGCCCCGCCCCCTGCAGCTGAAAGAATCAGCAGGTGCTTATGATCAGGCCCGCTCAAAAGACGTACAAAATGAGGAATGACAAGGCCGACAAACCCTATTGTTCCTGATACCGCAACTGCAGCGCCTGTAAGTATAGCGGCAGCAAAAAGGATTACCGTTTTTTTTTGTTTCACATCAATCCCCAAATGATGGGCAGACTGTTCACCAAAACCAAAAGCATTCAGCTCGCGCCAGTGTACGAGCAACAGAATCGTACCGGTAATAAAGAAAGGAATGATTAAATAAACATACGGCCAGCCCCTCATCCCTACAGATCCCATAAGCCAGTTAATGATCTGCCTTAATTCATCAGTACTAAGGGCAATCATTAATGAAATAACGGAGCCTAAAAACGAACTGAAAATAATCCCTATAAGAATAATCGTTTCAACAGCCATTGTTCTGCTTACCAGCCTTGCCATGATAAGAACAAGGTAAAGGGAAACAAATCCCCCAGCCACCGCTGTGACCGGAAGGGTAAATGAACCGAGGAATGGAATTGTAATGCCGAAATAAAAGACCATGACTGCCCCTACTGCTGCACCGGACGAGGCTCCAAGTGTATACGGATCGGCCAGGGGATTACGTAAAAGCCCTTGAAAAGCAGCCCCGGCAACCGAAAGTGAAGCTCCAACAAACAAAGCAAGCATCACCCTTGGCAGACGGATATCCATAATAATATGGGTGAGGGGACTCTTATCTTCAACAAGGATCTGTACCCCAGGCAGCTGCTGAGCGAGTATCTTTGCCACCTCAAAAGGGTGAATGAAAACGCTCCCTGCTCCCACACCAGTAAACAGTGCTGCTGTGAGGAGCGTAAAGAAAATGACATATATGAGTACCTGTCGACGGTTAGTAATGATCTGGGTAGATAAATTTTGCAAGGGTTTCGACTCCTTCAATCAACCGAGGGCCCTGGCGCGTAACGATATTTGAATCTTCAAGTTCATAAACCCTATCGTGTTCAACAGCAGGGATACTCTGCCATGCCGAACGGTTTAAAACATCCCCCCGCGCATCTTCAACGTAGGCCCCGTATGTCAGGATGATCACATCCGGATTAAGGGTTACCGCATCCTCTTCCGAAAACTGGACCCACCCCTCCTGGTCACCAGCAACGTTATCTGCACCAATTACATCGAGCATTTCATTTACAAAAGTTCCTGATCCTGTTGTAAACAAATCAGGATCTGCCCCGACCTCGACCCATACACTTACACGATCTTCTTCCGGAATATCAGCAGAGATCTTTTCTATCCGTTCAATTTCTTCTTCAAATGAGGCAATCAGTTCACCTGCTTCATCATTCTTACCGAGGACTTCCCCAACTGTAGAAACAACTCGGTAAAAATCTTCAAACGTATTTGTATCTTCGATAACGACTACCTGGATACCGGCACTTTCTATCTGATTAAGTGCTTCGGGATCATTTATTGCCCCGCCGAGAACAAGATCCGGCTCATTGGCTATAACCGCTTCAACATCGATAACCATATCTCCTACACTTGGAAGCTCACTTGCCTTCTCCGGATAATCATCGTTAGAAGTAACCGCCTGCAGCTGATCCCATGCATCAAGGCCGTAGATCAGTTCTGTATTGCTGGGAAGCAGGGAAATGACGTTATCAGGCTGCTCTTCAATTGTGATCTCTTCTCCTCTTGCATCTTCAACTGTAACTGGAAACGCCTCTTCATCTGAGAGTTCCTGTTCCCCATTTTCCCCTTCAGAACTTCCTCCCTCCGAAACCTCATCGGCTTCTTCCGGTGAACATGCTCCGATAACAAGCACAGTTCCCATTACAACCGTTAACCATTTCTTTTTGTTCATTTTCAAACTCTCCCTTATGTACATTTTACGTAAACAAATCTCACCGGGATTTTAGAGAAAATAAAAAAACTGCCTGTGAACAAAAGGCAGTTGTTTTGCATATGAAAACTAAATTCAACAATGTTGAACAAGTAATCACCGCTTTACCTTTTTCCCGAAGGTACGTAAACTTTAAGGCAGGTCTCCTGACTCGCACATATATGGCTGTTTTCTTCCTTCCCGCCGGATGGCAGTGGAATGGAGTTAGTCTCCCAATAGCCTTACAGCTATGAAAACAATCAATGTGCTTACAGTGGCGGGACCGTGCCGGATTTTCACCGGTCTTCCCTTTTAACGTGCCGTAAGCGGCACGACCTTAAAGCAGCAGAACGTATGTTTTTGATGTATTTACTCCTCTATTATACACACGTTCGTTTCGTTTCGTCATTAAAAATCTGATATCTTTTGATATAAGGAGGTACTGTCTGTCCTTTGGAGAAACCTATATGATATACACCTTTCTGGAATAGTTATAGAAGGAGGTTCACACTCATGAGTGTTCATGAACACAAGAAACAGGCACCTCGTCACATTAACTGTATTGTTCTGACTGTTTCAGATACGAGAACAATGGAAACAGACAAAAGCGGCAGGCTTATGAAGTCATACCTTGAGGAAAACGGTCACGCAGTGCTTGATCACAGAATTGTAGAAGATGATTTTACTGCTATTCAAAAAGGTGTACTGGCAGCCCAGCTCGATGAACGTGTTGACGCGCTACTCATTAACGGCGGTACGGGTCTGGCATTGAGAGATATTACATATGAAGCAGTTGAAAGAATGCTTGACAAGACGATCCCCGGATTTGGTGAACTGTTCAGGTATTTGAGCTATGAGAAAGATATCGGCTCAGCAGCCATGCTCAGCCGGGCGATTGCCGGAGTGAGAGGGAAAACAGTTATCTTCTCAACACCCGGCAGTTCAGGTGCCGTAAAGCTCGCAATGGAAAGCCTGATTATTCCCGAGATTGGCCATGTTGTAAGAGAAGTCCGTAAAGATCTTTGAATTATCTTCCTCTCTTATAAAAACACAAAAGCCCAAAGGTTAAATCCTGCCTTTGGGCTTTTCCCATTGTTCTGGAATTAATAAATCTCCTGAAATGCGTCTAACTTTATGATGAAACTTTTCCACGTCCAGCTCCAACGCCTGCGAGCTCGAGGTCATTTCATCCCCTGCTTCTTCCTCGTTTCTATAGCCGCGAAGTTTATGCGTCGAAGCAACTTGACATTGAACAGGGAGGTTAAGCTCGTAGCTGAAGCCTGGTTAGCGGCTTTAATCTGACGGCCTCCCTCAAATGCTTGCACTAAAGCACAAGGGCAACTAAGGCTTTCGCTAAGACTGGCGATAAGCCAGTTTTCTTTATCCCTGGTGATATCAAGGCACTTGCGCTCTTGTTTTTATTCTTTTCCATCCGGTAAAAACACCGTAAATGTTGTTCCTTCTTTCAACTTACTGTGAACAGAAACACGGCCTTTATGAGCATGGACAATGTTTTTTACGATGGCAAGGCCCAGACCTGTCCCCGACCGGCCGCGGGTACGCGCTTTGTCTGCTTTGTAAAACCGTTCAAAAACAAAGGGAAGGTCTTCTTCCGGTATTCCGCTTCCGGTATCAATCACATCCATTTTGACCCCGCCTTCCACATTGGTCACGCACAACGTGACTTGTCCGTTTTCAGGGGTATGGCGAATCGCATTATCGATAAGATTTGTAAGAACCTGCTCGATTCGGTCTGGATCCATTAAGAGTGAATTAACTGTTGCTTCGATGTCTTCTACTATAAGAACATCATGTTCTTTCGCAATTCCGCTGAACTTCCTTACAACCCTCTCTGAAAATTCTCTTGTATTCACCCGTTCAAGATTCAGGCTGATGTGTCCCGCTTCCATCCTCGCAAGATCAAGAAGCTCATTTACCAGTCTGCCCATACGTAATGATTCATCATAGATAATCTGCGCCAGTTCCTTTTTCTCTTCTTCAGAACCTGCAACATCGTCAATGATCGCTTCACTGTATCCTTGAAGCATGGAAATTGGAGTTCTGAGTTCATGTGAGACATTAGCGATAAAATCTTTTCTCAGCTTGTCGTGGGTTCTTTCGTCAGTCATATCACGGAGGACGGCAACGGCACCGCGGATATTTTCCTGATCATACAAAGGGGTCATCAAAATCACCCAGCTTCTTCCCTGAACATCCACTTCCACCATCTGTTCCTGTCCTTTTTCCGTTACCTGTTTAAACAAGTGTTTAATTTCTTCGGGAAGGACAAAGATTTCAGATTCGTGATTATTCTCGTATGTCCATGCTTTTACGAATGCTTCAGCCGGTGGGTTCATTATGCTCATTTCACCCCGTCTGTCGAGGGTAATCACACCATCTGCCATGGAGCTTAATATTCTTGAGAGTTGTTCTTTCTCCCGGTTAAGCATATCCAGGTTAGTGTTAAGGGCACGGGCCATTCGGTTAAATGCCATGCTTAACAGTCCGATCTCATCATTGGAACGGATCGGAATTTTAGTGTTGAAATTTCCCTTCGCCACTTCAAGAGACGCCCTCCGCATTTTTCTTAGAGGAGCTGTAATTCTTGTCGTAAGGAAAAATGCAAAAACTGTTGTCAGTATAATGGCAACTGCTGCACTGAGAAGAATAATCTGCTTCGTCTGTACTGAAGCTTCATTCACAATATCAAGCGGCATATACATATAGACAGCACCAGTCTGTGCACTATGATTAACGGGGAGACCGACAATCAGAAGTTCCTGATGATCACCATTCCTGAGATTAAGTTCGTAATCCCCCCGCTGGACAACAACTTCCTGATTTTCCATGACCTGTGAAAGCCTTGGGTCTTCATAAAATAAATCAACAGGAAGCTCACCACGTGTATTGTCAGAAGAATACCAGTACTCCTCTTCATCCATTACAATAACAGCACGAGTAGAGTATGTTTCTGCAATTTTTCTTGACATGGCGATAGCGGCTTCATCTGTATGCTCATCTTCTAACAGACTCGCAATAAGGGATGCATGGTTTAATAACTGCTCTTCTGCCTGTTCAGAGTGAAACCGTTCAAAGTATTGAAGCAAAAGGACGGTAAGGACTAAAAGGACGACGCTTACAAGAAGTAAGATCGTCGCCCATAACTTTCCTACTACACTTCTCCATAACATCATTACTTGCCCGCCTCAAATTTATAACCGATCCCCCACACAGTCGCGATCATATGCGCTGCTTCAGGTGAAACCTTGTTTAATTTTTCCCTGAGCCTTTTAATATGGGTATCCACAGTTCGCAGGTCTCCGAAAAATTCATAGTTCCAGACATCCTTCAGTAAATCCTCCCGTGCAAATACTTTATCAGGTGCCTGTGCCAGGTAATGAAGAAGTTCATATTCTTTCGGGGTAAGGTTAATCTCTTCCCCTCCGGCAAGAACTTTATGAGCATCATTATCAATAGTCAGGTGAGGAAAAACAAGAATATCCTTTGCCTGTGTTTCCGTATGAAGAAACTTGGTTGTTGAGGCCCTTCTAAGCAATGCCTTTACCCGGAGAACGACTTCCCTCGGACTGAACGGCTTAACAATATAATCATCAGTTCCTGCTTCAAAGCCTTGAACACGGTTTGCTTCTTCTCCTTTAGCCGTGAGCATGATAACAGGAGTCGCTTTATGCTTTCGCAACTCTTCACAAACTTCAATCCCGTCAATCCCGGGCATCATCAAATCCAGCAGAATAAGGTCAAAATCTTCTTTCAGAGCCATATCTAAAGCTTTTTCACCATTTTCAGCATCTCTTACTTCGTAGTTTTCACGTTCAAGATACATTTTTAAAAGCCTGCGGATCCGTTCTTCATCGTCTACCACTAACAGTTTCGCTTCAGCATTCATCTATGTTACCCCCTGTGCGCACCCAAAATCTTAACAATACCTTTAGTTTATCATTTCTTAATCCAACTCGTCACATTCCGTTCAAAAACATATGTGTCCAATTAGTGAAAAAAGAGGGCGATTCATAAGGTATAGCACTACCTTATGAATCGCCCTCTGGAAGCAATGAGCGGAGCCGCTACCCTCTTTTGAAATCCCTGCACGAGTTGGGTTCCCGTGTCGGGCGAGTAGCGGGCTATAAAACGCCATTTGAAGACCCCGTCAAAGGCCTGTATTAATGGCTTCGTGTGACAAGCATCGTACCGGTCCATTCAATCAAGACACGCTGCTAACAATTCCTATAACCCTGCATATGAGTGCAATCCTGCAATAACCAAGTTAACGAAAATCAGGTTAAACATAATGATCGCAAACCCGATAACACAGAGCCATGCACTCTTTTCACCGTGCCAGCCTCTTGAAAGCCGTAAGTGTAAGTATGCGGCGTAAAACAAAAATGTAATTAATGCCCATACTTCTTTCGGATCCCAGCCCCAGAATCGGGTCCAGGCGATTTGTGCCCAGATCATAGCGAAAATGAGTCCTCCGAGAGTAAAGATCGGAAAACCAATCGCAATCGCCCGGTAACTGAGCTCATCAGCACTTTGTGGATTAACTCCTCTGACGAGGGGCTGCAGAGCGCCGCCTATTGGCTTTCTCATAACAAGGCGCAGGAGCCAATACAGAACAGTACCTGAGATAAATGCCCAGATAACGGCATTCAAATCATCGGGTACGATAAAATCCGGTGCATTAATGAGAGGACTGAACCGGTTTTCTGTCATCAGTGTTCCTTCATTAGGACCAATAAGAGCCGGAAGCTGGTAAGTGATCTCGTCTTCCTGGGCAAACTCGTTTACATATACAAAGTCTGCTTCGTAGTTTGCAGCGCCAAAGCCCATACTCAGAAGAACATGGCCCGCAAAGCATAAAAGTCCGAAAAACACAAGTTCCAATGCCGTTACTTTTCTGGACTTTTGTTTAAAGTCGGTGACTCTCACAAGATACACAAGACCAGCTGCAAAACCAACAGCGAGAATCCCCTGTCCGAGAGCAGTTGTAATAACATGGATTTTCAACCAGTTTGACTGAAGAGCCGGAATGAGCGGCTGAATTTCAGTCGGGAAAACAGATGCATAGGCAATGATGAGCATTACAACTGGCATCGTAAACAATCCGAGAACCCGGCTTTTGTACATTGGATAAATAATAACAAACCCGAGACTCATCATGATTCCAAGAAATGTCGTGTATTCAAACATGTTACTTACAGGAGCATGTCCCCCGGCGATCCACCTTGTTATGAAGTAGCCGATTGCAAGGGCAAAGGCTAATACAGATGAAATGTATCCATATGTGCCGAGGCGGTTTTTTTCGTTCCCTGCTTTATCTTTAAAGCGGCGTCCTGTAACAGATACGGCAAAAAGTACAGTCGCAAGAAAGTACAGGAAAAATGAAATTAAAAGTAAATTACTACTTAGCTGGGCCATCGTCTTCTCTCACTCCTTCATCGGTACCTGCTTCCTCTTCCTTTTCATCGGTCTGGTCATCCGGTACCGGAATACCTGTTTTTTCAGACAGGTACTCAAAGTCTTTTTTCAATGCATTCCAGTTCTTATTCGCATGACCTGCGACCCAAAGCTCTCCATCCCGCTCTTGGATCCACATGCGCCGGTGGTGCCAGTAGGAACCTTGAACGAGTCCAATCATAAAGATAACTCCCCCAAGGATTAAAATAGGAAGGGTACGATCCCGTCTGACTGCAAGTGCACTTACATTGTTCGTATCGAAGTCCACCATTCGAAGACGGTATTCATTATCCGGGTCAAGTGCTTCGTTTAATTGTATCCCAACAAAACTGAGCTCTCCCTCTTCTTCACCCGGTTCAAATACTTCAAAGATAAACCTCGGGTTGTCCGGTATACGGTTTAAAGTGGAAGGTTCACCGTCATCGTTAAATGTAAAATTAGGAAAGTAATCATAAATTTCAACACGGTATCCGTTATCAAACTCATAGGATGATTCCGGATCGTAAAGGTTCACATCAAATGTGACATCTTCAAGCCCTTCTGAATCACCATCGATTTCTTCAAGGGCAAACGTGAATTCCGCCAGTTCGTTAAGCTTATAATCAACCTGGTATAATGAGAATCCTTCAAACGTCATCGGATCGTTTACCCGGATCTGATGCTGTTTGACCTCTTCTTTTTCTCCTGCACCGATTGTTTCCGACGATTGTCTGAAAAGGGTTGCTGTCGTCTGGTAGGTTTTGACTACGTCACTTCCTGAACGTTCAAGACCTTCCCGGAAACGCTCGTCCTCCTGATCATAAAACTCGATCAGAAAATTATCGTTTCGGACCGAATATTCTCCTCCTGTTCCCCGGACTTCAACTTCCTGGCCTTCTCTTACCCAGATGTGATCTTCAAGGTACATTTGGGGAAACAGGCGAAGCATAGCACCAATTAAAAAGATGATAAGACCGATATGGTTTACGTACGGACCCCACCTTGAGAAACGGCCTTTCTCTGCAAGGAGATTTCCGTTTTCTTCCCGAACGTTATATTTACGTTTCTTAAGTATGTCAGAGGCTTTTTTTATCTTTACACCAGGTTCTGAAACCTGATCAGTGTTTTTAAACAGACGCTGACGCTTCATAAAGCCCGGGTGTCTTGTTACCCTCTGGGTTTTCAACGCTCTGTACAGCGGTACAAACCTGTCAATACTCGCAATAACCAGCGAAACACCGAGGGCAGCCACAAGGAGCATATACCACCATGAACTGTAAAGATTATGAAAGCCAAGCTGATAGAAAAGCTGCCCCAGTGTACCATATTCCTCGTAGTAATAAACGGAAGCCGGTCGCCCGGGTGGAATAAACATTTCCTGCGGGAATATCGTTCCTATCGAGGATCCGATTAAAGTCAGAACAATGATCCAAACTCCCACTTTAACAGAGGAAAAAAAGTTCCAGATTTTATCTACTATCGATTTCCTGTAAGTCTGCGAACGTCTTGCTACTCCTTCATAACGCATGTTAGCCAGCTGGTTTCCATCCTCTTTCAGGGGTTTTCCGCATGACTCACACAAGTATGTGCCAAAAGGGTTGAGATGTCCGCATTCACATTTGACTTTATTCATGATGACCCCCTACTCGCTGCCAGGTACAAGTTTATCCAAAGATTCGAGTACTTGCTGTTCTGTTTTACCGCCAACCTGGCGTTCGATGACAGATCCATTTTCATCAATTAAAAGAACGGCCGGCAGACTGTTTACACCGTAGGCGTTGCTTACTTTCATCCCCCGGTCG
This sequence comes from Alteribacter keqinensis, assembly GCF_003710255.1. Lineage (NCBI taxonomy): Bacteria > Bacillati > Bacillota > Bacilli > Caryophanales > Bacillaceae > Alteribacter > Alteribacter keqinensis. Next base: position 766,356 of record NZ_RHIB01000001.1, on the reverse strand, counting down.
ATAACGTTGGTATATGGAACATTATGACGGTCCAGAAAGCGCTGCACCTGAACGGTTGATTCATCAACATTCAATGCAACCACTTCTACACCTTTTTCTTTGTATTCTTCATGATATTCTTTCAGGTACTCCATTTTATCCCGGCAATATGTGCAGTATGTTGCCCAGAATGTAAGATAAACGCCTTTTCCTTTCAGCTCGTCCAAATGAACAAGATTCCCATCCATATCTTCAAGGGCAAAGTCCGGTGCAGTGTCTCCTGCATCAACGAGTCCCCTCTCTTCAGAAAAATGGGTGAAAAGGGTGTATCCAATGGCTGTTGCGAGGACAACTAAGATGGCTGAACGTATGATCAGTCTCCTCTTTTTCATCTTCATCCCTCATTTTTCACACAGATTTCGAGTACTATTTTCATATTAGCACTACTCCACCAGTCTTTACAGTGAAGAGACCTATCAAAAAATGACGATTATGTGACGGCAAGTTCTCTTAACTTTTTCACTTCGTGAGGCTTCAATTCCCGGAATTCCCCGGCATTCAGTCCTCTTAATGTTAAGAAACCATACTGCTCCCGCTTGAGCTTCTCAACAGGGTGGCCAATCGCCTCCATCATCCTGCGGACCTGACGGTTTTTCCCTTCATGAATTGTTATTTCCACAATCGCCGTTCCCTTTTGGTTATTAGCTTTGACCAGTTTGACTCTTGCCGGCGCTGTTTTACCGTCTTCCAGCTTTATGCCCCGTTCAAGTAATTTCAGATTCTGTCTTGAAGGGATGCCCCGGATTTTAGCGATATACGTCTTTTGAATTCTGTATTTCGGATGCATAAGTACGTTGGCAAATTCTCCGTCATTCGTAAGTAAAATGAGACCGGATGTATCATAGTCCAGCCGTCCGACGGGATAAATTCTTTTCTCTGATTCAATCAGGTCTGTTACGACTCTCCTGTCAAGGTGATCCTCTACACTCGATAAGACTCCCTGTGGTTTATACAGAAGATAATAGACTGGTTCTTCTTTGTCGATCGGTACGCCGTTCACTTCCACTTTATCATTATGGGGATCTACTTTGGTTCCCAGCTCCGTTACCATTTTACCATTTACTGTTACTCTTCCTTCTTCAATCAATGTCTCTGCTTTTCTTCTTGACGTAACACCCGCCTGGGCAATTACTTTTTGGAGTCTCTCCATTTTTTCCACCTCTTCTATAGCCTTCAAATCCGTTCATGTCTCTCATTAGCATTGTCGGCGTATCCCTTTCTGTTTCAAACCTTAATTTTAGCTTTTTTTCATGAGAGTCTCAACGTTTTTTTCTTATTTACACCATTTTAAATGAATGGGAGTAAAGGAAGCAGGGTTTTGATACTGCCTGCATGCCTCATCCCATTTCTGAAACATAACCTTCATTAAAATACAGTACTGTTTACTTCCTTTAACAAAGGAAAATATACGGCTGTTTCCCGAACTCTTCTTTTGAAATACAGAAGATGAAGCCTGCGTGCCCTTCACTTTCCTTGGCTGTGCCGGCACAGCCAAGGAAAGTGAGCGGATGACCTTCAGCGGAGCTTTACGAACCTGACGTAAAGGTATATTCATTAAGTGAAATTAGCTGAAATCAACACCTTACTTCTCTGAGAAAATGGAATTTTTCAGTGGCCATAAGTTCGAGACAGGCAAGCCCCCGCAGAGGCACAGAGATGATGAGGTTCGGTGTGAGTCCGGGTAAAGGGGGCGTATTCCGTTCAACAAATCTTGCTAATTATGAAGCGTTATTACTTTCTTTTATTTGTGTTTTCAGGGGAAACACTAAAAAAAGAGCCGTTCCGCGTTGGGCCGACTGCGGGACGCCTCTTCTTATCCAAAAACCAGGGTAACAACAATGATCGCTGCAAGGATACCGATTACATCGGCCAAGAGCCCTACCTTTAGGGCATCCCCCATTTTCCTTATCCCTACGGCACCGAAGTAGACCGTAAGCACATAAAACGTCGTATCTGTACTTCCCTGCATTGTCGAGGCAAGTCTCCCGATAAAGGAATCAGGTCCGTGGATGGCAATCAGATCTGATGTCATTCCCAGTGCTCCTGTACCGGACAAAGGCCTTATCATGGCTAAAGGAACGATGTCAGCCGGGACTCCTACAGCCTGGAGGGCAGGCCTTAGAAGGTTGATAAAAAAATCCATCGCCCCTGACTCCCTGAACACACTGATCGCAACAAGCATTCCAACGAGATATGGTATGACAGAGAACGCCATTGATACGCCTTCCTTGGCTCCTTCAACAAACATTTCGTAGGTAGGAACCTTTCTTATCGTTGCAACAACCAGAATGAAAGCAATCAACCCGGGGATGATCCATAGTGACAGATAGGTTATCCACTCCATGTATGGTCACACCCCTCTTTTTCTCGTTCGCCGGTAATGAAAATACCGGTCAATTAATAAGGCGCCTGCAGTGGAACAGGCTGTCGCCAGGATGGTTGTTCCGACAATTTCTGTCGGAGACACCGAACCGTAATTTAATCTTATGGAAATGACAGTAGTCGGAATAAGGGTAATACTTGCCGTATTGATTGCAAGGAGGGTAATCATGGACCGGGTCGCTTCATCTTTCCCTCCATTCAGTCTCTTCAGCTCTTCCATGGCTTTTATCCCCATTGGTGTTGCCGCATTTCCAAGGCCGAACAAATTTGCACTCATGTTGGATAAAATATAGCCCATAGCCGGGTGATCTTTCGGGACTTCCGGGAAAAGCCGCCTGACAAGAGGGCCCATCAGGCTGCTGAGCCCTTTTAAAATGCCCCCTTCTTCCGCAACCTTCATAAGCCCCAGCCAGAAAACCAGGACACTCATTAATCCGATACAGATCGCTACCGCTTCTTTTGCACCGTCAAAAACTGCTTTGTTCACCTGATCCATCGTCCCGTTAATTGCCGCGAATATAATACCGGCAACAAAAAGGATTACCCAGATTAGATTAACCACTGTCCTTCACATCACTGATCATAAACAAAGCATCCCACATCCTTTTGAAGAATGAAGGCTTATTTTCCACTTCAGTTTCAAAAGACAGAGGTACAACCCCGATTCTCTCCCCATTCAGGGAAATCTGGATGGAACCTATCGGGTCAGGATAACCAGTCTTCTCCCATCTCTCATCAGGAGAGAGGAGAACTGTTTTTTGTTCCACAAGATCTGCCTCCTCATCTGTAAGAGGATATTCAAAATTATAAGCAGCGTAAAGTTTATTCTTATAAAAAGGGTCTTTAATACTATTAAAACGTCCTTCTTTTACAATTTCCATCATTTGGAATCTGCTAAAAGCCCAGTTGAATAAATTCATATGATCGTGCCAGTCGCTGCCGGCATTCAATGTCACAGCAACCAGTTCAACACCATCTTTTTCTGCAGTAGAAACAAGTGTCCGCTTTGCTCTTTTCGTATATCCTGTTTTCCCTCCTGTAGAGTATGGATACAACTGGGTAAGGAGACGGTTCTTATTATTAAAAACTCTGTAGCCGTTTTCCCGCTCTGATGCTTTATAGGATTTAGTGCCTGACACTTCCCGATACTGGTTATTTTCCATTGCATAACGGGCAAGAACAGCCATATCATATGCTGTTGAATAGTGCTCTTCATGGTCATCAAGACCGTGGGGATTATTAAAAACCGTATTTGTCATCCCGATTTCCAGTGCTTTTTCATTCATCATATACACAAACCCTTCGAGGCTCCCCCCGACATGCTCAGCAATGGCCACCGCTGCATCATTACCAGACCGGAGCATAAGGCCGTAAACCAGATCCTTTAAAGGCAGCTTCTCCCCTGCATATAAGTAAAGAGATGACCCTTCAGTACCCTCTGCTCTTGAAGAAATCGTGACCATCTCGTCCATCTTCCCTGATTCAATGGCAAGGAGGGCAGTCATGATTTTCGTTATACTCGCAATTCTCATTTGTGTATGCGCTTCTTTTTCATATAAAACCCGCCCACTCTCAAGCTCCATCAGCACCGCTCCCTGCGCCGAAGTCTGTCCCGGGTAGACATTGGCACCTGCACGGACAGGCAAAATGGCCGTTAATGCCATAATCATAACAAGGATAAGAAGTATTATTGGCTTTTTCATCACACACCGTCCCTTATAAAGCATTTGTACAAGTCTATGCATGAGCGGGTTGGTTATGCAGAAAGACCGGAGAGTATAAATGGCTGAGAATGGAAGAAAATAGAGGTTAATACAGGGAGGGATCATTGATGGGGTTAATCGAGGAACTGTTTATTGTTGTCTTTCGAATTGCGACAATACTGCCGCTGCTGCTTGCCATTACTCTCTTTATGGGTAAACGTTCGATTGGCGCTCTTCCAGTGTTCGACTTCCTGGTCATTATGACACTGGCATCAGTTACAGGGGCTGATATTGCCCAGCCGGATGTCCAGCATATTCACACTGTCGTCGCCATTATCGGTATTGCACTTCTGCAGCGCTTTGCGTCTCAAATGATAATAAAAAACCGTAAAGTGGGAAGGTGGATGACTTTTGAACCAACAATTGTCATCCATAACGGCAAGCTGTTACCCGGCAACCTTGAAAAACTCAGATATTCCGTTGACAACATTCTTCAGATGTTACGGGAAAAAAACGTATTTGATATCTCCAGTGTCAAGCTGGCTATTGTAGAAGGAAATGGAGCCCTCACTGTTCAACTGGAAGGACAGAAGGAAAACGTGACGATTGAGGATTTAAACCTCACAAAAAAATCACCGGGCATTGCTTATCCGGTGATTTTGGAAGGAAAAGTGTACGTGAGTGTTCTTGAAGATCTCGGACTTACTCTCTCATGGCTTCATGAGCAGCTGGTAGAAAGGGGGTATAAAAATACATCCCTGGTTTTTTATGCAAGCATAAACGACAACCTGGAACTCCACATCTCGGAAAATGAGTACAGAAGTGAAGGACCTGCCTTTTATCATTAGAGCATCCCTGTTTCAGATCAGAAGGTAAACTTCAAGCTTCTTTTTCAAATCAGCCAGTTCTACCGCATTCCTTGTGTACATTTGTTTTGCTGTTACATCTTTTGTGTCATGAGAAAAAGTCTCCAACTCCGCCTGCACTTTTTTCAGTGTTATAAACAAGGCTTCTTTTTCAGTCTGCGGTCTTTGTTTGATCTGATCATCATACAGATCAGTGTAAATTTCCCCGTCCCTGTCTGCCTGTGCCAGAAAAATATTATCAACTGAATAGCCTTTTTTTGAAATTCGTTCTTCCAGCCACCGTCGGCTGAAACCAAGACGGTTCAACGCCTCATCCTGAATTTTACCGTCTCGGATTACAGTCTCTGCTTCTTTCACCGTCCCCAATGCAATGTTCATTTCTTTAGCTGTCAGAGGCTGTCTGTCCTTTTTAAGGAGGGCATCCACTTCTCCTGATCCTTCGAGCATTGCGAATTCCACATCCTGAACATTAAAAATCCCTTTTCTTCTGAGTTCGGTTTCAAGGTCATCACTTGTAAACCGCTGCTTTTTCATTTCTTCTTCCAGAATTTTACCGTTCTTAATAACCGGTGCCGGCTGCGCCTGCACCCACACCCTGAACGTTCTGCTTTTTAATTTTAAAAGCTGCACACTGAATAAGAATAATGTTGCAATGAAGAAACCAAGCAAAGGAAAGGCAATTGGAATGGACAGATTTACAGCTCCAACACCAAGCATGGCGCCGAAAAAAGCCATAATAATGAACTCCATCTGAGTCATGTGGGCAAGGTTTTTTCTGACCAGCAACTTCGCAGAAGCTAATATGAGTACTAAAGCACTGATTGTTCTTACAGTCACTTCCAACCATCCCGGCATAGAAATTCCCCCTTTTTAATTGGATAGGTTTTTCGATTTATTTAACTCAAGTACGTGTATTTGATCTTCCACTTCTCTGGCAATCGTTCTTACCTTCAGAGCGCCTTCTCTGAAAACATCGTGAGCATCTTCATCTGTGGTTTGAATCTGCAATTCATTTAACCCGGCCTCCAGCGACTTTAATGAAGCCAGGCATGCTTTAACCTGATTTACTTGCGGCATTAACATATCCCCCTGTTTTTATAGTCATTCATTTAACCTTTCGGACGAAAAATAAGTGCAGCCAGAAAACCGAATATTATTGCTGATGATATCCCCGCACTCGTAACTTCGAAAATACCAGTCACAATTCCGATAATGCCGTGCTGATTCGCTTCTGCAACCGCCCCGTGCACAAGAGCATTACCAAAGCTTGTAATCGGTACCGTTGCTCCTGCACCTGCAAAGTCAATGAGAGGCTCATACAAACCAAGACCGTCCATGATTGCCCCTCCCACTACAAGTGAACTCATAGTATGAGCCGGGGTCAGTTTGGCGACATCCATCAGAATCTGGCCGATGACGCAAATAAGTCCGCCTACAATAAACGCCCAGACAAATGTCATCACTGGCTTTTCACCTCCCCTGCTTCAATAGCCACGGCGTGAGCGACACATGGAATGGATTCATGCTGCTGAAACGTTAGTGGAGATAACAAAGCCCCGGTGGCTACGACGAGAATGCGCTTTAATTCTCCGCGTTTCATCCGGTTGAGGAGGTGACCGTAAGTTACCGCTGCTGAACAACCCGCACCGCTTGCACCTGCGAAAACAGGCTGATCCTCTTTATAAATAAGCAATCCGCAGTCTTGAAAAAGTTCATTAGAAACAGGTGTGCCCTGCTGCTCGAACAAATCAAGAGCAATCGAACGGCCGATTTTCCCGAGATCACCAGTTACGATCAGATCATAATAGTCTGCTGTAATACCAAGGTCACTGAGGTGTGCATTAATTGTATCCACTGCAGCTGGTGCCATTGCCGCTCCCATATTATAAGGATCACTCATACCCATATCGATAACTTTGCCGATTGTTGCAGCAGTAACAACAGGACCATCACCTGATTTCGTCAGGCATGCCATACCTGCTCCTGTGACTGTCCATTGTGAAGTAGGCGGTTTTTGCGCTCCGTACTCAGTTGGGTAGCGGAACGTCTTCTCAACGACTGCATTGTGACTCGATGAACCTGTAACGACCAGGTCTGCCCCCTCATTATTCATTACAAAGGCTGCCAGAGCCAGCCCTTCCATCGAAGTAGAGCATGCTCCGAATAAGCCTATGTATGGGATACATAATGTCCTGCATGCAAATGAAGTTGTCGTGATCTGGTTTGATAAATCTCCGGCAAAAATAAACTGAACATCATCAGGCTTTTTGTTAATTTTACTCAGAGCTTTTAATGCAGCATCTTCAAAGAGTTTCTTTTGTGCTTTTTCATAGGAGTCCTGACCGCACCATAGATCTTCATGAATGGTATCATAGTCATCAGAAAGCCTGCCGTTTCCTTCAAATGGACCTACTACGACTCCTGTTGATGCGATGACCGGACGATTTGCAAACGTCCATGTTCGTTGACCCGCCAGCATAGTTTAACCTCCCTCTATTCCTGTTAAAGTAAGAATTAAAGCTATAACAAAAGCAGCAAAGGTTCCAAAAACGATCACCGAACCTGCAAGTTTAAACATATTACCGCCTACACCCAGAACGTAGCCTTCTGTTTTATGCTCAATGGCAGCGGAGGCAATACTGTTGGCAAAGCCGGTAACAGGAACAGCTGTACCGGCACCTGAAAATTGTGCAAAACGGTCATAAACACCAAAGCCGGTTAACAGGACAGCAATAAATATGAGTGTAGCTACGGTGGGGTTGCCTGCGGTTTTCTCATTAAAATCGAATTGATACATATAAAAAAGCTGAATCGCCTGCCCGATGCAGCAAATAAATCCCCCTACAAAAAAAGCTTTAATAATGTTTTTAATTACCGGGCGTTTTATTTCATGCTTCTGTGCCGTCTGCTGATACTTTTTTTGCTCGGGTGTCAATTTTTGAATTTTTGTTTTCTTACCCATACGGATGCCTCCCTTCTATCCTTTCATGTCGTCCTCAATTTTTTTCAGGTTTTGTTTTAAATCACCCTTTTTCACTCCATCTTTGGATAGCTTTTTCTCAAGCTTCTCTAAATCTGAAGAAAGTTTTCTGTCTGTGGTTATATGGATGTTGTCATCCGGATACTTCTTTTTGATTTTTTGATGGGCATCCTTTCGTATCCTGTCTAAAAACAACCGGTCGAATCCCTCAACTGTGAGGGCAAGATAAATGTCATCGTCTACCGCTGCGCCACGTACTTCCTTTACTTCTTTCATTTTCACAAGCTCCCGCTTAGCCGAATCCGCTTTTTCCTGATTCACTTTACTTTTAGCTTCAATGTACATAACCTCAGCTTCTTTTTCCTGTCCTTTTGACTGATCCTGCCCCCCACAGCCCGAGGTGAATGTCAGCAAGATAAGAACCAGACTCAGCAGAATAACTTTCTTTTTACTCACGATCGTCGACCCCTTTCATCGTACTTTTAGTATGAAGAAACAAAGAGATAATATGTATATGGAAAATGGGCAGCGACATCACTTTGAAAGGATTAATCATTTTTGCCCTGGTAACTATAGCTTTCTCAACAAAGGGAAAATCATAATTGGAAAAGGTTAGAGTATTTAATCAATCAATTGCTTACTATAAGAAGGATATACATTGTAATCATGATAAGAATCCTTGAGGCAGGTGATGATCTTGAATACCACTTTTCCTTCACTGACCATTGAGCTGCTGATTGGTTTTTTTGCCCTTCTTATATTGACGAAAGTACTGGGGAAAACGCAAATTACCCAGCTTACCCCCTTTGATTTCATTTCAGCTCTGGTTCTTGGTGAACTTGTAGGAAACGCCATCTACGATAAAGAAATCGGCCTGAAATACGTCCTATATGCCATCGGATTGTGGGGAACATTTATTTATTTCATTGAATACATTACTCAAAAATGGAAGGGGACCCGTTCCATACTTGAAGGCAAGCCCTCGATTGTTATACGTGAAGGAGTCATAGACAGAAACCAGCTTAAAAAGAACAAGCTTGACCTCGATCAGCTGCAGCACCTTCTCAGGGATAAAGATGTATTTTCATTTAAAGAAGTAGAATACGCCATTTTAGAACCGAACGGAACAGTAAATGTATTAAAGAAAACACCTTTTCAGTCTGTATTAATGAAAGATTTAAACCCTGGTACCAAAGGAAAGGTCTCACTCCCGATTTCAATCATAAGTGACGGCGAATGGGTAGAGAAAAATATTCATCAGACCCGGCTGAATGTAAACTTACTGTCTGATATTTTCTCCAGGGAGGGTCTTAATTTAGGGGATATTATGTACGCCGAGTTTAGCGAAGGCGAACCTTTGTATGTCCAGATTTCCCACTATCCCTTTGTTAAAAATATTGACGTGTAGAAATAGATAAAAAAAGAGAATGTCTCAAGAAGGTTGACCTTCCTGAAACATTCTCTTTATAACCATTGGACTACCTCGCTGAATAGCCTGATTCGTAATATTCAAGTTCTTCTCTTATTTCCTGAATCGGGCCTTCAATTTTGATCAGGAGTATTCGCACCTGCTCCGGGGGGACACTTCTGAACCTGATCGAACTTTTACCGCTGTAGGCAGCGCGGCTGTCTTCGTACCACCCGTCAAGACGGGGCTGAAAAAATGCTTCTACACATTTATGGAAAATCCAGTACATTGTCTTTTTTGCAGCAGCTTCTCTGAAAATACCGGACTTAAGAATGGTTCTGCTCGCATCCGATCCTTCATCAAAATATACAAAAAGGTGTCTGATATCATCCAACAGTGGTTCAACAGAGGCTTTTTCCACTCCGTCTGAACACAGAGATTCAAGTGTCACACTGTTTAGAAACTGCCGGATTTCAAACAAAGCCCAAGACAGTCTTTCTTCAGTGAACGATAGCTGGTTTCTCACCTGATTATCAGCCATAACTTCCTCCTCGACATTCAATACTACATCTTATGTAGCCTGTACAAAATGATGCCAGAGTTACCGTTCAATTTGCTCCTGAAATTTTTCAAAGAAAAGGTCCGCCTCGCCCTCAGGATCCTCTTCTTCTACTTCCGTAGGCATTGGTGGAAGTTCATCGAGGGAGCGGAGTCCAAACTGATCAAGGAACTCTTTTGTTGTGCCGTAAAGAATAGCCCTGCCTGTCCCTTCAGCCCTACCCACTTCTTTTATTAACGCTTTGCCCTGAATGGTACGGATTGGACGTTCGGATTTCACTCCTCTAATATCTTCAATTTCAACACGTGATATCGGTTGTTTGTATGCGATGATTGCAAGGGTTTCAAGGGCAGCCTGGGAAAGGGTAGCCGTGGCTGGTGAATGGACCAGTTTTTTAAAATATGATGCATGTTCAGCTTTTGTAGTAAGGAGGTAACTTCCTCCAAGTTCCACAACCTGTATCCCCCGCTCCTTAGCCTGAAACTCCTCTATCATTTCATCTAAACATGTTTTTAAAACGTCTGAGTCTGTCTGAAGAACTTCATTGAGCTGTTTAAGGTCAATTCCCTCTTCCCCCGAAACAAACAAAAGACCTTCAATAATTGCTTTAATTTCACTATTCGTCAATCGTTAACACCTCTCGTTGATATACAACAATGTCATTAAAATTGCCTTCCTGTGTACAGCCAATCATCTTTGACTTCATCAGTTCGAGAACCGCAAGAAATGTAACTACCTTCTGGCTGCGGGAATCAGTATCGAACAAAGATGAAAAGCTCGTTTTTCCACGCATTGATTCCAGTCGGGTAATGATTTCAGTCATTCTCTTTTCAATTGGAATTTCATCACGGTGAACTTTAGAGTAGATCGGTTTTGAGTCTTTCTTCCTTTTTACAAGTTTTTGGAAAGCACTTAGCATATCATACAGTGACACATCTACATTTGCCGGTTCTTTTTCTTCTTCTTCAAGAAGCGGGCTCAAATCTGCAGCAGGCTTCGAAAAAAGCTGACTCCGCTCAATCTCTTTTTCCTTAAGCTCCCCTGCGGCTTCCTTATACCGCTTGTATTCAATCAGCCTCTTCATTAAATCATCCCTGGGATCGTCATCACCTTCCATATAGTACTCCTCTTCATATATCTCGTCCTCCTCTTTAGGAGGCAGAAGCAGTTTACTTTTCATTTCCAGAAGGGAAGAAGCCATTACCAGATATTCACTTGCAATATCAAGTTGGAGAACTTGCATTGTATGTATAAAGTTCATATACTGGTCTGTAATTTTCGCAACAGGAATATCGTACAGGTCAAGGTCGTTTTTCTGGATCAGATGAAGAAGCAGATCCAACGGTCCTTCAAAGGTATTCAACTTCACACTATATTGCATTTTTTATTCACCATTTCATTTATATTCTTGTAGCATTATACCATACCATGCTTTGTTCCGCCCTGAAAAATCAGGGCTGAGCCCGTTCTTTTACTGTGAAGAATGCCCATCGATTATGATAAAGTATAAGTAATTACCACACTGGAGGTCCCCTGATGAAAAATTATCCTGAAGCCTACATTGAATACCTCGTCTACTTTCAAGGCGAACGTGATTTATTTGAATGTCATGAAGTAATGGAGGAGTACTGGAAAAAGGACCGGCAGCCTCAATGGCTCGCTCTTATACAGCTTGCAGTAGCCATGTATCATCACCGTCAGGAGAACTACCCAGGTGCTAAAAAGCTGTTAAAGAAAGTGATTGCTATGATCGAAACAGATCCTTTCCGCTATACCAAACTTGGCATTGATACTCCTTCCCTTCTTGGTCAGTTAAAACGAAGAGAAGTAAAGATCGACAATAAAGAGCCCTACGAAACCTTTAACCTTACACTAAATGATCAAAAACTTGAGAAAGACTGTATCAGCCTGTGTGCAGCACGCGGTGTTAAGTGGGGAAGCACGGAAGATTTGACTGACAAAAACCTGATCTACAGACATAAAAGAAGAGACAGAACAGATGTTATTAAAGCCCGTAAAACAAGCCTGCTGGAAAAGAAAAAAGAACGTGGTTAAATGACATAGAGGCTGGGACAAGAGGGTATTAGTAATATGCGGTGCAAATACATCGCTCCTGAAAAATACTTCGTTTTCGGAGGAAGGCTGGTGAGCCTCCTCATCCTTCGCGTGGCCACTGAAAAAGTACAATTTTTTAAATAGACTCAGAAAAGTCAGGTGTTGATTTCCCCCATACTCTAAAGTGAAAAGGAACCACACTCTTACCGGTGTATGGTTCCTTTTATGGGTATGTTGTTTATTCTTTCTGGCTCTGGCAGGATTCCAGGAAGGAACTGGTTGATTTTGTTGAACTAAGCTTATGCCCCGTATATTTTTCCAGCTCCCGAACCATTTTTGTCCCTATTCCTTCTTCCCGGTAGGACGGATTTACGCACAGATGATGAAGGTACGCTGTGTTTTCCTCGATTTCGATACCGATAACACCTATGATGGCTTCTTCTTCCTTCCAAAAATACAGTTGCCAATTCTGTTCAGTCTCGTACTGTTTCATTGTATGCTGAAGTTTTTTGACTTTTTTTTCATTCGGGGTATAAGACAATAACCCCATAGCGATTTTTTCATAATCACGATGATAAGGAATAATCATACTTATCCTTCTTTCTAGCCCTCGATCGTTTTTGTGAGATTTGCCATCTCGATCGCTGCCACTGCTACTTCCCAACCTTTATTACCTGCTTTTGTTCCTGCTCTTTCAATCGCCTGTTCAATCGTTTCTGTCGTAAGTACTCCAAAAATCACAGGGATGCCGCTTGACATTGCAGCACTTGATACCCCTTTGGCCGCTTCTGAGCACACATAATCAAAGTGCGGGGTTGACCCTCTTATAACCGTTCCCAGCGTAATAACAGCATCATATTTTTTCGAGTCTGCCATTTTTTTTGCAATAAGCGGAATTTCAAAAGCACCGGGAACCCATGCAATATCTACATCAGCTTCGTCAATTCCGTGTCTTCGTAATGCGTCCTCGGCTCCGCTTAGGAGCTTTCCGGTAATAAATTCGTTGAATCTCCCTACTATAATCCCTACTTTAAGTCCTGTTGCTGTGAGTTGTCCTTCATATACGTTTCCCATTTTAACGCCTCCTGATTAATTGTCTGATCTACAATAAAAAAATTCATTAACTTCTGTCAGATGCTGTTTTTTATTTCTTTTCTTATAGCGGATGCGGAGCTTCCCGGAACACGTTGTCCCCGGGTGTACCGCATCCGCCGAAACCTTTAATTCAGTCTTTTGTTAAGTACAGTGCCGTATTTCCTGCGCGTTGATCGTTTAGAAATGAAGCATATGTCCAAGTTTATCTTTTTTTGCTTTCAAATAGCGTTCATTCGCTTTCGTATGCGGCAGCTGAAGGGCAACACGATCAACCACTTCCAGGTCATATCCTTTCAGACCGGTAATTTTTCTTGGGTTATTCGTCAAAAGCTTCATCTTACTTACCCCGAGATCACGCAGAATCTGAGCTCCGATTCCATAGTCGCGCAGGTCAGGTGCAAAACCCAGCTTGGCATTCGCTTCTACAGTATCAAACCCTTCTTCCTGCAGCTTATAGGCTCTCATTTTATTCAACAGTCCGATTCCACGGCCTTCCTGCCTCATATAAAGGAGTACACCTTCCCCGGCTTTTTCAATCTGCTCAAGGGCTGCATGAAGCTGCGGACCGCAATCACAACGCTCTGATGCAAACACATCTCCAGTAAGGCACTCTGAATGAACCCTCACAAGGGTTGGTATTTCCGGGTTAATATCCCCTTTAATTAAAGCGATGTGTTCTTTTCCATCAACAACATTTGAATAACCTACAGCTTTAAATTCACCGAATTCTGTAGGCATGGTGATTTCAACTTCTTTTTTCACAAGTTTGTCTTTCCGGTTACGATACTGAATCAGGTCTTTAATTGTTATCATTTTCAGGTCGTGTTCATCTGCAATTTTCCGAAGATCAGGGACCCTTGCCATACTTCCATCTTCTTTTATAATTTCACAGATAACCCCCGCAGGTTCAGAGCCGCACAGTCTTGCCAAATCTACAGCAGCTTCTGTATGACCTGCACGTCTTAAAACGCCTCCGTCTTTTGCGATAAGGGGGAAGATATGTCCGGGCTTTTTAAAATCTGTACCCTTCGTATCCGGCTTGATTAGCGCCTGAACCGTAGCAGCCCTCTCATGTGCAGAGATTCCTGTTGTCGTAGACTGGTGATCAATACTTACCGTGAATGCTGTTCCATGAGGATCCGTATTGTGGTCAACCATAGGCACGAGTTCAAGCTCTTCAGCTCTTTTTTGGGTTATCGGTGTACATACAAGGCCGCGGCCGTGGGTGATCATAAAGTTAATGACTTCCGGTGTTGTTTTATCAGCCAGGGCAACGAAATCTCCTTCGTTTTCACGGTCTTCATCGTCACACACAATCACCATTTTACCTTGCATTAAATCATAAATTGCTTCTTCAATCCGATCAAATTCGATCATGGTTTACGACCTCTCTTTCATCATTGGTCCTTAATGTTAGTTAGAATCCATGTTCTTTCAAAAAGGATTCGGACATCTTATCAGGCTTATCATTCTTCATTTGTCTGGAAATGAGCTGTTCCATATATTTTGCGAGCATATCCGTTTCAATATTAACAATGTCCCCAGGCCCCTTTGAACCGATTATGGTTTCTTCAATTGTATGAGGAATAATTGAGATCAGGAAAGTGGAATCGGCTACCCCGAAAATGGTAAGACTTGTACCATCTACGGCCACAGAGCCTTTATGCATCATATATTTTAAAAGCTCATCACTTACTTCTATTTCATAATAAACGGCGTTCGATTCTTTTCGTTTCGAACAAATGGTACCGGTACCGTCCACATGCCCGGTTACAAAATGACCGCCGAACCGGCCGTTTGCAGCCATGGCACGCTCCAGATTTACAGTGGAGCCATTTTTCAGTATTCTTAAACTCGTTGCTCTCACTGTTTCCGGCATAAGATCAACCGAAAATGAGTTCTCATCGAATGAAGTAACGGTCAGACACACACCGTTAACGGCGATACTGTCTCCAAGCTTTACATCAGTCAGAATATAAGGAGCTTTGATCCTCATTACAATCGCTTCTCCGGCTTGGCGAATGGATTGTACTGTTCCTTTTTCTTCAATAATACCCGTAAACATTATCTCTCCTCCTTCACTGCTGTTACTTTGAGGTCTTTACCGACCATTTCAGCTGATTTAATCTTCAAACGGCTCCCGTCACTGAGCCGTTCAATTCCTGTTCCTGAAAAAGAGGAAAGTGCGTTTTGGCCTCCGATTATCAAAGGAGCAAGATAAACGACAACCTGGTCAAACAGACCTGATCTCAGGAAACTGTCATTCACATGTCCTCCTCCTTCAACGAGAAGAGACATAATACCAAGCTCCCCAAGAAGATTAAGGACATCTTCAATCTCAATCGAAGCAGCATTAATGGGTAATACGCGAACCCCGGCAGATTCAAGCTCCTCTTTTTTTTGTGCGTTATGGTTTCCGCTTGTCACTACCCATGTTGGTGAACTCCTGTCTGTAACCAACGATGCAGTAACAGGAATGTTAAGAGAGTGATCGAGAACAATCCTGACAGGATGCTTCCCGCCGCCGGGAAGCCTTGTTGTCAGAAGGGGATCGTCTGCAATAACCGTCTTCACCCCAACGAGGATTCCATCGTTTTCATGTCTGAGCTGATGGACATTAAGCCTGGCTTCAGGTCCTGTAATCCATTTGCTCTCACCCGTGGAAGTGGCAATCTTACCGTCAATGCTCGTTGCTGATTTAAGCGTTACAAAAGGACGCCGGTGTTTAATAAAATGAAAAAAAGTCCGGTTTAAAGCCTGTGCTTCCTTTTCCATAACGCCTTCAGTAATTAAAATACCCGCTTCCTTAAGCTTCTCAATCCCCCTGCCGGCAACTTTTGGGTTGGGGTCTCTTGTTGCTATTACAACCCGCTCCACTTTAGCATCAATCAAAGCATCCGCACACGGTGGTGTACGGCCATAGTGGGAGCACGGTTCAAGTGTGACATAACATGTTGATCCTTCTGCTTTGCGGCCCGCCATGGCCAGAGCGTGCCGTTCAGCATGAGGTTCACCTGCTTTTAGATGAGCCCCCATTCCAACTACCTGATTATTTTTAACAATGACTGCCCCGACAACGGGGTTTGGTGCAGTTTGTCCTTCTGTGGTACGAGCCATATTAAGGGCAAGATTCATAAATCGTTCATCGAGCATAGTGCTTCACTCCCGGAAATATAAAAAAACCTGAAGGTTCTTCCTTCAGGTGTCAGTAAAAAGTAAACAATAGGAAATAAACCAGGTGTCCACTCCTGGAGGCATTTTTGCAGAAAAGTCTGCAGCTGTGTCAAAAAGACACACTGGTGCCCGGGATAGTTATACCGGTTTTTTCTATCGTTTCCTTCTCCCATCCAGACTATACTGTCGGCTTCGGTTTCTCACCGAATCCACCGTTTCCTCTGTTTACACTGTGGAAACGGGTCACGGGCTTAGGGCTGCTATGGCCACATCACCGCCGGTTGGGATTTTCACCCGACCCCGAAGGAAATAAGCTGTTCAGTTTTGTATAGTATATCACAAAACTTTCTTCCGTGGTCGAATTTTGCTTCGTTGATCGTAAGCGTTTACAAAACCGGACAAAAAAAGCGATCCTGCAAACTTGAGGACCGCTTTTTTTTATCCGTGTTCTATTCTTCGTCGAAAACCCGGACTTCCTGCATAACATCGCCGGCTTTAATGTCAAGAACTGCCTCGATGCCTTCAGTTACCTGACCAAAAACAGTGTGCACACCATCAAGGTGCGGCTGAGGTTCGTGAACGATAAAGAACTGGCTGCTCCCTGTATCTTTCCCGGCATGAGCCATTGAAAGGGTGCCCTGTACGTGTTTATGAGGATTTCCTTCGGTTTCACATTTAATTGTCTCTTTACTTCCGCCAGTCCCGTTTCCAATCGGACAGCCGCCTTGAGCAACAAATCCAGGGATTACACGGTGAAAAGTAAGGCCATCGTAAAACCCTTCATTTGCAAGTTTTTCAAAGTTAGCTACTGTGCCTGGCGCTGCCTCAGGATAAAATTCAAGAGCAAGTTTGTTTCCATTGTCTAATACGATCGTTCCTTTTTTCATTATAAAACGTCCTCTCTGAAGGTAATGTATGTACCGATCATTTTCATTTTACTATAAATCTCTGTAAAAAGAAAAGAAGCTGTCCGTAACGGGAGGATCTCCACATACGGACAGCCAGCCTGGTTTCTTGGTTCCACTTTCACGATGCTGCCCAGGACTCCTAATCAGCTGTACACCTTTGTTTTTGCTTCTGTTTTTTTCCACGGTCTGTCCAAACGCGTCATGTTAGCATAGGTTTCCCGTTCGATCACACACTGATCGCTTTTGTTATTAAGAAATACCACAGCCGGCCTCTGAATACGGTTATAGTTATTTGCCATGGAATAACCATACGCCCCTGTAGATGGGACAGCAAGAATATCTCCTTGTTCAAGGACAGGTGTGTCTACATCCCAGATAAGCATATCCCCGGACTCGCAGCACTTACCGGCAATCGAAACTGTCTCCGTCTTTTCCTTCTGTGCCTTATTCGCTACAATCGCGTCGTACTTTGCCTGATAAAGAGCCGGGCGCAGGTTGTCGGTCATCCCTCCGTCCACGGATACGTAATCTCTCACACCTGGAATTGATTTGCGGGACCCAACAGTATAAAGGGTTGTGCCGGCCTCCCCTACGAGTGCACGGCCAGGTTCAATCCATATTTCAGGTATAGGAAAATCTTTCGCTTCTGCATGCTCTTTTACAGACCTGACCATAGCCTCAACATAATGACCGAGGGGCAGAGGTGTATCATCCTCGTTATAACGAATTCCAAAACCTCCACCTAAATTCACAACTTCAGGTGTAAAGCCTGTATTTTCTCTCCACTCCTGCAAGTGGTTGAATATTTCATCGACTGCTGAAACAAAGCCACTAGTCTCAAAGATCTGAGACCCGATGTGACAGTGAACCCCAAGGAGTTCAAGACGGTCCTCATCCAGGACCTGGGCGATGGCTTTTTCTGCCTGCCCGCTTGTAATATCAAAGCCGAATTTTGAATCTTCCTGACCTGTACTGATATACTCGTGGGTATGAGCTTCGACTCCTGGCGTTATACGAAGCAGTACTTTCATGGAAGTTTCAAGGGTCTGTGTTATACCCGTAAGCCACGTCAGTTCATGAAAGTTATCGACAACAAAGCAGCCTATTCCCGCTTTGACAGCCATTTCTATTTCATCTGGTGATTTGTTGTTTCCATGAAAATGAATGCGTTCAGGAGGAAAGCCAGCTTCCAGAGCAGTGTAAAGCTCCCCCCCGGACACAACATCAAGACTTAACCCGAGCTCATCCATCAGCTGCACAATAGCCACACAACTGAATGCTTTACTTGCATAAGCAACCTGGTACTGAATCCCTTCCTTTTCAAAAGCCTCTTTAAAGGCATTTGCACGGATGCAGATATCTTCCACATCATAGACATATAATGGCGTACCGTACTTTTCCGCCAGATATGTGGTGTCAACACCATTGATTGTCAGATTCCCTTTACTGTTTACATCATGGTTTCTTGTAGTCATCCTCAGTCTCCCCTCAATAACCGTACTGGACTTTTAAATTAAAGCTATTACTAAAAAAAAAACCAGGAAGGGTGTTATAACCCTTCATCCATCGAAATTCAGCTTCGTTGTGAACACAGTAGAGATATTCAGTCGAAAAAGACCTCAAGCAAGATTTCATACTCCATTTGGGGCTGTTTTCAAAAGAATTGTCCTGAATAATAAAAAAGGCAATTAATGCATGGCTGCACTAATTACCTTGGGATGGTTAAAATAAACCCTCTTATCATCCGGATAGTGCTCCACTACAGTTGCAGTGACAGTGTATTGCCTGTTCGGCAATACCCCAGAAAGATAAACACTGGAGTTATTATCCTTCTTCGGCAAATTGACCTTTCCACCGCCGTCTTAGTGCCCCAGCACTCTGACAGTGTACTCTTTCGCTTTGCTCCTCTACCTCATGACTTACATGAGAATATGAAATTATAGAAACATTTATACCATTTGGGCATTCATTAGTCAAGACTTTAACACACTTTTCTCAGTACGGCAACTTATTTCCACAAAAAATTCCGGAGCGCGGATCCGCCCCGGAGTTCTCTGCTATGTCTTGCTTTTGGCCTGTTTGACCGGATCTTTCGGATGAACAATACTTGGACGTTTCATTTTCATCGGTACGGCCTGACGCATCATGACATCTGCAAGGGCTTTTGGGTAAAACGGAAGGAATGGCCACATATATGGAACATTCAAAGACTTTATTGATGCAAGAGCAAGGAACAACGCCGTCGTCCCGATCACAAAGCCCTGCACTTTAAACAGTACAACAGCAACAAGGAGACCAAGCCTCATAATACGAAGAGCAATACTCAGTTCATAGCTTGGTGTTGCAAACATCCCGATGGCTCCGACTGCAACATAAAGGATAACTTCAGGCACAAAGAGCCCTACTTCTATAGCAATTTCCCCGATGAGCAGAGCAGCCACAAGCCCCAAAGCAGTAGCCAGAGGGGACGGCGTATGTATGGCCGCCATCCTGAGGAGTTCTATCCCAAGTTCTGCAAGGATGATTTGGAGGAAGATTGGAACATTGGTTGTTTCATCGGGACCGATGTACTCATACCCCGGGGGCAGAAGACTCGGTTCTACTACCATCAGAAGCCATAACGGCAGAATAAATAACGAGAACGCTATTCCAGCAAACCGGACCCACCTCAAGAATGTTCCGACAAATGCTGCCTGCCGGTATTCCTCTGCATGCTGGACGTGATGAAAAAACGTCGTAGGAAGAATCATGGCACTCGGAGAGGCATCTACGATAATGACAAGATGTCCCTCCAGAATGTGAGTAGCTGCAACGTCAGGTCTTTCGGTGTAACGAACGAGAGGAAAGGGGTTATTGCCCTGTTTGACGATAAATTCCTCTACGAGCTTATCTGACATTGTCAGTCCATCAATATCGATTCCTTCAAGCTCTTTTTTTACGACACCCACCAGATCTTTATCAACAACCCCTTCCAGATAACAGAGGCTGATGTCGGTCTTTGAACGTCTTCCCACTTGAAGAATTTCGTTTCTTAAGCGTTCGTCTCTGATTCTTCTTCTTGTAAGTGCGGTGTTTTGAATGATATTTTCTGTGTATCCGTCACGGCTTCCCCTTACGACTTTTTCAAGGTCCGGTTCTTCCGGCCCTCTGCCAGGATAACTTCGAACGTCCACAATAATAGCTTGTGCTTCACCATCAATAAAAATGGATATAAGTCCCGATAGCATTTGGCGAATGGCATCATCAAGAGTATCTGCATATTCAACCTGCATATGGGCAAGATGATTTTCAATTTGATCCCGGACGTTTCTTTTTTTACGGTCGGCAACATCAATAAACATTAATTCTCTTAGGAGTTCAATGATATATTGGGTGTCACAGAGACCGTTGACAAAATAAAACTGGACTTCTTTGTCTAAAATATGTAGTTTACGTACTCCTACATCAAAGCTTTTACCGATCCCGACACGTTCTTTCATTCTTCTTTCATTATCCAGGATGTTTCGTGACAAAGGATGATTTTGTTTTGTTTCATCTTGATGAGAATCTGTCATTCGCTCTGGCTCCTTTCCAGGATGGTTTGTATAGCCTGTGTCGTAATCGGTGCCCCTTTTTCTGCAGAATCACGGCCCCCCATTTTTCCAAGATCTCCAATACCAATAACAATAGGAATGTCAATCTGGTCCAATATATAAACAGTATCTCCCCGTATACGCCTTATTTCTGTATCAATTATGCCGTCTTTATCAACACCGTATTCCGTAAGATCTCCATTTCTGTCAAGTGAAAAATGCACCTTTGCCCACTCATGGGAATAGGATTGCGAGGCAACTGCAAGGGCACCAAGAATAGTAATGTCAGGATGGTTGCAAATCGTTATCATGGCCTTCTCACCCGGACCTTCTTCCGGATAGCCGCAATCATCAAATAACACCACCACAGGATCGTCCGGGCATTCCATAACGAGTTCCACCAGCTCCTCCCCGCTCAGTGGACTTGGGTTTCCGCCGGATTTGGATATACAGCAACAATTTAATTTCCTTGAAGCCGCTTCAACGGCCATCCTTGCTGACGTATCACCGTCAGTGATTAATATAACCCGCTTTTTCTTTTCCATCCTGACAGTCACCCCTTCGGCTTGAAGATGATACTCGCAAGAAAACCAAACAATATGGCTGTAGATACACCTGCAGACGTTACTTCAAAAATACCCATCCCTATTCCTAAAAATCCGTATCTTTCTGCTTCTGTCATTGCCCCGTGAACAAGGAAATGTCCAAAGCTTGAAATTGGGAGAATAGCACCCATGCCAGCTAAGTCAATCAGCTTATCATATAAATGAAACCCGTCCATTAGCGCCCCGCCCACAACGAATCCGCCCATAATGTGAGCCGGGGACCATTTGCCAATATCCATAAATAGCTGACCAGTAAGACAAAAGAATCCTCCGACTAAAAATGCGAAGACGTACTCCATAAGTATTATTCCTCCAAACCGGCTGTCAGTTCAAACTCCACTGCATGAGCAATACAGGGGATCGTTTCTTTCTGTCTTATCGTTAAAGGGTTAAACAACGCTCCTGTTGCTATACAGAGCACTTTTTTCCAATGTTCCTTACGCATCCTCCTGAACACGTATCCGTAAAGAACAAGAGCGCTGCAACCGGCGCCGCTTCCTCCCGCATATCCTTCAGGATGATACCCGTATACCGTATTCCCGCCATCCAGATACCGGTCTGTTATGTACAGTCCATCCTCTTCGCACAACTCAAGGAACTGCCGGGAGCCGAACATACTAAGATCTCCCGTAATGATAAGATCGTAGTCTTCTTCAGTCTTTCCTGTATCGTTTAAATGTTTTTTTAATGTGTCGAAAGCAGCAGGTGCCATTGCCTGACCCATGTCAAGAGGATCTCTCAATCCCCAGTCCACTACTTTGCCAATGGTTACAGAACGGACAGCAATCGGACTCTTCTTCCCCGATATAACAGCAGCACCTGCTCCGGTCACCGTTCTCATAGCGGTTTTCGGCCGTTGCTTCACATGTTCCAAAGGCAGTCTGAACTGCCTCTCCACTGCACCATAATGGCTGGAAACTGCAGTAAGACTTCTTTGGACCATTCCAGAATGTACACACATAGATGCAATCGCGATCCCTTCCATTGACGTTGCACAGGCACTGAACATGCCTAAATACGGCCACGGATATTCACGTGCTGTGTAATGGCTTGTTACGTTTTGGTTGAGCAGGTCCCCGGCAATAAACAGCCCCACTTCTTCTTTCTGTATACTTTCTTTACTCAGACAGAGTGATACTGCTTCTTTCATCAACGCTCTTTCAGCTTTTTCCCAGGTACTTTCGCCGCAGTACAAATCTTCAAAGGACTTATCAAGAAAACGGCCGACAGGACCTGATTTTTCCATAGGCCCCGATACACTTGCGCAGGATTCAATATATACGGGGCTGTCAAATACCCAGGTCTGTTTAATGTCTTTCACTTTGATTCCCCCGTTAACGAATTAGCGTTTCAATCAGAACTCTTATGAAGGAAACAAGATACGCAGAAACAACACCAAATACAAGCACGACTCCTGCAATGCGGAACATATTGCCTGTAACACCGAATACGATTCCTTCTGCTCTCGATTCCATTCCACTGCTTGTAACTGAATTTGCAAAACCTGTTACCGGAACAATAAGGCCTGCTCCCCATTTTTCACTCAGCTTGTCAAAAATACCAATCCCCGTAAGTAAACAGGAAAGAAAAATAAATGTAGCCAGGACTGGGTTAACCGCTTCTCTTTCTGTCAGACCGAACCACACGATATACCGGTTAAACAGCCATTGACCAAAAGCAGCAAGGATTCCTCCGACAGCAAATGCAATCAGGCAGTTTTTTATCCATGTTGTCTTTGAGATGAGCTTCTTTCTCCGTTCTTCGAAACGGTCTTTTCTTATTTGTTCAGCCGATTTCATGAACCATCACCTCATAGGATAAAAGTATAACCAGTGAAACAGAGAGCCCGTTATTTTGCCAAGGACAATAGCAAAAAGCAACCATGATATCCTCTCTGCCACCCCCACTCTTTTTGCCAGAATCGGGAATACATTCAGAACCTCTGTAAGCGCTGCTGCAAGAAGTCCTACAAACATCCCCGCTGCGAGGCCTACCGGAGATGCCACAGCCGGAAGCAGACTCAGTCCGGGGTCACCGAGACTCATCCATGCACCGCTGAGCGCTCCTATGATGACAGCACTTTCGTACTTGGTAACAAGCCTGCTTGTATTTGTCAGCTGGGCAAGTCGCGGAATGATACCGAGAACTGTCAGGAAAGCCACAAGACCACTCCCGACAGCAATCCCCCCTGCAAGACCGACAAGAATTGTAACAATCGGGTCAATCACTTTTTATTCTCCTGTTTCCTCTTGTCTTCACGGCGGTGATTCAGAGCTACATAGCGGTCAATGTTGTCCTCATAATTAAACATTTCCATCTCCAGCGGGCTTGGCTCATCGTTGATGCGCTTACGGAACAAATGGTTAAAAAACAGGATCATTCCCAGCCCCAGTCCAAAGGAATACGGAATCTGAAGCCACAATGGATGATCCACTTCTGTACCTGTAATCACTCTGTAAAGTTTTTTATGAACACCTGACATACTTACATCTTCATGAAAATTCATAATTGCCAGTGCTGATCCTACAAACAGCAGAAACCAGACCAGACTGAACATAAGAGGCTTCATCGGTTGTTTTTTTACATCATGCCAGACGATGGTCTGGACTGGCCCCACTACTTGAACATCAGCGTTTGGGCACGCACTCAGTATCAGTTCTACAATTTTCATGGAATCAATGACGATAGGACTCTCCTGATCTTTTTCCACAGCCTTATTTACAGGGATAATCTCAAGATTCCTGAGCATCTGTTCATCTGCAATGAGCTGGGCTATATCTTTTAACATAAGAGTCTCGGGCTTTGGGGCTCTTACACGTGCTTTTAACCGTATATAGACTCTCTCGTCCATTTACCCCACCCTCTCTTTCACTTTGTTTATCTTAGTATGAGATAAAAGAATCCGGATCATGCATTTCATGCCTGACACGTCTCACACTTTATAGAAAGGCGGGATTCAACTGGGTGATGGGAAACGATGAGATCCAAAACCCGCTTGTATGACTTTCCCCAGGTGCTGCCCCGCATATTTACATTTACACCATTCACTTCTACAATTAATTCACTAAATTTTGCACTTACAGCGACCTTTTCTACAATTAACGACTAATATTCTACGTTTAGATTACGCCACACGCCTCGTCCATAATCCATCATCCTTTTCAAGAATAAAAAGCCAGGATATGCGAGAACGCACCACAAAAAACCAACTGAGTTTAATCACCCAGTTGGTCTTTTAATTGCTTTAATATTTTCTTTTCAAGCCTTGATACCTGAACCTGTGAGATACCCAGGCGCTCAGCAACTTCAGACTGCGTCTGGTCCTTATAATATCTCAGATAAACAATGAGCCTTTCCCGTTCTTCCAGCTTTTCGATTACGTCCTTTAATGCAATTTTATCAAACCACTTTCCTTCGTTCTGGTCTGATATTTGATCAAGGAGCGTAATAGGATCGCCGTCATTTTCATAGACAGTCTCGTGAATCGATGTCAGATTCCTGCTTGCTTCCTGTGCAAACACAACATCCTCAGGAGACATATCAAGACTCTTTGCAATTTCGTTGACGGTAGGAACCCGTCCTAGTGTTTTTGTAAGCTCTTCTTTCATTTTCCGGATTTTATTAGCGCTTTCCTTAATTGAACGACTTACTTTAACAGTTCCGTCATCCCTTAGGAAACGCTGAATTTCACCAATAATCATTGGTACTGCATAAGTCGAAAACTTCACATCGTAACTCAGATCAAATTTGTCTACGGATTTGATCAGACCGATACAGCCTATCTGAAACAAGTCATCCGGTTCATATCCGCGGTTTAAAAACCGCTGCACTACCGACCAGACGAGGCGGGTATTGGAACTCACGATGCGATCTCTTGATTGTTGGTTTCCCTCTTGTGCTTCAGCGATAAGGCGCTTCAGCTCCTCGTCCTTCAGATACACCTCTTTCTTTTGTTTAACATTTACTTCCATAGCATACCCCTAATTACACATGGCCTTTTGTTTAGAAAGGCGCTTTGTGAGACGTACCGTAGTACCGACCATCGGCTCTGAACGGATTTCTACATCGTCCATAAAATTCTCCATAATCGTAAAGCCCATGCCGCTTCGTTCAAGTTCAGGCTTTGATGTGTAAAGAGGCTGTCTTGCTTCCTCAACATTACTCATTCCCACACCTTCGTCCTGAATCATAATGCGGACAGTGTCATCAGTGAGCTCTGCTTCAATTTTTACCATTCCATTATCTTCATTGGGATAACCGTGAATAATCGCATTCGTTACCGCCTCACTGACGACGGTTTTAATTTCAGTAAGCTCATCCATAGTCGGATCGAGCTTCGCAATAAAGGCTCCGACTGCCACCCTCGCAAAGGATTCATTTTCACTGATTGCACTAAATGCCAACTTCATGATGTTTTTCATGACGCCACCCCCAGCATGGATAATGCACGATCCTCGTCAGTTTCCAACCGTATGATTTTAAACAGTCCGGACATGTCAAACAATCGTTTAATCTGCGGAGAGATAGAACATACAACCATTTCTCCTCCCAATGTCTGAATGAACTTATACCTGCCCAGAATGACGCCAAGCCCGGAACTGTCCATGAAAGTTAACTGTTCTAAATTTAACAGCATGTGTGTCAGGTGATGTTCTTTCATAGCCTGGTCAACCCGTTCCTTTAGCTTTTTTGCTGTATGATGATCAAGCTCACCTTCCAGTCTTACACAAAGGACATTTTCCTTTTTTTCTAAATCAATCAGTAAGCTCACTGCCCCTCCACTCCTTGCCTTAAGGTTTATGAATTCCGCATTAAGGCTTGCATCTCTCGGAATACACGTAAAGGGAATTTCGATCTTATATTCCTGTAATCCTTCACAGAAACAAAACTAGTGCAACTTCGTCAAAGTATTTAAATTAACGACCAATCATGACTCTCTTTTTCCACCCATAATAGATGCTGTCCGTTTTATAAACTGCCATAAAGAAGCTTCATCTACATCTTCTGAAAGTACAAGAGAGACTTCCGAAAGTACTTTTTCGTCCAGTTTTACCTTCAGCGTTCCTACGGTTTGTCCTTCTTTTAATGGCGCTTTCACATCTTCATTCCAGACGACCTCTTCAGTTGCACCTTCAAGGGACTCTCCTTTTTTTGTAAGCATGGATACATTCTCAGCGGTTACAGCATCTACTTTATTTTTTGCGCCTTTATTTACTTTTACCTGGGCAATGACCGTTCCCCGGTCATACTGCTTATGCACCTGGTACTGACTGTATGCATAATCAAGCATCTCTGTAACCTGACGGTTCCTGTCTTTAGGTGTCGAAGCCCCCATCACAACAGCAATTACCCGCATATCCTTTTTATTCGCGGTGGCGGTAAGACAGTATTTTGCCTCTCTTGTAAATCCTGTTTTAAGGCCGTCAACACCAGGATAAAATTTTACAAGCTTATTTGTATTTACGAGCCAGAATTTTTTATCGCTGTCTGCTCGGAGGTAATCTTCATAAAGGCTTGTATAATCGGTAATTGATTCGTATTTCAGAAGTTCCCGGGACATCATAGCCATGTCATGTGCCGTAGTGTAGTGGTCTGCTACCGGTAACCCGTTTGAATTCACAAAGTTTGTATCCTTTAATCCCAGTTCTTTTGCTTTGTCATTCATCATGTTTACAAACTCGTCCTCAGAACCTGCAAGGTGTTCAGCCATGGCTACAGAAGCATCATTCCCTGAAGCGATGGCAATGCCTTTCAGCATTTCATCAACGGTCATTTCTTCACCCGGCTCCAGAAAAATTTGGGATCCGCCCATTGATGCAGCACGTTCACTTGTGCGGACTTTTTCATCTAACGTTATCTTCCCATTATCGATTGCTTCCATAATAAGAAGCATCGTCATAATCTTCGTCATGGAAGCAGGGGGGAGTTTTTCATTACTGTTTTTTTCAAACATTATTTTTCCTGTATCTCGCTCAATTAAGATTGCCGAGCTGGCATCATCAGCAAGTTTTACGCCACCTTCACGGGCAGAGGCAGGAGTCATTATGCTTGTCATTAATGCCATCAGAATAATTAATGCAAGTAAAATCCTTAAACTTTGTTTCATCATGATATCCCTCCAAAGTGTTCTGTACGAATGAAGGCGCTCCCATACAGAAAAGAGAGACACCACATTTTCTTTACCATTCTGCCCCAGTTACCCTGCTTTATACTTTAAACGCAGAAGAAGCCTTCGTACTTTACGATTCTAAAAAGGTGCAGGTAATGGCGTATTAAAAGAACATGTGGTCTTTTTTTGCCAGGTTATCTTTATCCTCTCATTTCTCAACGAAGCTAAGATAATCGATAAAAGGTTGAGAATGCCCTTCACCAGCCAAAGAAAAGAAAAAGTCTGCCATAAACGCCGGCAGACTTTGATGTTCTTATTTTTTAGCTTTTTTTCGCGCAGATTGTTGCTATTTTTACTGCCTTTAGAGTACAAAAAGTGCGGATGCAGCCTGCGTTCCCTTTGCTTTCCGCGGCGGTGCCGGCAAGCATCCAGATTTCAGGGGTGCTTTCTTTGCACCGGCGCCCCAGCGGAAAGGGAGCGTATTCCGTTCAATGAAGTTGGGTTTGATTTCTTTTTCAGAGCAGCCTATTTTTTTATCACGTCATAAATAAGTGGAGGTGCACTTACTTCATCAGTTGAAATGGTATATGATTCATAAATCCGGTTCATACAATCGTCCACATTTTCCTGATTGCTGTGAATGGTTACAAGAGACTCTCCTTTTGTAACATGGTCTCCGATCTTTTTGTTGAGAACGAGACCCACAGCCAGGTCAATCTCAGATGTTTTCGTTGCCCGTCCCGCTCCGAGAATCATAGCAGCGGTTCCGATTTTATCCGCGGTAATGGCAGAAACAATACCGTCTGCCTTTGCTTTTACATCAAAAATGAAATTCGCTTTTGGAAGCTTATCCGGGTCGGCAATCACTTCAGGGTCCCCATGCTGGGACTTGGCAAAGAGCTTAAAGTGTTCCAGGGCAGAGCCGTCTTTAATAGCACCTTTAAGCATCTCCTTTGCTTCCTCATCGTCTTTTGCTTTCCCTGCCAGGACAACCATATGACTTCCAAGTGCAAGACAAAGGTCGGTCAGGTCTTTCGGACCCTCGCCTTTCAGTGTCAGAATTGCTTCTTTAACCTCAAGTGCATTTCCGATTGCTTGTCCAAGAGGCTGGCTCATATCAGAAATGACAGCGGACGTGCTGCGCCCCAGGTCGTTTCCGATTTTCACCATCGTTCTCGCAAGCTCTTTTGCATCGTCCAGCTTTTTCATAAAGGCACCTGAACCCGTCTTAACATCCAGCACGATTGCATCCGCACCTGAAGCAAGCTTTTTACTCATAATAGAACTTGCAATAAGAGGAATCGAATTTACCGTTGCTGTTACATCACGCAGGGAATAAAGTTTTTTGTCAGCAGGCGTTAAATCTGCTGTCTGTCCGATTACGGCTACTTTATTCCTGTTTACCAGGTCAATAAACGTATCGTTTGTAATCTCAACACTGAACCCTGGGATGGCTTCCAGTTTATCAATGGTGCCACCGGTATGACCCAGACCCCGTCCACTCATTTTCGCCACCGGTACACCAACACTGGCGACAAGAGGTGCCAGGACAAGTGTAGTCGTATCCCCTACACCACCGGTGCTGTGTTTATCCACTTTAATTCCATCAATGGCTGAGAGGTCAATGGTCTCACCGGAATGAACAATAGCGTCTGTGAGGAACGCACTCTCCTCATCAGTCATACCTCTGAAAAAAACAGCCATGGAAAAGGCGCTCATTTGGTAATCTGGAATGTCATCTTTTACATAACCGTCAATAATGAAGGTGATTTCCTCTTGTGTCAGTTCATGACCATCACGCTTTTTCTCTATTAAATCAACCATTCTCATAGTAAGCCACCATCCTCATATCATTAGAAATTCTACATTTTACCGACAATTTCTTTTACTAAGGCCAGGAAGTTTGCTTTTACTTTTTCCGTTGTTTCAATCACTTCATCGTGATGCAACGGCTGATCGAGTATCCCTGCTGCCATATTGGAAATACATGAAATCCCAAGAACCTTAAGTCCGCTGTGGCGGGCAACGATTACTTCGGGGACTGTACTCATTCCTACTGCGTCGCCTCCCATTGCACGGAGCATACGGACTTCAGCAGGAGTTTCGTAACAAGGGCCGGTATTCCCTACATACACACCCTTTTGCACATTAACCCCAAGCTCTTTTGCAGTCTCTGTGGCAAGAGATAAGTGATCTTTCGTATAAGCTTCACTCATATCAGGAAATCTCGGTCCCATTTCTTCATCATTCGGACCAATTAATGGATTTGTTCCAAAATTATTGATGTGGTCCTCGATGAGCATCAGATCACCAGGCTCATACGATTCATTTACCCCCCCTGCTGCATTTGTCACAATCAAGTCTGTAACACCGATGGCTTTCATCACTCTCACCGGAAGAGTAACAAGGCTCATATCGTAGCCTTCGTAAAAATGAAAACGGCCCTGCATGGCAACAACACTTTTTCCATTCAGAGTACCGATGACAAGCTGACCTTTATGTCCGGCAACAGTTGAGGTCGGGAACCCTGGTATATCACTGTAGGGGACAGTCACTGCTTCTTGAATTTCATCTGCAAGTACGCCAAGACCCGAACCTAAAATAAGGCCGACTTGTGGCTTTTTCGTTAGTTTACCTTCAATAAATTGTTTCGCTTCAATGAGTGCATTAGTCATAAAAACACAGTCCTCTCTTATTTCAAGTCATTTAAAAAGCTTTTGCCATGTTCAGGCATTTTCACACCGAAGTTATCTGCAATGGTAGCTCCTACATCAGCAAAGGTTTTTCTGTCGTCCAGCCGCTCTCCTTTACTGAAGCGTTTGTTATAGCAAAGAAGCGGTACATATTCTCTGGTATGGTCTGTACCCGGGTGAACCGGATCATTTCCATGGTCAGCTGTAATGATTAACAGGTCCTCTTCCTTAAGCTCCTGCAGAAGTTCAGGAAGCCTTTGATCATACTCTTCGAGAGCTTCGCCGTAACCGATCGGATCTCTTCTATGACCGAACTTTGCATCAAAGTCAACAAGATTTAAAAAGCTGACACCTGTGAAATCCATTTTTGTTGTTTGAACAAGCTTGTCCATACCGTCCATATTCGATGTTGTGCGCAGGGATTTTGTAATTCCCTCTCCATCATAAATATCAGAAATTTTCCCAATTGCAATGGAGTCAAACCCGCCGTCCTCCAGTTCGTTCATGACCGTTCTGCCGAATGGCTTTAAAGCATAATCATGACGGTTCGAAGTACGTTCCCAGTTCCCTGCTTTACCAAGGAAAGGTCTTGCAATGATACGGCCTACCATGTATTTTTCATCGAGAGTCAATTCACGGGCAATCTTACAGATGCGGTAAAGCTCCTCTAAAGGAACGATATCCTCATGGGCAGCAATTTGCAGGACAGAATCGGCAGAGGTATAAACAATCAAATCCCCCGTGTTCATGTGGCGCTCCCCTAATTCATCGAGAATCTCAGTACCGGAAGCTGGTTTGTTCCCTACGATTTTCCTTCCTGTTTTTGCTTCCAATTCATCTATTAATTCTTTTGGAAAACCATCGGGAAAGGTGCGGAATGGTTGTTCAATGCGAAGGCCCATTATCTCCCAATGTCCGGTCATAGTATCTTTTCCGTTTGATGCCTCTTCCATAAGACCGTAATACGCAGAAGGCGTATCCGCTTTTTCTATTCCTGGTATTTCTCTAATATTTGAAAGGCCGAGTGCTCCCATATTCGGCATATTTAACCCGTTCATTCTTTCAGCGATATGACCGAGAGTATTGGCTCCCGTATCATTAAACTTTGCGGCATCCGGGGCTTCTCCTATCCCTACTGAATCCATTACCACTACAAAAATCCTCTTAAAGCGCTTACTTTTCATGCTGCAAATCCTCCTTATGTAGTCACGTTTTTCATCTTTTAATTATACCCTTTTTCAGGAAAGGTATTGTTTCAAATTGTCAAATCACCATGTCTGAAGTCAGACCTCACAATTGTGCAAATCTTCCAACTCCTCTCTTTTACGCTCTTGGATGGAAGTCTGCATAAACATCTTTTAATCTCGTTTTCGTTACGTGTGTATAGATCTGTGTCGTAGATATATCCGCATGCCCCAGCATCTCCTGAACAGCACGAAGATCGGCACCGTTCTCAAGAAGATGGGTAGCGAAGGAATGCCGAAGGGTGTGAGGCGTCAGCTCTTTTTCTATTTTTGCTTCTGATGCGAGGGACTTGAGCACTTTCCAAAACCCCTGTCTGGACATCTGTCTCCCATGATGATTCACAAACAATACATCATGACGCTGTTTTTTTACAAGTACCGGCCTGCTGGATTGTAAGTATGCCTTAAGTACATCGGAAGCAGTCCTGCCCAGAGGAATGATTCTTTCTTTATTTCCTTTACCGATACACCTTACAAAGCCCATTTGTAAATGAAGATCGCTCAGATTCATTGAACAGAGTTCAGTAACCCGGAGTCCCGTGGCATAGAGCATTTCCAGCATAGCTTTATTTCGCAAGCCAAGGGGTGATGACCCGTCCGGTGCCTCAAGAAGCGCTTCTACCTCTTCCATATTCAATACTTTTGGAAGACGCTTCTCTGCTTTTGGCATATCTATTAATGTACTGGGATCATGAGTTGCAAGCCCTTCCCTTATCATAAACTGGTGAAAGGACCTCAGTGACGACAGCTGCCTTGAAACAGTGGTAGAAGCCTTGCCTTTTTCTTTCAAATGAAATAAAAAGGATACAATATTTGTCCGGTGAACCTTCTCAACATTGTCCAGCTGTTCTACATGTTTTAGATAATGAAGGTAGTTGGAGATATCTCTTCTATAAGCCTCCAGTGTGTTTTGCGACAACCCTTTTTCAACTACGAGGTAGTGGAGGTATTCTTTCAAAGCCTGCTCCATTTTGCACTCTGCCTCCTCTCATTTATTCTCCATGAAGATAAAAAATACGCAGCCTGTCCAGTGCTTCTTTATAAATTGAATCTTCCTGAACCTGACCAATGACTTTAACTGCCCTTCCTTTTGGCTCATCAAACCGATGGTACCTTTCGTACTCATCACTCACCCATATAATACCATAGTAAAAAATAAGCGTGCACCCCATAAACAATACAAACACACAAAGCGTTTCCCACAGTGACCGTATAAATGACATTTCAACACACCTCACATTCTCCCCTTAAACTGTTTCCAAATAATTGCAACAGAACAGGCTTCGTTAATGAGCCTGTTAAAAGAATATGCCGGCAGGAGAACTTTTTATACTGGGTATGTTGTTATGTATATTCAATTTAAGAGCAGAAACAGTAAAAAAGAATAAAGCAACGGCTGTCTGAGCTGCTCCAGTAACAACCTGTCAGAAGAAGCAGTCACAACGCTCGTTGCTTTAACGCTTTTTTACTCACTTTCGGGTTTTCCTTTGCTGTTACAGCGGTGGCAGATACCGTGAAACGTAAGCCGGTGATCTTTGATCACAAAGTTCCACCTGCGTTCTACTATTTTCTCCACATCTCCCAGAAGGTCTTCCTGTATTTCATCCACTGACCCACAGTCAATACAGACGAGATGATGGTGAAAATGTGTTGCCCCTTCTTTACGAAGGTCGTATCTTGATACTCCGTCTCCAAAGTTTATTTTGTCCACCACTTTAAGTTCAGTCAGTAATTCCAGGGTTCGATAAACCGTAGCAAGACCAATTTCAGGGGACTTCTCTTTAACAAGCAGATATACATTCTCCGCACTGAGGTGATCCTCTTCATGTTCAAGCAGAACCCTTACGGTTGCTTCACGCTGCGGTGTAAGCTTGTAGCTTTGAGAGTGCAGTTGTTTTTTTATTCGTTCAATACGTTGCTCCATATTTAACGCCCCTTTAATCTGCCGTTTCCTACTCTATTATACTCCCGGCTAAAAAAAGGTGTCAAATAAGAATTGTTACAAACTCACAATTAGAGTTACTGTTAAATAATAATAATTATCGCCTTTTACTTATATTGTTCTGTTAGTAAGTATGAGTTAATATGTCTCATTGCGCTTTCGGGATCTCCCCCAATAGCCGTCAAGTTAAGGGATTTAAGAATTTGAAGCAGAAGAAGTCAGGATGTAGCCGGAATCCCCTTCGCTTTCCGCGGGGGCGTCGGCAGAGGAAGCACCACTGCTTCTTCCTCTGCCAGTTATGCTTCGCAGCTTTCTGCGTCGAAGCAACTCGTAGCTTATTCGTGATGTAAACGCTCATTGCTCCCGCAGGAGTCTTGAACATTCCGGCTACATCCTCTTTTACATTCTTATCTTAGTGCTTTTACACATGTTCTGTGGGGAACGATACGCTTCATGACTTATTTAGAAAGTTATCGAAAGAAGGTGTCCGTATATCACCTCATGGCTAAATGAGCAGTTTAATAAGCAAGCAGTAAGCTTTTGGAGTGTATCTTAGAATTTTGGTAAGAAAACAAAGAAGCCGCCAAGCCTTCTAAACTTGACGGCTATGGGGTCTCCCCCCGAACTCGCTTTTCCCGCAGGAGCGTCGCTCATTCGCTCCAAAATCAACTCTTTTTTAAGACAACAATATCCTTTAATACAGCAACTTATAAAAGCCATTGTACAACTGACTTCAAAAGTACAGGGGAAACATAGGCTTCATAAACACTCATCAGAGTAACGACTGCCCCTGTGAACAATAAAAAAAGTGAGTAAGCTGTAAAGTGCTGAAATATAGGTTCGTACCCTTTTCTTATAATCTGTCTGCAAATCTTCAGGCTGAATGAAATTGATACCGTCGCTGTGATAATAAAAACAGGCACGAGAATCAGGTTTTGAGGGAAGATAGCCGCAAATGCCAGAATAAATCCGTCAAAGCCCATCTGGCTTACAAGAAAACCAACTGTAAAACCGATAACAAGTCCCTTTAGAAAAAGGAGAATGAGAATAATCGGCAAACCGATAACAGACAATCCTAAAAACCACATTAAGCCCAGGTATTTGCTGTAATGGGCAAACGTCTGGGTAAATGCTTCCTCAGATGATGCCAGCTCTCCCTTTTCAACCTGTCCGAAAAACTGGCTCAAATACGTAAACAGGTCATTTTTCTGTCCAGTCGTTAAACTGTTTACAATTACAGCTCCAAAAATCACACCCATCATAAGCAGTACGATGGAGAATACATAAATGGAACGATTCTCTTCGATATGGATCAGAATTGCTCTTCTAAAACCGCCTTTCATCCGGTTCATCTGATTCGCCCCTTCATAATGTGTCATCGGCTCAGTGACTCATTGTTACTCTATGAATCTACTTTGCACTCTATGACATGAAATAAGGGACACTTACATCAGGAATCAGGCTCGTTTTGAACATCGCAGGAGGATGTGTATGTTGATTTCCGCTCCAGCCCTTCAGGAGACTCTCTGGATCACGCTCTTGGAATACAGCAAACCTGCGTCAATCAACACAGGTGTTAACCCTGCTTTTTCAAAAGCCAGTGCTGAATGGCCAGAATTGTCTTCGCATCATGAACAGCCTCTGTTTTTATCATCTCAAGTGCCTCATCCAAAGTAACTTCAATCTTTTCAACGAACTCATCCTCATCCGTTTTTACTTCTCCTGACTGTAACTCTTTGGCTTCATATAAATAAACGATTTCATCGGCAAATCCAGGGGAAGTATAAAATGAAGCAATCTTTTCCATTGACTCTGCAGCATATCCGGTTTCTTCTTCAAGCTCCCGAAAAGCACACTGCTTTGGATCTTCACCGGCTTCAAGCTTTCCGGCTGGGATCTCCGCAATTGTTTTTTCAAGGGCTTTGCGGAACTGGTTTACAAGAACAAGTTTATTCTCTTTTGTTACAGCAAGTACCGCAACAGCCCCAGGATGATTTATAATCTCACGTTTACTCTCTTTCCCGTTTGGTAAAGCTACATCATGAACACTAAGTTCAATGATACGGCCTTCAAATATCTTTTCTTTGTTTAATGTCTTTTCCTGCAAATGATCTCCCACTATACACACTCCTTCTTTTACAGTTCTCTTTTTTAAGAGTTTTTCATAGTGTTAAGCATACCAAACTAACGTTGCCATAAAAAGGAGAGATAAACCATGCATGTATATTTGAAAGAAAATGGTTTCGTCGTTGCCGGTAAGGTATGGCAGGTAAAAGCCTACCTGAAGAAGCTTTCTTCTCAGCATGAAACAGTTGAACAATGGATTACCAAAGGGACTCCCAACCCTGATCGTTCTCAAGGATCCAATATAGTGCCGTTCCCACGCCGGTAAAAAACAACCTGTCTTCTTCATATGAGCGGCCCATTGACCGAATCTGCGATACTTCTGCCAGCGCTTTTTCCACCAGTGCTTTCACTTTTCTCTCACAGATACTCTCAACCTTTATATGAGGCTCGCTGCTGAGTTCCCTGCAATCTGCCTTTATGTACCGGTCAGCCAATTCTCCGGCCGGTACCGGCAGCACACTTTTGGCATAAGTGAATTCCATAAGTGCCGTCTTTGTGTGATGGGACAGGCCCTGGTGCCTTTCTCTCCTGTCACTTTCTGAAAGCCGAGGTGTCCAGACTGGAACACCCTTACTTTTCCCTATAAGGTTGGCCCACTCAGCCATTCTGATTCCGCTGAACCCGTATCGGGTACCCGAGCCAACCACCCCCGGTCCTACTGTGACGACAATGAGCGCTTCAGGGTAATGATGCATGGCAAATTGAAGGGCAGTTAAAAGATTTATAGCCTCGAAATCCCCGCCAAAGGCCTGCCCGATAGATATTGTCGTTACATTTCGATCCTCTTTTATCTTTTGCAGATGCCCGCTTACGGGTAAAGCAAGAGCCGCTGAATCGTCGATAACCGCAACCAGCTTCCCTTCCTGTTTTTCATGATGATACATTGCCTGCACAACCGGAAGCATACTGTGAAGTTCACAAAGCAATATTGGCTTCCAATGCAGGTTTAGTTTTTCATAAAAGATAAACTGATCTTTCTGTTCAGGAGATTCCACTGTGAGCATACTGTGCTGAGTGGGCAGGTATCTCCCTTTAATTATGTGCCCCCTGGTATCACCCACTGAAAAGGACACTCTTTCTTCAATACTCGATACAATATCAAGACCACCTGTACCAAGCTTCAGGTCACTCGCCGTGACATTTATTTTAACCTTGTCACCTTTTGATACATAAGGAAAGAATGCTGCATATAAAATGGCATAGCCGCCCCCTCCGTCTACGGCTAGTTTCTGAATATCCATCGTCTCTTCAATCACATCGAGAACGGTTACTGTCTCAATCCGAAGCATTCTGCTCCCCCCTCCTTACATCAGCGTATTCACTCTGTTTTCTGTTCATACCAAGGTTAGTGACCGATGTTTTAAAGGGTGTTTTGTGTGGTATTCTATACCAGAAAGAAAGAGAACAGAATGACCGCAGAAGGAGGATAAACTGTGAAAACGAACAGAATCGGCTTGTCTGATCTATATGTGACAGAGATCGGGTTTGGGTGTATGTCCCTTTCCGGTAACGATAATGAAAACGAAAGAATCATCCATGAAGCGATTGATAAAGGTGTCAATTATTTTGACACAGCAGACCTCTATGAATTCGGAGCAAACGAGGAATCCGTTGGGAGAGCACTTAAAGGAAAGCGGGAGAACGTTATCCTTGCTTCCAAAGGCGGGAACGAATGGGGCGAAGGAATTGACGGGTGGAGATGGAATCCATCCAAAGAACACTTGAAAAAAGCTGTCAAGAAAAGCCTCCAACGGCTGGGAACGGATTATCTTGACCTGTATCAATTACACGGAGGAACGATTGAGGACCCTATTGATGAGACAATAGAAGCTTTTGAGGAATTAGTCCGGGAAGGAACCATCCGGTACTACGGAATCTCATCCATCAGACCCAATGTGATTAAAGAGTACCTTAGCCGTTCAAACATCGTAAGCGTAATGATGCAGTACAGTCTCCTAGACAGACGTCCGGAAGAATGGTTTTCTCTTCTTAAGGAAAACGATGTTTCTGTTATTGCCAGGGGGCCTGTGGCCAAAGGACTCTTAACTTCACGCTACAACGATAAGATATCGGAAAAAGGCTATTTATCCTATGAAAAGGACGAGCTTATCAAAACTATAAGGAAGCTTGAACAAATCGCAGAGGAGAAAGATATGCCATTAAATGAGGTGGCCCTGCGCTACGTTCTTTCTGCGGAAACAGTAGCCTGTACCGTACCCGGTGCGTCTGACAGCAGCCAGCTGAAAAAGAATCTGCTCGCTTCAAAACAAGCTGATTTAACAGGACAGACAATTGAAGAACTTAAGGAAGTAACCAAATTGAGTTATTACGAAAACCACAGAAAATAAAAAGAGGGCGCTCATAAGGAAGGAATTAATACCTTAAGAGCCGCCCTCAACTATTTTTGCATAGAAAGCAACACCTGTTTACTCTAGTCAGATGCTTCCCCCTTCTCTTCATATTTCTCTTTTGCTTCGCCCAGGAACTCTTCCAAAACCCCGTAGTCAAGATAGCCTGTATGACGAATAATAATCCGTCCATCCGGATCGAGAATATACGTAAGAGGCATGGCAATTACCTGATAATCGAGAGTCACTTCATTATTCCTCGCCATCAGGGTAGGAAATGAAATATTAAATTCATCAATAAACCTGCCGACCGTTTCTTCATTTGGTTCCTGAGTTGTATTGTTTATACCAACAACCTGAACACCATCATCTCCATAATCTTCCTGAAACTTAATGAGTTCAGGCATTTCTTCACGACATGGGGGACACCACGTTGCCCAAATATTCAATACTACATAGTCTCCTCTGAAGTCTGAGATGCTCATTTTTTCTTCCTCATCCCAAACCGGCAGTGATATATCTTTAAGAAGCATTCCAGGCCTTACACCTGTTTCATCAACTTCTTCATAATCAGGTACTTCACCTTCATCTGCAACGTCAATACCTTCATTCTCCAGGTATTCGTCCAAAGGATCATTGCCTTGTGTATCTGAACGGTGATCATATACCACATAGGCAGCAACGAGCATCGCAGCTGTTAGAATCAGCACGCTTGAAAGATGCTTTCCTTTCATTGCTCAATCCCCCTTTTCTATCCTTGCTTTAGTATAGCGTTAATTGTAAATTAACGAAATATCCCTGACTTTTTTCACACAAAATTCAATGATTTCCTCCTTCCTCTGTACTAAAATAAAACCGTTTTGTAAAAAGTACTGTGAAAACTGGTTATGGTTTACCTTCAAGTGTCCGCAGCCGGTTTATGGACCCATCTGTTTCTAAATGGTCTTTCCACCCGCAGGGGATAGCAGCTTCCATTTCTGCTGTACGTCATTTCATCTGAGGTAAGTCCGGTGTTATTATATAGTACTTTCACATGAAAAAACGTACTCAACACCTCAGGTTTCTGCTAGAATAAATAACAGTGTTTACTTACTCATGGAGGGAAGTCTTGTATGTCTATTGTTGAAGCTATTATTTTCGGTATTGTTCAAGGAATTACTGAATTTCTGCCTGTTTCCAGCACCGCACACATTGTTATTACCCAGCTTGTGTTCGGATACACATTCCCGGGGCTTGCATTTGAGATCTACTTGCACATTGCATCTGTGCTGGCTGTTATTCTTTTTTTCAGAAAAGACCTTTGGAATGTAATTACAGGGTTTTTCGGCTATCTGAGTAACCGCTCTGAAGAGAATCGCGTTTCGTTTTTCTTCGGTCTTTATATTATCATTGCCACATTTATTACAGGGGGATTTGGATATTTTCTCTCTGATTTCGTTGCCGATTCTATTAAAACACCCGCCTTTATTGCAGGCGCCCTGACTGTTACGGGCTTTGCACTGATCTTTATTGAACGGTTTCATAAATACGGAAACCGCTCTGAGAAGGATATGACATTCCTCGATTCTATCATTGTCGGTCTCGGACAAACCCTTGCCGTTATCCCGGGTATATCCAGATCAGGATCGACTTTAGTAGTCTCTTTGCTTCTTGGTTTAAAACGGGAAACAGCTGTCCGTTACTCCTTTTTATTGGCGATACCTGTAATTCTCGGTTCAAGTGTTCTCGCCCTTGACGAACTTTCCACGGGCTTTATTAATCAGATCGGGGTCATGCCCCTTATCGTATCCTTTGTGATAACGTTCATTTTTTCCTGGATCGGCATTGTTTGGCTGATCGAATTTATTAAACGAAGCAAGCTGGTTTACTTTGCAGTATATTGTTTCGTAGTAGCAGCACTTGTCTTTTTCATGTTGGATCCGGGAACCGTTATGGATGTAGAATAAAAATAAAACGTATTCTGAGGGTGACTCATGAGGTAGAATGCAACCTTATGAGCCGCCCTCTCTTTGTTTCTTTTCTATTAAAATTAAATAGAGCCATTTACCTTCATACAGGGCTCTGCTAGAATAATTCTCAGTGTTGGTTTTACTATTCTCATAATTTGTTTTACCAGTCATATAATCGAACAGGAGAGTCGGATATGGAACCAAAACAGGTAAGGTCCTGGGGAAAGGATTTAATTGGAATGGGGCTTTTGCTTCTCTTTTTATTCCTCTTTCTCTTTAGTGACCGCCTCAGTAATACACAGTATATTCAAGATCTGCCGGCTGCGTGGGTCAATGTAAATACCATCTTTCTAAGTATTGTTTTAGAAGCAATCCCATTTATCTTACTCGGTGTTTTCGTTTCTGCCCTTATACAGATTTATGTATCAGAAGAAACCATTAAGCGTTACCTTCCTAAAAATGCTCTGGGGGCTTTATTTCCGGCAGCTGTTCTCGGCGCCATCTTCCCTCTTTGTGAATGTGCAATCGTTCCGGTTGTGGCAAGACTGGTTAAAAAAGGAATGCCTCTTCACGTAGGCGTCGTTTTCCTTGTTGCTGCACCGATTTTGAACCCGATCGTTTTTGCTTCAACCTTTTTTGCATTTGGATCAGACTGGACACATCCGGTACTTCTTTCGAGAATGTCCCTGGCATTTGTTCTATCCATTATTATCGGTGCGATTCTCTACATGCTGTTCCGCAACAGTTACCAGCTTCGTGCAAAGAAACAGGAAGACCACTCACCTGTGGTACATAACCATCATTCTGGGAAACCGAGTTTCATGAACAGAGTGAAAGAAACCGTTTATCATGCTGTGGATGAGTTTTTCCTGATGGGAAAATACTTAATTCTCGGAGCACTTATCGCAGCCTTGTTTCAGACCTTTCTTGACCGCCAGGTTCTGCAGACAATCGGTGCAAACGAGTACTCTTCAGTACTTGTCATGATGGGATTTGCCTATCTTTTATCCTTGTGTTCAGAAGCGGACGCATTTGTAGCTGCTTCATTCGGTCAAAACTTCACCACAGCCTCTCTAATCGGGTTCCTGGTTTATGGCCCGATGCTTGATTTAAAAAATACCTTTATGCTGTTCGCTTATTTCCGGGCGAAGTTCGTTATTGCCTTTATGATCATTGTGACGATCGTAGTATTTGCTGCCATTATTCTTCTAAATCAGTTTATTCTGCCAAACTGGTATCAATGGTTTTAATATGTAAAGTGGAGGTTCAGATTTAATGAAACAATATGATGCTTCATTTCATGCTTTCATCCAGGGTATTATTTTAATCGGCTTTGCGCTGCTTATGCTCTGGCTTACAATAAGCGGCAACATCATTTATTATATTGCACCCAAGATGATGCCCTTTGTTTATTTTGCCCTTGTGACGTTCTTTCTCCTTGGTACAATACAAATTTTCCGAAGTACCCGTAAAGAGCACGATCACGAGCATGGGGCTTCCTGCAGTTGCGGGCACGACCATAAAATTCCAGGTCCGCCTTTTGTAAAACTGGCTATTTACAGTGTCTTTATCCTTCCTGTTCTCCTTGGTTTTGTTCTTCCGGACAGAAGCTTGGACAGCTCTGCT
Source organism: Alteribacter keqinensis (assembly GCF_003710255.1). Taxonomy (NCBI): domain Bacteria; kingdom Bacillati; phylum Bacillota; class Bacilli; order Caryophanales; family Bacillaceae; genus Alteribacter; species Alteribacter keqinensis. The sequence continues at coordinate 724,972 of NZ_RHIB01000001.1, read as the reverse complement.
GCTCAAAACCGCGGTATGACTCTGGGAAGCGGGAATTCACCTGCCGTTTCAGCTGCTTCCCCCCCTTCTGATCAAGCAGAAGAATCAGGTGAGCCGAGCCGGGCCGAAGCTTATCTTGAAGATCCTGATGCCTATATGGAAGAGTTGGAGGAAGGCAGTCAGGATGATGGTGAAAACACCGATGAACTTGACGAACATTATACTATAGAAGATTTTTATGATCAGGAGGGCTTCGATCAGTATTATGTGGAGCTGGCAGAGCGTCTTGAACATGAAGATGTGATCACGGTGACAGAAGAGAACTACCTGGATATTATGACAGTTATGGACGTTCATTTAGAGAAATTCATCGGCAAGGAAATTGAAATGATCGGCTTTGCTTACCGTGAGCCTGACTTTGATGACAATCAGCTGGTGGCAGCCCGTTTTTCCATGACCTGCTGTACAGCCGACGCCGGAGTTTATGGAACACTCATTGACTCGGATGAAGCGAAAGACATCGAAGAAGACACCTGGATTCATGCATACGGGACAATTGAAGCTGGTGAGTACAACGGATACCGTCTTCCGGTCATTTCAAATGCCGAGCTGACTGAAGTTGATGAGCCGGATTCTCCTTATGTTTATCCGAGTTTCCGGTAGTTTCACCATTAAAAAAACACCCTCATTGCAGGGTGTTTTTTTAATGGTATTTACTTAACAGTAATGGTAAGGATCGATGTTTCACCTTTTGTTACATCAATGTTCTCTTCTTTTTGCAGTTCACTGACAGCATCGCCGTTTGTAATGATGATCGGTGTAATCGTGCTTTCGGCCTTTTCGTTTACAAGGTCCATATCAAACGTAATAAGCTTATCTCCGGCTGCTACTTTATCCCCTTCTTTTACGAAAGCTTCAAAACCTTCCCCCTGCATATTTACTGTTTCAATTCCGATGTGAATGAGAATTTCAACACCGTTTACTGTACGAAGTCCTACGGCATGCTTAGTAGGGAATAGCTGAACAATTTCACCGTGAACCGGGGAAACTACCGTACCTTCGCTTGGCTGGATGGCAATTCCGTCACCCATCATTTTTTCTGCAAATGTCGGGTCAGGTACTTCGGACAGAGATACGGCTTTTCCTGTAATCGGAGAGACTACAACATCCTTCCCGTCAGCTTCAGGCATTTGAACCTCAGGTTTTTTCTCCTCTTTCTTATCAAGACCAAATAATTTCTTCAGCATTTGAATCACCTTTCTTTCATGATTTTTCATTTGTATGTACATGTTCCACGCAATGATATAGTTTAAACGATAAGTACCCGTGTTGTAAAATGTTTTTTCTCGGTTCCTATCGCATCCACCTCTTACCATCACAGCAAAACACGAACAAACAAAAGATAAGTGATAATTAAGTTCGGAAATAAAGGTTTTTTTCTCGAAAAAGCTGTGCTATAATCAGATCATTCGTTAAAAAAATACTCGTATAACGGTGAGAATATGGCTCACAAGTCTCTACCAAACAACCGTAAATTGTTTGACTACGAGTGAAAAGGTCAGCTTGGATAATGGACTACCTTACTATACCCGGAATTCCGTATAGCTATGTGTCTATTTTGAAGCAGCTAAAACGCCCCAGCCCGGTGCGCCTTTCACTTGTACAAACAAGTAAGGCATGCACCGGGCTTTTTTGTCTTTGCTGTGTTAAAGATCATTGTTGATTTAATAACAATGTTGATTGCAGCGAATGCGCGGCACCTCGTAGAAAGGGAGTGCAACGAGCTGAAATCAACACCTGAGTTTAACAAAGCCTTTGTCTTTATAACCCACTAATGAGGAGGAGTCATAATGAAACTGTTAAAACAAGTCATCGAAGATCAAGGGGTCGTCCTGTCTGATGGAGTACTTAAGGTGGATGCGTTTTTAAACCACGGGATTGATCCGGAACTCATGAGTGAAATCGGCCGGGAGTTTGCTGCCCGCTTTGAAGAAGCAGGCATTACAAAAATACTTACTATAGAATCATCGGGCATCGCCCCTTCTCTGATGACAGCCCTTGAGTTAAAATGTCCTCTGGTTTTTGCACGAAAACAAAAATCACTCACCATGCAGGATAACCTTTATTCTGCTGATGTTTACTCCTTTACAAAAGAGAAATACCAGACAATCAGTGTCTCAAAAGACAAACTGACGAAAACCGATAACGTACTCATTATCGATGATTTCCTTGCAAACGGTCAGGCAGCCCTCGGCCTTGCCTCGATCGTTCAGGATGCAGGTGCCTCCATTGCCGGAGTCGGCATTGTAATTGAAAAATCTTTTCAGCCGGGAAGAACGCTCCTTACCGGTGCGGGACTGCGCGTCGAATCCCTCGCACGTATTGCTTCCTTATCAGAAAATAAAGTAACTTTTGTGAAAAATGAGGAGGCTGAGTCCCATGAAGCAACAAACTGTTAATTATCCATGGTTCAAAAAAGAAGATACTGACGCTTTCTTTGCCTTATTTCAGAATAACCTGGCTAACTTCGTCATTATCTCTGTGACCATGCTCGGCATGGGTTTTCCTGCTTCACTCGTTTTTGGAAAAGTGATTCCCGGTGCTGCTGTAGCCGTAATATTCGGTAATCTCTATTATGCTTATATGGCCAACCGCCTGGCACAGAAAGAAGGCAGGACGAATGTTACAGCCCTCTCATATGGAATCAGTACACCTGTCATGTTTGTGTTTTTGTTTGGCGTTTTACTTCCAGCCAACGCCTTTACCGGGGATCCGGAGCTGGCATGGAAAATTGCACTTGCTGCCTGTTTTATCAGCGGTCTGATTGAGGTTCTCGCCAGCTTTACCGGCAGATGGCTTCAGCGGACACTGCCAAGAGCCGCCATGCTCGGCGCCCTTGCCGGTGTGGCTCTTACGTTTATTGCCGGTGAAATGCTGTTTAACACGTTGGAAATGCCGGTAGTCGGACTGTTTGTTCTTGCGGTCATTCTGCTGGGAATTGTGGGTAAGGTAAGTCTGCCATTTAAGATTCCCGCCTCACTTTTTGCTGTTGTCGTCGGTACCGGTCTGGCCTTTTCATTAGGCTACGCTGAATGGGGTGTTGTAGCTGAAGGGGCATCTCATCTCGGTTTTTATCCGATTCTTCCGTCTCTTGCTGTATTTGAAGGATTCGCTTACTTATTTGGCGGCATGATTGCACTACTGGCTGTATTACTTCCTATCACCATTTATAATGCCATTGAAACCATGAATAACGTAGAAGCGATGAAGGCTGAAGGAGATTCCTATAATGTAGCGGAGTGTCAGGCTGTTGATGGAGCAGGTACAATGCTCGGTGCTTTGTTTGGCGGCTTGTTTCCTACAACGGTCTATATTGCCACCGTAGGCGCCAAGTGGATGAACGCAGGAAGAGGATACAGTATTCTAAACGCAGCTGTGTTCTTTATCGCCGCTTCATTTGGTATCATTGCCGCTTTATCTGCTATCATTCCTGTCGCTGTAGTAGCACCAATTCTTGTATTCGTAGGTATTTCCATGGTGTCGACTGCATTTGGGAAAAACAAACAGAAGTATTATCCTGCTGTTGCGATTGCCATGCTTCCCTACTTTGCTAATTACTTAATGACCCGTTTTAATAATGAAGCCGGAACTGTTTTAAATGAGTTGTCCCCAGGAATTGTTCCACTGGGTGAAGGAGCTATGTTTACCGGTATTTTACTCGGGTCCATAACCGTATGTATCATCGACCACCGATTCAAAGGGGCGGCTTTATTTTCCTTCGCTGCTGCAGTGCTCAGCTTCTTCGGTCTTATGCATGCCCCTGAGATCGGGATTGGGGCGGCTGTTGACTTTGCTCTCGGTTATGTCCTTGTCGGTGCTTTTCTCGGTTCCTATCACCTGAAAGACTTGCGGGTGGTAAAGAACGCAAAAAGCGTTTCCAAAGCAGAAGCTGCCTGACTCAAAACCCCCGGATGCTCATTTGAGCCTCCGGGGGTTTTATATAGAACGTTTATTTTCCGAGCACCCGGTAAATAGCCTCTGCCACACCGTTCTCTGTATTTTGTAACGTCACGAAATGGCTTATCTCCTTTACTTCCTCTTCTCCGTTTTCCATAGCCACAGCAGTACCTGCCATTTCGAGCATGGAGAGATCGTTAAGATTATCACCGATAGCCATCGTGTTCTCCATTGAAACCTCAAGCCGTTCGGCAAGGTTTTTAAGAGCAAACCCCTTGGTTGCATTTCTGTGGGTAATCTCAAGGTTTTCAGATGCAGAAGCACTTACAGTAATGTCCCCTAGATTCAAAAGCCGTTCCTTTGCTCTTAACCGGTTCTCATTGTTCTCTGAAAAAGCCAGAAGTTTATACAGTTTCACGTCATCAGTCAGAATTTCTTCGTAATTTCTGACGACATTGACTGCTCCTTCCTGAAAGCGCTCTTCGGCAACCCGCATCACTTCATCGTAGGATGAGAATTCTCCTGTACTCATCATGATATTCACAACAATGTCGAGTCCTTTTTGCGGATCTGCTGTAAATGACCCTTTAGTTGTATAAACTTCGTAATAGACATCCTCTTCCTTCAGTATAGGAGCCATCTTGTTATAAAGCTTATAGCCGAGAGGAACCTGTGATAAGATATCCCCGTTTGTGTTTCTCATTTCCGCACCATTTACGCAAATGAGGGGCAGGCGGAGCCCTGCTTCTTTTAATGGTTCCACCGCTTCTGTGAAGTCCCTTCCCGTAGCTACGGCTACTGTCACTCCTTGTGATTCGGCATAGCGGATGGCCTCAATGTTTGCCTGCGGAATTTTTCGTTCACTGTTTAATAATGTTCCGTCCATATCTGTAGCTATTAATCGAATTTTATTCATTATGATCTCCTTTATCTTCAATGTATACCTGTATCATCGTAACTGAAACCCTGTATATACATCAAGGCAGACGCTGATTGATACGTTTTTTGTATTTTTTTCTTTGTGCATTTTCCTGCTTAAGATATCTGCTTGCCTTCCTTAACTGACGCAGTGCCGCAAACCTCCTCGTGCTGGTACAACCTGAGCCCCGCTACTGCAAGTCTCGTCATTTTATAAACAATGACAGGATTTTCGTTATACAAAAACTATCAAATTGTTGTACACCTTTTTCCTTTTCCGATATACTTTTTCTTACAGGCTCTCTGTTAGCGTTTATGGGTTTCTCCTGAACGTATACAAGCCGAGCTTTTAAAAGGGGGTTGCACGATGCGCTTTGACACGTATTTATTCCGCTTTTTTATTATCTGGTACATTTGTGGCGTATTTTTACTGAGTTTTGACTTGGTCCCTCCATGGTTAGAATGGGCAAATGTCGTATTTTTAATTACGAGCGGTCTTTTGGCAGCGGTGTTTTTTTACCGTACATATAACAAGGTCCTGGGACTCATTTTTATCGGCGTCGTTTTCTCACTGTCCATGATTATGGAGTCGTTTGGAGTAGCGACAGGACTGTTCTTTGGTGACTACGTTTATAAAACAGACTTCGGTCCGAAATTAATCGGGGTTCCTGTTACGATCGGCTTTGCCTGGCTGATGGTCATAGGTACTTCCCACGTCCTTGCAAAGCCTCTGGGGGAAGTTGCAGGCAGATTCGCCTTTGCTGTCTATACTTTGTACGCATCCCTTATTGCAGTAGGTATAGATTTGATTATTGACCCTGTTGCTTACGATGTAAAAGAATACTGGGTCTGGCTTGATGACGGTTTCTATTACGGGATTCCTTTTTCTAATTACCTGGGATGGTTTGTACTGTCTTTTGTTCTCCATACTGTTATTTTCCTTTTAGGACGCAAGAATGGAGTCTGGCGGACAACAGCCCGGTCCGACTGGTCCCGGAACATGCGCTGGCTGTATCTTCTCATGACGCTCATGTTCATAATCGTAGCTCTTGTGAACGGACTTTTCCTTGCTTCAGCCGTTTCATCGGTGTGTTTGCTCGTTATTTATTCAATCGATTTTTCCCTTCGCAAAAGCCGGAACGGAGGCATTCCACGTGAAGAAAAAACCATTATTTGAAGCGCTCTTTTCTTTATACAATAAAAGACTTCTGTCAAAGCACTTTCACACCATAAAAGTAAAAAATGACTGGGTGCCCTCCTCTCATAAAAGGGGGGTTCTCTTTTATATTAACCACAGCTCATGGTGGGACAGTCTTGTGTTATTCCAGCTGAACAGGTACCTGTTAAAACAGGACGGCTATGCTCTTATGAGTGAAGATGGGCTTAAGAAGTTTCCGTTCTTCATGAAACTGGGGGCTTTTCCTGTCAATTCATCATCTTATACTTCCGTACTCCGATCTCTTACACGTGCATCTTCACTTCTGGATGAAGGAAAAGCCCTGTTCGTTTTCCCTCAGGGGGAAGAACGCCACGTAGATGAACGTCCCTTTACCTTTCAGCACGGGACGAGTTACTTAATTCAGAAAGCACGAAACTGCGAAGTGGTTCCTATTACGTTTTACCACACCCTTTTCCACGAGCAGCATCCTGAGTTTTTTATCCATATCGGAAAGTCAGTATCAATCGGAGATGACAAAAACCGCCAGGCAGCCACACGTCAGCTCGAGGAAGCAATGACCATACAGCTCGACGCAGTAAAGAGACAGGTAGTGAACGGGAAAACGGAGCACTTCGACGTATTTGTGGATGGAAGCATCACCATCGGAGAGAAGTGGTACCACCGTTTCAAGAAAAAAGCTGTGTGTTTAACGGGAAGGGAAGAAAACTAATGCTTACGTTTGTCATAACGATACTGGTATTGAGTCTGGCTTTCACATTGCTTAATACCCTCTCCCTTCCAAAGATAAAAAGCATCCAACCCGGTTCTGCGAAACAAAGTACTCCCTGGCCTTCAGTGAATATTTATGTTCCGCTCAGAAACGAAGAAAGAAACGTACCAGTCCTCATCAGCAACCTGAAGAAGCTATCGTACCCTGAATTAACGATTTACCTTCTTGATGATGGGTCTACTGATAAAACCGGCACTCTTATTGAAGAACTCACATCAGGAGACACCCGCTTTCATCTCCTTAATGGAGGGCATCTCCCTGATGGGTGGGTAGGTAAGGTCCATGCCTGTTATCAGCTTTCGAGACACGGTAATTCTGAATATGCTTTATTTATGGACGCTGATGTAACGCTTGCTCCCGGGACCATTGAATCTATGGTCATGTCTTTTGAACCAGGAACAGGGCTTATTACTGGATTTCCCCGCTGCCCGGTGAAAGGAATCCTCGGTCATTTACTAGTACCCATGCAGCATTTTGTTGTACACTTTCATCTGCCTGTTCTTCTTGCAAACCTCACTGTATACCCTCCTGCTACAGCTGCTCACGGGGCATTTATGATGTTCAGGCGAGAGTCTTATGACCACATCGGAGGCCACCGTTCCGTCAAGGATTCCCTTGTGGAGGACGTTCATATCTCCCGGGAGCTGAAGAAGTCGGGATACCGGGTGAAACTTGCAAATATTACTTCTCACGTGACCTGCGATATGTATAATTCAGACCAAGAAGTATGGGAAGGCTTCTCTAAAAATATGTTTCCCGGTCTGGGACGTTCCCTCTTACTCGTGCTTTTACTGACAATTCTCTATACCGCTGTTTATATCGTTCCATTGTATTGGGCAGTCCTTGGGATTACAGGCACACTTCCTGCCGTATATTTTATTCCCTTCCTCCTTGGAGTTCTGCAAAAAGCCGTTGTGGATTTTGCAACCGGCCAAAAAAAATGGATTGCCCTTCTAATGCCCGCATCTGCTTTTGTGACCGTAATCCTGCTCTGGTATTCTGCCTATCTTGGGCTGTTTAAAAAAGGGTTCAGCTGGAAAGGAAGGGTTTATAAATGAGTAAGAAGAAAACAATTGCCGTTATCGGGGGAGGCCTAGGAGGGCTTGCAGCATCAATCCGTCTGCAGAGCAGGGGGCACCAGGTACTGCTTTTTGAGAAAAACGACCACACAGGCGGGAAACTTCACGATGTGCGTCTCGGTACCTATACTTTTGACTTCGGTCCCAACACGATTACCATGCCTCATGTTTTTCAAAACGTGCTGCAAGAAGCAGGAGAAAGCCCTGACGATTACTTTACCTTTGAGCGCCTTACTACCCACACTAAAAATGCTTTTCCCGATGGATCATCATTCTGCTTTTCATCAGACCCTGAACGAATGGAAGAAGAACTCGCGGGTCTTGATCCAAAAAGCGCCAAAGGATATCGTTCCTATTTAAAAGAAGTGTCACACCTGTATGAACTGGCTGACACTCATTTTCTGAAAAGGACTTTTTCATCCTGGAAAGACTATATGTCCCTCCCTCTTGCAAAGGCCCTGATGAGCGTTAAGCCACTCAGAAGCCTTGATGCCTTTCATCGTCAGTTTTTTTCAGATGGCAGAATTATTCAGGCCTTCAACCGGTATGCCACTTATATTGGTTCTTCTCCTTATCGTTCTCCTGCTACCTTTGCTCTGATCGGCCACCTTGAATTGAATGATGGGGTCTATTATACAAAAGGGGGCAATGTGGAGATCGCAAAAGGACTCACAAAAGCAGCCAGGAAGCTTGGGGTAACGATCCTGACAGGAACTGAAATTGAGAGAATTGAAACGAGCAGTCACCGTGTTACCGGTGTTGTGACGAAAGAAGATCACTTCTATAAAGCAGACGGGGCTGTTATGAACGGGGATTTACTTACCCAGGTTCCCTCTCTTCTGGATGAACGGGTAAGGCCGGGCCTTTCAAATAAAAAAATGGAACGATTCTCACCATCTGTTTCCGCCTTTGTCATGATGGTCGCAGTCAGAAAGCGATTCGACCTCCACCATCATCACGTTTTCTTCAATGATGATTACAAAGGCGAATTCGAATCCATCTTTACACACCAGTCATTTGCGAAGGATCCGACTATTTACATCTGCACTTCTTCAAAAACAGACCCCCTGCGATCTCCTGACGGGGACAACCTGTTCATTCTTGTAAATGCACCACCTCTCACAAAAAAAGGACTCATGACTGTTGATACAAAAGAGTATGAGACATTGATTTTTGACCGTTTGAGGGAACATGGAATTGACATCCGGCCTTTTTTAGAGTCGAAAAAAACAGTCACACCAGAAGACATTGCTAACCGTTTTTATGCGTTCCGGGGTTCACTTTACGGTATAGCGTCCAACCGCAGATCAGATACCTTCCTGCGTCCGTATAACCAGAGTGCCGATCTGTCCAACCTGTTCTTTGCAGGGGGAAGCACGCACCCAGGAGGAGGATCTCCTATGGTTATACTGAGTGGAATGAACGCTGCTGACTCACTTATAAGAGAGCTGGGTAAATAATAAAGAAGGTGTCCCAAAAGTGATTTTGGTGACACCCTTTTAATTATGATCATTTCCTTTTTGAAAATTTGATCTGTTAATGGTTTATGTTGATTTGTGCTCATTGCAAGTTCGAGAGCCTCCTCACTATGCTCCTTCTTCCTCTGCCAGTGCCGTGGCGGAAATCTACTTATTTATTATCCCTTAACCATGGTGTCAAGAATCTTCTCTTTTTCTTCCTGGGAGACAAATGCTTTTTCGTGAAAAACTTCATACTTATTGTTGCGTACCGAAGTGAGTATCTCCCTGTAAAAAAGAGCCGCTGCCTTTACGGGCAGGCGGGAATCAAGGGGGTAGTCCTTTAACGACGCAAGTCCTTTTTTATAAAAGTGCTCAGCCTCAAATGCCACAGCTTCCCATGTATCAATAAATGCCTGGTTTACCTCACCCCGTTGGAGCATGTTCGTATCATAACCATTATCGGACATTACCTGTTCAGGCAGGTAGATTCGCCCTCTCTCAAGGTCCTCACCGATATCCCGGAGAATATTCGTAAGCTGCATCGCAATACCAAGTGATATCGCCCCTTCTCTTAAACGGTCTTTCTTCTCAGGTGCAAGGATCGGAAGAAGCATCAGCCCTACTGTACTCGCAACGTGATAAGAATAGTGTTTGACCTCATCAAGGCTGTGGTAAGTCTTTTTCACAAGATCCATATGCTGCCCTTCAATCATGTCGTAAAAGGGCTGAAGATCCATGTCAAAGGTGGTAAACGTATGACTAAGAGCGATCCACAAGTAATTATCTTCCGGAAGTTTTCCCTCAGCAAACGAGTGCAGCTGATCTTTAAATACTGTTAGTTCCTGGGCAGGGCGGGTACCTTCATCAACAATATCATCTGCTGTTCTGCAAAAAGCATAAACAGCCCATACAGCATTCCTCTTTTTTAACGGCAGATGACCAAACGCCTTAGCGAAGGTTTTCGAATGATACTTAATCACAGTATGGCACTGTCCGTAAGCTTCATTTACTGAGAGCATAATCCTCCTCCATTCTTTGTCAGTTTCCTATTTTCATTTAATAGTAGCACGAAAAAATTAAAGAATTTCTTCATACGCCTTTTATGCGAGTGTGCTGGCTCTGCTTTCTTTTTCGCGTATCGCTTCTGCAAGCAGCTTTGCTCCCTGCATGACAATCGGAACGCCTCCTCCCGGGTGAATAGAAGCTCCTACGGCATACACGTTTTCATATGAAAACGGCTGAAGCTGGGGCCTGAATACACCAGATTGAAAAAGAGACGGAGCAAGACCGAAAGACCCTCCATCAAACAGCCCTTCCTGCATGGCGTCGTTAGGCGTTCTTATTTCTTTCCACACCACCTTCTCTTTTAATTCGGGATCCATGCGGCTTTCTATTAACCCTGTAATTTTATCAGCGTAATCCTCGTAATCTTTTTGCGTAATATGATCTCCGCTTGGAACAGGCACAAGAACGTAAGCACTGCTGTGACCATCCGGTGCAAGAGTGGGATCAATTTTTGAGGGAGAGAAAACGTAAAAAGAAGGGTCTTCCGGAAGAGTACGTCTCTCAAATATCTCTTTCATATTTTGATCAAGTTCTTTCCCCATAAAAAACTGGTGAACATGGTCGGTACGCAGCTCTCCTTTCAGTCCGAAATAAAGAAGCAGACATCCGGAAGAAGGAGCAAATGAACGGCGTTTCTTTTCTTTTACGAGAGTCCTTGCCACCGGAAAATCACCGTTGATAATAAAAGAATCAAACGCTTCACGTTTTCCGTTCACCTTCACGGCTGAAGCCTGTTTCTGAGTAGTTTCTATTTCTGACACAAGAGCATTTGTTTCGACCTTAACTCCCCGCTTTATAAGTTCTTTCGTAATTACATTAACAAGGGACGCATATCCTCCCTTTACATACCAGATACCGTGATAGTGTTCACTGAAAGGAACAAGAGAGTAAATGGCCGGTGTCTCCTCAGGGGACCCTCCGATATACAGTGTTTGAAGGGAAAAAGCTTCCTGCATTTTTTTATTGGAAAAGTACTGTTTTGACTGGACCTTCACTGACTGATAGGCTTTCAGTTTAATCAGTGTTTTCATGTTTGTTCTGGAAAAAAAGGATTTCCGGTCTCTGAAGTCCCTGTCCATGAAAGCAGGTTTTCCTTTTTCAAAGCGCTCCTTCATATCTTTCATGTATTGCAAAAATCCTTCTTCCTCACCGGGGAATACCGACCTGATTTCTTTTAACTGTTCTGTTGTATCACTCCATTTTGTAAATGTCGTTCCATCAGAAAAATGAATCGGATACAAAGGATCGATACGTTCCATCTGTACAATTTCGGGATTAACACCTGTCTCGGCCAAAATCGTCCGGATCATATCAGGCAGAAGTACAATAGTAGGCCCTTTATCTACTTTGAAGCCGTCTCTCTCAACAAAAGCAAGACGCCCGCCTGCTTGATGTTCTTTTTCATAGATGGTGACATCATGTCCATCTTTTGAAAGATACAAAGCCGTAACGAGTCCGCCAATTCCGCCGCCGATAATTGCTGTTTTCATACGTGCATCCCCGCCTTATGGTATTTCTTTGTTATTGCATTGGACGTAATTCTCGCTGATTCAAATATCGTTGGAAGTCCGCTTCCCGGATGGGTCCCCCCTCCTACAAGCCAAAGCCTGTCAACTTCTTCAAACTGATTATGCGGTCTGAAATACATCATCTGACCCAGGTTGTGAGCCAGGTTGAATGTTGCCCCTTTATAAACTTGCTTATCGTGTTCCCAGTCAAAGGGTGTAAGAATTTTTTCAACCTCAACAGAGTCTCTAAGCTTTTGTCCGGTCTTTTCTTCTACTAGATTCCAGATGAGGTCCCGGAATTTGTCCTTTTCTTTCTCCCATTCAATGCCGCTGAAATTGTTCGGGACCGGCGCAAGAATATAAAGGGCTGATTTCCCCTCCGGTGCCAGAGTCGGATCTGTTTGTGATGCGTGCTGCACATAAATGGAAGGATCCTGTGAGAGCTTCTTTGTTTTTGTAATTTCTTCTACATTGTTTTTATAGTCATTTGAAAAAAGAATCGTGTGGTGACCGAGGTTCACTGTTTTTTTTACCCCTGCATAAATCATAAATGTAGAACACGAGTACTTTTTCTTTTCTATAACTTTTTTTGAGTATTTTTTTACCTGTCTTTCTTCAAACAGGGTGGTCATTCCTCTTGCAAAGTCCGCATTCATGACTACGTCATCCGCTTCAATAACCTCTCCGTTATCGAGCCTCAGCCCCGTTACCTGCTTCTTATCAACAATAAGCTTTTTTACACCCAGTCCTGTGTGAATTCTCCCCCCATTCTCCTTTACAACCTCTGCCATTGCCTGAGTAAGACGATTCAGTCCGCCGACAGGGTGAAAAACCCCCCACTCATGCTCCATATAGGAGAGAATACTGAAGGCGCCGGGACACTCCCATGGTGACATCCCCAGATATTTTGACTGAAACGTAAAAGAAAGCTTCAGCCTTTCATCGTCAAAATAACGGCCCAGTACGTCATAAAGAGAACGACCTGCCTCAAGCTCAGGGAGTGCCTTCAGGCTTCTAAGTCTCACATAATCCAGCAGGCTTCCATGCTGATTCTGCAGCATAGGCATAAGCTTGTTCATTTTCTTTTTCGTATCAATCATGAACTGCTCATAGCGTCCGCCGCACCCCGGAAACAAATCCTCAATATGTTTTTTCATTTTTTCCCGGTTTCTTGTGGCATGAATGGTCAGATCGTCAAACATCAGTTCATACATTGTTTCCAGCTCTTTAAGTTCAACGTAATCGTGTAAATTACGTCCTGAAGCTTCAAAAACTTCTTCAAGAATATGAGGCATACTGAAAAACGTGGGCCCTAGGTCAAAGTGGTAATCCCCCTCTGTAACCCTTGACGTTCTCCCGCCTATGTATGGTTGTTTTTCGTATACGTCTACAGAAAAACCTCTATAAGACAACATCATGGCAGCAGCCAGTCCACCTGGCCCTGCACCGATAATGGCCACCTTTTGTTTTTGCATGGTCTCCCCCCGCTCGATTATTACTGTAAACTTCTGTTCCCTTATTAAATAATGGTTAAACAAAACTTATACATTATGTATACCACCACAGAGGAAAAACAGCAAAGATAATGATTCTTGTAATAACTATATGGTTTTCCAATTACTTCTACGCCAATGAAAAAACGCCTGCAAAACAGGCGTTAAAGAATTTTGACCTTTGATGAGATCAGCCAGTGATGAAATTGCCATAAATGAGCAATCAGCTGCGGCCCGCTCATAAGCTGACCGAAATAAGGCGTCCTGAAGGAAGACCCTTTACTGTCCACCAGTTCCCGTATGGTCCTTTTCTCGAAGAGATCAAACAGTGGTGAGTCCCCCTGAGTTAATACTCCCTGCAGGGCACTGGTCACTTTTTCAGTGTAGACGGGATGATGGGTCTTAGGGTATGGACTTTTCTTACGGTAAAGGATGTCGTGAGGAAGGACGTCTTCCAATGCTTTTCGAAGGATTCCTTTTTCCCTTCCGCCGTACATCTTCATATCCCACGGAATGTTCCACACATACTCCACCAGCCGGTGATCGGCAAACGGGACCCGTACTTCCAGACTCGCAGCCATACTCATCCTGTCTTTCCGGTCCAAAAGCGTCGTCATAAACCAAGTCATGTTCAAATAAAACAATGCCCTCCGCTTCTGCTCCAGTTCTGTTTCCCCATCGAGCAGCGGTGTTTCTATTACAGTATCTGTGTAGCGTTTATCTGCATACTCGTTTAAATGGAGCTTATCCTTCCATGCAGGCCTTAAAAGCTGCTGTCTCTCCTGAACAGACCGCATCCAGGGAAAGCTCTCCCTTTTGATCGTCTCTTCATCATGAAACCATGGATAGCCCCCGAAAATTTCATCGGCGCACTCGCCGGACAGCCCGACCGTCACATCTTGTTTTATCTGCTCACTAAACCACAAAAGCGATGAATCAATGTCCGCCATTCCCGGGAAATCCCGGGCTTCTGCTGCAGGTGTGAGGTAATCAAACAAAACATCATTATTAATCACGCACCCGTGATGATTTGATCCAAGGAAATCAGACATCACTTTAATCCACGGCGCATCCGGATTGGGCTGAAATTTACTCGATTTAAAGTATTTATCATTTTCCTCATAGTCGATGGAGTAGGTACTTAACGTACCACGCCCTTTTTCTTTAAAGTAATTGGCAGCAAGGGCAGTAAGGGCGCTGGAGTCCACTCCTCCCGAGAGAAATGTACACACCGGCACGTCCGCCACAAGCTGACGCTCCACCGTATCCTTTAAGAGCCAGCGGATGTGGTCTGCTGTTTCATCTGCTGACTGAGTATGTTTTTCACTCTTAACCTGCCAGTACCTGTTTACTCTCCGGCCTTCGCGGTCGATTTTTAAAAAATGAGCAGGCCGCAGCTCCTTCATCCCTTTATATACACCATGTCCCGGTGTTCTTGAAGGACACAGAGCCAGAAGTTCCTGCAAACCATCTTCATCAATTACAGCTTCGATTTCAGGATGGGCCAGAATGGCTTTTGGTTCGGAACCGAAAACAATGCCTGTTTGATGCTCCATATAAAAAAGGGGCTTTACACCAAGGCGGTCACGGCCAAGAAACAGACGTTCTTCTTTCTGGTTCCATATAGCAAATGCAAAGATTCCATTAAATTTTTCAACACACTTTTCTCCCCATGCAATAAAAGCAGTCAGTAGAACTTCCGTATCGGAGTGGGACAAAAAAGTATACCCTTCCTTAATTAATTCTTTACGGATATCTTCGGTGTTGTAAAGTTCACCGTTATAGCAGACGGTGTACGTATTATTGTTTTTCGTCCGGCTCATAGGCTGAAGACCGCCTGCAGGATCGACAACGATTAATCTTGTATGGCCGAAACCCGCATGACCTTCTGCCCAAACCTGTGAAGCATCGGGACCACGTCTGGACAGGGTGTCAGCCATTGTTTTCAGTGTTTCTTTTTCATTCTCAATCGGGCGCCTGAAATCCACCCAGCCTGTAATTCCACACATTTCGCTCCCTCTCTTTCGTTCAGCGGATTTTGACAACGTCTAACACATCGTATTCATCACAAGGAAAGAGGGTGCCCATTTTCATCTCACTTCCGGTATGTGATTAGTGAGTTTACATGAATTGGTCTAGTCAGCTCAAAAAAGAAGAGAGTGACTCACAAGGTGGCATTATACCTTGTGAGTCACTCTCTGGAAAAATTATATGAGAGGCTTTCACTTTATGCTGGTTTATGGGACAGCCTATTTTTTCTGAAGGCCGAGGAGGTACCATCCGCCCTCTTTAATAATCGGCTTACTCATCTTCACTTTAAGACCGGCAGCTTTCCCATGGGATTCAATTTCCTTTTCAGTCGGAAGAGGAAAGAGATTTTCATGTGCTGACATAAAGGTATTAAAAGCGGCAGCAAATGTCTGACCATGTTTTGCATCTGTTAACGGAGAAATTACGGTAACGGTTCCTCCTTTGTTCAGTAAGGAGGAGACCTTTTTAAAAAGTTCTTCTCTCTCTTTGGGTTCATAATAGTATAAAAGATTATGGATCATAACCATGTCGACTTTTTCACCTTTGTTTATATAGTCTTCAAGATCTTCGTTGAGGATTGTAATATTATCGTTTCTCAAATTTCCTTCTGCTTCTTCAGCTACCTCAGAGCTGATTTCCACTCCGGTAAGGCTGACTTTCTCATCTGTTTCCCTGATTTTTTTCAAATACCCGCCATAACCGCACCCGAGGTCAACAATATGTCCTGGTTTATATTTACCTACCCATTTCATCATAGGCGGGACTGACGCTTTTTCCAGAAGCGCTGACGTTTCCGCTACGACATTGGCGAACTTGTCCTCAAGGTATGAAATCTGTTCATTGTTTTGCATCAGGTCGGGATACTGCATAAGTGTTGGAATGTGAAGCTCCATCATTTCTCTTAGCAGGATGCCGACTGAATCCTTACTTTTGGCAGAAACGTATTTAAGCATTTTTTTCTTTGGTTTAATCTTTCCCGTTATCGTTTTTTTCAGATGGCCCACTTCAAGCCCTACCTCAACCCATCTGAGAAGCAGTTGGCCGTTGAGTTCTTCTCTTGCTGCTACTTCCTCAACTTTTTCTCCCTCTGCAAAGCTGTCGAATAAATCTAATTTATACCCCACATGAGCGTGCCATGTGGTAAGAAAGCTTTCATTACTTTTCATCCAGTTTCTTGCCTGCCAGAATTTTTGTATGTCCTTCATCATCGCTCACTCCATTTCTCTTCCAATACATGTAATCGTTTTTCCCTGTTTAAAACGGAGTTAAACAACGGGGCGGAAGGCAGGCCCCAAAAAAAGAACGGCTCATTAAGGTGGCAATACACCTTATGAGCCGTCCTCTGAAGCAGTGTGCAAATCCGGTTTCAGCCAGTCTGATCCTTAACCGACACTCTTTTTTTATGACTGTAAGCCTTCTTTTTCACGAATGTAATCCAGGAGGCGTTCGCAGCCTTTTTCTACAAGTTCGTATACATAATCAAAGTTGCCTGTGAAATAAGGGTCTGGAACGTCATCTTCCCCGTCTTCGGTGAAGTCGAGGAGCCTCGCAACCTCACCACTGTCCTTAAGACCTTTCATCCTGGTGAGATGACCGATATTCTCTGCATCCATGCCGATGATGTAATCGTATTCCGTTAAATCATTCTCTTTGACCTGCCGTGCCTTCAGCCCGTCACTGCCAATGTTGTTTTTCCTGAGAATGTCCTGTGTTCCCTCATGGGGAGGATTGCCCACGTGCCAGTCCCCTGTTCCGGCGGAATCAATTTTTATCCTGTCTTCCAGCCCCGCCTTTTTAACCTTCTCACTAAAGACAGCTTCTGCCATAGGAGATCTGCAAATGTTTCCAAGACACACAAATAACACTTTTACCACCGTTCAACCGCTCCTTTCTATCATATCTGTTTTGTCCATTATAACGTGAAATCCGCCTTTTAATCCTGAGCTCTTCAACCAAAATAAAAAACCACAAATAATAAAAGCCCCCAGACTGCCTGGAGGCGTAAATGCATTCAGCTTATAAGAGCCGCTTTGGATGACTTAAGCAGTTCAGGGTGTTCCAAGCGGATTTGAACAAGCACCGGCTCTATGGAGTCTGTTACAGAGTACGAATAGAGGTGTTTGAGAGAACCCCCGTTCTTCTCTTCCATAATTTCAACTCTCTCTTCCGGCTCACAATCTTTTTGTGTGAACAAACGGCCATTGGATTCACATTCATTATTTTCATAACGCTCATAAATAACAAAGATACCATCCTTTGTTTCCTCTTCCATCACTTCTGCTGACACCACCAGATCTCGTACAATCATTGAGACTGTCCCTTCTTTCTTTACGTGTATTTCCAACTTTTTCTTTGTGAATGTAATCACAAAGAAAAAGTTCTCAGCCCCTACTATACACCTTTCTGCCTCACTTTTCTTCCCTTTTAACAAAAAATATTTTACAAATTTTCTCCACTTGTTTTTCAGATTCATCTTATCTAAAATGGGAACATACGTTCTAATTAGGAGGGATAGGTATGCTGCACGACCGGGGAGTATTAAAATGGACATCCATGATGCTTCCAGAGCACGTAAAGAAGTTAAAAGAGTTAAAAGCCGGTTATGAAAAAGAGCAAAAACCCGAACCCGATCCCCAGCTGCTGGAGGAATGGAACGGCATTCTTTCACAGGCTTCCTTTAAGCGAGTTTCTGTCATCATAACGACGGTCATACAAGGAAATGAAGCAACCTTAACGGGAACAGTCGAAAGATTGGATTCCGTAAATGGGACACTTCTCCTCCACAACGAAGAAAAACGCAGCATTTCCATTTCTCTGTGCGACATTGCCGGTATTACAGGTGAAACAGACTGGGAGTAAAACGAAAAGAGAGCGGCTCATAAGGTCTGATGTCACCTTGTGAGCCGCTCTCTTATGCTTTATGACCGCCTACCAGTGTGTTCCGGTGTCTTGCTGTTCCCCCTTCTGTATAGGAAACAGCCCTCAGCACGGCATTCGCTCCGTATTTACTGCGAATTTCATCCATAGCATAACCGAGAGCCCGCTTTTTCGGACGGTCCGTCTCAAACAGGCTGAGCTGAACGGAATCATCGGAGTAAACATTTGAGATTGATACGGAAAGCTTCCGTACCGTACTGCCGTCATGAAAACGGTTCATAATCTTTACACAGGCTTCATACACTTCCATCGTGATGTTGGTCGGCTCCGGAAGGGTCGTTTGCCGGTGAAAGCCTCCTCCCGCTTCATCCTTACTATACCCCATTCCCAGACTGATCGTCTGGCCGACACGCTTTTCTCTTCTCGCCCTTGCCGCTACTTCTTCACACATTTCAAGAAGCACCCTCTTGATCTCTACGGGATCGTTATAATCCCTGAGCAGAATCTGCCCTTTTGCATAACTGACCTGACCGGTTAATATCGGGGCACCGAGTTCTGACAGATCAACACCGTTTGCATGGTAATAAAGCTGGTTCCCCATGACACCGAATGCCTTCTCGAGTTTGTCCAGGGAATAATTAGCAAGCTGTCCCACTGTAAAGATCCCCATGCGGTGCAGCCTTTTCTCCACTCTGCTTCCGATTCCCCACATCTTTGAGAGGGGAGATACGGGCCACAATTTTGTTTCAACATCCCGATAACTCCATTTGGCGACCCCTCGTTTTTTCGCTTCAAGATCAAGGCAGAGTTTTGACAGCAGCATATTGTCACCGATTCCGATGGCACAGGTCAGACCAAAGCGCCTGTACAAGTCATTCCGGACCGCCTCTGCCAGCTCCCATTCACTCCCCCACAGCTTTGACGTCCCCCCTGCATCGATGAAGCTTTCATCCACACTGTATGTGTGAATCGCCTCCAATGGTACATAACGGTGAAACAGATCGGTTACCTGAACGGAGATATGCAGGTAGACAGCCATCGTCGCATTCACAATGTGAATCCTTGGATCGTCCGGGATTTCAAAAAGCCGGTTGCCGGTTTTAATGCCAAAATCTCTTTTTAACGGCGGGGTAGCAGCCAGTACGACACTCCCGCCCCGGTTTGTATCCCCGACAACCGCCAGATGGGCAGAAAGAGGATCAAGACCGAGAGCCACCGCTGCACAGCTTGCATAAAAACTTTTCATATCAATACAAAAGATCGTCCGCTTTGGTAATGAATCATATTCTATATCCATCTCGCGCCCCCTCAAGAACACACGTTCGTTATAATGTATGTTCATTATAGGGGAATATACGTTCTTGTTTCAACAGTAAAATTCACCCAGAAGTGTTTTACCTCCGGGTGAAAGACCATTACTTTTTACGGAACTGACTGGCTGCTGCCTTTTCCATAAGAGCCGGGAACACCTGGTATACCCTCGTTCCTACATCCATCCACCGGGGCAGATTGAGCTCCCTTTTCGGTTTATCTATCAGCTTTAACGTCTTCCCGGCCACTGTCTTTGCATCAAGCATATACTTCTCTACATTTTTTTCATATTCTCCCGTTTCATCAGCCCGGGAAAAGAAATCCGTTTTTACCGGTCCGGGGTTAACAGCACTGATCCGGATTCCTGTACCTTCAAGCTCCATCCTCAGGCTGTTGGCAAAAGCGAGGACGGCATGCTTTGTAGCAGCGTACCCACTCGATTTGGGTGTGGATATTTTTCCCGCCTGGGAAGCAATATGAATAATGTGACCTGACCGAGCCTCTTTCATATATGGTAAAACGGCCTGTGTACAGGCAACAAGACCATACACATTTACTTCAAACATTTCTTTTATATCACTCATTCTGGCGTTTTCAAACAGATCAAACTTTCCGAAGCCTGCATTGTTAATCAAAACATCAACAGCCCCTACAGAAGCATAGATACTATGAAATGTCTCTTTGACTGCCGCTTCATTACTTACATCCAGTTCATAAACATAAGGGGCAATGCCCGATTGCTCTTTAATTTCCGATGCCGCACGCAGGAGCCTGCCGTAGGAGCGGGCAAGCATCACAGGCATCCCTCCATATTCTGCGACCTGCCTGGCCATTTCAAGTCCGAGCCCTCCGGAAGCTCCGGTAATTACAACTACACGTTCATTCCACGGTTTCATAGCTTTCACCACTTTCTGTTTCATTCCCATCAATAGTATAGCGATCTTTTCTGTATCCGTCTAAAACAATTCATGATAAATCAGAGGAAAGCTTTCATCTTGGATGTTATTTTAGTAGAATAATAGAGGATTATTTCGTTAGCGATTTTTTTCGAGGAGAGAATTGAATGTCAAAACCAATGCCCCAGTGGAAACAAAAACTTGACACACTCGTGGAACATAAATATTTCACTGCCGTTGTCATTACGTTTATTTTATTTAATGCCGTTGTCGTGGGTCTTGAAACATACCCGCACCTTTATTCCGAATACCGCTCTGCCTTTCTGACGATTGACCGTATTCTTCTGTATATTTTTACAGTGGAAATCCTTCTGCGTCTCTTTGCCGCCAGAACGATGGGAACCTTCTTTAAAAGCGGGTGGAACTGGTTTGACTTCATTATTGTACTAAGCGGTTATTTACTTGCCGGTGCGTACTTTGTTACGGTTCTGCGAATCCTCAGGGTACTCCGGGTCTTTCGTGCCATCTCAGTCATTCCTTCCTTACGGAGACTCGTGGATGCACTGCTCCTGACCATTCCGGCTCTGGGTAACATTCTGCTTTTAATGAGTATTATCTTCTATATATTCGCAGTAACAGGAACAATGTTGTTTCAGAACGTATCACCGGAATATTTCGGCTCGTTACAGCTGTCCCTTTTAACATTGTTCCAAGTTGTAACTCTCGAATCATGGGCAAGCCAGGTAATGAGACCGATCTTTGAGGAACTTCCATGGTCATGGGTTTACTTCGTTTCCTTCGTTCTCGTAGGTACGTTTGTTGTCTTCAACCTCTTTATCGGTGTTATCGTCAACAACGTTGAAAAGGCTGAGGCTGCTGAAACAGAAGAAATCGACGAAACAAAAGAAGAAGTAAAGGAACTTCGAAAAGAAGTCAGAGAACTGAAAGACCTGTTAAAAGAAAGTTTAAACCGCAGTGACAATAATAACAGCGGATGATACTGATGCAGGCAAGGGCAGCCGCCTTTGCCTTTTCTATTTCCCCTCCCCTGAAAGGTCTGAGCGCAGTTTTCTGACTTTCCATCACGCTGTTTTCCCAAAAACTGCTGCATTTAGTCAACGAGGTAATAAAAGCGCAGCCCAGTGCCCGAGAGATTTCTCCGGTGGCGCAGGCAGGGAATTGCGCCTTACCTGCTCATACACCGGCTCCACTCAGCGCTTCGGGGAGTTCGTGAAAGGCAGGTTCGGCCTTTCACGAACTCCCCTGTCAGATAATCTTACATAACCCAGGCATTTTTGTTCTTTCCTGCTATAATAATCACAAAGAAGCATGCCGGCAAAGGGAAGGGATACGATGAACTCTTATAAAGAAAAGAAAGTCATCAGCATCGGGGTTGTAAGTGAGCTCACGGGATTGTCTGAGAGACAGATCCGTTACTATGAACAGCGGAAGCTCATCAGGCCGGAACGCTCAAAGGGCGGAACGAGGAAATACTCGTTTATGGACGTAGAACGCCTTGTTGATATCGCAAACAAAATGGAAGACGGCATGCAGACGTTTGAAATACGCAAACAGGAAAAACAGGGGGAGAACAGAGAACAGCTCAGAAAAAAAATGCTGCGCGGTCAGTTGAATACAGCTTTTCCAAATCAAAAGTAAAACGCCGGTCCGGCGTTTTTTTCGTTTGGCAGATAAGTATATCTTCCTGTCTCGGCTATACTAGTGTACAAATACGTTTTACATTATGTCAGGCAAGGAGAGTACACGATGAACCGAACCCCTTTACAGCTCAAATACTTTCTTGTTATGATTTTTTCGCTCGCGGTCCTTTTTACTGCTCTGGCTCCTTCAGCTTCAGGCGGTAATTCCTCTGATCAGGAGGCAAAGGTGGCTATTATTATTGATGATTTCGGTGGCAATACAGGTGGTGTGTATCGGTTTTTGAAGGCTGATATCCCAATCACTGTTGCTGTGATGCCGTTCTTGGATGAATCGACTGAACAAGCTGTAAAAGCCCACGAGTCCGGTTTTGAGGTAATTGTTCATATGCCACTTGAACCTAAAAGAGGGAAAGCTTCATGGCTCGGTCCAATGCCGATCACGTCAAATCTTTCCACCGAAGAAGTTAAAAAACGTGTGCAAATGGCTATTGATGACGTTCCTTACGCCAAGGGTCTGAACAATCATATGGGTTCAAATATCGTAGGTAATGAGCGGATTATGAAGGCTATACTTGAAGTTGCAAAGGAAAATGACCTTTACATTATTGACAGTGGCACAAGCAGTGAGTCCGTTATCCCTGAACTAGCAGAAGAAATGCAGCTGCGGTACGGTGTCAGAGATACGTTTCTGGACGACAGCCGGTCTTCCAGAAATCACGTGTACAATCAGATGGTCAAGCTCTGTGCTCAAGCACAGAAGCATGGGGAAGCCATCGGCATCGGCCATGTTGGAATCAAGGGTACAGATACATTCAACGGCATATCAGATGCTCTTAATTATCTGCAGGAGAAGAACGTTGTTATTGTACCTGTTTCTGAACTGATCCCCACCGAACTGGAACTGGACCCGAGTAAGTTTTGGCAGCATGGAGGAGATAAAAATGACACAAAACAACAATAGCCCGATTGAAGTAACCTTTAAGGCTAAAGACGGTTCAACTGTGACGCTCCGTCCCGCAAAAAAAGAAGATGCTTTTGACATCATCACAAACGTGGAAAAAATTATTCAGAAGGGACGTTACATACAAAAGGAACGCGTCCGTACTATAGAAGAAGAGCAAGCATTTATTCAGGAAATGGCTGATAACAATAATATGTATACTGTTGTTGAAATTGATGGTCACGTGTACGGAATTGCCCGCCTCATTCGGGGAGAGCTGAAAATGAAACGCCACACGGCTGTTTTCCGTACGTGGCTAACAGAAGAAGCCCAGGGAAAAGGGCTCGGGAAAAAAATCATGGAATATACGCTCCAGTGGGCTGAACAAAACGGATTGTATAAAGTGTGCCTGACTGTTTTTGCACAAAACACAGTAGCAAAAAAGCTGTACGAAAAATACGGATTTATTACAGAAGGTGTACAGAAATACCAGGTACTTATTGACGGTGAATATGATGATGAAGTATTTATGGCCTGCTTTATTGAAAAAAACATGTGAAGCATAAGGAGAATGCTGTCTTAAATGTTCACTAAGGACTCTGTATCAATCATGAAGGCAGATCCGCTTCTCCTTCACTTTTATTAAAAACAGCAACACAGACCGCGGCAGTGGTCTATGTTGCTGTTTTTATTATGATTATAACTTTCAGTCCATTTGAGCAAACACTTCTTTAATTCCTTTTTCCATTACTTTCGGGAGATGATCAAAGGAATATGTCACCTGCAGTCGTTCTGTCCAGCTGTGGGCACCGCGTCCCAAAGGTCCGAAATTCATAACAGGAAGATTGAGCTTCTCCATTGCTTCAAGGGGAAGATCATAGGTTACTTCCCACAGGGGCATATTCTTAAGCATGCTTCCCAGAGAGTCCCGGCGGTCAGGAAGCTGCAGGTAGCTTAAGTCAGAAAGCCCTGGAAAGTATGGGAGATCGGTAACGCTAATATCCTGCACCTGTTCTGCCTCCTGTTTCACTTTTCGGGCTACCCGGTCCACAAGACTGTGCTCCACCGATTCAACAGCAGGATAAAAAGGCGGTGCATAAAACAGCACAACCATTGGAGCGAGGTCTTTACAGAAACCTGCAATGTGATGAACGGTATGAATGGTAACATCCCTGTCATCAAGCTGACTTTCATTCGCCTGAATAAAAGAGATTTGCCGCTTTACCTCTTCTTCCCCGACCTGATTTACCGCATGCTGCCACAACTCTTCGTACGTTAAAATACGGATCTGTTTTTTTTCAGGTTCATAGTCGTGGCTTTTTGCAAAAACTCGCTCTCTTTCATCATAAGCCTGAATAATTCGTTTCGATGCTTTCTCTGCCACTTCCAGAAGTTCCTCCGTTACATCCTTCATTTTCTTTTTCATAAATAATAAGTTAAACAAAACAACGGCAGTATGAGGAATCTGTGTAGAATAATCGCTCTTTAAGTCCTTTTGCAGAAGACTCGTAGGAGGAGGCGTCTTCTGACTTCCAGTTTGTTCTGTGAGTTCAGGATTCAGTTCAAAAGCATCACTTAAATAAGAAGTCATAAAATTCCCATTTATGCCGGAAAACGGTTCAGCTACGTGAGCTTCCTCACCGTAGCAGTAAAATCCCGGCAGTACTTTTCCAAGAGAGCCCCGGTAAACATAAAGGCTTTCGTCTCCCGGAAACCCTGAAAAAACAGGCTCTGTATTCCAGGCCATCTCGTACTTCAGATCATGTTCGTCACTGATTTCGAGTAACTTCCCAACTGCCGCTCTCATCCCGGTAGAGTTCACCTCTTCATCAGGAACGGCAAGCATCAGAAGGTTGCCTTCAAATGCTCCTTCCGCTGCCTTTTCAATCATGCTCATACAAAGTGCGATACCTGCCTTCATATCCATCACACCTCTGCCAAAAAGCCACTCCTCCCCTTTCTCCAAGTCGTTCTGCACATCAGCAGGAAGGTTGTCTTTTTGGGCAAGCATCTGTTCAGTGAGCTCTCTCGGCCTGAAAGCCAGATGCTTCCACTCTCCGTAGTCCTCTACATCAACGACATCCAGGTGACCCATAATAATAAGTGTCTTTTTTGTTTTCTTTCTGCTTTTTACAAGAGCAGAAACAAATTTTCTTCCGTCATCTGTATAATGTGTTTGCAGGTGACTCTCATGCTCTTTAAAGTACTCAAGCCTCTTTAACTGGTAATCCACAAACTCCATAATTCCGATTTCCTCTTCACTGCCCGATACGCTTGCATATTCACAAAGAGAAATTGTTAGATCTTTTAACTGCTCTTTTGTCTGCCAGTTCCCCATATGTTTCCCTCCACAAAATATCTTTGTATGCCCTGTTGATTTCGACCCTTTCTACCGCCTATCCTCTTTTTGCGACAAATTTGCCGCCGGGAAATAAAAGAGTTTTCCTTTTGGTTTTCTGACCTCGGTCGTGATCACTCTGTATCCTTCTTTTTTTCTCTTTTCAACCGTGGCTTTTGAAACAGGTCTGCGTCTCCCCCATTCGAGTGAATCGAGATTATCCCATGTATCATGTGTAATGATCTCTTCTTTATAGAAATATTCATTCCCTGATGGATATTTTTGACATAAATATCTGACAGTCTGTTTGCTGTGCATCATTTTCACCTCAGTAAGAATGTCCAGACCCTCTTTAGGGTGCCTGTTTCTAGTATGGAACTTCCATAAGGGGATTAAACCAGAGACAAGCACGGTTCCCGGATTTTCTCATAACCTAAAATGTAAACGCTTACATCACACATTGACTTTTCCTCCCTGTTTCACTAACATAGTAGAGGGAAGATTAATAAAGATGTTTACCGTTATCCTTTATCTGGGTATTTAATACATGGTAGAAATAAAATAAAGAAAGTGTGCTGCGAAAATGCAAAACCTGCAAGAATATCACATTCTTCAACAACCGATCGAATCCTTTATTATTTCGGCAGAAGAAGTGGCCCACGTTCAACCGGATAATTCACTGGAACATGCACTTCTAGTGCTCGTCAAATCAGGCTATACAGCTATTCCGGTACTCGATACGGCATTTAAATTGCGCGGATTAATCAGTAAAGCACAAATCCTCGACTCCATAATCGGTATTGAAAAGATTGAACCGGACCGCCTTCATAATACTACTGTCACTGAAGTCATGAGTACGACATTTGCCTGTGTGAAGAAGAATTCACCGTTTGAAAAAGCCCTGTCCTTTTCCATAAACAATCCCTTTATTTGTGTGGAAGATGAAAAAGGAGCCTTTTTAGGAATTATTACAAGAAGCAAGCTTCTCGCTTACCTGAACGGTTATCTCCACGATCAGAAAAAAAGAAGCTGACGGCCATTACAGTAATACCGTCTTAAAGGACAATATTGTTTAAAAAAGCGCGTTGATCTTAGCCAATGCGCGATACTCCTGAGGAAAAAGTGAGTTCCGAGGAGACGCCATACGTAAAAGAAGCCGGTCCTTAAGAAATTCTCTTATGGACCGGCTTCTTTTTTGGGTCTACTATTTCACTCTCACCGCGCCAAAAATAAAAACAAGCCTTCTCAATTCCCCTCGTTCTGAAAGATATGATAAAGTATCTTTAGTAACACGAAACAATAACAGGAGGTCATTATGACAACAGCATTGTTTTCCCCTTTCACAATAAAAAATGTCACGTTAAAAAACCGGATTGTTATGTCACCTATGTGTATGTATTCATGCGATCAGGAGGATGGAATGGTTAACGACTGGCACATAGTCCACTACACCAGCCGTGCAATCGGCCAAGCTGGTCTTATAATGACGGAAGCCACTCCCGTCACACGCCAGGGGCAAATTTCCCCTCAGGATCTGGCCATCTGGAGTGACGATCACATTCCAGGGTTGAAAAGGCTAACCGATGCCATCAAAGTCCACGGTGCTAAAACAGCTGTTCAGCTTGGTCATGCCGGCAGAAAAGCAATCTATGACGATGAAACCATTGCTCCTTCAGCTGTAGGTTTTGATGAAAAATCAAAGATTCCAAAAGAAATGACTGAAGCAGAAATAAAAGAAACGATTTATGGTTTTAAGACAGCTGCAGAAAGAGCCAAAAAAGCAGGATTTGATATTATCGAGCTTCACGCAGCTCATGGGTACCTGATCAGCCAGTTTCTTTCTCCTCTTTCAAATAAACGTACAGATGAATACGGTGGAAACCGGGAAAACCGCTTCCGTTTTCTTAAAGAAACAATTGAACAAGTAAAAACAGTGTGGGAAGGACCATTGTTCGTGCGGATTTCAGCTGATGAGTATCACCAGGACGGCAACAGTATGGACGATATCACTGCTTTCTCAAAAAGGATGTCCGAACTCGGGGTTGATCTGATTGACTGCAGCACCGGAGGAATTGTCCGGACCCCGATTGAGGTCTATCCCGGCTACCAGATTCGTCATGCAGAGACTATAAAAAAAGAAGCCAACATTGCTACCGGGGCTGTGGGTCTCATAACCACCGGGCTCCAGGCAGAGGAAATCCTTCAAAACAAACGTGCAGATCTCATCTTTATCGGCCGCGCTTTCCTCAGAGATCCTTACTGGCCAAGAACAGCCGCAAATGAGCTCGGTGTGGAACTGGAGCCTCCCCGGCAATATATACGATCATGGTAGGGTAAAAGTAAAAAACACGAACCTCATAAAGGCTCGTGTTTTTTTATCTGTTTTTTTCGATCGAAGAACATTCCGTACAGCATCAGTTTTATAATAGGAGCCGGAATCCAGGAGCTGAATTCCACTTCATCAACCATTTTCGTTTTACTTCCTTCAGAAACAAAGCGGTGTGTATGAGTCCATATTCTGAAGGGAAAAGGGGCTTTTTCTGCAACATCAGTAAAAAAGGCTCCCTCTTTTTCATCAATGATCCTAGCCTTCCATGTAAGGGTCAGTACAACAAAATTCAGTTCCAGGTTCACCCTGGCACCTTTAGACACTTCTTGATCCCCCGTTACCTTTACTTTTGGAAAGCCTGTAATCTCTGCCAGGTTTGTATTTTTTGAAAAAAAAGCCCAAACTTCATTCAAAGGCTTGTCTATGGTGGTTTCGAAGCAGAATTTCCCTTTAAACATGAGCTCACCCCATTTTTGTTTCTATTTATTTACTATACCCTGGAAATACAATTTGGGAGGTTTTCTGCCCCCATAATAATGTCAGCTTCGTTAAACGGAATACACTCCCTTTCGCGGACTCGCGGCAAGCCTCCGCAAGGAAGTGCCTCTTCCTCTCACAAGACTCCACAGAGCTGGTCTGACCCCTCTTGCCGGAGGAACCCCCGGCCTTTCTGCTTCAGCACTCTTAACTCAAAAGACCACCGTTCTTACGAAAACAGCCTTTAATATAAAATGAAGAGCAGCGGATGTGCAAAGAAAAGGAGTATCTATATAGTTTTACGTGCCTGCCTTATGCATAAATGCTCACAAGCAGTCCTTTAATTTCCCCTATGGCACTTAATACACTCAGACCTTTTTTCTGCTCATTCAATACGGTGTCGGTTAAATCGAGAAGTTGCCTGTCCACTTCACGGACAATTTTATACACTTTCGTACGGCCCCTCCTATTGAATCCTTTTCTTTCTTCAAGGCTGAGACCGAGTTTTACTGCATCGTCCATAAACGCCTTTACCAGCTGTTTGTATTTCCTGAGCTCATCAACTGTACGGGACTCGGCGAGGGTTTTTCCCTGGTCATCAATTTTTTCGAGGAGGTGATGGAGTTTTTCATACGCCTGATTATCACGGCCTTTTTGCATCATTTCCTGAAATGTGACCTTCGCTTCGGTACCTGTTTTTTTAATATCTGCTTTTCCGGTTATGTTTGTTCTGGCTACTCTTTGAATATCCACTGCCATTCCTCCAGGTTTCCTGTCTGTTTTGATTATAAAGAAAACCCGGCTTCCCGCCAATAGGCAGCCAGGTTCCACTAAGATTATTGCAGTAATTGAAGAACTCCCTGAGGGAGCTGATTTGCCTGTGCCAGCATGGCAGTTGCTGATTGATTCAATATGTTATTCCGGGTAAACTCCGTCATTTCCAAAGCCATATCAGCATCACGAATCCTCGATTCGGAGGAAGTGAGATTTTCGTGTGTCACCTGGAGATTATTAATGGTATGTTCGAGCCGGTTTTGAACCGCACCAAGTTCAGAACGCAAATCTGAAATTTTGTTGATTGCTGCATCCAGAAGAGTAATTGCCTCCTCTGCCCCTTCTTCTACATCGATTTGATTTATACCCAATTTTTCTGTGTTCATTTCATCAATATTTATCGTTACGGTCTGGTCCGCATTGGGTCCAATCTGAAAAACAAAGTTCTCTGTCGTTCCATCCAGCAGTGTCTGGGTATTAAATTCGGTTTTTTCAGAGATACTGTCTATCTCTTCTACCAATTGCGTAATTTCTTTTTGAATCTGTTCTCTGTCCTCAGGCGTATTTGTGTCGTTGGCCCCCTGTACCGCAAGTTCTCTCATTCGCTGCAGCATCGAATGTACTTCTGTAAGTGCACCTTCAGCAGTCTGGATCAATGAAATGCCGTCAAGAGCATTACGTTCTGCTTGTTTTAATCCTCGGATCTGGGATCGCATTTTTTCAGAGATGGCAAGTCCTGCTGCATCATCTGCAGCCCGGTTGATACGAAGACCTGATGAAAGTTTCTCAAGGTTCTTCGATGTCTTGGTCTGGTTTTCAAACAAGTTACGATAGGCATTCAATGCCTGAATGTTGTTATTGATTTTCATATTTTATCTTCTCCCTGAAATTGATAGATTGCTCATAGGCAAGTGACTGTTTTTTCATTGTTGCAGACCTGGTGTCCTTATTATTTTCGATCGCCTGACTCCATGCGTCAGTAACTGCTTCTATGATAGACAGTGCATGATCAATTTTCACGGTGTCTTTCTTCAGATTCGCTTCAAGGACGAGAGTGGATATGTACTGGTATAAGGACTCAAGCTGATCTGCAACAATGCCGGCTTCATAGTTCAGTCCGGCCCCGAGCCTTTGCAGGATGTCAGCTGATTTTTGCAGATGAAGGTTGGCTTTCAAGTAGTCAGCACATTCGATATTTCCTTTTCCTTCTTCTAGGTTATTTATCAGCGCCTCGTACAACAGAGCTGTTATTTCCTGGGACGTTTTTTTATATAAGGCTTCATTACTAATCATGGAGGGTTCTCCCTTCAGAACGTTTCTCTTTCTTATATCGGTTACACCTCCGATGAGATTAATAGCTGTGATCGATTTCTTCGATCAGCAGAAGGATTTCAGCCATGACAGAATATAGTTGTGGAGGGACCTGATCCCCCAGGTCCAGATCCAGAAGATTCGCCAGGAGGCTGGCATCCTCCTCCAGAGGAATACCATGTTCCTTTGCGAGTGCAATAATCTGACCGGCTACTTCACCCTTCCCCTGAGCAACTACCAGAGGAGCGTCTCCGGCCGATTCATCGTACTGCACCACGGCGGCTGAAGGTCCATTCGTCCTCTTTCGTTTAATTTGATTAAAGTGCTGGCTGACGATCATATTTTATAATCAAACCCTTTCTGAGTAGCCTGAGGCGTAATTTTTTTAGATGGAACAGCAGGTGTATCTTTATCGTGAAGGGGTTTAAAGTGAATATCCCCGGCTGTATACCCTACTTGTTCAAGTCGTTTTAAGCAGGCTTTTGTAAATGGTTCAAGCTTGTGTTTGAAACCAGGCAGATCATTTTTAAGCGTAATGTTAAGCGTTCTGTTAGTCACCTGAAGGGATATCCCTATTTCCCCCAATTTCTTCGTTTCCATTAGGAAATAAAGGTTGCAGTTTTCCCAGTCCAGCTGATCATTGTATTTATTTCTGCCATTAATAAACACCTGCAGATTTTCAGTCTGACCCTCCAGCAGCACGGGTAACTGCAGAAGCAGGGACTGAAGGTTCGAGTGCTGTGAGTCACTTCTGGCAAGAAGCTGCTGGCCTGTTGAAGTCATCAATACCTGTTGCGCCTGATTACGCCCACTCTCTTCATCACTTTTAATCATCTGAAGAAGAAGCCCTCTTACGTTTTTCTGGTTTGCCTCTTCTACATTTCCTTTACCTGCTGCCAGAATTCTTGCAATTTCTGATTCGCGGGAATACCCCAGCTGCCTTATTCCTTCAAACACCTGCCGGCCGGAATGATCATTTTGGACAAGAGATCTTGCCGCATCCTTTACATAGGAATTCAGCCTGTCTTGAACTGGACGTTTCTCATGCCACTCAGCCTGCTGTGTAGCAAAATGCTTCACTTTTGTATCCGCAGGTTTAAAGTTCAGAGTGTTAACTGTCTGCTGAACCTCTTTGATGAGCTGTCTGGCCGAATGATGTTCCCCTCTTGCAATAAGCTCCTTTGCCCGGGTAAGCTGACTGCTCGCTTCCAGCATCCGCCGTTCAGTCTTCATATCTGCGAAAAGAAGCCAGTCACTTTTCATTAATGCTTTATCAAGCTGATGGATAACGGTTTCCAGCATCGGTTTTACCTGTGTAGCAGTGCGAACGTGCATCGTAATATGTGCGATCCGGTCCAATTGTCTCGAAACATCTCTCTGCATCAGTTTAAAATCGTCGGTGGCAAGAGCCATCCGTTCTGATACAGTAGTAACGACATAGTCTTTTGAAGTTACCGGAAGGGTGGATAAAAAATCATTGTCAAGATAACGGCCAGGATCAGGACGCGTACTGCCGGCTCCGGAAGACTCTGCCGGGAGGGATGTGCTGCTGAGCGCCTCCAGGGCGCCTGCTACAACCTGTCTTGCCTTGAGTTCACGCCCTTTTGCCGTAAACGTTTCTGCCTGAATGATCTGACCTTCCAAAAAAGTCCTCTGTTCTGTTGTTAAAGAGCTATGTGCCAACTCCCGGATCTTTGATACTGCTTCTTTTAAGCTAGGTTCATTAACCAGTGCGTTCTGCATATGCCCGACTGCTGTAACTGGAAATACGTTGTTGCTCTTATTTAGAACGTTCGCCAGGTTATCCACAAGACTTAACGCATCAAGCCCCTTTCCGCTCTGAATCAGACTGGTTATTCGTTGAGTCAGCTCCGAAATACTGCGTTGGTGATTCCCATGCAGATTTTGTTCCAGGAGTGCTCTTTTTAAGTTCTGGATTGTACCATCCACTGCCTGACTGCTCCGGATTTTGGAACGGAGATTTTCAATGATTTCGCCGAATGAGCCTATACGGGACGTGGTGCTTTTAGCATTCTTCATCTCCTGTATTTGTGTATTAAGAGCCCTTTCGTGGAGAGATTGATGTAAAGCCAGTAAATGTGACCGGACAGGCTCAAGCTGTCGCCTTGCAGCCTGATCGATCGTTTCCATCCGCTGAGTTACCGTCCCCTGCCCACGCTCCACGTATTGCTGCAGCTCTCTAACATTCTCTTTTGTCAATTCCGCTCCGGCACTTAAAAAACGCTCTGCAGCAGCTCTGAATTCCGGGCTCGGATCCTTTATGCCTAGTTTTGACAGTGTTTTTTCAACCGATGGTCCACCGGAATAAGAAGGGGAAGAAGCAGCCTCTGTAATTACTCTGACACGGATGCCTTCTTCTGTTTTCCCGGTTATTTCTATTGATGCACGGGAGGCCGCAGGTACACCGTTGTCAAAAGAAGCGGTCATCTTCTGCCCTCTGATTGATACAACTGCTTCCCTGTCAGATTTTCTATCCGTAATTTTTGCTTCAACTATATCTCCACGGCTGAGTTGTACATGCCTTTCATTTCTGCCGGACTGGCCGTTTACCGCCTCTGTATGTATATTCATACTATCGTTCACCTCTTTATTGTCAGCCATTATATCGGCAGTTCCGCTTTCGTTCTGAAGAAAACAAAATAAAAAAGAGGTTGACTCAAAAGGTTGGCTTATACCTTTTGAATCAACCTCAAAGCAATGAGCAACATCAGTTACGGGATTTTTTTTACATCGCCCTAGTCATTATCAAACAAATTATCTCTTAAAAAGTCTTTTTCAAGGCTTGTTCCTCTCCTTTTCTGATCCCTTAATTGGTCACTTCTGTCTTTAGACAGCTGGGCACCTTTTAAAAGAATGCTTTCTCCAAACTTATCCCGAATCGAATCAACAGCACTTGAAAGCTGATGATCTTTAATATCTTTTTTGTACGAGAACAAATCAAGCTGTTTGTAGGCATAATCTTTCTCTACAAGATCCATAGCTGTGATACCGAGTAATCTTACAGGTTCACGGGTCCAGTATTTCTCGAAAAGAAGCCATGATGCATCAAACAGCTCCTGGTGTGACCGGACAGGATATTGCAGTTTCCTGCTTCGTGTAATCGTTTTTCGATCATGATAACGAATGGTTATCTGAACATTCCAGGCGTACACTTCTTTTTTTCTCATCCGTCTGGCTACTGAATCTGCAAGATTCATCAGAACTTTCCTCACCTTTGCAGAGTCCGTGATATCTTCTGGCATTGTCGTTGAATTGCCAATACTTTTAAATTCATTTACAGCATCAGGGTCAACGGGCCGAAGATCAATACCGTTTGCTTTTTCATATAACCTGAGCCCGCCAATACCGAGCCTTTCTTTCAACTGATCAGGATCTGATTGTGCAAGGTCGCCAATTGTAAAAATACCGTACTTCTCTAATTTCTCTGCCGTCTTTTCCCCGATACCGTGCATATCTTGGGTTTTCATAGGCCAGAGGATATTTTTAATTTCACGTTTTCTTAAAACGGTTATTCCCATCGGCTTTTTCATATCACTGGCCATTTTTGCAAGGAATTTATTCGGTGCGATCCCGATACTCGAAGGGAGATTTAATTCTTTCACCAGTCTTTCCTGAATCAACTTTGCAAGGGAGAGTGCGTTATTTGTCGCTGCTTCGGTAACATCCATGTACCCCTCGTCTATGGAAACCGGTTCAACCAGAGGAGTGTATTCATACAATATCCGAAACATTTCCTGAGAAGCTTTCCTGTATTTTTCAAAATCCGGCTTACGGACAACAAGTTCAGGACACTGTTTTTTTGCTTCCCATAAAGGCATTGGAGGTTTTACTCCTTGTGCCCTTGCCTCATAGCTTGCCGTAACGACAATTCCTTTTCTTTCTTTTGCATTTCCGGCAATTGCAAGGGGTTTCCCTTTGAGCCCAGGGTCATATGCCGCTTCAACAGAGGCATAGAAGCTGTTCATATCCACATGAAAGATAATGCGGCCTTTCCTCCGGTTGTGGTTCATGGTGATTCCCTCCTCCCTCCATCATGCGTCTCCCTGCGGAAAAAATCAAATGATGGAAGTTCCCGGACATAAAAAAACACCCCTGCATTTAATGAAAGAATGTCTTGAATCCTATGAATAACAGCTTAGGGCTTTCATGAATGGTAAAGTATGTTATGATAGATAAAACCCACATGAAAGGTGGTCATCGAAAATGACGGAAATTGTCCGAAACCAGACCATCTATGATTCTGTTCTTTACCTTATTGTGGAAACTGTGACCCACTACGCGGAAAACGAATGGCCTTCACCCTCTATAGAGCAACTATCAGATAAGATAGGTTATTCTGAGGAGTTAATCCTTGAGTCTCTGGAATACGGAGAACTGATAGAGCCAGTCGGACTGCTTCAATAAGCAGCCGTCGGCTCTTTTTTTGTTTCCTCTCTAGAATAAACGCCTAATGATAATATTTCTGTCACTGAGCACTCATATTGTACAAGTAAGCCTGGGACTTCCCTCTGGCACCATCAATCAGCACTTGAACAGGTTCAGCACTAAGAGTCCGTTTTTCTGAATATAGGCATCTTCGATAATTAAAAAATCAGGCTTTTCCGGAGGCTGATGTTTTAATGTCATACTCCTTCGTTGTTGTTTCTACCCAGTCTACAAATTCATCACCATGAAAATGGCGGTTCGCTTCCCGGTGGAATGATACCAGCTGCTCCATAAATCCAGGGTTTTTCTTTTGGTATTCCTCTATGAAATCAAACAGCTCAAAGGATTCTTTTTGTGTCTGCTGACGTTTGACTTTGCCTTCCTCAGTCAGAATGACATATGAGACCCGTAAATCTCTGTCGTCTTTTAACACCTTAACGTACCCTTTACCCACCAGCCGTTTAATAACCTGCATTACTGTGGAACGGTCCCACAGTCCTACCTTGGCTATTCTTGAAATTGATGCTTTTTCTTCTAAGTATACGATCCACATAATATGTTGTTCAGCTAATGTGAGACCTAGATCCCGCGCACTGGTCTGCCATTCTTCTTCCAGTGTTTTTGCCATGCCTCTGATATAATTCATTAAAAGATGATTATTCCGACTCACTGTCATGGGGTCACTTCTCCTTAGCCTAAAAGTTTATATAGAAAAGATTCTTAAATATAATACCATATTTCGCCAAATGGCGTGTCGAATACCACAAAATGTCACACTTTTTCACAAATGCACAACTCCACACGAGGTGTTCTCTACTGTTTACCCGATATAGTAAAAAGATAACAAAAAGAGGTTGACTAAAAAGGTAAAATTTACCTTTTTAGTCAACCTCGAAGCAATTAGTGGAGCCCCTGCTCTATTTAAAAAGCTGCTTTCGTATAGTTTGTTGCTATTGATCTAAACACATAAAGCCTACGTGCCCTCCGATTTCTGCGGTGGTGCTGGCAAGCCCCCTCATGCTTCGCGAGGCCACTGAAAAAGTACTTTTTTTAAAATAGACTCAGAAAAGTCAGGTGTTGATTTCCGCTCATTGCACTTTCCGCGGGCGGCTCGATCCTCAGCGCTGCGCGCTTGCGGGGTCTCCCCGGAACTGGCTTTTCCCGAAGTAGTGTTGCGCATTCGCTCCAATCAATACTGTTTTTATAACGACAATGACTTTTAGCACATCAAAAAATCAAAACCCACTTTATGTTGCAATCAGAGCCCTAAAGTGGTGACCTTATAATCGGACTTCGACTTTTTCAGTGGCCTCCTAAAGCTTTGCGGGGTCTTTTCTGGCCCCCTACTCCCCCAGGAGTCTCGGGCACTGGCTTTATTATCCCGTTCACGAAAGGAGCATTTTTTCCAAAAACAGCCATTTAAAAAGCTCGGCAGGAATGGGTTTTCTCCTGCAGTGACCTTTTAAGACAACTTCTTTCTTCTTGCCTTTTAACTGAATCCACACTCTTAACCTTGTTTTATCTGGCTGCTTCTTCAATAAGAGCAACAACAAGTTCGGCCGTTTTAACTAATTCCTCAATCGGCATACGTTCATTGGTAGTATGAATTTCCTCATACCCTACGCCAAGGTTAATGGTTGGAACGCCGTGACCTGCAATAATGTTGGCATCACTGCCGCCGCCGCTTTGAAGCAATTTAGGTTCTCTCCCCACAGCTTTTGCAGCACGCTTCGCCGTTTCAACAATGGCGTCGCCGTCTTCGTGTTTAAAACCTGCATACATCACATCGATGTCTACTTCTGCCTTGCCGCCCATTTCATTTGCAGCTTCTTCAAAAGCCGCTTTCATTTTGGCTGCTTGTTCTTCCATTTTATGACCCACAAGAGAACGTGCTTCTGCAAGGATATCAACACGATCACAGACAATATTTGTCTGGCTTCCACCTTCAAAACGCCCAATGTTTGCTGTCGTTTCTTCGTCAATACGTCCAAGAGGCATACGGGCAATCGCTTTGGATGCAATTGTGATGGCTGAAAC
The DNA here is from genome assembly GCF_003710255.1 of Alteribacter keqinensis. NCBI lineage: Bacteria > Bacillati > Bacillota > Bacilli > Caryophanales > Bacillaceae > Alteribacter > Alteribacter keqinensis. The sequence continues at coordinate 688,136 of NZ_RHIB01000001.1, read as the reverse complement.
CCCCTTTTCAGGAGCTACACCGGCGTGAGCTGTTTTTCCGTAAACGGTCGCTTTAACTTTTGCCTGTGTGGGCGCTGCAATAATAATGTTTCCGACTTCTCCGTCACTGTCGAGTGCAAACCCATATTTTGCAATGATATCCGTTGGATCAAGAGCTTTTGCCCCTACAAGACCGGATTCTTCTCCTACGGTAATAATAAATTGGATTGTCCCATGCTCAATGTTATTTTCCTCAAGAACGCGGATTGCTTCAAACATCGCAGCCAGTCCCGCTTTGTCATCAGCACCAAGAATAGTAGTTCCGTCAGATTTTATGTAGCCATCTTCCTCAACGGGAGTCACACCTTTCCCCGGTACAACCGTATCCATATGTGAGGTAAAGTAAATCGGATCTGTATCACTTTTTCCTTCAAGTGTGCAGATGAGGTTTCCAGCTCCATGTCCTGTGACAGAAATAGTATCATCTTCTTTCACGTGTACATCGAGAGCCTCGAATTTTTCCTTAAGTACTTTTGCAATTGCTGTTTCATATTTTGTTTCGGAATCAATTTGAACCAGCTCTTTAAACTCATCAACTAAACGCTGTTTGTTAATCATGTAAAAGCCTCCAATATGCCTTATTTCATTTTTAGTATATCAAAGGAACCATCAAATGTCCTACAACGGGATATTCCCGTGCTTCTTTTTAGGACGGTCCTCTGATTTTCTTTCAAGCATTTCGAGACTCTGAATAAGTTTCTGCCTTGTTTCACGGGGATCGATGACATCGTCCACCATTCCATTAGCTGCTGCAACGTATGGGTTGGCAAATTTCTCCCTGTACTCCTCAATCTTATTTTGTCTTGTTTCCTCCGGTTGTTCACTTTCGTTAATCTCTTTTGCAAAGATAATATTTGCCGCACCGTGAGGCCCCATAACAGCAATTTCAGCATTCGGCCAGGCAAATACCAGATCTGCACCGATGGCTTTACTGTTCAAGGCAACATAAGCACCTCCGTACGCTTTTCTCGTTATGACCGTAATCTTTGGTACAGTTGCCTCCGAGTAAGCGTAAAGAATTTTTGCACCGTGACGGATTATACCGCCATGCTCCTGTTTTACCCCTGGGAAAAATCCTGTAACATCTTCAAACGTGATCAGAGGAACGTTATAACAGTCGCACATCCTGATGAATCTGGAAATCTTGTCAGAAGAGTCAATGTCCAGTCCCCCGGCCATTACTTTTGGCTGGTTTGCAACGAGACCGACTGAGCGGCCGTCGATTCTTGCGAAACCAACCACTGCATTTTTGGCAAATGATTTTTGAACCTCCATAAAAGACCCTTCATCCACAACCATTTCAAGAACCTTCCTGACATCATAAGGCCTTGCAGGATCAAAAGGTACCACATCCGGCAGATCGTAGAGAAAATCGTCCTTATTACCATTATGCTCCTGCCGTGGAGGCTTCTCTTCATTATGCTGCGGCAAGTAACCGAGTAAGTCTCTCACCTGACTCAGGGCAGCTTGTTCCGACTCGCAGGAAAAATGAGCGTTTCCGCTGATCGAGCCGTGAACAGAGGCGCCGCCTAATTCCTCTGCACTGATCTGCTCTCCTGTTACTGTCTGGATGACTTTCGGTCCTGTAATAAACATCTGGCTTGTTTTTTCAACCATAAAGACAAAATCTGTAATGGCAGGAGAGTACACAGCTCCTCCTGCACAAGGCCCCAGGATGACACTGATCTGAGGGATTACACCTGAATAAATAGAGTTACGGTAAAAAACATGCCCGTAACCATCAAGGGAAAGTACCCCTTCTTGAATTCTGGCGCCTCCTGAATCATTCAGGCCGACAAAAGGTGCTTTGTTTTTTACTGCAAGGTCCATGGCACTGGCAATTTTTTTAGCATGCATTTCTCCAAGGGCTCCTCCATAGACAGTAAAATCCTGGGCAAAAAGAAAAATAAGCCGGCCGTTAACTTTCCCGTATCCGGTAACAACACCTTCTCCGGGAGCCGATCCTTTCTCCATGCCAAAATCCAGGCACCGGTGCTCAATGTAGGGGTTTAATTCAACGAATGTGCCTTCGTCCAGAAGGAGATCGATTCTTTCTCTGGCAGTCAGCTTTCCTTTTTCATGCTGTTTCTCAATACGTTCGTCCCCACCGCCGAGCTCAATTGCCCGCCGTTTATCATAAAGTTCGTTAATCTTATCATACATGTCCATTACGACTTCACACCTTCTCCCTTTCTCGTCGGATCACAAAGTTCAACAAGTACACCGTTGGCCGCTTTAGGATGTAAAAAGGCAATAGGGTACCCGCCTGCTCCTGTTTTGGGTATTTCATTTAATACAGGAAGCCCCTCTTTTTTAAGCTGCACAAGGCGTTCCTCCAGTGACCCTGTAGAAAAGGCCACATGATGAATCCCTTCCCCTCGCTTTTTCAGGAAAGCTGCTACCGGACTTTTTTCATCCAAAGGTTCCAAAAGCTCCAGTTTCGTATTCCCAACCGGAATAAACGCGACTCTTACTCCTTCTGACGGAACTTCCACTACTGCCTCGGCTTTAAGATGAAGGTGATCAGCATAAAACGTCATCGCTTCATCAATATCATTTACTGCAATACCGATGTGATCAACTCCTGACGGCGGTGCAAGAAGTTCTTTTGATAACCCCTGCTTTTCCCGGACCGCCTGTTCGATATAAGCGGCTACAGCTTTCGTTGACGTGCCAGGTGTAAAGATCTTTTTGATCCCGTTTTCTTCCAGTTTCTTTGCATCCTGATGAGGGATAACCCCTCCTCCGAACACAATAATATCCTCAGCCTGTTCTTCTTTTAAAAGTTTCAGCACCTCGGGGAATAACACGTTATGAGCTCCGGATAAACATGAAAGACCAATGGCATCCACATCTTCCTGCAAGGCTGCTCTGACAATCTGTTTTGGTGACTGGCGAAGCCCTGTATAGATAACCTCCATCCCTGCATCCCTTAATGCCTGTGCAATGACCAGCGCTCCTCTGTCATGACCGTCCAGTCCCGGTTTTGCAATTAATACTCTTATTTTTTCTCTCATATGAATTACCTCCTCTGCCCCTATCCTTGATACTCTCCAAATACCTCTCGCAACGTATTGCAGATTTCACCGACCGTTGCGTACTCTCTAACGGCTTCTTTAATATAAGGCATAAGATTTGCGCTGCCTTCTGCATGAAATTTAAGCTCTTCCAGTGCCTTTTTCACTTTTGTATTATCACGGGTTTCCCTGAGCTCATTCAGCCGGTTATGCTGATCGCTTACAAAGCTCTCGTCCACTTCAAGTAATTCAGGCTCCGGTTCTTCATCGAGCTGGTATTTATTTACCCCGACCACTATTTCCTGTTCGTTCTCAATCTTTTTCTGCGTTTCATAAGCCGTTCTGCGGATTTCACGCTGCATATACTGCTGGTCAACAGCCGCAACGGCTCCTCCCCTGTTTTCAATTTCCTTAATATATTCCTGCGCTCTTTTTTCCATCTCATCGGTTAGGGATTCAACGTAAAAAGAGCCTCCCAATGGGTCAATCGTGTCGGCCACGCCGGTTTCGCTTGCAATAATCTGCTGTGTACGAAGGGCAATTCTGGCTGAGTCTTCAGTCGGCAGAGCGAGAGCTTCATCTTTGGCATTTGTGTGAAGGCTCTGAGTACCGCCCATTACAGCTGCAAGTGCCTGAAGAGCTACACGGACAATATTATTATCCGGCTGCTGGGCAGTGAGGGTTGATCCTGCCACTTGTGTATGAAATCTCAGCTGCCAGCTTTTTTCGTTCTTTGCTCCATACTCTTCTTTCATAATCTTCGCCCACATCCGTCTGGCAGCTCTGAATTTCGCCACTTCTTCAAAGAAATGGTTGTGCCCGTTAAAGAAAAAGGCAAGTCTTGGTGCAAATGTATCAACATCAAGCCCGGACTCCAATGCTGCATCAACATAGGCTTTCGCATTGGCAATAGTAAAGGCCAGTTCCTGTACGGCGTTCGATCCCGCTTCCCGGATGTGGTAACCGCTGATTGAAATTGTGTTAAATTTAGGCGCATGTTCCGCACAGTATGAAAAGATATCAGTTATGAGTCTCATGGAAGGTTTCGGTGGGAAAATATACGTCCCCCGTGCGATATATTCTTTTAAAATGTCATTTTGTATGGTCCCTTGTATTTTTCCAGCCGGCACTCCCTGCTTTTCTGCTACAACCATGTACATAGCCAGAAGGACAGCTGCCGGGGCATTAATGGTCATCGAAGTACTTACTTTATCGAGGGAAATCCCCTCAAGAAGCTGCTCCATATCCTCCAGTGAGTCAATGGCAACACCGACCTTCCCAACTTCTCCAAGGGCCATTGCATCGTCGGAATCGTACCCGATCTGAGTAGGAAGGTCAAAAGCAACACTCAGACCTGTCTGACCTTGTTCAAGAAGATACCTGAAGCGTCGGTTCGTTTCTTTTGCGGACCCGAACCCTGCATATTGTCGCATCGTCCAGTGACGCCCCCTGTACATCGTACGGCGGATTCCCCGCGTATATGGAAATTCACCGGGAAGGCCAAGTTCCGTTTCATAAGAACCGGTCAGTTCATCAGGTGTATACACCCGGTCTACCGGTATAGCGGATGATGTCTCAAAACGCTCAGAACGTTCCGGTCTTTTCGCTGTTTCATTTTCAGTCTTTTCCTGCCACTGCTTAAAATATGACGTCTCTTTTGTTTTCATAGGTGTGTGACCTCCTTAGATCAATAACCGCGTTAAAGAAAGCGCTAACATACTATACTTCGATTTCGACACCGTTAATTCCTTCTCGTCAATAAATTCAATGTGTTCCTATCATAACCAGTACCTTTGGATGCCCCCTTGTATAAACCGGATATTTTTATTAAAATATGATATATGACTTCTTGTAAGGAGGTATTCACCTATGCCCCGAAAAGCACGCAAAGCCATTATTTATATGATGATTGCAATTATGTTCCTTGGTACAGTAATGATGGGAGCAACAATGTGGTAAAAATAATAAATCGGGAATAAAATGAGGCTGCATCCAAAGAGTTCTTCTTTGGATGCAGCCTCTCTTTCGTTCCTATTCAATTGCCCCGTAATCAATACCAATTTCCTCAAACGTCCTGGAATCGTTTATCACCAGAATTTTCATTCCCACAGGCACTTCCTGAAACAGGAACTCAACATCTTCGTTATTCATCCTGATGCATCCTGCAGTAATCGCGCGGCCGATGGACTCAGGGTTGTTCGTACCGTGAATACCATAAATCCTTCCGTCCGTATTCAACGCATCAAAACCGAGCCACCTTGTTCCCAGAGGATTGTTTTCACTTCCGCCCGGAATGTCTTTTTTCCGGTAGTATGGATTCTCTGCTTTTACAAGCAGGTTGAATTCACCCTCAGGAGTATCATCGCCTTCCTTTCCAATGGCAACAGGAAAAATACTTTTTATTTCCCCTTCGGATATATAAGCCAGTTCATGACGTTCTTTATTCACAACCACGTACGGATCTCCCGGAAGCGGGTTTTCTCCCAGCGGCCAGACCGGCGAGACAATCAGAAGACACGCTAACACCACATTTATCACAATACCAGCCCCCGGTCCGATTTTTTATTACTATTCATCTAAAACCGGTTTCGTATTCACTTAAACATGGCGTAGGCTTTTTTGGGTTTGAACTGTCTTTTAATAATCAGGTATTGCTCAATTTCTTTAATCAGCTGATGAAGAGCCGACCTGGTCTCAAATTCATCTCTTGTCTCCGGGAGAGCCATGTCTTTAAAAGACTCCTGCAGCTCTTCAAGCCTCTCAATAAACAAGTGAGCTGTATTCTCAGGATGGACGCCTTCACTCAGTTCTTCAAGAAAATCCGCAATCATTTCCCCCTGTTTTACTTTAATGTCAATAGAAGTTAACAATGGCATCATCCGTTCAATGATATCAAGCTGCTTTTCCCTCATTTTAAAATAATGATAGTAAAGGTCTTCGTATCTCAAAACGTGATTTTCCAGGTTATCAAGGGATATGCTTTTCGCCCGGTGGACAATATCTGCCGCTTCAGTCAATTCTTTACCTGACCAAGCGTTATCGCCTTCTTTTACGTAAACCGAAAACTCATGAAGAATCCTTCTGATCTTATCCTCCAGTTCACTCTGGAGTCTGAGAAGTTCCGTTTCCACACTGGGCATGTATATATTCATAAGCAATGCACAGCCGATTCCTATCAAAATCAGAGCGAGTTCGTTTACTACTATCGGACCGCTGATTTCCTTAAGCGTATAGATATGTAAGATAATTACGGTACTTGTTACAATACCAGCCTGTACTTTTAACACGAGGGTGGTCGGAATAAAGAGTAAGAGCAACAGCCCCACACTGAGTGGATGATATCCCATTACTTCAAATACAACACCTGCATAGACGAGGCCGATCACGCACGCCAGCAGACGGGCCCAGGACATCTGAAAAGACTTTTTCTTAGTCTTTTGTATACAGAGGACGGTGATGATGCCTGCAGACGCATAGAAGTCTAATTGAAACCACTGGGCAGCCGCAATAGCCAGAGCAGCTCCAAGTGCGGTTTTCAGCGTTCTGTACCCGATTCGAAACACACAATCCCCTCTTTTCTGATTTATCGTTTAGTATAGGAATCTATACCCTTTTTAAACGATGCAAAAATTATTTGTCTGTTTACTATTTCACAATAATAATACAGAAAAACCTCCGTATATACGGAGGTTTATGTATTGTTCAGTTGGCGCGCCCACCAGGATTCGAACCCAGAACGCGAGAGCCGAAATCTCGTGTGATATCCATTTCACCATGGGCGCCTGCAAAAACGGAAGCACGTTCCGTTTGCACTATTGAAGTATAGCAATAAACTAGAAAGGAATCAAGATTTATTTTTACACTTCAAAGAAAAATTTTACACTTCTTCATCAAACATGTTTTCAAACCGTTCGTTCATCTGCTCATCGCTGTATCCCATTTGACGAAGTCTTCCGGCGAAGTTCTGAGCCCACAGCTTAAGACGCTGTGCCATCTTTTTATACTTTTTGGTGCGTGTCCCTTTTTCTTCTTTCGCACGTCCATCAGCATTTGACATGATGTTCTCGGAGATGAACAATCCTCTCCACACATCTTCTTCGTCAAATTTATCAGCATTTGCATTAAAGTTATCAATTACTCTTTTATAAAAGTCATCAAACTGATCAAATGGAATCTCTTCATCCATGTTTAAGTATGTATGAATTTCTTTGTAAAGCTCCTGCATGACTGACACTCCTTTTCTTTTTCGTTGGCTCTGTTAAACTGAGTTGTTCATTAACGCTCATTGCAGAGGAGACGCAGGTGAGCTCGTTGCACGCATATGAATTACCCCTGCTTCTTTTTCTGCAAGTTATGCTTCGCAGCTTTCTGCGTCGACGCAATTCGCAGCTGATACTTGACGCTCATCGCTAACGTGAGAATTATAGCATAAATAAAAGGAGGCTTCCACCTCCTTTTACCTTCGTATTACCCTTTGAAGTAAGTATCAAAAGCCTGCTCAAGCTTCTGAACAACTTCAATCGGTTCATGTCCTTCAATCTCGTGACGCTCAAGCATCGTTTGTATCTTCCCATCCTTCATGAGTGCGAAAGAAGGTGAAGACGGCTCATATCCCTGAAAATAGTCACGTGCACGGGCTGTAGCTTCACGGTCCTGGCCCGCAAAAACAGTTACATAGTGATCTGCCTGAACTTCATAATTCTTCATATAATGAGCTGAAGGGCGGGCAATTCCACCTGCACATCCGCAAACTGAATTTATCAATACCAATGCTGTGCCACCCTTGCCGAATACCTCATCTACCTGCTCGGGGGTTGTAAGCTCTTCGTAGCCTGCCTCAACCATATCTTTACGTGCTGTCTGAACCACATCATTCATAAATAGCTGAAAGTCCATATGTGAACACTCCTTTATAATAGCCTGAATTTAATTTTACACTGTATAGGATGATTTACCAAGTGTCTGCGTTTATTTTCCTAAAAAAGAAGACCCGCAACAAATGCGGGCCGTGTATTATTAGTCGTGAAGAGCTGTTTCCAGCACCTCGATGTTTCGTCTCATCAGACTGAAGTAATCTTCTTCATTTTCCACATCTTCTTCTGTCAGTGCTTCCAGGTTATGAAGCCAGAGATCTTCTGCTCCGATTTGTTCCCTGACCGTTTCAGCGATGTTTGTTGGAATGTTCTGTTCAAACATGATGTAATTAATGCCTCTGTCTTCAGCAAATGTAATTGTTTCCTGTACCTGCTGAATTGAAGGCTCATTGTTAGGGGACAATCCTGAGATCCCAACCTGGTGAATGCCGTACCGGTCATCCCAGTAGCCGTACCCGGCGTGAGACACAATAACTGTCTCCTTGGTTTTGTTGTCACTCATTTCCTGAAACTCTACATCAAGCTCAAGGAGATCTCTTTCCAGTTCCTCAAAGTTTTCTGTGAAATACTCTTCAGACTCCGGACGAAGTTCAATGAGTGCCTCTTTAATATTCTCAGCAAGGTCTACCGCACGGACAGGGTCGAGCCAGACGTGAGGGTCCTGATCACCATGACCGTGATCATGCCCATCCTCGTGGCCATGCTCATCTTCCTCATGACCGTGATCGTCTTCTTCGTGACCGTGTCCATCTTCCTCATGACCGTGATCATGCCCATCCTCGTGGCCATGCTCATCTTCCTCATGACCGTGATCGTCTTCTTCGTGACCGTGTCCATCTTCCTCATGGCCGTGATCGTGATCATCCTCGTGGCCGTGTTCATCTTCTTCATGGCCGTGATTGTGGTCATGGTCGTAATCAATAAGATCCACTCCGGCTGAGGCCTCAATGACTTTTACATTTTCACCATCAAGAACATCTTTAATTGAACTTGCAAAACCTTCGAATCCTGCACCGTTATAAACAAAAAGATCTCCATCTGCTACACTGATCATTTGTTGTGCTGTTGGTTCAAAGGTATGAGCATCGGCGCCGACAGGTACAATATTTTCAACCTCTACCTGCTCACCTCCAACTTTCTTTGCAAAGTCCTCCAAAGGATAAAGTGTTGTATAAATGAGCAGAGGATCTTCCGCTTCCTCTGCAATGTCCTCTCCGTCCGTTTGTTGTTCCTCTGTAGCATCCTCCTCAGCGCCGCAAGCTGCTAAAAACGCTGATGCAGCGAGCATTGTTGATAATAATCCAGCCTTAACCCTTTTCAATTTAAGTTTCCCCTTTCGTAACGATTCCGTTTTATTAACAAAGTGTATTGTATCGGATTTGTTACGATTTGTAAACAGTAATAATTATGATTTGTAATATTATCTCTGTTATCCTTGGGGGCTATGGAATTTATTTCATCTTTACCGGTGGTAAATGTAGGTTTATCGACTTTATTATTTTTTATACGTTTTAACAGCTCCTTCACCTCCAGAGCGCTCTTCCACAATCACTCCAAGCAAAAAGAGGGAAGACTCCTCCTCCCTCTTCATCCACTACTGTTCTGTTTTCACATGGTTCTTTAAATAGTCGTTCATTTCTTTTTGTAAGGCGAGGAGATCTGGAAGAACGTCTTTAATTGCTTCATCATTCCGTTCCTTTACCGCTTTTAGAAAGCTCTCCTGCACCATTTCGTGTTTCTCTTTCCACGCTTCACCCTTTTGTACGTGATCTTTCAGCTTTCCTTCTTTCTTCAGTTCTTTGTATTTTTTTATCAGAGACTCGCGCTCATTTACGATCAGACGCCATTCTTCTTTCAATTCAGGCTGATACCTGTCAATAAGCAGATCATAGTAGAAATTAAAGTGTGGTCTGAGAGCGTCGTGCCGAAGGTAATACTGATGGTAAACATTATTTTCATGGTTGTCCCTCTTTACTGCAGGGGACGGCTCCTCTGCGCTTGTATTCATGGGACTGATAAGTGAAAATGCGATTATAATTATCATCATAAGAGAAACCACTCTGTTCATCGTTAACACCTTCCTTGCAAATTGGATATGGATAGTTTTCCAATCAAATTCAAGATTATGCTATTCCATACAGTGCAACATTGTTTGAAAACACAAAAAAGCTGCCAAGAGGTTTTCCTCTTAACAGCTTTTCTATTACTTAATATAAGCTGATATTCTCTTCGTTCATTGTTTCGAGCGTTTGTTTTACGTCTGCCATGAAATTTCCGCAGATAAGACCATCTAGTACACGATGGTCAAGGCTCATACAGAGATTCACCATATGTCTTACTGCGATCGCATCATTATCCAGTACAACCGGTTTTTTCACGATTGATTCCACACTCAGGATTGCTGCCTGAGGGTGGTTAATAATTGGCTGGCTCATTACCGAACCAAAAGAGCCTGTATTGTTAACGGTAAATGTACCGCCCTGCATGTCAGCCTGGCTCAGGCTGCCGGACCGTACTTTGCTTGCAAGAGTATCAATCTGTCTTGCCAGCCCTTTTATGGATTGTTCATCTGCATGCTTAATGACAGGAACAAACAATGAATCTTCCGTAGCTACTGCCAGAGAAATGTGTACATCTTTGTGGCGTAGAATTTTATCCCCCTGCCAGCTTGAATTTATCTGCGGGTATTTCTTAAGTCCATCTACAACCGCTTTTACGAAGAATGGCAAAAATGTAAGCTTCATGTCTTCCTGCTCTGCAAATTGGTTTTTCACTTTATTTCGGTACTTCACAAGGTTTGTGACATCCACTTCCACCATCATCCAAGCATGAGGTGCTTCGTGCTTGGATTTAACCATGTTTTGGGCAATCGCTTTACGAACACCCGAAACAGGAATTTCTTCAACACGGCCGCTTACGACCGGCTCAGGTGCTTTCGATGCCTTTGGCGCTTGCGGCGCATCTGAAACGGTTTCAGTTTGCTGCGTCTGATGCTTCGGTTCTGCTGACTTCGGTGCCGTATCTTTAGAAGGAACAGAGCCGCTGTCAATTAACGTCTGAAGGTCTTTTCGGGTAATTCTGCCCCCGCGGCCTCTTCCAGTAACCTGTTCAAGGTCAATGCCATGCTCCTGAGCAAGGCGTAATACAGCAGGAGAATAACGTTTTTTATTAGAAGTATCTCCTTCTTCTTCAGCCTCAGGCTCCCCGCCCGCTTCAGAATCAGGTGCATCATTTGTTTCTTCCTCCGGTGCTTCCTCACCTTCGACACTGATGGTACAGATAACACCGCCAACCTCAATTGTTTCATCTTCGTCTGCGACAAGTTCTGCAATTGTACCTGTAAAAGAAGACGGTACTTCTGCATTCACTTTATCTGTCATTACTTCCGCAATCGGATCGTATTTATTAACGTGATCGCCCGGCTGGACCAGCCATTTTGATATTGTTCCTTCTGTAACACTCTCCCCAAGCTGGGGCATTGTGATTTTCGTTGCCACGGTTTGGTACCTCCAGTTCAATTAAAATTCGGCTAAATCCCTCATTGCCGCTTCTACTTTATCAGGGTTGACCATAAATTCTTTTTCCATCGTCGGTGCATAAGGCATTGACGGTACATCAGGTCCGCAAAGACGGCGGACAGGTGCATCAAGATCAAAGAGACATTCTTCTGAAATAATGGCAGATACTTCACTCATGATGCTGCCTTCTTTGTTGTCTTCTGTAACAAGCAGGACTTTCCCCGTTTTCTTCGCAGCTACCACAATTGCTTCACGATCAAGCGGGTACACAGTCCGTAAATCAAGAATGTGTGCACTGTATCCGTCTTTTTCCAGTTTTTCAGCAGCCTGCATGGCAAAGTGAACACAAAGGCCATAAGTTATTACGGTAATGTCTTCCCCTTCACGCTTCACTTCGGCTTTTCCAATCGGCAGTGTGTAGTCATCTTCAGGTACTTCCCCTTTAATAAGACGGTACGCACGTTTGTGTTCAAAAAACAGAACCGGGTCATCGTCACGAATCGCAGCTTTTAAAAGACCTTTTGCATCATAAGGAGTTGAAGGCATTACAATTTTCAATCCCGGAACATTTGCAAACAACGCTTCAACGGACTGTGAATGATAAAGAGCTCCGTGAACACCGCCGCCATATGGTGCGCGGATCGTAATCGGGCAGTGCCAGTCATTGTTTGATCGGTAGCGGATTTTGGCAGCCTCTGAAACAATCTGGTTTACAGCAGGCATGATGAAGTCAGCAAACTGCATTTCGGCAATGGGACGCATGCCGTACATAGCGGCTCCGATTCCTACTCCGGCAATGGCAGATTCAGCAAGCGGAGTATCAAGTACACGATACTCGCCAAATTGTTCATAAAGTCCGTTTGTAGCTCGGAAAACACCTCCGCGCCTTCCTACGTCTTCTCCCAGTACAAAGACGTTTTCATCTCTTTCCATTTCTTCTTTTATAGCCAATGTAATTGCTTCGATGTAAGATTTAACCGCCATCGTGTCACTCCCCTCCATAAACGTGATCGTATGCCGTCTTTGCATCAGCGTATGGCGCTTTTTCAGCATAGTCTGTTGCTTCGTCGATCACTTTTCTCAGTCTGTCTTTAAGTTCTTTTTCTTTCTCTTCAGTAAGGATACCGGCATCACGTAAGTAATCGCCAAATGTGAAGATGGCATCCAGTTTTTTTGCTTCTTCCACTTCAGACCGCTCACGGTACACACTGTCATCATCATCACTTGAGTGTGGTGTCAAACGGTAGGAAATAGTTTCAATTAAAGAAGGTCCGTCCCCGCGAACTGCTCTTTCACGGGCATTTTTCACTGCTTCATACACTGCAAGAGGATCATTACCGTCCACTGTTTCTCCGTGAATCCCGTATCCGATAGCACGGTCCGATACTTTTTCACATCTCAGCTGCTTGTCATAAGGAACAGAAATGGCATATTTATTGTTTTCACACATGAAAATACAAGGGAGATCGTGAACACTTGCAAAGTTAATTCCTTCGTGGAAGTCCCCCTGGTTGGAAGACCCTTCCCCAAAAGTGGTAAAACTTACGAAATCCTGGTTTTTCACTTTTGCAGCCAGGCCGAAACCTACTGCATGAGGAACCTGGGTTGTAACCGGAGAAGATCCTGTTACGATCCGGTTCTTCTTCTGCCCGAAGTGACCAGGCATCTGGCGTCCGCCGGAGTTTGGATCCTCTGCTTTCGCGAATCCGGAAAGCATGAGTTCTTTTGCCGTCATACCGAATGTAAGGACAACACCCATATCACGGTAATAAGGCAGCACGTAATCTTTCTCTCTGTTCAAAGCCATGGCAGCTCCAACCTGGGCCGCTTCCTGTCCTTGACAGGAGATAACAAACGGGATCTTACCTGCCCGGTTAAGTAACCACATTCGTTCGTCAATCATTCGTGCAAGGAGCATCTGCTCATACATTTCAAATACATCTTCGTTGGACAATCCTAATTGTTCATGGCGCTGTTCTGCCATTGTAGTCCCTCCTTCTATTCTTTCGTTCATTTGCTTATCCATGGATGGCCTTCCCATCAACTGCAAGAGCGGCTTCACCAATTGCTTCAGACAGGCTCGGGTGGGGGTGGATGGTTTCTGCCACTTCCCAGTGTGCTGCATCAAGTACTTTAGCAAGGGCTGCTTCAGATATCATGTCTGTTACATGAGGACCGATCATATGAACACCAAGTAAATCGTCTGTTTTTGCGTCGGACACAAATTTTACAAAACCTGTTGTGTCACCATACACAAGGGCTTTTCCGATAGCTTTAAAAGGAAATGTCCCTGTTTTTACTTCGTATCCTTTTTCTTTTGCTGCTTTCTCCGTAAGGCCTACGTTCGCTACCTCTGGAGAAGAATAGGTGCATTTTGCAACCATGTCAGCATCGACAGGATGGGCATCCTGGCCATTCATATGCTCAACAGCTGCTATTCCTTCATGTGAAGCTACATGTGCGAGCTGCAGACCACCAATTACATCACCGATGGCATAAATGTGAGATTCTTTTGTCTGATAGTGTTCGTTAACAGCAATGTAACCATTCTCAACCTGGATATCCGTATTTTGAAGACCGATATCATCAACGTTGGCAGCCCGACCGACAGATACAAGCACTTTCTCGCTCGTCACTGCCTTCGTCTCTCCTTTATGCTCATAAGGGACAGTCACTTGTCCATCCTGCTCTTCAACCTCACCGGAAAGAACCTTGGCATCCGTGATAACCGTAATTTTTTTCTTTTTTAAGGCTCGCTTCATTTCTTTTGAAATATCTTCATCTTCAAGAGGCAGAACGTGCGAAGCATACTCAAGAACCGTAACTTCTACTCCGAAATCAGACAGCATGGATGCCCACTCTATCCCGATTACTCCACCTCCGATAATGGTGATTGACTGGGGAAGTGATTCCAGTTTTAATGCATCATCGGATGACATGATGGTTGTTCCGTTTAACTCAAGACCCGGAAGCGTTTTCGGGTGGCTTCCGGTCGCTATCAGAACATTCTTCGGAACAAGCATTTCATTGTCCGTTCCATCAAGGTTTTCTACACTGATCGTTCCGGGTGACGGAGAAAAGATCGAAGGACCAAGAATCCGGCCGTGACCTTTAAATACATCGATTTTTCCTTTTTTCATTAAATGCTGAACACCTTTATAGAGCTGTTCAACAATTCCCTCTTTGCGCTTTTGAACCTGACTGAAATCAAGAACCGGCTCACCGGCGGTCACACCAAAATCTGCACTTTTTTTAACAGTCTGAAAAACCTCGGCACTGCGAAGTAATGCCTTACTTGGTATACATCCGTTATGTAAGCATGTCCCGCCCAGTTTCCCTTTTTCAACAATTGCCACTTTTATACCGAGCTGGGCTGCGCGGATGGCGGCTACATAGCCGCCGGTCCCGGCCCCTAAAATGACTAAATCATAATCTTTTGACATAATATACTTTTCCTCCTCTTCAGCTGAAATCTGCCGTGTTTTTCACTTTCGCTTCAGCATATACTTTTGCTGTTTCTTCTTCTCTGAGCACCCGGAGAGCTCCTTCTGCCAATGCTTCAAGCTCGTTCTCCCCAGGCTTTACAATAACATCCGAAATCCAGTGAATTCGTTCAATAATCCGGTGGATAAAATCTTTTCCATAAGCAAGACCGCCTGTAAGAATGATGGCATCTACTTCACCTTTTAAAACTGCTGCTGAACCTGCAATTTCCTTGGCAATCTGATAGGCCATTGCATGATACACAAGCTCCGCCTTGTCATCCCCGGAAGCAATCCGCTTCTCCACTTCAACGGCGTCATTTGTCCCGAGGTAACCGACCAGGCCGCCTTGTCCGACAATTTTTTTCATTACTTCATCGGAATAATATTCTCCGCTAAAGCACATAGCAACTAAATCACCTGCAGGAACTGTCCCCGCTCTTTCAGGAGAAAACGGTCCTTCCCCGTGAAGCCCGTTGTTTACATCAATGACTCGTCCACCTTTATGGGCACCTACAGTGATGCCTCCGCCCATATGGACGACAATGAGATTCATCTCTTCATATTTACACCCTTTTTCTTTTGCTGCTTTTCTGGCCACGGCCTTTTGGTTGAGTGCATGAAAGATGCTTTTCCTTTCAAAATCAGCAAATCCGGAGACTTTTGCCAGTTCATCCATTTCGTCAACCACAACAGGGTCGACAATATAAGAAGGAATGTTCAGCTGTCTTGCAATTTCATTTGCCACAATTCCTCCGAGGTTGGATGCATGCTGTCCGGAGTATCCTTCACGCAAATCCTTCAGCATGAGGTCATTCACTTCGTAGGTTCCACCTTCTATAGGCCTGAGAAGCCCCCCTCTGCCTACGACGGCAGATAATTTGGATAAATTGATTCCCTGATTATCGAGAGTCTCCAAGATCATCTGTTTACGAAATGGATATTGATCGATGATGGAATCATAGTTTGCCAATGAATCACGATCATGACGAATCGTTTCCTCCATGATTGCTCTTTCATTGTCAAAGATGCCAATTTTCGTAGATGTTGAACCTGGATTGATCGCTAAAATTCGGTATTCTCTATTCTCCACTTCGCTTACCTCCATCAAGTTAAAACCAAGCTTTCCGCCAAAATGGCGGAACCTTTTCTTTATTCAGTGAGTCACGTCCCGGTAATTATTTTCTTCCCCGGCTGATGATGCTCATACTATTTTGCAGGAACTGCTTTCTTGACTTACGCATCGTTTCAATACGCTCTTCTGCCATTCTGTCAGCTGCAACATAAGTTGGAATGTTATCACGTTTTGCAATTTCAAAGATCTTGGAAATGTTATCGTAAATGGTCTCCACCTTCTTCATTGCCCGCTCACGGTTATAGCCATTCAGTTCATCCGCTACATTAATAACGCCACCGGAGTTAATGACATAATCGGGAGCATAAATCATCCCTTTTTCTTCAAGAGCATCACCATGCCGTGTCTCTTTTAGCTGGTTGTTTGCTGCACCGGCAATGACTTTTGCTTTAAGCTGTGAAAGGGTTCCATCATTAATTGTTGCTCCAAGGGCACAAGGTGCATAAATGTCACAGTCCACACTGTAAATATCGTTGATGCCTACACTCTCTGCTCCAAACTCCTCAACCACTCTTGCTACAGCCTCTTCATTGATATCTGTAACAATCAGTTGTGCTCCTTCTTTATGGAGGTGACGGCAAAGGTTATAGGCAACATTACCAACACCCTGGACTGCCACTCTTTTTCCTTCAAGGGAGTCTGTACCGAAGGCTTCTTTTGCGGCAGCTTTCATACCCACATATACACCATAAGCCGTTACCGGGGATGGATTGCCCGAAGAACCGAATGCTGGGGAGATACCTGTGACAAACGGTGTTTCCTGGTAGACTAAATCCATATCTTCTACGGTCGTACCAACGTCCTCTGCTGTAATATAGCGGCCGTTCAGCCCTTGAATATACCGTCCGAAAGCACGGAACATGGCTTCGTTTTTATCTTTACGAGGGTCGCCAATAATTACTGTCTTACCGCCTCCAAGATTTAAGCCGGCCGCTGCATTTTTATACGTCATCCCTCTTGCAAGTCTGAGAGCATCTTCAAAAGCATACTCTTCTGATTCATACGTCCACATCCGTGTTCCGCCAAGTGCAGGTCCGAGCGTTGTGTCGTGGATGGCAATAATCGCCTTCAGCCCTGACTGCTTATCCTGACAGACCACAACCTGCTCATAATCATACGTTTCCATATCTTTAAATAGTTCCATTTTTTCTTCCTCCTCATATTCCCGGTCACTTTCTCCCCGGATTCCAATATTTATTATTGATCATTCCATTAAAGGCTGGACATTTTAACCACTTTAAGGCTCAACCTGCCGAGCCGACAGCAACAGCAATGGAAAGAAGCTTGCTTTCCGTTGAATCTGCCCTTGATGTTAAGACAATGGGTGCCTTGGCACCGGTAATGATTCCTCCTACTTCTGCATTTCCAAAGATGGTTAGGGACTTATAGAGAGCATTACCTGTTTCTATAGCAGGCACCACCAGAATGTCAGCATACCCCGCTACGTCAGAGTGAACCTTTTTCTGGCGGGCTGCTTCTGGTGATACTGCGATATCAAAGGCAAGAGGTCCGTCAATCGTACAACCGGCAATCTGGCCTCTTTTATTCATCTGAGTAAGTACTGCAGCATCAAGTGTAGCCTGCATTGCAGGATTTACTGTTTCCACAGCCGCCAACGCAGCTACTTTCGGTGTTTTGATACCGATACTCTTTGCCACGTCCACCGCATTTTGTGTAATCGCAATTTTTTCTTTTAAATCAGGTGCAATATTCATAGCAGCATCTGTCACGAACAACAGTCCGGTCCGTGCCGGGAGATCAAATGCAGCTACATGAGATAGAACATTCCCTGTGCGAAGCCCACTCTCTTTATTCAAAACAGCTTTTAGGAGCGTAGAAGTTCCAACCATGCCTTTCATAAGTACATCAGCGTCACCTTTACCCACAAGTCCGGCTGCAATCATTGCCGATTCCTGCTCGGTTTCACTGTCAATAAATTCACATCGTTCAATTGCGGATACACCTGTTTGTTTTGAGAGATCTTTCATAAGCTCTAATGGACCGACAAAAATAAACGAAGCAATCCCGTATTCCAAAGCCTGTTTTGCAGCAAAAAACAACCCTTCATCTGTTGCGTGTGCTACTGCTACTTTTCTTTCACTTCTGACAGATGACTGTATTTCTTTAAGTAAGTCTTCAAAAGTCAACGTAAACCCGCCTTTCATATATGACGATGATCCACCTGAATTATAATGCAAAAACCATGCCAACTAACCAAAGACGGAAACCGCTTACAGTTCGCGGGGTTAATCGACAAATCAATTGTGGGTATATGCAAATTTTTTCATACCACGCAAGTAATTGCACGCAATTTGGTGTGAAAATCATCTTTTGATGGATAGTTTGTCCATCTTATAATATAAATTACGGATGGATAACCCGAGGGCCTGAGCCGTTTTTGTTTTGTTGCCGTTGCATACAGACAAAGCTTCTGCAATAATCTGTTTTTCCTTCTCTTTCATTTGTTCTGCCAGGCTTAGGATTTCACCATTTTCAAAAACCGATTCCGTATGATTTTCCTGCGTTTTAAGGTCGCTGAACCTGGGCAGATGTTCTTTATCAATGTAATGGACTGAGAAGTGTGTATGAATCATTGCACGCCCCAGAACGTTTTCCAGTTCCCGTACATTCCCTGGCCATTGATACGTCTGAAGATGGGCAACCGCTTCTTCAGTAAGTCCTTCTACATTTCTTCCATAGTCCTGGTTTAATTTAGTTAAGAGATGCCTGCACAGCTTTTCTAGGTCTTCTTTTCTAGCTCTTAAGGGAGGAATCTGAATTGGCATCCGGTTTAAACGGTAATAGAGGTCACTTCTGAATTCCTGGGTGTTCATCATTTTCTCAAGATTGACATTTGTAGCCGCCACTACCCTGACATCAATATCAAGGGTTTTCGTACTCCCTACTCTCACAACTTCCTTTTCCTGAAGGACCCGGAGCAGTTTTGCCTGAGTCTGGCTCTTTAATTCACCAATCTCATCAAGAAAAATTGTCCCGCCATGTGCTTCTTCAAACAACCCTTTTTTCCCGCCCCGTTTGGCTCCTGAAAAAGCCCCTTCCTCGTAGCCGAATAACTCGCTTTCAAGCAGGCTTTCAGAAATCGCAGCACAGTTTACTCTTACAAACTTGTTGTATTTCCTGTCACTTGCATTATGTATCGCATGAGCAAAAAGCTCTTTTCCCGTCCCCGATTCCCCTCTCAGGAGAATGGTAACAGGCGTTTTGGCAGCCATTTTTGCCTGTTCGATGGCAAAGGTAAATTCCTCAGACTGGCCAATAATATCTTCAAATGTATATTTAGCTTCAAGAGTACGGATAATCTGCTTTGCTCTCTCAAGCTCAGTGTTAAGGGTTTCCAGTTCAGATAAGTCATGGATAACACCTACACTGCCTTTTAATGTGCCATCTACAATTACAGGGGCT
This sequence comes from Alteribacter keqinensis, assembly GCF_003710255.1. Lineage (NCBI taxonomy): Bacteria > Bacillati > Bacillota > Bacilli > Caryophanales > Bacillaceae > Alteribacter > Alteribacter keqinensis. The sequence continues at coordinate 668,648 of NZ_RHIB01000001.1, read as the reverse complement.
ACGTTTACAAGGACATCCTTTTTCTTCGGACCCACTTTCATTCTCGCACCGCGGACCGGCTTTCTTGTTTTTAATACCTGAAGGTGCATACTCTCTCCTTCAGAAATGTCCGTAGTTGCAGGTTTATGAAGCACTTCCTCTTTTGTAAGACCTGTGAGGCGTGTATAGGCAGGGTTTATCATAAGTCCCTTTCCTTCTTCGTTCACCACACTTATGGCATCATCTGAAGAGTGAATAATCGCTTCAAGCATTGTCTGTACACTTTTAAGATTTGTAACTTCTTCTGCCATTTCTTCTATTTCCGTAATATCTTTAAATACCCCCAGAGCACCAATAATCTTGTTTCCATCTTTTATCGGCATTCTCGTTGTAACAATCGATCTGTTTTTCTGAATGATCTGGCGACGGTTTTGTTCGGTTTTCCCTGTATGGAGTACCCTCGGGAGTTCACTTGTGGGGAGAACTTTACTTATTTCCGTGCCCATAATATCTTCTTTGTTTAATCCTGACATCTCTTCTGCACGCTTATTAATCAAAGTGATCTTTTCATTCTGGTCGATAGCGATCATTCCATCGTGTGTAGAATCCAGGATTAGTTCGAGCTTTGAAAAGTGCTGTGTTTTTTCATATAATAACTCTTCTTTTTCTTCAATAAGATAAAATAAGATCGAGGCTACTGAGCTCGGTATAATGGAGACCGGCCTGCCTGCAAGCTTCCTTTTTACCTGTTCGTAAAGAGCATAATCATCGGTTACTTCAATGACGGCATCTAAATGAGCAAGGTCCTGAAGTGCCTGTTCCCACTCTGTAAAAACCGGTATATTGCAGTTTCTTGCCTTTCTGCATCCGGGACTGTCCGGATTTATATCTACAACTCCTGCAACTTTTGTGTAAGCAGTATTGTAGAGTACATCAAATAATGAAGCACCTCCCCTTCCACCTCCGATAAGCAGAATTCGTTTCATACAGGCAACACCTCCATTTACAGTCTTCTACCCATTAGTTTACCCTTTATGCAATTTTTTTCATAGTAAAAGCAAGAAACAATACCGCAACCCGGGCTGGCGGATGAACCTTTTGTCAGGTTTGCGGACATGCCAATATTCGTTTAAAATAAGACTATAGTTAATGTTTTACCGAAAAACAGAAAGGAATTATCTTATGACTATACAGCGTTTTTTGGCCCTGATTGTACTCGTTATTCCCGGGTTAATCGCAGGTTACGGAATTAAATTAATGAGAGACACTGTTTTTACTATATTAAACCCTCCTTTTCCTTTTTTATTGTTGCAATTTTTCGCAGGACTCCTTGCACTTATTCTGGGGGTATGGTTTATTGGAGGATTTATTCTGCATCGGGACCGTAAGAACAACAAAGTAGCACCACGGTTTCAAAAACAGTCTTAACCTGATGCTCTTTTCGTAAATATTTTTCCTCTCAAATGGCTTCTTCAATGATTAAAGCCCTCTTAGCAGGGATCAAAGCCTTTTACTTTATTTTTTATGTTAAAAAGCAACAATTTATCCGAAACTTTGTTTTCGCATAAATTGTTGCTTTTTTCACGTCCTTAAAGGTGCAGCCTGCGTGCCTTTCGCTTTCCGCGGCGGTGCCGGAAAGCCTCTTCGTATTGCGTCCTGTGGGGTCTTGCCCGGCCCCCACAGCCCCAGGAGTCTCAGGCACTGCGCCTTCATTATCTTTTACAGCAAAAACATGATATTAGGCTTGACTGATCGTAGGAAATGAGGCTGGGACATAACGAACGTGTTTAGCTGAGAACCCGAACAATGTACTAACTTAACGGATGAAATATACGTAGAGTCCTGCGGGATGAAAAGCAAAGGTGAGACCTCGGAGTGCGAAAGCACGAGGAAGCTCACCAGCTTCCCGCGGAAAGCGAAGGGCATTCGGGCTACATCCTGACTTCTTCTGCTTCAAATTTTTAAATCCCTTAACTTGATGGCTATGGGGGAGACCCCCGGAAGCGCAGCGCTGAGGATCGAGCCGCCCGTGGAAAGTGCAATGTGTGGAATTTAACACGTAACGTTTTTGAGTCTATTTTACAAAAACGCAGGACTCACAAGGGATCAATGCCACTTCATGAGCCGCCGTCTTTATTACGAAGTGGATCTTTTTTGCCCAAAAAGATCGATAACACTTAACATTCTGGTATTCATGATCAGCTTGCTTATGGAGTACTTCTCAGCAATTAATGTAAGGCATCCGCACACCATCGTTGAGATAAAAACAAATCCGTCACTGCCTGTATGCATAATGGCAATAGTCAGGTAGGCACCGACGAGCATTGCACCGTTATCGCCGAGCATCGTCTTCTCTCCAGCTTCTTCCCTGGCCCATAACAGGAGGAGAATACCCAGTCCGCTTATTTGCGGAAACCCTGCCGAAACAACGATAACTGCCATTATCATCAGTGTGGCTGCTTTCATCACTCTTAAAGGACGGGTGTCAAGGAGGTTTACGACATGGGGAAGCAAGGTTACGAGTGGAAGATAAAAAAGGGCCTCGAGCTGGGTAATGCTCTCCCCTCTGTACAGCATTGATAAATAAAGGCCGGCAATTACAGCGCCTCCGCCTGCTTTTATAAGACCCGTCGTCACTGTACGATTCATGAAACAATATTGAACATGACCCTTAATTCCTTTTGGGTATGCCTTGCCGAAACGGTCATCGACCCAGCCGATCATCCAGGTGGCGAAGAGAAAACAGTAGTCAGGCATGTTTATGGAAGTAAGCCCGGGCTGAACAATCTCCAATGTTACCCAGAGTAAAAATACCATGCCGAAATTGTAGGGCACATTCTTTTGACGGACATTTGGTACAGTCCATTTATTATTTATGAACATGCGCCTCGTTACACTGTAGAAGATAAGGATTAATATAGGTTTCCAGAGGTACGATGCCATAAAATACGCTCCATTTCATACCATTGTCTTGCCCTGTGAATCATTCCCCGCACGGTTTTACCGTAGGCATGATGTTCCATTTTTACAGGTACTTCTTTGATGACAGCTCCGTTTTTAAGAAGATCAAGATTGCATGCCATTTCAAAGCCGTATCTGCTGTGTCTCACATCTTCAGAAAGACTCTTCAGCCACCTTCTGTGAAAAGCCCTCTGTCCTGATAAAGGGCTTGTCATGTGTACTTGAAATCGCCGTTCAAGGACTCTTTGTGCCCGTCTCTTCATAAACCCGAAACCTTTGTTTGCTGAATCAGGAGGTAACATCGCCACCGTTACATCAGCCTCGTTCATTTTTAAGGGACGTAAAAGATTGAATGCATGTTTTGCAGTGCTTTTTAAATCAGCATCCAACAGCATTACATAATCACTCTTCGTTTGTTTTAACCCTGTTATTGCAGCCTGCGCTTTTCCTTGATTAACATGGAAACGGTACACATAATCCGTGTAGTCGAATGCAATTCTGGAAGTTTTATCAGTACTTCCATCATCAATGACCAGTATCCTGCTGACCCAATCCTCATTGCGAAGGGCACTGAGGGTTTCTCCGATATTTTTTTCTTCGTTATAAGCAGGAATTACTACATCAACTTTCATCTACGCCCTTCCCCCCCCTCACCTTCCCACTCCAGCTTTTCTTCAAGAAGCCGGTGTATGCTTTTTCTTTTACCTCCCGAGTAGAAAGGACCTACAGAAGTAAGAAACTTATGAGATGCTTTAATATCACTTACTTTATCACCAAGAAAAGACCTTGTCAGAAGGGTGGAACCCATACCGGGCCGGTTTTTTTCAAGCATTTCCAGATAGCCCGTTCTACAGCCTATTGTATAGATATGCTCAGCACCTGATTTACCTGCAAGAACAATAGCCAGGTCTTCACTGACACCGGGAAACCTGCAGGTACTTGAAGTTTTACCAGCCTTTTTAAGACGGAGGTAGCCAGGACTTTCACCACTCATATAAGCATGAGCAATAAACGTGGATGAAAGAGTAAGAATGTCGTCAGGAACGGAATCCATATCACCGATTACAAAATCCGGCACTGCTCCGGCACCCAAAACCCCTTCAGCCGCTCCATCCACTGCAAGAATGACTGTTTTCGGAGTTCTTATCATATCCTGCCAGTAAAGAAGGTCTTTCATATAACCCGGACCTCTTGCCACCACGATAACACGCTTCCCCTCCAGCTCGGGAATTGCCTCAAGGGATTCCACACTTTTGATAAACAGTGGTAGTTCATTTTGGGCAAAGGTTAAACTGTTTTCCATAAATGCAGTAAAAGTGTGCATCTGTCTGTCATAACTTTCAGCTATACGCACCATAAGCTTTGTGGAATCCCACTTCGAGATTTCACCTGCCCTGGTCCACTGACCTTTTATTTTCCTGAAAATCTCTCTGTCTGTAATCATGATTTCAATTCCGGAATATTCGAGATCCCTCGAAGACGTTTTAAGGTCATAGACGGGAATGTGGTGTTCCAATAACAGCTTCACACCCTCATGATAAAAAGTGCCGGACATGGATTCTCCAGCATTGACAATTGCTTTAACTTCTTTTTTAATAAGAGATTCGGCTGCAACAAGGTCAATATCCTTATGATTGATAAGGGCAATGGAACGATCAGGCATATTCCTTACCAGATCTTTCGTTTTTTCACCGTAGTATCCGGCCCCGACGATGACAGGTCCATTCATGGCCATGTCCTCCTGTAAATGAGAATTACGGTTAGTATGTACGTAAGTACTTCTTTTCACTCAAACCTTGATTTTGGAAAATAAAAAAAGAACGATCCGGAGGTGTGGCCCCTTGATCGTTCTTTCTGCCATTTCTGCATGTTGGCTATCAGCTGACTTTGTGTTCGATTCGGAGTTTATCAGCAACCATTGCGATAAATTCAGAATTTGTTGGTTTTGCCTTGCTTACACTGACTGTGTAGCCGAACATTTTGGAGATTGATTCAATATTACCCCGGCTCCATGCTACTTCAATTGCATGGCGGATGGCACGTTCTACACGGCTTGCTGTCGTATTGAATTTTTTTGCAATGTCGGGATAAAGTACTTTCGTAATGGAACCGAGAAGTTCGATGTCATTGTATACCATCGTAATTGCTTCCCTAAGATACATATACCCTTTAATATGAGCAGGAACACCGATTTCATGAATAATGCTGGTAATACTGGCATCCAGATTCATGGGCTTGTTTTCCTTCCTCATCCCTTGCATACTGCCTGAAGACTTCTTCACGTAGCTGGAAGCATTTCCACTCACATCACGGATTTTACCAATAAGTGTATCCATGTCAAACGGCTTTAGTATATAATATGATGCCCCTAATTCCACAGCTTTTTTAGTAACGTCCTCCTGTCCGAAAGCGGTAAGCATTATGATGTTCGGTCTTTTGGAAAGCTTTAGATTGTTCATCTTATCGAGAACTGCCAGTCCATCCAAATGAGGCATGATAATATCTAAAATAAGAACGTCCGGCTCAGCTTCCTCGACCAGATCCAAACATTCCTGTCCATTATAAGCCTTCCCGATTACTTCCATGTCTTCCTGAGAGTCAATATATTCTTCTAGTAACATGACCAGTTCACGATTGTCATCCGCTACACACACTTTTACATTTTGCACGATGTTTTTCCTCCCCATTACAATTTCGGTTCATTTGAATATAGATTCGACAAACAGAACCCAATTCCTTTTGATTTCTTATTTTTTCTAAAAAAACTTATCTTTTCTCTCGTTTTTAAGCTTATACTCTTGTTTTCGACTATATTCGATTAAAACACTGTTTATTCTTGAATGTTTGTCGAAAAATCTCTATTCATTGTAACATATTTCGTTTTAAGGTATTCCCACCGAAAAAATGTTAAGTACTCTTTACATTAAGTTAAACATAGTATACAATGGAAACAATTAGAAAATGATGGAAGGGATGCCGGATGGAAGAAAAACTCTACAACCGTGTTAAAGAGCTTCGCGCAAGGAAAAGACTGACCCAGCAAGCTCTTGCTGACGATGCCGGAGTAACAAGGCAAACAATTGCAGCCATTGAAAAAGGAGATTACCTGCCTTCAGTACTCCTTGCACTAAAGATCAGTGATGTATTCTGCATGAACCTGGAGGAGGTATTTTCAATTAAGAAAGGATGGGATGAAGGATGAAAATTGCACGCGTAACCTACTTGTTTAATTTAGTCTTGTTAGCGCTGTTTGGCTGGGGAATGTTTGAGTTGTTAAATGCGAGTCAGCAGCTTGCGGGTATCGCCGAGAGTCCTGAGCCCCCCTGGGTTATGAAAATGAATCTAATGCCTATGATTGCTTTATTAGCCCTGGGTTTCATTGTTCCCTTCGTGTTTTCAAAACTTTTACCAAAAGGTAAACGGTCACTGAAACACTTACTTATTCCAGGAGAACTGTTTTCTGCTGATGAAAGAGAGGAACAGGTCATACGAATAGCATGTAAAAATGTATATATTGCTATGTGGCTGACCGTATCAATAGTTGCAGCAGTGATGACCGCCTATCCGCTTATGATATCGGTTTTTCCCCAGCTCCCGGTTCTTCTTGTGCTGTTGATCCCACTTGTTTTAATCACTACATTTCAGGTGACGATTGAAAAGAAAATGAAGTAAAAAAAAGGCGGGCTGATTAATCAGCTCGCCTTAGCTTCGTTTTGATATATATCTACGCCGGCTTCCTGCAGCATCCACTCAATATGGCATGCATAACCGGAAGTCGGATCATTTACAAATACATGTGTGACAGCTCCGATTATTTTGTTGTCCTGTATGATCGGGCTTCCACTCATCCCTTGAACAATCCCACCAGTTGTTTCAAGGAGTTCTGGATCCGTTACTTTAATAACCATTCCTTTAGTTGCCGGAAATTTCTGCTCAGTACTGCTTACAACTTCAATTCCAAATTTCTTAACTTCTTCCCCGTTTACTACAGTCAGAATCTCCGCTGGTCCTTCTTTTACCTGATGTGATAACGCTATTTCCATTGGCTCATCCCAACCGCCATTCGCAATTGGCTCTTTAAGCGTTCCGAATATACCGAAAGCACTGTTTTTATTTATATCCCCCAGCACTTTACGTTCACTCGAAAAACGGGCTAACTTCTCACCAGGCTCGCCATTGAGCCCTTTTTCAATGGATGTTACCCTCGAGGATAGAATTTCCCCGTCATTCACATGAATAGGTTCTTTTGTATCCATGTCTGATATCACGTGACCAAGCGCTCCGTACTTTTTGGAATCCGGATCGTAAAAGGTCAGTGTACCTACACCTGCTGCTGAATCCCGGATATAAAGTCCGAGACGGTATGAATGCTCACCTTTCGCTTTTAAAGGCATGAGCTCCCGCTTAAGGGTTTCTTCTCCACGCTTCACCTCAAGCTGAATTGGTTTGTCTTCCTTACCGGACGCTTGAACAATTCCGGTAATTTCACTCATATCTTTAATTTCTTTACCGTTCATCCGGGTTATCATATCTCCAACTTCAACCCCGGCTTTTTCACCGGGTGATTTCGCTCCATTTACCGTATCAATCAGATGATGTCCAACAACGAGAACGCCTTGCGTGTGAACACGGACCCCGATGGACTGGCCACCTGGGATAATTTTCTTCTCAGGCAAGACAGTTACATCCATCGCTTTTAAAGGAAATCCGGCCACCCCCAAATGAACTTTTCCGTTACCCGGTTTTACACCTGTTAATGTGGTTTGATCGTCTTGAGAAAATACGTCAATCGAGTCATCTGACGCAAGTACATCTAATGAAGTGTCTACGGCAAATTCCTGTGATTCAAATAATAAGACATTTGCCGGCGTGTCAACATATTGTTGAAGAGGAGGATAAAACGCAGCGCTGAACAGCAAAACAAGGAGAAATGCCCCAACGGCTTTTTTTATCATTCCATTTTTCAAATCGCTTTCACTCTCCTCGCTCCCGACCTGCACCTCCATCATGGCTGTATCTATAATGTAGCCTTGAAAAAGATCATTTATAACAGGAAGATATAGAAAATCACCTATGAACCCTGTATTTACGGGATTCCCGGAGTTATGGCCAAAAAATGTTAGTTTATCTTCTTCCACCACCGGTTTCGTTAATTAACTGAGATCATTTAAGCGCCTGGGCAAATGGAAACAACACTGAGTAAAAAACGGTGAAGTAAAAGGTATGTTCCTTTCACTTCACCGCTTATATGAGTATAATTGATAATTCCTTTAAGAAACCTGTTTCTTTTTTGTTTGTTCAGCCTGATCGAGCAGCTCTTCTGCATGCTGCCTGGTGAGCTCTGTAATTTCAACACCTGAAATCATCCGGCCGATTTCCTCTACTTTTTCATTTTCCGCAAGTGGTGTAACTTCTGTAGTTACCCGGCCTTCTTTTTCACCCTTAGCAATGAACAGATGAGTATCCGCCATGGCTGCCACTTGTGGAAGGTGAGTGATACAAAGCACCTGCGATCCGGTTGATATATGGTGAATCTTTTCTGCGATTGCCTGCGCAACTCTGCCGCTGACGCCTGTATCCACCTCGTCAAAAATCAATGCCGTCACACCCTCGTGACTGGCCAGAATCGTTTTCAAGGCAAGAATAATACGTGATATCTCACCACCAGAAGCTACTTTAACAAGAGGTTTAAGCGGCTCCCCCTGGTTAGTGGCAACCATAAACTCTACATAGTCGGCTCCGTCCTTCGTAAATGCCTTGTCTTTCTCTTCATGAAACATCACTTCGAACTTCGTTTTCTCCATATACAGAGCTTTCAGCTCTTTTTGAATATCCTTTGTTAATTTAACCGACTGCTGCTTTCTTATTTCCGTTAAATGCTTTGCTTCTACAGCAAGGTCTTTTTGCAGTGCTTCAAGTTCATTTGCCCATTTTTGAAGGTGTTCATCTTTATTTTCAAGGGTTTCAACTTCTTCCTCTATTTTTGATGCGTATTCAAGAATTGTATTGACACTCTCACCGTACTTACGCTTGAGTGTGTTAACCTCACTAAGTCTTGCTTCGATTTCATTTAAGCGTTCCGGATTAAATTCAATGTTTTCAACGTAATCACGGAGAGAAAAAGAAGACTCCTCCAAAAGATAATAGCAGCTTGCTATCGTCTCCTGAAGATTTTTCAGTTCTGGATCAAGCTCTTTAGCATCATCCATCTGATTCAGAGCAACCATTACCCATTCCAAACCTTTATTTTCACCATAAAGGGCCTGGTGGCTGTCATGAACACGCTGGTACAGCTGCTCACTGTTTCCAAGCTTTTGTTTTTCTGCCTGCAGTTCATCATCTTCATTTGGTATGAGCCCTGCATTTTCAATTTCCTGCAACTGATATCTTATAAGATCAAGCCGCTGGGCCTGCTGCTGTTCATTAGCCGAAAGTTTGGTGTAATTTTTCTTTGTGTCAGTAAAGCGGTCATAAATGGTTTTATACTCTTCCTTCGCATCCTTGATCTTACTCTCAGCATAGCGGTCCAGTAAAAATAAATGCTTGTCCACCTGCAAAAGCTGCTGGTGTTCATGCTGACCGTGAATATCAACAAGCATCTGTCCAATCTGACGCAAACTCGCCAGTGTGACAAGCTTCCCATTAATACGGCAAATGCTCTTCCCCTGACTCGTAATTTCTCTTCTGAGAACAACCATATCGTCTTCAGAAACTTCAATTCCCAAATCCTGCATTAATGGATTAATGTCATGAGAGGAAGAAACAGAAAAGAGACCTTCAATCTCAGCACGTTTACTGCCGTGTCTTACAAACTCGACAGAACCTCTGCCTCCGATTAAAAGACCGATTGCATCTATAATGATGGATTTGCCTGCTCCTGTTTCACCAGTCAGCACCGTCAGCCCTTCTTCAAAAGGAACTGTAACATGATCAATAATAGCGAAATTTTTTATGGATAGTTCCACTAACAACGACAATCACGTCCTTTTAGGAAATTCTACAGCATGTCTAAAAATCTTTCGCTCACAGGTTCTGTATCTGTCTCCAGCCTGCAGATGATCAGAATTGTATCGTCACCGCATATCGTTCCTAGTACTTCGTTCCAATCAAGATTATCGATAAGTGCTCCTACCGCATTGGCATTACCGGGCATGGTTTTCATTACAATCAGATTGTTCGTGTGCTCAATCGAGACAAAGCTGTCCATAAGGGCACGCTTGAGTTTTTGAAGAGGGTTAAACCTCTGATCAGCAGGAAGACTGTACTTATAGCGCCCATCCATCATCGGTACTTTAACAAGATGAAGCTCTTTAATATCACGGCTTACTGTTGCCTGTGTTACATTAAATCCCGCATTACGCAGAAAAGCAACCAGGTCATCCTGTGTTTCCACTTCATTATTAGTAATAATCTCACGAATTTTAATATGTCGCTGTCCTTTATTCATACGTTCTCCTCCGTCACTTCGGTCCATCGTTTTTACTGTTGAATGAATATACTTAACGGCTAATAGTTATAACCTTCTATATGTATCTTATCTGAAATGAGCGCTTTGCACAACTGGTGGCGGGTCCACACAGAAAAAGGAGACAACAGGGTCGATGTCTCCGGTGTTTATTAACGTTTTGCTTTTTCCTGGTGAGCTGTACCTACAATATTTTTTATGTCTCCATAAAAAGAGGAACGCTCATCCGTTTTCCTAAAATGCATGAGGAACTCAATGTTTCCTTCCCCTCCTCGGATAGGAGATGGAATGACATTCCGAACTTCCAAGCCGAGACTTTCAGTATATGTCACAATTTCCTGTATAACTTTCTCATGAACTTTTGAATCACGGATAATGCCGTTTTTCCCTACTTCTTCACGGCCTGCTTCAAACTGAGGCTTAATTAGGGCAGATCCTTCTCCTCCACTGGTAAGAATTTCTTTTAACGGTGGAAGAATCAGGCGCAGGGAGATAAAAGAGACATCAATGGTTGCAAATTGGGGCAGTCCTTCCTGGAAATCTTCAGGCTTTGCATAACGGAAATTGGTTCTTTCCATAACTATTACCCGTTCATCCTGTCTCAGTTTCCAGGCCAGTTGATTGTAGCCTACATCAACAGCATAAACCCTGACGGCACCATTTTGGAGAGCGCAATCAGTGAATCCTCCAGTAGAAGATCCAATATCAATGACTGTCTTTCCATCAAGATCAAGGTCAAAAGCCTTAATGGCTCCTTCAAGTTTCAGCCCTCCCCGGCTGACGTAGGGAAGGGTCTGACCTTTCACTTCCAGTTTACAATCCGGTTTTATTTTTGTACCGGGCTTGTCAATCCGTTCATCATCCGCAAACACAAGCCCGGCCATAATTGTCCTCTTTGCTTTTTCACGTGTCTCGATCAGCCCTTTTTCAACCAGTAGGATATCGAGTCGTTGCTTTTTTTCCATAGTTGTTCATTCTCTCCGATACTATGCTCTTTGTCTTTTTCTGGGTACCAGGTTAATTACCCTCTCTGCTACATTTGCCGGCGTTAACCCGATTTCCTCCCAAAGTTGTGAGACGCTGCCGTGCTCGATATAGTGATCCGGAATACCAATACGGTCAACGGTCATGTTATGGAAGTGCTGGTCATGGAAATATTCAAGAACTGCACTGCCAAACCCGCCCATGAGAGCATGTTCTTCAAGTGTCACAACCGGCATGTTTTTCATAGCCAGTTCTCTTAGCATTTCCTCATCGAGTGGTTTGATCGAGCGGGCGTTTACAATTTCAGCCTGTATACCTTCCGCTTCAAGACGCTCTGCTGCATCCATTGCCACTGGAATCATAGTACCGAATGTAAGGATGGTCACATCTTTTCCTTCTTTCAGCACTTCCCATTTGCCAATCGGTATCTGTTTCAGGTCCTGATCCATTTTAACGCCATATCCATTTCCTCTTGGATAGCGGATAGCGATAGGACCATCATCATAAGTGACAGCTGTATAGATGAGGTGCTGTAATTCATTTTCATCCTTTGGCATCATAATGGTCATGTTAGGCAGGTGACGAAGATAGGAAATGTCAAAAACTCCTTGGTGAGTTTCACCGTCTGCACCAACCAGACCGGAACGGTCAATCGCAAAGAATACATTTAAGTTTTGTCTGCATACGTCATGGACAAGCTGGTCATAACCCCGTTGCAAAAACGTGGAATAAACTGCAAAAACCGGCTTCAGTCCCTGCGTGGCAAGTCCTGCACTCATTGTAGTAGCATGTTGCTCGGCAATCCCCACGTCAAACATCCTGTCGGGAAATTCCTTTGCAAAATCATCAAGTTTCGTTCCCCCCGGCATAGCGGCAGTAATTCCTACAACACGTTTATCCTGGCGGGCGACCTTTTTGAGTGTATTTGCAAATACAGCACTGTAACCGGGAGGTCCCGGTTTCTTAACAACTTCTCCTGATTCCATTTTATATGGTCCAAGACCATGCCAGGTTCCTTTTGCATCAAGTTCTGCCGGTTCGTAGCCTTTTCCTTTTTTCGTTATTACGTGGACCAGAACAGGCCCCTTCGTCTTTTTTGCATACTTCATATTTTCATGAAGGTCTTCAAGGTCGTGACCGTCCACCGGTCCTAAATAGGTAAAACCCATTTCTTCAAAAAACATTCCGGATACCAGCAGGTATTTCAGACTGTCTTTGACACGTTCAGCAGTTGCAGCGAGGCGGCCGCCAAATGCAGGGATCCGTTTGATAAGCATCTCAAGCTCTTCCTTCGCCTTTTGATACTTACCTGCTGTACGCATTCTCCCCAGCATATTATGAAGAGCTCCTACGTTGGGGGCAATGGACATTTCATTATCGTTGAGGACCACAATCAGGTCCGTTTGTTCATGACCGATATGATTGAGTGCTTCAAGAGCCATACCGCCTGTGAGGGCGCCGTCGCCGATAATGGCAACTACATTTTCATCAGTGCCTTTCAGATCTCTTGCCACTGCCATCCCCATTGCCCCGGACAAGGAAGTGGAACTGTGACCTGTTTCCCATACATCGTGCATACTTTCAGAACGCTTTGGAAAACCGCACAGACCTTTATACTGCCGGAGCGTATCGAACTGATCAGCTCTGCCGGTCAGAATCTTATGGACATACGCCTGATGTCCCACATCCCAGAGGAACTTATCTTTCGGACTTTCAAAGAGCTGGTGCAACTTGAGGCTAAGTTCAACAACCCCAAGGTTCGGGCCGAGATGTCCGCCTGTAACAGACAATTTACTGATCAGGAATTCCCGGATATCTTTTGCAAGGTCCTCTAAATCTTCATTACTGTAATTTTTCAGGAATTCAGGGTCTTTAATTTTAGTTAGATCCAAGAAAAACCCTCACTTTCGTTTGTTTTTCTTCTTACCCTTTTTCTTTCTTTTTTTCGGATTGAAAATAGTTATATTCAATTTTACCTCTAAAAAATAAAATAATCTACCCACTTGGTATATGATCGGAGTGGAGTATTCAATTGCCAGCGTTTTGCCTACTGATTTTCCGCCTACAGTCAATGCTGCAACAACACTTGTAAAAATAACATTCGTAATAAACTGGACGTTCGATCCCTCTCCGTATCCTAATTGAAAAGATAGCTGAAGAACCACATAGGCAGAGGCTGTTCCACTGATTACTCCGGCGATATCCCCGATGACATCATTACAGAAGTTCGCAAACTTGTCTGCATTTCTCGTAATATGTACAGCCTGTTTTGCACCTGCCAGTCTCTCGGCAGCCATGGCATGAAACGGCTTTTCGTTGGCAGCGGTTGCAGCTACACCTATCGTATCAAATATTACCCCAATCAGAACAATGATAAACACCATCATCATACCGACAGCCCAGACAACTCCACTGAGAACCAAGGTGGATATAATCGCAAAAATTGCCGCTAACACCAAAGTGATAACGGCAATCATCCAACTCCATTGTAAAGATTGTTTCACAGATTCCTTCATTGGTTTATCATCGGTCCTATCTTTAAGTATCTGAGTGATGCAGGTGTTTAAATCTGCATCATTTCCCCGTTCGCAGGATAAGCTGCGGCTCTTTAGTGAGCATACTTAGGAGATACTTTATTACTTTACCTGTTAAACATATAAATTATGTATCCGAGTGGTCACTTAAAGAGTAAAAACTGCGTCTTAGGTCCAGTAGGTTTTCCCAAACGGATACCGAAGCGTCGCCGCTAAGGCGGTTTCCCTTTAAATCCGTCTTGACGCTGTCACCAAACGTCAGACTGGATTACCACTTAGTACGCACTATAATCCCCTTTAAATGTCCAGTGGAACAGTCTAGGAGTTTTCCTCAGCAGTTCTTAGCCATCCTCTATCCTCTTTTGCAGACGCGATTTCATATGATAATACCAGTATACAATCTTAGTATTCATAATCCCCTCGCCGTCCACTCAAGGCAGGCTACGCTGCTCACAAGTTCCCGAAACTTGCCAAGCAGGTTCATACCTTCTGTCACCACTGTCCCCGGGCAGGGAAGCAATAACAAAAGGCCTCCGCGGCTGCAGGGTCCTCGCCCACATGCCATTGTGGATCGCCCTACAACCTTTACTCCCAGTATTGACCCAAAGCTGGGCGCCTCAAGCCAAAACTAGGAACTTCATCGATGTGCCCTTTAGCGGATTTTTAGGCCCGCTTTCGAAAATGGAGAACCGACTAGAATACTGCACCACCCGGTTATCTATAGTATACCACGATACGTTTTTCAGCTGCAATGAGCAACCCTTTCAAGAAAAAACAGGCATTTCCATAAGAGGAAAGAAGCTTTTATCCATTCCATGGAGTGTTTTAATGGGTCCTTTTCGCAATGTAATCCGTCAGTTCATGAAGCAGAGGATGTTTTTGTTCTATTTTAGATAAATATTCTTTAGACTGCTGAATATGCCAATCCAGTTTCTCCTTCGCACCGGCAAGGCCGAGAAGTTTAGGATACGTACTTTTCTGATTTGCTTCATCACTTCCAAGCGGTTTGCCCATCTTTTCACCGTCACCTTCAATATCAAGAATGTCATCCTTGATCTGAAAAGCAAGTCCCAGGTTTTTCGCAAACATTCTGAGGTGTATTTGATCTGTTTCAGGTGCGTTTGCCAGAATTGCGGCTGCTTCGATAGAAAAAGCAAGTAAGTCACCTGTTTTATGATGGTGAATATATTCAAGTTCTTCAACTGTGAGTCCGTGTTTATCTTCCGCATCCATATCAGCCACCTGACCGCCTACCATTCCGGCAGGCCCTGCGGAAGAAGAGAGAAGCTGAATAACCCTTACTTTTTCATGGTCTTCAAGATTTTCTGACTTACTGATCACTTCAAAGCTTAAGGTAAGAAGGGCATCACCGGCAAGGATAGCCATAGCTTCACCAAATACTTTATGGCTTGTCGGCTTCCCTCTTCTTGTATCGTCATCATCCATCGCAGGAAGGTCGTCATGAATGAGTGAGTATGTATGTATCATTTCTACAGCACAGGCAACGTCATAACCTTTTTCCAAAGTAACACCGTAGCCCTGAAGGGAAGCCAGTAGCAGTGCCGGCCGCAGGCGTTTCCCACCAGCTTCCAGGGAATATGCCATAGCATCAAGAAGGACTTTCGGTGCTTCAATACCCGAAATGTATTGCGGGAGTCGTCGTTTAAGCTCTTGTCTTTGCTCTTTCAGAAAAAGATCTAAAGATAATACGCTCACTCGCTTTTCTCCCCCTCAATAGTCAGGACTTCAATTTCTCCGTCTTCATTCAGGATCTTATCCATTTGCGCTTCAACTTTCTGCAGACGTTCATGACAGTATTTTGACAGTTCCATGCCATCTTTAAACATCTCAATTGCTTCTTCCAAAGGCACATTTCCTTCTTCAAGCTTTTCTACAACATTCTGCAGTTCTTCCATTGCTCCTTCAAATGTCTTATGTTCTCTTTCTTCACTCATTTCTTTCACCTCTCTTATCCATGGTTACTCCCTTTTTGTCTTTTCCGGTCACTTCAGCAAAGACTCTGCCGTCTTCCAGCTGGATATGCAGTGCATCTCCTTCATTCACCTGACCGGTACTTTTCACCAGACCGGTTTCGGAATAGGCAAGACTGTAGCCACGCTCCATCATTTTCAAAGGACTCAGTACATCGAGTTTATACATTACTTTCTTTAGAGACTCGTGTTTTTCCTGCTGGTAGTCACGGGTGGATTTCATGAAACGATCGTACAGCATACGGTAATGATCCTTTTCTCTTGTAATCCGGTGTTTAGGGTGGACGTTTTGCAGTGCTTTCAAAGTGTAGTTGTATTTTTCACCTTTTGATTTTATCAGTCTTGCTGTCTCTCTTTGAAGTGCTTCCATCATTCTGTCCAGCTCTTGTTCTTTTTGCTCGATCAATTTACCGGGATAACGGAAGGCATAAGACTGATTGTATTGTTTCAACTGTTTTTTCTGACCTTCCACCTGCTCTGTTAATGAGCGGATAAGCCTTGTACGGTATTGTGCTGTCTTTTCTTTAAGTTCCCTCTGATCCGGAACCGCAAGTTCGGCTGCGGCAGTAGGAGTCGGGGCTCTCAGATCAGCCACAAAATCACTGATGGTCACGTCCGTTTCGTGACCTACCGCTGATATGACAGGCACCTTACTGTTATAAATTGCATCAGCCACCAGCTCTTCATTAAATGCCCATAACTCCTCTATCGAGCCGCCTCCGCGGCCGACAATGATAACATCAAAACACCCTGCTTCACCTGCCTGCTGGATTGCTCTTGCCACAGACGGGGCAGCTCCCGGACCTTGTACCAGAACAGGGAGGAGGGTAATCTGAACGTAGGGAAATCTTCTCTTCAAGGTTGTAAGTATATCCCGTACCGCAGCCCCCGTACGGGAAGTAATAACTGCAATTGATGACGGTACAGAAGGAATAGGACGTTTCCGGTCTTCCTGAAAATAGCCTTTCATTTCAAGCTTTTTCTTCAATTCCTCATAAGCCAGGTACAAATTACCGATACCATCAGGCTGCATTTCCTTTACATAGAACTGGTATTGTCCATGAGGCTCGTAAACACTCACATCTCCACGGACAAGAACATTCATTCCATTTTCAGGTAAAAACTTCAAATAGCGGTTATGACCTGCAAACATGACACTCTGAATGCGCGATTGGTCATCCTTTAACGTAAAGTACATATGGCCTCGGCTGTGTTTTTTAAAGTTCGATATTTCTGCACGAATCCACACATTCTGCAGGTACGGTTCATCGTCTATAACACGCTTAATGTGCCTTGTGAGGCCTGATACTGATAAAAAATCATTATTCATCCCAGGACTCCTTATTCAAGCCCGCGTGAAGCAGACAGAATGGTATTATGAAGCAGCATTGTAATGGTCATTGGTCCTACACCACCGGGAACCGGGGTAATGTATGAGGCAATTTCTTTTGCTTCATCAAACTTCACGTCTCCTACGAGATTACCCTCTTCAGTTCTGTTAACACCGACATCAATAACAACAGCACCGGGTTTAATATAATCGCTGCCCACCATTCCCTCACGGCCGACTGCAACGATAAGAATATCTGCCTGCCTGGTAAACTCACGCATATTTTTTGTCCGTGAATGACAATAAGTAACAGTAGCATTTTCTTTAAGAAGAAGCTGTCCTACAGGCTTGCCGACAATGTTGCTACGTCCAATCACAACCGTGTGTTTTCCTTCTATTTTAATCCCTTTTGATTTTATCATCTCTACAATGCCAAAAGGGGTGCATGGCAAAAAGCCCTCTTGTCCGATCATCATTCTGCCGATATTTACCGGATGAAAACCGTCTACATCTTTTTCCGGTGCGATCGTATTAATCACCGCATCTTCAGAAATATGATCCGGTAATGGCAGCTGGACGAGTATACCGTGAATGTGATCTGCATGATTTAATTCCTTCACCTTTGCAAGAAGGTCTTCTTCTGTCGTCTCATAAGGGAGTTCATCAAGTTCCGAGTAGATCCCAATCTCATTACATGCCCGCTGCTTACCGCGGACATAGGATTGGGATGCCGGGTCTTCCCCCACCAGGATTACCGCAAGCCCCGGTGTAATGCCTTTGGATGTTAACTCTTCAGTGACCTTTTTCATTTTCTCACGTTTGTTTTTTGCCAGCTCTTTTCCTGAGATTAATTCAGCAGTCATGATGATCTCTCCCTTATCCCCGTTATTCTGATCAGTATACTTTTCTTTATTAAACAGCCGTCTGCCCTGATCCAGGCGGCACTTATCCTGTTTTACAACTCTCCTGCAATTTTAGAAAGAACACCGTTTACGAACTTTCCGGATTCATCGTCTGAACTGAATCCTTTTGCCAGATCAATTGCTTCATTTAAACTGACGCTTACAGGTATCTCTTCTTCCCATTTCATTTCATAAACAGCCATTCTGAGGATGGCACGGTTCACATTAGCCACTCGGTTGATAGTCCAGTGATCCATTGCTCCGTTTAACGTACTGTCGATTTCTTCAAGATGGTTGAGGGTTCCTTCTACAAGTTGGTGAAGAAAAGAAGATGGTTCTTCTCCTTCTTCCAGCACAGCTTCTATCGCCTCATCCGGCCCGATCTTTGTCATATCTATCTGGTATAGTGACTGAACGGCTTTAATCCGCGCAACTCTTCTGTTCATGTTGATACGTCTCCTTTATCTTCCATCGTACGGGTTGTATTCTCTTTTCAAATATAGCATATCTTCTCCTGACGATACAGTCTCCCGCCAAATTGAGGATATTCTGATAATAGCGTCCTGCCAGTGACTGACTCTTTTTTAAAACGCTGTTTTCACTTCCTTTAAAGTAGAGATAGTGCAGGTGCAGCCAACGTGCCCCGTCACTTCCCTGGACGGCGCCGGCAAGCCTTCTGCCAAAAAATACCCCTCATCTTCCTCTGCTAGTTACACTTCGCAGTTTACTGTGCCCAAAGCTGTAATGCAAACGCTCTTCACAGGAATCTCGGGCACTTCGGCTTCATTAACTTTTTCAGTAAAAGCAACAATCTTTATGGGAAAACAGCCCCCGTAACCAAGAGGGGGTCTCAAAAGTCCATAAGCAGGTTTGCAACGGCCCTGCTCATTGCTTCAAAGTGATCCAAAAGGTAAAAACCGGCCTTTATGGTCAATCCCTTCCAATAAATAAAAACCAAAGGGAGTTCACCCTCTGGTTTTTAAATTACTGATCCTTTTTAGGCTCTTCTTTTTTTTCAATCTCAAGCTGAACACCTACAACGTGGACATTTACTCCGATCAGCTCAATAGCCGTCATATTTTTCAGTGTCTGGAATATGTTCTCCTGCACTTTTTTACAAACATCAGGGATGGATACACCGTAATTTGTAATGACAAAAACATCGACAGTAATACCGTCTTCCTGAAGATCAACCTTTACGCCTTTACCGTGATTGTTCTTACGTCCGAGACGCTCTGCAACTCCAGAGGCAAAATTCCCTCTCATCGTTGCCACACCTTCAATTTCAGATCCAGCAAGTCCGGCAATAACTTCAATTACTTCAGGAGATATCTCTACTTTTCCCAGGTCCGCTTTGTCATCAGTCATGTCAATCAGGTGATTATCTTTCATTTATGCGTCCTCCTAGCTATTACTCCTCGTCACTTTCAGGCTTTATTGAATAGTGTTCCAAAAATTTTGTGTTAAAGTCTCCGCTTTTAAATACTTCATGACTCATTAACCGCAAATGAAACGGAATTGTCGTATCCACGCCTTCAATCACAAATTCGCTCAGTGCACGTTTCATTTTTGTAACGGCTTCTTCCCGCGTCTCGCCATAGGTAATAACTTTGGCGATCATAGAATCATAAAACGGCGTAATTGTATATCCCGGAAATGCAGCACTGTCTACTCTCACTCCGAATCCTCCCGGCGGCAGATACATCTCTATTTTGCCCGGGGAAGGCATGAAGTTTTTATACGGATTCTCCGCATTAATACGGCATTCAATAGAATGTCCGCGGAAAGTGACTTCCTCTTGAGTATAGGAGAGCTTCCTGCCTGACGCAACTAAAATTTGTTCTTTAATCAGGTCAATCCCGGTTACCATTTCTGTAACAGGGTGTTCAACCTGAATACGTGTATTCATTTCCATGAAATAGAAATCACCTGTGTTGTGATCAAAAATAAATTCAACGGTTCCGGCCCCAACATAATCAACAGCTTCAGCAGCCTTAACGGCGGCTTCACCCATTTCAGCTCGTTTTTCCACACTCAGGGCAGGTGAAGGCGTTTCTTCAACAAGCTTCTGCAGGCGCCGTTGAATGGAACAGTCACGTTCTCCAAGGTGAATTGTGTTTCCAAATGTGTCGGCGAGTACCTGAATTTCTACATGACGAAAGTCTTCTATGTATTTTTCAAGGTATACGCCCGGGTTTCCGAAGTTCGCTCTCGCTTCATTTTGAGTAACGGTAATACCTTTACGAAGCTCCCCTTCGTTTTTGGCAACACGGATCCCCTTCCCGCCGCCACCGGCAGTCGCTTTAATAATGACAGGGTAGCCGATTTCTTCAGCGGTCTTAACGCCTTCTTCCACTGTTTCAATGATTCCCTTTGAACCCGGAACGACCGGTACGCCGGCCTTTTTCATCGTTTCTCTGGCTACATCTTTTGTTCCCATCTGGTTAATCGCATCCGGGCTCGGGCCGATAAATGTAATGTTACAAGCTGAACAGATCTCAGCAAAATCTGCATTCTCTGCAAGGAATCCGTAGCCGGGATGAATACCATCCACCTGAGTAAGTGTAGCGACACTCATAATATTTGTGAAGTTAAGATAACTTGCGGCTGAAGAGGTCGGTCCTATACAATAAGCTTCATCCGCCATCCTGACATGAAGGGCATCCCGGTCTGCTTCTGAAAACACAGCAACGGTCTCTATCCCCAGCTCCTGACACGCTCGTATAATTCGAACTGCTATTTCTCCTCTGTTTGCAATTAATACTTTTTTTATCATCCGTCTCATCCCCTACTCAGGTTTCACCAGGAAGAGTTCTTGTCCATACTCCACCAGCTGTCCGTTTTCTACAAGGACCTCAACGATTTCACCTTTCACTTCAGCTTCAATTTCATTCATCAGTTTCATCGCTTCAACGATACAAACAACAGAATCCGGCTTCACTTTATCCCCAGCACTTACGTACGGACCAGAGTCAGGCGACGGTGCCTCATAAAAAGTCCCCACCATTGGAGATGTAATCGTATGTAGTCCTTCTCTCGAGGATTCTTTTTTCTCAGGTTCTTCCGCTTTAGGCTGGGATGGAGCCTGCTCTTTTTGAGGTTCACTTTGAACAGCAGGTGCCGGCTGGGCCTGTGGTGCTGCCACTTCTCTGACAACTGTCTCAGTCCCTGTTCCTGCGCCTTTGACTTGCTTTCTCATCGTGATTTTTTCTCCATTTTGCTCGTACTTGAATTCATCGATGCTCGACTGGTCAATCAGTTTAATTAATTCACGGATTTCTTGAATTTTTAACATGAATTGTCACTCCTTGTTCCTGTCTTTTCATTTGTTGCATGTTTAAAGGTTGTGTTTTCTTGTCGCTCTTTTCGTAAAGATTGTTGATATTAAACTTTCTTTTTATAGGATGTATTATGAGCAAGTCCTAATTTTTATGCTACCTTACTTTTTTACAATTGAAAAGTATTTTCTAAGAGATACAGCAAATGTCCGGTCCCTCTTACTGCAGCTGGTTATTAAATTACCAGCCCGCCACCTTGGCGGAAGCGCTGTCATTCTTGTGGAAGAAAAACCTTCTTCAGTTGAAGAAGGTTACTGTTCAATTTTATATTCTCTGAAAACCGGGATATCAGACAGGTTGTCCGGAATCTTACCTTTTTCAAGAAGAATGATTTTAACTGTATTTTTGTTTCGTGCCATATGATATTTTTCACCATATTCATTCTGCTGGGTATACTGCTTCAGGCTATGGTAATCATCTTCCTGAATCGAAATCGGATCTTCCAGACCTTCTTCAGGATCAGCTTCCTGCACAAATCCTACATCAAACTCAACAATCTGAATTTTATCGTTCTTAATGTTTCTCGTTTGTTCCAGGACGGCTTTGGCACCTTCTGTTAAATCAGACCATTCCATTTGGATCTCTCCCTTAAATTGCGGTTATGTATTAACGCTTCATCTCCATGTTAGCATTTCCAAGAGCTAATTATACCACTTCACGAAAAGAAAATCATTATTTCCATAAGGAAAAACAGGCATTTCTCTGCATGCTGCTAAAAAGAGGACCACTCATAAGGTAAATTGCGCCTTATGTGTGGTCCTCCCATCAATGAGCGAATCCGCTTCCCTCTTTATAAAATGCCGTCTGGAGTGTTCGTGGGAAAATTGATTAGTTCGACTGGTATCCTACGCGGATGTTTGATACACCCAGTTCTTCATATGCCATATTGTTTATCTGAACAGCTTCTTCTTTGGAAAGGTCTTCAGCTTTCACGTAAATTCGCACCTGGTCTTCTTCTGTGATTACAAGAGCATCTTCATACCCTTTTGCTTTAATTAACGTCTCAAGTACTTCTTCTTTCTGTGCCATTACCTCTAGTGCCTCAATTCCGTCGAAGGCCTGACTCTGTACTTCAGCACCTGCATCAGCTGAAGCAACCACCGCTACATAATCTTCTTTCATTTTCCCTCTGGCATCCTGCCTTTGAAGGCGGATCGTATCGAACATCTCTTCTGTACTCATTGATCCGTAGAGCGTGCTTTCTGTGTTTACATTTTCTGCTTCTTCAATTTCAACAAAGGTTACATTTTCATCATCAAGAAGCTGCTCTTCAAGATCTCCTTCACTGTCTGCATTTACTGCCTGATCTTCATTGTTTTCAGGGACACCTGCGAAATCCTGATTGTTAATGTTAATGTAGTAAACCGATAAAACAATAATCAGACTTAGCATTGTGAGTAACCACACTGTTTGACGTTTTAATACCATTTACAATTCCCCCTCATTTTTTTTCGGCATAACGGAAACCCGGTGAGATGGTACATCCAGTGCACGGCTGACTGCTTCGACAACCGAGGTTTTGACTTGAATGTTATCCACCCCCTTTGCAACAATCAGAACACCTTTCACGTCGGGCTTTTCCACCCGCTGGATCAGCGGCTCTTCTTTATCGCCGCTTCGTATAATAACCACTTGCTCATCTTTCGTAACATCCTGGACCTGTCTTTTTCCTCCTTCACGATCCGTTTCATCTGTTGTCTGTTCTTTTGAATTTATGTTGGTCTGGTAGACTTGTCTTTCTGTCTCTGCCAGATTGACAAATACGGTAACCTCCGAGACACCCATCATCTGTTCCAAAGCTTTTTTAAGCTGGGCTTCATAAAGAGCTTCATAGTCTCCCATAGAAAGCGGTCCATCCGAACCGGACGATTTGAAAACCGGTTCTGCTTCCGGCTCTTGTTTTTCACTTTTGTTCTCCGTCTCCAGCCCTGATACAGGGAGCATGGATTCATCATCCCCGCTTTCGGTAAACACATTGCTTACAATCATAAAGAAGATTCCAAGGAAAAGGAGCAAAAGTAAGTATTTGACATTTACTTTTTTCCATTTCCCAACATCTTTATATCGGTCCAACCAAGTAGAATTCGTCTTTTTATCAGTCATCTTCCCCTCCTCCTTTCAACTCCAGTAGAATATTTTCACTTGGGATCTGCCACTGAACCGACAGGAAGGCTGTAATCTCATCAACTTCATGAACATCTGCCAGTACCGCTGCATCTTCTTTTTCGTCACCAGATCCATCTCCCACAGGGTGGATTACAACCGTTTCTACAAGTGTAATCCCGTCTGCCTGACCTGCGTTTACTTCCTCTTCCGCCTCTTCACCAGCAGGTGCAAGCACTGCCCGTACCACTTTCAGTCCAGCAAGAATGTTTTCATTTTCCTGAAATTCCTCCAGTTCAATCGTCACTTCCTGTGGCACGAGTCCGAATTGCTGCTTCAAAGGCTCTTTTGCTTCATTCTTCATTTGGACAGCCACTTGTTCAGAAATATATGCAAGTCTTCCCTTTTCTATTTCCACTTTTTTTCTCTCTATTGAAGTTTCTTCATCAGGCAGATCTCCATCCACCCATTCCGATACAGAGCTTAACCAGTCTTCAGGGTCGGTTTTAAATACAGTCAGGATCGGCTGAATCATAACCATGAGAACCATCAAACCTACTACGAGTTTTACATACCGCTGCAGACTCGAATTTGGCAAAAGCAGCTCCAAAATGGCTGCAAATAAAATCAGCAGTATAATATTGGTGATCCATTGCGTGATATAAGCCATATGGAGCCTCCTTCACCTGGGTTTTAACGCATCATTAATGACAAATTTCCAGAGATAATGATGATGGTAATTGACAGAAAGAACATGAGACATACTGCTGATAGGGCTGCAAACACATATATGACAGATTTTCCGATGATTGATAAAGAGGCGATGATCGGTCCTCCGCCCAGAGGCTGGAGAACCGCTGATGCAAATGAATAGATCAATGCCAGGCTCAGCACCTTCAATGCCGGAAAGATACAGATCAGTAAAAGGATAGCAAGTCCTGCCACTCCAACTGTGTTTTTCACCAGGACAGAAGCCCCCATTACAGTATCAGCTGCATCTGTAAACATCCTCCCTACCACCGGCACAAAATTTCCTGTAACAAACTTTGCAGTTCTGATCGCAATCCCATCTGCAACGGCGGCAGTTGCCCCCTGGACGGAAATGACACCCAGAAAGATGGTCAGGAAAATCCCGAGGCCCCCAACTGCTACATTACGGAGGAGGTTGGCAAGATTGGTTACCTTGTAATGTTCAGTCATGGTACTTACAATACTCAGAAGGGCTGACAGAAAAAGCAGCGGAAGTACAAAGTATTGAACAAAGAGGCCGCTGGTATGAACCAGAAAAAGGATCATCGGATGAAACAAAGCCACCGATGTCACACTTCCTGTGCTGGCCATAAGAACCAGCAGAAGCGGCAGTAACGAGACCATAAAATTGGACATAGCTTCTATTGTCTGCTGAGTAAACTGAATTGCAATGTGAAAACTGTTTAAGGCGATAATAAGAAGGACCATGTAAGTAATGGCGTAGGCAACTTTGCTGATCGAGTGCTTTTCAAAAGCCTGTTGGAGCTGTGCTAAAATCATACTGAATATGGCCAGGAGAATAAGTGTTCCAAGGAGTTTTCCGTTCACAATAATTTCATGAAATAAAAATTTTATAAATCCCCATAACCATTCCTTAATCGAGAAGGGCTTGTCTGACTGTAGAAAATCAAGGAGTGACCCTTTATGGCTTTCCGGGAGAAATCCACCATATTCTTCAAGAACCTCATCCCAATAAGCTCTGATGTCATCAATCCCCAGTTTTTCAAGCTGATGTTCAACGAACTCCTCCTGGTTCATCATTTCCTCTGTTTCTTCCTCAGCCATCACAGTGCCTGGAAGAAGGAAAGAGAAACATATAATAAACAGAAGAATCCTCAGCATATTTCCTTTGCAGCGAAACATCCCTTTCCCTCCTCTCTATGAAGGCAGCAGCCCAATGACGGTTTCAATAATGACAGAGATGATCGGGATCGCCATTATCATAATAAGCACTTTCCCGGCCAGTTCAATTTTCGACGCAACAGCACCCTGGCCTGCATCTTTGGCAATCTGGGCACCGAACTCAGCAATATAGGCAATTCCAATGATTTTTAAAATCGTTTGAACGTAGACGAGGTTGATGTTTGCATTGTCTGCAAGTTCTTCAAGCATCCCTATAATCGTGCTGATTTTACCCACAAGGAAGATGAAGATGACAACTCCGGCAAATACGGTAAGCAAAAAGGCAAATACCGGTTTCTGTTCTTTAACCACAAGAGCAAGAAATGTCGCAATTAACCCGAGGCCTACAATTTGAATGATCTCAATGGCAACCGCCCCCTAACCTTGGAAGAGGAATACACTGCGGATCGTCTGGAACAAATCATCTACTACCGA
This sequence comes from Alteribacter keqinensis, assembly GCF_003710255.1. Classification (NCBI taxonomy): domain Bacteria; kingdom Bacillati; phylum Bacillota; class Bacilli; order Caryophanales; family Bacillaceae; genus Alteribacter; species Alteribacter keqinensis. Next base: position 642,694 of record NZ_RHIB01000001.1, on the reverse strand, counting down.
AGCGACCATGTACAAAACAACTACGAAGGCGACCAAGGTAACCCACTGTGCCATATCATCCTTGCCCATCTGTTTTAACACCGTGTGCATCATGGCTACGACAATTCCCACCCCTGCAATCTGAAAAATCAAGCTGATATCATAATTCATTATTAAACTCCTCCCCAGGCTAAATCATAATAAGGGCAATCAGGATCCCGCATAAAAAGCCGAGGCTTTTATACATGGATTCATGTTTCTTCTGGTTTTCTCTTGCGTCTGATTCCTGTTGTTCCAAATATTTTAAAGCGAGGCGCAAATGCTTACGCTGATTTTCCAGGTCCTGCAGACCGAGTGTCTGCCCAAACTGAAGCAGTACGTCCCATTCCCCCTGTTTAAACTCAAGTATCAGCCTCATCTTTTTTATCGTTTCTCCCCAGACTTCAGACGCGAGCTTTTCTTCTTTATCAAGGTTATCTGCAAACGTTCGAAACAGCAGGCCAACCGGATCTCTCACTTGCTTTGCCACCCGGTAACATGCTTCTTGTAAAGGGGTTAATCCGTATACCATTTCTGTTTCCAGTGCTTCAAGAGCCACTCTTACATCCTTTAACTGCCTTGTGCGGAGCCTGAGCCTTCTTGACCATTCCCAACCAATGGCAGTTGTTGCCGCAATAACCAGCAAAATTCCCGCCAGCTTCATTTCACCCTCACCTTCAATTCCTTTTGCTCCCGTAAAACAGGAGGATTCGGATTCTGCTTCCTTGTCATGGCTGTAAGTTCAATGACAGTCTCAAATGCCCTGTGATCAAATAATGTCTTTAAAGCAGGTCTTTTTCTCACATCTTCAAGATTTTGACCATGAACAGAGGCAATGACAGTTACACCGGAATGTATGGCTTCCAAAATGGCTTCTGTATCTTCAGCCCGTCCTATTTCGTCAACAATGATAATGTCCGGGCTCATAGAACGAATAAGCATCATCATCCCCTCCGCTTTAGGGCACCGGTCAAGTATGTCCACACGTGTTCCAAAATCATGCTGGGGAACTCCCATTACACAACCGGCAATCTCTGATCGTTCATCAACAATGCCGACTGTTTTAGGTTTCAGGCGTAATCCTTCCCCTTCACTTGCGATGCGCGCAATGTCCCTTAGCAGTGTGGTTTTCCCAGTCTTGGGAGGACCGACAATAAGCGTGTGCAGCCATTTGTCTGACTCGGTCATTTTTTTTAGATACGGAATTGCTGCTCCTTTCGTCTGTCTGGCGATTCGTATATTAAACGAGCCAATATCCCGAATACCTTTTACAAATCCTCTTTCTGTGACAACCCTCCCTGCCAGACCGACACGGTGACCTCCGCTTATCGTGATATAGCCCCTCTTTAATTCTTCTTCGAGCCTGTATACGGAGTGCCCGCTTAAATAGCTGAGAACAAAAGCACCATCTTCCTCAGTTACGATGTAAGGCCTCCCGGAACCCCACGGAAGAAGAAACGCATTGTCCGCTGTCAGGATCTCCAGTGGTCTTTGAACCCTAATTCTGATTTCTTCTATCGAATGACGAACCTTAAGGGGTACGCTTTCTATTTGTTCTCTGATTGAACCCGGGAGAACTGTAAGAACTTGCTCCACATTTTCACCTCACCATCTGCATATAAGAGGTTTTACTAGTTTGAATTTATGCTTGAAACAAGTGAATATTCATAACAGTCAGCTTTTCACACCAATAAGAATGAGTAAAACCCCTCCGAAGATAAGGGCGATCTTTGTAAACGAAAGATCATCTGCCATGGCGTAGACACCAACAGCAACTGATAAAATCAGCACCGACGGTCCGATTACTGCCAGAGCAGCATTGAGTACGAGCGCTTTTTCCACACTGTTAAATTTAAAAATCAGTCCTGCAACGGTGAGTTCCGCCAGGCCGGAAAAAATACGCAGACAAACCATGATTAAAACAGCTGCTTCAATGCCTGTAATCCAACTTTTCATCCACTCACCTCGTCAAAGTCCACTTGGTCTATGCTATGAGCCTTGTCCCTAAAAGAGAACCTCCCGGACCGTGGGGTCGACCTTGGGGTCCGACCTTGGGGTCTGTCCCCCGAACAATTATGTAAATCTGCAATATGAGGAGGAATGTTAAAAAGAGGGTATTTCATAAGAGCTGCCTTATGAAATACCCTCTCAGATTAGAGCAAATGGATGACACTGCTTCGGGAATTGCGTTTTCCGGATGATTTCACCAGAGGACGTATAATACCCCTTCGGAAAAATGGAATGATCAGCTATACAAAAAGCTATAAATATAAAAAACGCCCGCACTAAAATGTGCGGACGCGCTTTTGAGTTTATGCTCTTGAAACGTATTTACCTTCACGAGTATCAATGATAAGAATGTCTCCTTCGTTTACGAAGAAAGGAACCTGAACAGTAAGACCCGTTTCAAGTGTCGCAGGCTTCGTACCACCTGAAGCTGTATCACCTTTAATACCCGGTTCTGTTTCTGTAACTTCCAGCTGAACAGATAAAGGTACGTCAACTCCGATCGTCTCACTCTGGTAAGTAAGAACGGCTACTTCCATGTTTTCCTTAAGGTATTTAAGCTGCTCCTTGATTTGGTCTGTTTGGAGTTCCAGCTGCTCATAAGACTGGTTGTCCATGAAAGTGTGTGTATCACCACTGGAGTACAGGTACTGCATTTTGCGGTTTTCCATGTGGGCTTTGGCTACTTTTTCACCGGCACGGAACGTTTTTTCCTGGATGCTTCCGTTACGGAGGTTACGAAGTTTTGAGCGAACAAACGCCGCTCCTTTCCCTGGCTTAACGTGCTGGAAATCAATTACTGTCCAAATACCGTTATCAACTTCAATCGTCAAACCTGTTTTAAAATCGTTAACTGAAATCATTCTTAGTTCCTCCTGAATCGAACGTGTTTTTAGTTTTTACTCACCTAAAATCAGCAGCTCTTTTGTGGATTTTGACAAACATTCATTGCCATCCTCTGTTACGATTGTATCATCTTCAATACGGGTTCCACCAACACCGGCTACATAAATACCCGGCTCGACGGTAACAACCATTCCCGGTTCCAGCACGGTGTCGGATTTGAATGACAGGCCTGGTCCTTCGTGGACTTCAAGGCCTAACCCATGTCCGGTCGAATGCCCGAAGTACTCACCATACCCTTTTTCTTTAATGTAATCTCTTGTAAGAGCATCGGCCTGAATACCTGTAATCCCCGCTTTAATACCTTCCATCCCTTTAAGCTGAGCTTCCAGAACCGTGTTGTAAATCTTTTTTAGTTCATCACTCGGCTGCCCTACAGCGACAGTTCTTGTGATATCTGAACAATAGCCTTTATAATAGGCACCAAAATCCAGTGTTACAAGCTCGCCTCGTTCGATCGTCTTGTCACTGGCGACACCGTGAGGTAAAGCGGACCGGTATCCTGACGCCACAATAATATCAAAGGATGAAGATACAGCCCCTCTTTTTCTCATGAAAAATTCAAGCTCATTGGAGACATCAATTTCCTTAACACCAGGCCGGATGTAACTTTGGATGTGAGAGAAAGCAGCATCTGCGATTTCAACTGCTTCACGGATAATTTGTAGTTCCTCTTCATCTTTAATCATCCGAAGCTTTTCGATTACCCCGCTGACAGGTATAAATCTGGTGTCCTTAGCGGCGTTGTAAGTTTCATATGTACCAAAGGTCATATGGTCTTTTTCGAATCCAAGTGCAGAAATTCCCATCGCTTTTGCCTGTTTTCCAACCTCTTCATGGATCGGCCCGGTGTGCTGAACGATCTCATATCCGACTGCCTGCTCGTTTGCCTGTTCCACATAGCGGAAATCTGTAATAAATTTCGCCTCTTTTTCAGATACAAGAGCAACGCCTGCTGATCCTGTAAACCCTGTCATATAACGTCTGTTGCTTGCACTCGTAATTAACATGCCTTCAATTGACTGTTCTGAAAATCTTGCTCTTAAGCTTTCAAGTCTGGTCATGATTTGTTCCCCCTCTGAAAATAATCAAGCGCCATTTTGTAGCCTTCGAAGCCAAAACCACTTATTTGTCCTGCACATACTGCTGCAGTAACGGAAACCTGCCTGAAGCTCTCTCTTGCATGGACGTTTGAGATATGAACTTCAACAACCGGCTTTTCAATTGAAGCGATAGCGTCACGAATTGCGTAACTGTAATGCGTAAAAGCTCCCGGGTTGATAATGATGCCGTCAAACTCACCGGCCGCCTCATGGATCCATTCAATGAGCTCACCTTCGTGGTTGGACTGTTTTGCTTCTACTGATATATTGTTTCCCTTACCATATGTAATCAATTGCTCTTGGAGGTCTGATAACGTTTTAGAGCCATAAACGTCAGGTTCACGCAAACCTAGACGATTTAAATTTGGTCCATTAAGAACGAGAATTTTCATCAGCCTGTCACACCTCCCATGCTTCGATAAAAAATAGAATGTTCCACGGAACATTCTACCATAGGTCTTCAGCTTTGAATAGATTCACCTTCATGCACAGTCCGTTCATGATACTCATATGCCACAGAGTATCCTATAAAAGCTCCATATAAAATGTACAGACACAAAGAGGTAATGATGGTGTTGATATCCAGCTGTGTGAGAGGCTTCAGTCCTGGAAACATCGGGTTAAACAGTCCGAACACCAGCGCCCATAAAACAAAGCCAAAAACAGCTCCCGGCCAGAGTTTATTAATTTTAGCAAGAATCAGCCGGTAAATAAACGCAACCCCGATTGAAACGACACCAATGGCAATAATCCCGACAAGCTGTCCAAGCCAGCCGTTCTTCCAGTCCGGAAGTGCCCACGGCATCAGGATAAGGGCAGGTCCGACCCGGATAAAGTTCAAAGTAAACGAAAGATACCCTATGATACTCCAGAAAACCCCTCCAAAAAAGCCAATCATGGCAACCATTCCATGAAAAGAATTCGATTCTTCTTTTTGTTCCTGTTCCTTTTGATTATTTTTGTCTTCTGACATACTGATCACCTCAAGCGCTAGTATGTCCGTTTTCATTACTTTTAACGTTTTGTTTTCTTTAAGGAGTGTATGCTCTCAGGTACAGGGGAATAATACAAGTAGGATTTATCAGGATTAATACGGTGCTTTTTAAACGTAATCATTTGATCATTGGAGGTATTCCGCTGTTTCATGTAGAATAGTAAGGTATAGCTTTACAAAGAATAGAAATTGTTAAGATAGGCTGGTGACATCATTGAGTAAACAAAACCAACCACCTGCATACGGCGGCCAGGCTGTTATGGAAGGGGTTATGTTTGGCGGAAAACATACAACTGTAACTGCCATTCGCCGGAAAGACAATACCCTTGATTTTTTTGAAGTAAAAAAGAAAAAGCGGCCATGGGTCGAAAAGCTAAAGAAAATTCCGTTCCTGCGAGGTGTTGCAGCGATTGTTGAAGCAAGCGCCAACGGAACAAAACACCTGAATTTTTCCACAGAACGGTATGACGTCGATCCGGAAGATGACGATAAAATCGAAACGGTTGAACAATCTTCAAAGATGACGATGATCTTAGGCGTTGCGGCGGTAGGTGTTCTTTCTTTCGTATTCGGAAAGCTCATTTTCACTGCTCTCCCTGCAACCCTTGCAGAATTGTTCAGACCGGTGGCACCAGGTCACGTGGCACAAAACCTGATTGAAGGGTTTATTAAACTCATCTTCCTTCTGACTTATATTTACTTAATCAGCCTCACTCCGATGATACGAAGAGTGTTTCAGTATCACGGAGCTGAACATAAAGTCATTAATGCTTTTGAAAATAAGAAGCCGCTGACCGTTGAGAATGTCCAGGCTCAGTCCAGACTTCACTACCGTTGCGGCAGCAGCTTTATTCTTTTCACAGTAATTGTCGGTGTGTTTATTTATCTGGCTGTTCCCTCTGAACCTTTATGGGAACGCCTTACGTACCGGATCGCCTTAATCCCTGTTGTGCTCGGAGCTTCCTATGAAGTACTTCAGCTTACAAACAAGGTGCGTCATATTCCGGCCCTTAAGTGGCTGGGTTATCCGGGCCTCTGGCTGCAGCTCCTTACTACCAAGGAGCCCAAGGACGCTCAGGTCGAAGTTGCCATTGCATCGTTTGAGGAAATGCGAAAACGGGACGACGCTTTCCCTGAGGATAATCTGGAAGATCGCATCGTATGATAACAGTAAAATGACAAAAGCTCTTGGAGGTGGATTTATGCTTCGCCAATCTTTTCATCCCTTGTTACTTGTCATGTTCGGTCTTGCAATACTCGGCATTGGCAGCAGGCTCGTTACGGACCCTGCCGGTTTCTTTGTCGGGATTTTTGTAACCATCGGTATTGTCACGCTTCTGTTCCTCCTGTTCAGACATGTAATTATGCCGAGACTTTCAGGTTCCGGCTATGGCAGGCAGTACGCTGCAACTGCCCACAAAGCCCAGCCGAGTCCTGGAACGTCGTCATTAAAAGCCGCAAAAAGCAGAAAAGTAAAGCAGGAAAAAAAGCGGAGCCAGAGACCGCTTATTAAGCGGCAATCTGACGTTCAGCTTCGTGTAATTGAGGGAAAGAAAAATAAGAGTAAGAAAAAGAACCGAGCATTATTCTAAACGCTTGGTTCTTTTTCTTCTTAAATTTCCATATCAGGAGGAAAATCGATGACACCTTTTAACGAATCTCTCCCCTACCTTACTTCTGAATTCATCTTAGTTACTGAACTTGAAATCATTTTTCTTGTTTTAATCGGACTTATTTTCTGGGCTGTAAACAAAACGATCGGATTTCAGCTCTTTTTTCTTCTCGCTTTTTCTGTAACCATAAGTAACATCATTCAGCTCTTCTTTCCAGGCGTTATCATCGGCAGCACCTGGGTGCCGCTTACACATCTGCCAGTGCAGGCAGTAATGACTTTTTTTGCTTTTTTTATACCGCTTACAAGGAACAAACTCGAACTTTCAGCATCAGTCGCCCCTATACTCGCGTTTTCAATTACGTTTCTCTTTTTTACAAATGCATCAGTGTTTTCAATCGTAGGTGCCATTATCATTGGCGGATTTATTGTTTATGCATTTTACAGAAGCTTTGACTGGATCGGCTCTATGCCTGACAGGTATGTGATGGTCTTTTCCATTATCCTCCCAGTTTTTCTTACGGCCGTCATTTATCCAAACACCCAGGCTCTTCTGCATACCGGTTACCTCCTCGGTGCAGGAGTGGGTATTTCTCTGGAATTTATTAAAGTCCGAATGAGTATTCCTTCCGCTACTCTAAGAAAACGGCTCACGGCAAGTGCATTCGGTCTTTTCGGTATCGCGCTTTTTAAAATATTTGCTCCGTTTTTTTTCTCGTGGCTCCCACTCCCTCTGTTTACAATGGGCGTCATTATCGGGCTGTGGATTACATTCATTGTCCCTCTCCTGCTTGTTGTAACAAAGTTCTATAAACAAGAAGGGGTTACCCAGATTCTTGAATCACGTTAGTTGCTCCAGCGTTTCAGAAAATCAAAAGTACTGGTCTCCCCTAACTGAATCAGGGATTGTTTCTGCTCATCCGTAAGGGCAAAATCTGTTGTTTTTACATCCTTTACAGGTATGAATACGATATCCTTTGCCAGATCTCTTGAGATATAACGCTGATCATGAGCCGTTCGCATCGTTTCAACCATGGCATAGGTAAACTGCATGGCGTTTTTAATCTTTCTTGGGTTCTCACTCTCCTCCTCGAGAGTCGGGCTCAGGCGAAAGCCAAGAACCGGTCTTGTAAGCCTTTTTTGATTTCTTTTCTTAAAAACCCACATGGGGAAGTTGCTGAGTACACCGCCATCTACAACATAAGAAGGCTTTGCTGTACCATCATAGATTTTAACCGGCTCAAAGAAGAAGGGTATACTGCAGCTCATCCGAATAGCCCGTGCGACAGAGAACTTTTCAGGGATTCTCCCGTATAGAGGAAGGTCGTCAGGGAGAACGACAAAACGCCCGTTTGTAATATCTGATGCCACCATCCTCAGCGAGCCCGCAGGCAGATCCTCGAAAGTAGATACCCCCTTGGACTTCAACGTTTCTACCATCCACTTTTCAAATTCATTTCCTTTGTAAAGTCCAATTTTTTTATACATTGTCAGCCATCTTAAAAAAGGAAACGGAAACATCGACCTTCGTGGATCGAGAAGCTGGCGAAGGTCCATTTCTTCAAAAAGGTCAAATATTTCCCCACTGGTAAAACCAGCTTTAATAAAAGCTGCTGTAATCGCTCCTGCGCTTGTTCCGGCAACCCTTTCAAACTCAATCCCCTTTTTTTCAATGGCGTTGAGGGCCCCAACAAACGCAAGAGCTCGCACACCTCCGCCAGCAAAAACGCCATCTATCTTCACAGGCCACTCCCCCTTTATTCCATTGTAAGGGTGACATAACAAAAAAATGCTCGCTTTTTGGTAATACAACTCGTCTAAATCTTGAAGTCTCGGGCACTCCTGTTTTATTTCTTTTTTAGCACAAGCAGCAATCTTTACGAATAGATCCTTCACAAAAACCACAATCATTGTGAACACAGACGTTGGGAGCAATATATTCCCACTATGGCGTATGGGCGTATGGTATGCGGTCTTTTTTCGGCTGAGTTATCCTGTTCCTCTTATCTTCACAACGCACCGTGCGAATTTATATTTGAATGAAGGGATATAACACCGTTTCTAATTCTTTTTCAAGGCAGCCGTGAGTCCAACCAAAAAAAAGCAACCATAACCAGCGTTATGATTGCTCCTGTTCTTCACTTTTCTTTTGTACAAGCCGGAGATCGTCCACACGTTTAGGTTCTTCATCAAAATATTGAACAAGGTCTCCAATCCGGTCAATCGCATCCCAACTGAGGTGATGCTCAATCCCCTCTACGTCCTGATAGATTGTTTCACCATCCACACCAATGATTTTCATAAATTCTTCCAATAATTCATGTCGGTATACAAGGCGCTTGCCGATCTTCTTACCCTTGGGCGTCAGTACTAACCCACGGTACTTTTCATATATAAGATAGTCTTTTTTATCAAGCTTTTGAACCATTTTTGTAACCGATGACGGGTGCACCTCAAGTGACTCGGCAATATCAGACACACGTGCATAGCCTTTCTCTTCGATTAACAGGTATATTCGTTCCAAGTAATCTTCCATACTCGGTGTTGGCATACTGTCCCCTCCAAACTTCCCCCGCTTAAAACACCCTGCATCCTGAACACCAAGGGTAACAGTGCGCTTGAAAGCAAAAACAGTCTTTTCTCTGTTTCTTAGTATACTACAAATAAAACCGCCGGACTACCTCGCTCATGTACAGAACAAAAGAGGCTGTTCAAAAGGGAGGGGTCCCCCCTTTTAAAACAGCCTCTTATTTTATTCCATTATAGTCCGCACTTCAACTGTGCATTACAGTTTGTACATGTGTTGCATCCGCCAAGGTCTTCTACTGTTCCTTTACGGCAGACAGGACACTTGTCTCCTACTTCATTTCCGTACTTTACTGATGTAGAGCGTAAGTCGGAAATGGTATTTAGGAGAACCACTTTCCCTTTTTCCTGAGCATGATCGGAAAGCTTTTCTGCTGGTTCGTTCATGTCATTTTCTTCAGCTTTAAGGGTAAGAACCTGTGAGTCACGGCTTCCGTCAACATAAACCGTTCCACCTTTCGCTCCTCCCTTATAAAGGCGCTCATAAACTGATTTTACCTGATCAACCGTATATCCCCGCGGGGCGTTTACTGTCTTACTGAGTGAACTGTCTACCCAGCGCTGAATCACACATTGTACGTCCGCGTGAGCTTCCGGTGAAAGTTCCATACTTGAAACAAACCATTCCGGCAGCTCATTGGGATCCACATGCGGGTTCGCATCCAGGTATTTCTGAAGAATTTCCGCTTTTACTTCAATAAATTTACCGAGGCGTCCGCTTCGGAAATACGAAAAGGAAAAATATGGTTCAAGGCCGGTACTGACACCGACCATGGTTCCGGTAGATCCGGTGGGAGCCACAGTCAGAAGGTGAGAGTTTCTAATCCCGTAATTCTTAATACCTTCCCTGATATCTTCCGGCATCCCCTGCATGTAGCCAGTTTCAGTGTAGGCGTTACGGAGTGTTTTTGTTTCCCAGTCTGATTCACCGGTAAGGAATGGGAAGCTTCCTTTTTCTTCTGCAAGCTCAATGCTTGTACGGTACGCGGTTGTTGCAATCGTTTCAAAGATTTCATCCACGAGCTTGTTCCCTTTTTCCGATCCGTAAACCGTCTCTGTCAGAATGAGCAGGTCATGAAGACCCATCACACCAAGACCGACACGGCGCTCACCCTTAGCCTGCTTAGTGTTTTGTTCCAGGAAATAAGGTGTTGCATCGATAACGTTATCCTGCATTCTGACACCGGTGGCTACCGTTTGTTTTAACTTTTCAAAGTTCACCGTTTTTGTTTCCCTGTCTGCCATTTCCGCCAGGTTAACAGCAGCAAGGTTACACACACTGTATGGCGCAAGAGGTTGTTCCCCACACGGGTTTGTTGCAACCACTTTTTGTCCGTACGCACTTGCATTTGTTTTCTCATTGGCGTTGTCAATAAAGAAGATGCCAGGCTCGGCTGAGTAGGTTGCACAGACGTTAATCAGATTCCATAGCTCTTTCGCTTTGATTGTACGGTATGTTCTGACACCAAACCCGATAGCTTCCCACTCACGAACGTCCCCATACTCATGCCAGTCACGGTTGTATGCTTCCATCTCTTCTCTTGAATAATTCTCTACATCAGGAAAGCGAAGGGCGTACTCACTGTCATTTTCAACAGCCTCCATGAATTCTTTTGTAATGCAGACGCTGATGTTGGCCCCGGTAAGGAATTCGGAGTTGTTCACCGTGTAGGTGCCGCCGGTGCGGAGTTTCTCTTCTGCTTCAGCGATGACCTTTACGTCGAACCCGCCCTGGCCTTCTATCGTTTTATAGTTAACAATGCTCTGATACATTGCCTCTTCCACTTCAGTGAGCGGCGTGAATTTAAGCTTGTCTTTTACAAGACTCCGGATCTGCTCATCTTCGGTATTTTCAAGTAAGTATCGTAAAATACGGGGATTCTGCATTTTCGATATGATAAATTCCAGAATGTCAGGGTGCCAGTCAGATAACATAATCATTTGAGCACCACGTCTTGAACCGCCCTGTTCGACAAGGTGAGTAAGCTTCGCGATGTCATCAAGCCAGGAAACAGACCCTGATGATTTCCCGTTTACTCCTCTGGCCAGGGTGTTTCTCGGTCTGAGTGTTGAACCGTTCGTTCCCACACCACCGCCCCGGCTCATAATCTCCATGACCTGTTTGCGGTGTTCAGAGATCCCTTCACGGGAATCGGCTACAAACGGCATCACATAGCAGTTAAAGTACGTAACATCCGTACCTGCCCCTGCTCCGTAAAGTACACGCCCTGCAGGTACGAAGTTCATATTCACCAGTTCGTGATAAAACTTCTGAAAGCTTTCTTCCCGTTTAACCGGGTCAGTTTCTACTTCTGCCAGGCCCTTCGCATTACGCTTGGCAATCTGTTCGTAGTAAATTTCAAGAGGCTTATCAATCGTATCAAGAGAACGGGTTACAACTCCTGTTTCTTTTTCTTCTGCATTATCCAGTACGCCATGGAACTCCTGGTCAACCTGGATTCTCGCTTTACTTTGGATCCAGTCGACTTCAAGAACATGGCCGTATCCTCTTGCAGGAAACTTCGGATCTGCCTTCACAGTCAGCACGACAAAGTCTCCTTCTTTCAGTGTCTTCTTTTCTGTATCTTTAAACGTATAGCGGTCCAGCATAACCAATCGTGATACTCCGCTTTGCATTTTGTTCATCTCAGGAGTGATTGGAAACACTTGCGGGAACTGTTCAATATCCCGGTTCAGTTCCTCAACATTAATCGACATAGCAGACATAAACGTTGTCACATGCATTCTCCCCTTTGCTTTCTTTATAAAATTCTTATGCGTATATCTGGTTGTCAAAGATCAAACGCCACCTATATATAGGTGACGGATGGTAATCTTTGGTGTAATTAATCTTGTTTCAGCTTACCATAGTTTTCTGTACCCATCAATATATTGTGTTAAACATTTTATCAAAAACACTATATATTGCGTTTTGTGTAAAGAAAAACATTTTTGTCAACTTTAAAATTCCTCATTCGGTAGAGGATAAATGAGTAAATCAGACATTTTTTGCGGAAAAACGCTGATTTCGACTAAATTTGTTGATTGCATTTTTCTTCAATGACTTTAATTCTTCTCATCTTAAATAACAGCGCAAGATGAAATGTTACCACATTTTTTCCCTGTTGAAAATATAAATGAAGGGGTCCAAATTAAGTTAATAAATTGAAAAAACCTCACACCATAGGTGCAAGGTTCAAAACATTAAGATTTATAGTTCCAATCATCTGTTCCGTACTTTCTGTAAGCAAGTACCTGAACTTCCTTTTCCTGTTCATCAGTAAGTACAATATGCTCAAGGCGAACGTTCAACCCTTTTTCAAAGCCTTCTTTAAAAACTTTCTTTGCCTTTTCTACAGGAACTTTTTTACCTAACAGTTCCTCTATGGCTACCGCCTTGTTCTTAAAGCTTCGCTGCATCCGTTCCCTCACCCGGTCATTTGGGTAGTTGAACACATCAAACAGCTTGTCTTCATTCAATGACAAGATGATTGAGCCGTGCTGAAGAATAACCCCTTTCTGACGGGTCTGGGCACTGCCGGCAATTTTTCTTCCCTCCACAACGAGCTCGTACCATGATGATGCATCAAAGCATACAGCCGACCGTGGATTTTTCAGGTTGTTTCGCTCCTCTTCCGTCCGGGGAATGGAGAATCCTGCATCAAGTCCAAGTTCAAGAAACCCTTCAAGAAGTCCCTGGGATATCACCCGGTATGCTTCCGTTACCGTATCCGGCATTTGTGGATGATCTTCACTGACAATGACGCTGTATGTAAGCTCATCTTCATGCAAAACCGCTCTTCCCCCTGTGGGTCTTCTTACAAAACCAAGCCCGTGCCGATTTACCGCATCCATATCAATCTCTTTTTTTGCTTTTTGGAAGTAGCCTACTGACAATGTCGCCGGATTCCACCCATAGAAACGAACAGCAGGCGGAATCTTCCCTTCCCGATGCCAGTCCATCAGCTTTTCGTCCAGCGCCATATTATAATAAGGATTTTTATCCCCTGAATCGATAAAATACCATTTTTCTTTCATATCAGTTCCTCACTTTGCTGATGACGTCCCGTCTATCATAACGAATTTTCCCTCTTATGACAAAAGGTTCGTTTAATACGATTGCAGTTTAAGCTGTTTCCATATATCATTACTAGAGGAGTGCTCAACAGAGACAATTTAGAAGGAGTGGAATACGTACGATGACACCATGGATTCTTGCTATTACTACTGTAATTCTTATATTCTTTATCGTTTCCCGTGTGATCAAGCCGAAATACCTGAGATCACTGGAGACGGAAGAATTTAAGAAAGACTATCGAAAAGCCCAGCTTATTGACATCAGGGAAGAAAAAGAGTTTAACACTGGACACATTCTGGGGGCCCGGAACATTCCATTGTCACAGTTGCGGCAGAGACAGACGGAAATCCGCCCGGATAAGCCGGTTTATATTTACTGCCAATCGGGGGCCCGTTGCATTCAGGCTGCAAAAGTTCTTAAAAAGAAACGCGGTGCCGAAGATATTGTCCAGCTCAAAGGCGGATTCCGCAAATGGACAGGGAAAATTAAAAAATAACGGCAGGGAGATCGTTCATTATGAACGGTCTCTTTTTCTTGTGGCTTTTGTCAGGTGTTGATTTACACTCCCTGCACTCCCTTTCCGCAGGGAACCGGTGAACCTCGTTGCAAGCCTCTGGAGTACCCCTGCTTCTTTTCCTGACAATAATGCTTCGTAGCTTTTTACACCTAAGATACTCGAAGTTCATTCGTAAAGTAAGAGCTCATTGTTCCCGAAATAATGTCCTCCATTCACTGGAATCAGCCTCTTCAAAGGCTATTTTCGTATTAATTGTTGCTATTTACACTTCCTTTAGAGTAGTGGAAAAGAAGATGAAGCCTACGTGCCCTTCGCTTTCCGTGGCGGTGCCGGCAAGCCTCCTCAAGCTAAATTTCTGCGGGGTCTTGCCGGCCACAGGAGTCTCAGGCACTTCGGCTTCATTACCTTTTTCAGCTAAAGCAACAACCTTTACGAAAAAAACCTTTTAATAATTCAACTACGATCTTTAAGTCAAAGACCCATGATAATTAAATTCGCACCATAGGAGGCCAAAATATATAAGCGGTCTTTTTTCGGCAGAGTTATCCTAGTTCACACCGCATCGTAGTTGAACCGAAAACGTGACACTTGTGAGAAAGTCAAGACTGACGCAACCACGCAAGAGCAAAGCCGGGAACAGCCTTATTAGTTACTGTTAATCCCTTTTGCCTCCATAAAAATTATCAGAGGTCTGATACCTCATTACACAAAAAAACGCCCCGTATATGAGGCGTTTCCTGTTCTATTCCTTGGTATATCTTAATACCGGCTTTCTCGCTGCTGTTGTTTCATCCATACGGCCGATAACGGTTGTATGAGGAGCTTCCTGAACAATCTCAGGGTTTTCTTCTGCTTCTTTTGCAATTTGAATCATTGCATCAATAAACTCATCAAGTGTTTCCTTCGATTCTGTTTCAGTAGGCTCAATCATGAGGCATTCTTCCACATTAAGAGGGAAGTAGATTGTAGGCGGATGATACCCGAAATCAAGAAGACGTTTTGCCATATCAAGGGTACGAACACCAAGTTTCTTCTGGCGGCGCCCGGATAATACGAATTCATGCTTACAATGCTGCTGATAAGGAGCGTCGAAGTATGGCTCAAGCTTTCTGAACATATAGTTCGCATTCAGTACCGCATACTCAGATACATTGCGAAGTCCGACTGGTCCCATTGTACGAATGTACGTATAAGCACGTACGTTAATGCCAAAATTTCCATAATAAGGCTTCACCCGTCCGATTGATTCCGGAACATTATACTCAAAACGATATTTATCTCCGTCTTTAACGATAAGTGGTGTCGGAAGGTAAGGAACAAGGTCACTTTTCACACCAACCGGACCTGAACCGGGTCCACCGCCTCCGTGTGGCGTTGTAAAGGTTTTATGCAAGTTTAGATGAACAACGTCAAATCCCATATCTCCCGGTCGTGTAATTCCTAAAATTGCATTGGAGTTGGCACCATCATAGTAGAGTTTTCCTCCAGCTTCGTGAACAATGGTGGCCATTTCCACGATTTCTTCTTCAAATAATCCGAGGGTGTTCGGATTAGTAAGCATTAATGCCGCTGTATCTTCACCCACTACTTCACGGAGGTGATCCAGATCCACAAGACCCCGCTCGTTCGAACGGACGGTCACAGCATCAAAACCTGCAACCACTGCAGAGGCAGGGTTTGTTCCATGAGCAGAGTCAGGAACAATCACCTTTGTACGGTTAAAGTCTCCGTTTGCTTCATGGTAGGCACGGATCAGCATGAGGCCGGTCCATTCCCCGTGTGCTCCTGCAGCAGGCTGAAGAGTAACCTGGTCCATTCCTGTAATTTCCTCAAGAGACGTTTGCAGCTTATGCATAAGTTCCAGTGCACCTTGAATGGTTTTCTCTTGCTGGTACGGGTGAATATGAGCAAACCCGGGGTACCGGGCTACATCTTCGTTAATTTTCGGATTATATTTCATCGTACAGGAACCCAGTGGGTAGAAGCCTGAGTCAACACCGTGATTCCGTTTGGAAAGCGCTGTGTAATGGCGCATAATCTGAAGTTCGGACACTTCCGGCAGCTCCGCTTCTTCTTTGCGCTGATAGGCTTGCGGGAGTAATTCATCCAGGCTTTTCTCGGGAATATCCATCTCCGGCAGACTGTGTCCGATTCTGCCTTCCTGGCTTAGTTCGAAAATTAATGCTTGGTTTTCGCTGCTCATTTTGCTCCCCCCAATACAGTTGCTAAATGATCGATCTCTTCTTTTGTTCGAAGCTCGGTAAATGCAAGTAGCATTTGATTCTCTTTTTCAGGATAATGACGTGACAGATCAAATCCGCCGATCATCCCTGCATTTAGTAATTCATCGTTTACTTCACTCACTGGCTTCGGAAGTTTCACTGAAAACTCATTGAAAAATGGGGTACCATTGACGACTTCCACACCTGCTTCAATAAGCTTTTCCTTGGCATAATGAGCTTTTTGGATGTTCTGATAAGCCATCTCTTTTACACCGTTCTTTCCAAGTGCTGTCATGGCCACACTCGCACCCAGGGCATTCAGAGCCTGATTGGAACAGATGTTACTTGTGGCTTTGTCACGACGGATATGCTGCTCACGTGCCTGCAGGGTCAATACAAATCCTCGTTGTCCTTTATCGTCTGTCGTCTGTCCTACAAGACGTCCAGGGACTTTTCTCATTAACTTTTTTGTGGTGGCAAAGTACCCGCAGTGAGGTCCCCCAAGCTGTGCCGGAATACCAAATGGCTGAGCGTCTCCTACCACCACATCGGCATTAAAAGCTCCCGGCGGCTCAAGAACACCAAGGCTCACCGGGTTTGATGAGACGACAAACAGCGCTTTTTCTTCATGTGCAACCTCCTCAATTGCTTTTAAATCTTCTACATTACCTAAAAAGTTCGGATACTGAACAATGACACTTGCCACTTCTTTATTGTAAAGTTCTTTCAGGTGGGACAGGTCGGTCACACCGTCTTTTTCACGAACTTCAATGACCTCAATTCCCTGCCCCTTCGCGTTTGAAATCAGGACTTCACGGGCTTCCGGATGTACAGTTTCAGAAACGAGGATCTTTTTCTTCTTTGTGTGAGCAGCACTCATCATACCTGCTTCAGCAAGAGCTGTAGGGCCGTCATACATGGATGAGTTAGCAAGGTCCATACCTGTAAGTTCTGCGATCATTGTCTGAAATTCAAAAATTGCCTGAAGCTCACCCTGGGAAATCTCCGGCTGGTAAGGTGTATATGCCGTGTAGAATTCAGAGCGGCCGATTACGTGGTTGACGATGGATGGAATGTAGTGTTCATACACGCCTGCTCCTAAAAAGGACGGGTAGTCCTTTGAATTATAGTTACGGTTTGCAAGACGCTGCATTTCTTTAACAAGGGCGGTTTCATCCAGGGCCTTCTCAATTTTCAGATCCCCGTTGTAGCGGACCTCTTTAGGGATATCATTAAACAGCTCTTCAACTGAATTGACTCCGATTGCTCCCATCATTTCCTGTAAATCTTTTTCAGTCATCGGTAAATAACGAAATGTCATCCTTTTTCTCCCCTTCCTGTTTGTTTGATCTAGTTGGATTTTTTATAAAATGGTGTTGCTGCAACTACTGCTTTCAATCTACGTTTTCTAACCTGAACTTCCACTTCTGTTCCGATAGCAGTGAAGTCTTTATCTATGATGGCAAGCCCGACATTTTTTTTCAGTGTCGGAGATTGTGTCCCTGTCGTTACAAAACCAATTTTTTCTCCGTCACTGTTGAATACTTCATAATCTGTACGAGGGATGCCTTTGTCGATCATTTCAAGACCAACGAGTTTTCGTGAAGGCCCGTTGTCCTTTTGTTCCTTCAGGACTTCTTTCCCGAAAAAGTCAGCTTCTTTGTCGGTTTTGACAGCAAAACCGATCCCTGCTTCAACTGGTGTGATATCCTTTGTCAGTTCCTGTCCGTAAAGAGCAAGGCGCGCTTCAAACCGCAGTGTGTCGCGTGAACCCAGTCCACATGGTTGGATGCCTTCTTCTTTCCCTGCTTCTAACAGGAGGTTCCAAAGAGTGGCTGCTTCTTCAGGCTTACAGTAAATTTCAAAGCCGTCTTCCCCGGTATATCCCGTTCTGGATACAAGGGCTTCAACACCGCCGATACTTACGCCATCACGGAATTTAAAAAATGTAATGTCAGAAAGAGTTGTATTTGTTTCTTTTTGAAGAACTTTCTCTGCAAGAGGACCTTGAATAGCAATCTGTGCATAATTTTCACTGACATTAACTATATTTACATTCTCAAAACCTTCTGCACGGGAGACAAGCCAGTTGTAGTCCTTTTCAATATTGGATGCATTCACAACGAGGAGGTAATCTCCTTCTCCACGTTTATAGTAAACGAGATCGTCAACAGTTCCGCCGTTTTCATAGCACATAGCTGAATACTGGCAGCCCCCTGTTTTCAGCTTTTCAACGTCATTTGTAAAGACACTCTGAAGAAAAGCTTCAGCTCCGTTTCCCTGCACATCGATCTCTCCCATGTGAGAGACATCAAAAAGGCCAGCTTTCGTCCGGACAGCTTCATGCTCATCTTTAATGCTTGAAAATTGAACCGGTAAATCCCAGCCGCCAAAGTCGATTGTCTTCGCCTGATCTTTGTACACATCGTATAACGGTGTTTTATTTCCCATGCTCCTTGCACCTCCGGTTAGTAGACAGCGCTTCCACCGCTGCTTTTATGCTCTTCTTCTCTTCCCTTTTCCCATCAAAAAAGACAGAGACCTCCCTTTTAATATGGTGAGGTCTCTGTCTGATGTACCTGAGAGTTTCCTTTCCCTGAATAAAGAAAGTGTCCCCATGGGTGTCCCGTCTGTTACGGGCCCTTTCCAGAGTTGCGTCTAACAAGAGTCTGTTTGCCTGAGAGATTCACAGATCCCTGCTTGCTCCTTCGGCGTCGCTTATATACGAGCTCTCCCCTTGCTTTCATTCGCCTGATATGTAATTGACCAAACTTGAAAAGGAACAGTACTCTCTTTCATAGAAATTATGGAATTGGAAAAGATATAAACTGATGAAAACTTTTGCACCTCTATGGTATCACTTTCTTAATTTGATTGGCAATAACATCGTTAGACAATTTCAAATAGGAGCACTACTTTTTAAGTGAGGCTCTGTTAAACTCTTGTGTTAATTTTCGCTCCAATGCGTTCCTTTTCCATGGAAGCGCCGGTGTGCCTCCTTGTGCTCCGCGAGGCCACTTTAGTCCGATAATGATGTCACCACTTTTGGGCTCTGATTGCAACATAAAGTGAGTTTTGATTTTTGGATGTGCTAAAGGTCATTGTCGTTATAAAAATGTGTTAATTGGAGCGAACGCGCGACCCTCCTGCGGGAGGTGCGAGTTCCGGGGAGACCCCGGAAGCGGAAAGTGCAATGAGCGTAGATCAACACCTACCTTCTCTGAGCCTATCTAAAAAAAATAAACTTTTTCCGTGGCTTCCTCCGCACTCCTGCGCATTAGACCAGCGATGAGCGGTTGAGAGTTCCCAAAAAGTGTGTTTTGGGGCAGCCTTTTTAATTCACAATGAACCTAAACTATGTCAATAAGTGTAATGAAAGGAGCTTTATATATGAACACTCCGGAACTGATTTTTGATGAAGAATGGACATCCTCATTTCTTGAACGGGTTGAACAAAACGGACCATGGGCGAACTGGCAGATGTATAAGATGGCAATTGAAGCTGAAAAGGAGCTGATTATAGATAACTTTGACGGACTCCGTGCACCATCACACCTGCCGCACCTGACCATCTTTCCCCACCAGATGGAAGCAGCAGAGCGGGTACTGACAGAAATGAACGGAAAAGCCATCCTTGCTGATGAAGTAGGTCTTGGTAAAACCATTGAAGCAGGGCTGATTCTAAAAGAATATATGATTCGCGGCCTTGTGAAAAAAGTACTCATCCTTGTTCCTGCATCCCTGGTCACTCAATGGTGCCGTGAACTTAATGAGAAATTTTTTATTCCCGCCGTGGAGCAGCGCAAACATTATGTCTGGGACAGGTGTGACGTGATCGTAAGCTCCATTGATACAGCAAAGCGGGATCCACATCGTTCTACTATTTTTGAACAGAAATATGACATGATCATTATCGATGAGGCCCATAAACTTAAAAACAAGAATACAAAAAACTATCAATTTGTCCGTCAATTAAAAAAGAAGTTTTGTCTGCTGCTTACAGCTACACCAGTACAAAACAAACTCAGTGAAGTATTCCACCTCATCTCAATTTTAAAGCCGGGACACCTGGGAAATGAAGAAGCCTTTACGAAAGAATTTAAAGATGCCGATCAGCATGAGGAATTACGACAGATTGTACAGAAGGTAATGATCAGAAACCGCCGCTCTGACTCTGATATGGACTGGCCGAAGCGGATCGTAAAAACGGTGGAAATTGATTTCTCAGACGAAGAAAAGCAGCTTTATGATCACGTTTCAGCTCTTAAAAACCGCTGGGGAAATCAATATCAGTGGAGCCTGTTCCCCTTTACTGTTCTTACGTTACAGCGGGAGTGCTGTTCAAGCCGGGAGGCTGTTTATATGACACTGAAAGGTCTTTTAAGCCAGGAAGAAATGGCACCTTCCCTCAAAGCAGAGCTGGAGAGAATCATGGGGATTGTAGAGAAAATTACACGTCATGCGAAAGCAGAAAAAGCGCTTGAATTAATTCAGTCCATTGACGATAAAGTGATTATCTTTACAGAATACCGTGCAACCCAGCTTTACCTTCAGTGGTACTTTGCCCAGCACGGCATTAAGGCCGTTCCTTTCCGCGGTGGCTTTAAGCGCAGCAAAAAGGACTGGATGAAACAGCTCTTTAAAGACAGAGCGCAGGTGCTTATTGCAACGGAAGCAGGAGGAGAAGGAATCAACCTTCAGTTCTGCCATCACATGATCAACTATGACCTTCCCTGGAATCCGATGCGTATTGAGCAGCGGATCGGACGGATTCACCGGCTCGGCCAGGAGCATGACGTGCACATATATAACTTTGCCGTACTGAATACCGTAGAAGATCATATACTGAAAACCTTGTACAAAAAAATCGGGCTGTTTGAAGAAGTCATCGGAAAGCTTGACGATATCCTGGAAAAGATGAGAGAAGAAGAGCTTGAAGCTCATATATCAAACATTCTGAACCACTCTGAATCAGATGGTGAAATCAGAATTAAGCTTGACAATCTCACTGCTTGTATTGATTCCGGAGAGGAGGATGAACAGTATGCTGCAAACGGACGTGCATAATTACCTTAAGACATTTTTCAAGGAAAATGACAGCCCTGTCATTGAACAAAGCGACGGCCACCTTCATATACAGCTGAGTATTGACATGGATAAGAATTTGATGAACCGCCCCTTTTACTGGCATTATCTTGAAAAAATCGGCGGTGTACCAAATCCTATGGAGCTCACACTCATTACGGATGAGACGAAAGCACCCGAAGACCTCAAAGGGGAACGGATTCACTTCGGTGCACCCAGACTTCACCAGGTTTTCCGGCTGGCAAAAGAACTGGGCTCCCATGTTAAAATGTATGAAAAAGTTGCCCGGACAAGTCTTACCGGCGGCTCGCTCTCTCTTTTACCCTGGCTGAATGTAAATGTAAAAATCTCTTATGAGGCCGAAAAAAAGAAAGACCGGCTCGTTTCCCTGGGCCTTAATTTAGTGAATGGGGAAATGGTAGATGGTTTTTGTGATCAAATGCTCGACTGTCCTTTAGAGCCTGTTATTCCCGATTACTGTTTTACCGTCTCCCCTCTGATTAAGCCTGCCAGCGGGATGAACAGAATCCGTCAGTACCTTGAGGATGAACTTAAAACAGAAGATCATGCATGGGCACATGATGCTGTTAACAAAATGGAGGCAGACCTACGTTTACTGGACACCTTTTATGAGCAGTCAGAAACAGTGCCTGAAACGTATGAAAATGAAAAAGAAGCTATCAGAAATCAGTATGAGCCGAAAATCAATATGTCGATTATAAATGGAGGTCTGTTTTATTTACACCAGCACCCACTTAACATCAGGAGGGTCATTCTTCCTTACAGAAGATAATAAAAGCCTGATCATAGAAGTAAAAAATACCCCGGTGCGTAAGATTGGCACCGGGGGTTGATTATTTTTGTTTCTGCAGTCTGTTTCTATTCTTTTTATAAACGAGCAAAAAAGCAAATGGTACAAGTCCGAACCAGCGATGCATAGCGGGAGGACGAGCTTCCTTTTTCTCCTGCCGTTTCTTTATTCTTTCACTTTTAGGCTGATCCGCATACTCAACAACCTGCTGGGTTACAAATTTCACATAGTCATTTGTTTTCATTTTGTCACCTTCTCAGATTACTCTTCTCCATTGTAACCTGATTCGTGATGAACTATTCATCAAAGTGCTGAAGGGCCTTTTGAACGACTTCATAGGGTGAACACCCTTTTGTATCAAGAGTGAGTGCAGCCCACTCATAACCAGGTCTTCTATTCTCATACCGTTCCCTTAACACCTCTTTTTCCCCTCTGGCTAAAGGGCGGCTTTTGTCGTCTCTGATCCGTTCGTATAACACATAAAAAGGGGCATCAAGAAAGAAGACTGTACCGGTTCTTTTCATCAACTTGCGGTTTTCTTCCTTCTCTGTCACCCCTCCCCCGGTAGAGATCACGGCCGTTTTAACAGAAACCTCCCGGAGAGCCTCTGACTCGAGATTTCTGAAGCATGCCTCTCCAGAGTCTGTAAATATTTCAGGTATGGTTTTGCCGCTTTTTTCTTCGATATATTCATCAAGATCAATAAAGCCAAGCCCAAGCTTCTGAGCAAGCAGCTTTCCCACCGTCGATTTCCCCGCACCCATAAAGCCGGTCAGATAAATCGTCTTTTTACTTGTTTTCATTATCCAAGCACTCCTCCTTCTTCCCAATCCGTCACTGCGCCGGTTGTAACATTCAGATAGAACGTTCCTTCCCGCATTGCCCCTGAATGTGTTTCCACCTTCAATCGAATGAAATAGATGTCATCAGAAATCAAAGTCACCTCATAGCGTATGATCCCGTCACCGGTAGCTTTTGTTCCTAATTGTAACTTATCACCATCATCTTCTAGAATCAACGCAGACACAAACTCTTTGCCCGTAAGCAGCAGATTATCCATTTGAATCAATTCCCAATGCATAGCTGTAAAGGACTGTTCTGACTTGAGAATGGTGACTTGATGCAGTATTAAGCCACTGAAGACAAGGAGAATAAAAACAGCTGTAAGCATGACAAACCCCTTGTCATTCTTCATCATCATCACCTGTTCCTGTGATAGAACCGAGCCTTCTTTCATACTCACGGCCGTCCGTTCGTCTAACGGAAATTTCGACGCCTTGATTTACGATCGTAAAAGACGCAGAGGTAACCTCTTCCAGGTATACATCATACCCTCTTCCTTCCACCTGCCTTACAATCCTGTTGTTATGAACAATAAACGTTTCAGTCTGAACCGTGCCATCGACTGCCATTTCCATCACCAGTCTCCTGCCGTCACTGTCCGTCCAGTATTGTTCTGCAGATCTCAATGCTTTTTGAAATTGAAACATAAACAGCATGACCGGTTCATCGGTATAAGGGGAACTTTGCTTGGTAAGAAAAACGGGGTAAAGAGATAGAAGAACAGCGGTGATAATCATAAAAACCGACAGGGAGACAACCAATTCAATCAGAGTAAAAGCTTGTTCATTCGATTTTGTATAAACACTTTTCCCTTGTTTTCGTTTTATACTGCCAATGGATACAAACCTCCAGTTCACTTTTTTCAAGGTGTTTTGCTCTGACAAAAAACACGGTTCCATTTCGCTCAACAGAATCGGGAAGTTCAGGCTCATCATAGTAGTACGCCAGAATGAGTTCAGTCAGTTTTCCGTGAACAAACAGCTCCTGCTCCAGCCAGACCCTCTCTTCTTTTATCTGAATATAAACCGGCAGCATCGTTCCTGCAATCAATGATATTAGAAACAAGCTGATCACAATTTCAACCAGTGTAAACCCGCTACACTTTTTCAATATAAAAACGCCCCCTGATAAAGACAAAAACGATGCGGTAGAGGTTTTTATTATTATAATTAAATGTAAGTGTGCCGGAGCGGCTCACGTTTCCATTTTGGAGAAACTGTGGATTGGACAGACCCATGGACGTGCCTGCAACGCTTAATTTTTCAGGAAAATACCGCACCTGTAATTCTGATCTTCCCTGCATAATCACATATTTATTATCTACACTGTCAAAAACAAAATGAACCGTCCTCCCTTCATTTACAGCTTTCATTTGTGCAAAGTAAAAGTCTTTTTCTAGGAGCTCAAAAAATAAGTCCGCTTCCCCGGTTTCCGGCTGTTTAAATAATGGCAGTGTAATAAGAAGTAAAGAGGAAAGAATGGACAGAACTACAGCAAGTTCAATTAGGGTATGCCCTCTATTCCCCGCCAACTTTACTCACTTTGCCTTTGTTATCAATTGTTAATTCTGAATTGTCAGGGCACGTAATCCGGGTGACGTACTCTTCAGTTTTCAACTTCTCAAGGTTTTCCACCGGCTTATTATGATGCGCCTTATATGCCAGAGCCTGAGCCTGAAGCATTTCAATGGTCGCATCGCACCCTTTATCATTCGCCACTTCTGTGTTTTTTCCGAGACCCGGTACTGCAATCAGGAGTAGAATACTGATGATCATTAAAACAATCACCATTTCAATTAATGTAAAACCCTCTTGCCTCATTAACATTCCTGCACCTCTTTTCAATTTTTATCCATCATTAAAACCTCATCCTCACCTCCTTAACAATTACACTTTTACCAGGTAGTAGTCATTTGAAATACCGGGAGCATTAACGATAAAAATAAAACAAGAACAAACAGACCAATAACAATATATAAAACCGGCTGCACCTTTCTGATAGCTCCCTCCAATTTTAATGTGATACGGGTAAATAAGAAGGAGCCGTATCGTTCCAATTCTTCACCTATTCTTCCTTTTGCTTCTCCCAGAGCAATGACTGTTTCAAGCTGTTCTTCGTAATGGAAATGGGTGTTAATCACACGCGACATTAGCTCTCCCTTTTGAATATCGTGCTTTATCCGTTTGGCTTCCTCTCTGTAAAAAAGTAACTGGCTGTCCTTAGACAACATAACCAGGCTTTGATTCAATGACAATCCGCTGTTTAACATAGGTGAAAGCTGGGTCACAAGGAAATATGTCAGGAACGATCTTGTGTAGGTTCTTATAAAAGGGAGGCACAGCAAAATCCGGATTTTCCGATGAGGCGGCCAGGATTTGAGAAGCCAGAGGACTGTAAGCAGTATGGCACACCCTGTTATGAGCAAAGGAAGATCAAAAAACTGAAGAAGAGTAAAAAGAAATTTAGTGATCATGGGAAGTTCCTGATCCATCTGGAGAAAGAACAGTTCAAATTGAGGAAGGATCGACCGGAGTACAACAGATACCAGTACAATTAAAGCAAACAGCATCGTTAGGGGGTATTGAAGGATTTTTTTTGCATTTTGAGTTAATTGATATTTGGCAGCACAGAGATCAGCGGATATCATTAGCCCTTTGTGAAAATTTCCGTACTTTTCCATCATAAGAAGGTGGTTTGTGATTTCTTTTGAAAACCCGTATTCAGTAAGGAAATCGGAAAAATATTCTCCCTGACGCAAAGCCTCTGATACCGCACGAATCATTTCGCTTGTCCTGCTATCATAATACCTTTCAAGGATAATGAGTCCTTCCTTGATGGGGTATCCTTCTTTCGTTAATACGGCTAGCTCCTTTAACCACTCTCCTCTCTCCAGGTCATTCTTAAATGGTCCGCTTTTACGCTTTAACATATGACCGCCTCTCCCATTTTTTAATTTCAAAACCGGACAAATATCCGAGAGAGTATGCCTTTTTCATGTGATCTTCCATCTTTGAACCCGGGGGGATCGTTCTGTTGATGACACCTTGAAGATCATGACCATAGAGGATATCAAAAATAGCAGCTCTTTTCCGTGAAACAGAGCAGGATATGTGACACTCTTCCTTACAGTAGGGACACGATAACCTGACCAATGTCTGAGTTGCTGCCAAAAGGAGCGTTTCCGATATCTCAGTTCTCGACATACCGAACTCTTCAAGACGCCTGACTGCCATAGCTGTTGTAGAGGAATGCAGTGTGGATAAAACAAGATGACCGGTCATGGCTGCCCGAAATGCCATCCTTGCAGTTTCTTCGTCACGGATTTCACCGATCATAATGACATCAGGGTCGTGGCGCAGCACATTTCTCAGCCCCTCTGCATAATTGACCCCGGCCTTTTCATTGACTTCCATTTGTAAAAATTCATCGTGCCTTCTCTCCACAGGATCTTCCAGTGATATGACGTTTCGCTTTTCTGCAAAGATACTCTCGTTCATTAACGAGTATAGTGTGGTTGTTTTACCTGATCCTGTAGGACCGCAAATAAGGATAAGACCGTGATTGGAAAAACTGAAGTTGAGGAGTTTTTGTGCTTGGGAGTGGAAAAGTGTAAGATTTTTTAACGGGGGAGGACTGCCCTGGCGAAGAAGCCTGATTACGAGGGTTTCGGAAAAAGTCATTGGAAATGTTGATAAGCGCAGGGAGTACAGGTGTTTTCCCAGAAACATTTCCAGCGCACTGGTTTGTGGCCGCCTTCTTTCTCCTATGTCCATACCGGATAAAAATTTGAGATGAGCAATCATTTTCTGAAGAAGGATAGAACTTGTTTCGTGGATATCCATCAGTTCACCGTTTATCCGGTACCTGATCAGACCCTTTTGATGAGTGGGGAGAATATGAACATCCGATGCCTGCTTTCTTGCCGCATCCATAAGAAGTTTTTTAGCCCATTGCTCAACATCCATCGGCATCACCAGCCTTTCGTATTTACTCGTTTCGATATACATTATTCTACACATTTTTCCATTTCCCTTCTTTTTTTCTTTCCTGGTGCATATTTTTTTTTGAAAGTGCCATCCTATATTTTGTAGAGCGATGGGGTGTAGCCAAGTGGTAAGGCAATGGACTTTGACTCCGTGATCGTAGGTTCGATCCCTGCCATCCCAACCATACATAAAAAGAGGGCGTTTCATAAGGCTCAATGCCTTTGAACCGTCCTCTTTTTTTTCATCATTGGAGGCTTACTTCAAAAAACTTTTTCTCCTTTTGTTGTATAAGAAAAGCAATCCCTGCCGGAAGCACGGGATTGCTTTTTCGATTATTTTTTAAGTTCGGCTGCATCTTCCTGCAGCTTTTCGCGTGTTTCTTCAATTTCCTGAATGACCTGCTGAGCAAGTTTCTGCCCTTCACCTTTTTCTTCTTCCAGTATATCTTTTACATCCGCAGATAAATCTTCGCTCAGATCAGCTGCCTTGTCTGATAAACGGGATGTTTTATCTGAAACACGGCTCCACTGCTCTTTTGCTGCTTCAGTCCACTCACCGGACTTTTCCTTGGCAAGCTGAGAGTACTCATTACCTCTTTCTTTAGCTGCGTTTGTAAATTCAAGCGTCTTATCCTTCGCAGAATTAGCCTGCTTATTGATATCCTCACGCAATTCTCTTCCTGATTTAGGTGCTGTCAACATCGCTGCTGAAGCTCCTACAATGCCACCTACAATTGCACCGATAATAAAATCTTTTGTGTCCATTTTACTCATAACCTGGAACCTCCCATTTTTGTTGTCGAAATAGTTAATGTAAAAAACCATTTATTTATCCTTTACCTTAATTTCTACCCGGATAAACAAAATTCCTTTTCTAAAGTAATATTTCTCCTAAAAAGTTATTCTGCACTGTTCGTCAATTTCTATTCAAGCTCAGTCGTAAATACAGCTTATTTTGACAAAAATCTGCTTCTTTTCGATTTCTCACAGATTTGTTTTACAAAAGGACAATTACGTTTTATAATAAAGTGTATTGATTAATGCATACTAAAACAAAGCAAGTTTCCGAGCTACATAAAAGGAGGGATGCATCATGGATCGCATGTTCCGTGTAATCAGCTTCTGGACTGGAATTATGGCCGTTCTCTTTATGGTTGGTGGGATGTACGAAATGGCAATGTTGTTCTTCGGTCAGACTGGGGTATTTTTGGCTCTCAGCTACTTAAACCTGACTGAACGCACATACATCTACATCTTCGGCGCATACTTAACGTTGTTTTTCGTAGGCTTCACTTACTATACCACGTTTATCATGGTACCTGGAGTAGGTCACTAGGCTGTAACATAGTCTTTGAAGAAACCCCGGACAATTGTCCGGGGTTTTTTCAAATTTTGTAGGGATCACGGACAAAATAGGAGTAGTTATGCCTGCTGTTAAGCCCAACCGTCTGCACGTTCACCTGAAAAGCCCCGCTGATACCTCCCGGCTGAACAAGAGACCGAATTCCCCTGTTCTGACGTGCAGGTTCAGAAAAAGGGTTGGCATCTGTTGTTTCCTTTAAAAAAGTAAACAAACCTGCTTTCATCAGAAATGTCCCTTGATTTTCGTGAACGAGCTCCTTCCAACCAGCATCAGCTGCTATGGCTCTGTATGCATCCCACTGCACATGGGAGGTGAGGTCCATGCTTCCAGGATTGGCCAGAGGATCATTTTCCTGCATATGCTTTTTATACCCCCTGAGAGACCCTTCCCTTAACACAGGTTCGCATTTTTCCTCATTTGTATAGCCATAGTCAATTGTAATAACCACCCCTTTCTTTATCCAGGCGGCCACTTCCTCCATCCATTGTTTCATTCTTGGACACACCTCGGTCCTGTGCCCTTCAGGAATATCCGGTCCGTAAGTTTCATACCAGGATCTGACCTTTTCGTTTTCACACAGATGTAAGGATTCTTTAAGTTCTCCCTCATGCAACGTAATAAAAACTTCTTTAAGCTGACTATCACGTACAGCGATCACATGAGCGGGAAGCGCATCTAAAAGCTCATTCGAAAAAACGATTCCTTCTCCTTCATTGCTATGTTCCTTCAACTCATCCATTGATTTTAAAATATGTACAGCAGCTTTATGCAACTTCAGCTTTTTATTTATTTCATTCCGGTGGTAGCCGCTGACCTCAACAATAAAATAGTTCATTTTCTCATAATTCTCGGGAAACGCTTGTTTAATATAATCCAGAAAATGAAGAGCAAACGTACCATCCCCGGCTCCAAATTCCGTGAAAACAAAAGGAAGTTGTTCCTTTTCCAGGACTTCTGTTACAAACAGTCCGATCGTCCACGAAAAAACCGGATGAACATGATTACTCGTAAAAAAATCACCATTTCCGCCAAGCTTCTTCTTTTCGTTTGTATAATAGCCCGTTTTCGGTTCATACAGGCATGTTTCCATGAAAGAATCATAATCGATCCGTTTGTCCGGGCTGTTTTCAATTAATTCTATAAGTCGTTCCTTCATTTACCTTCTCCTCCCTTCTGTTAGAGGTTCGAGGAAGAACAGGTTTATCCTTTAATATCAAACGGATTATTATCAACATTAGCCTTTAAACCTCTTAAAAAATGCCCCGAAAAGTGGGATTCCACCTTCCGGGACAGCTCTCTTGCAGATTTAAAACCCGTTCAAAAACGGATTAGATTCTTTTTCTTCACCAATTGTCGTCGTTGGTCCGTGACCATTGGCTACAATCGTTTCATCGGGCAGTGTCAGCAGCTTTTCATGAATGGACGATAACAATGTGTCTGTATGCCCTCCGGGGAGATCAGTTCTTCCGACACCTCCCTGAAACAATACGTCTCCAGAGAAAATGACATTCTCCCGGGGCATATAAAAGGATACGCTTCCCGGTGAATGGCCGGGTGTTTCCAGCATGGAAAAAATGAACGGTCCTGCTTTGAGCGTTTCCTCACCGCTGATTGTCTCCACTTCTCCATTAACGCTGATAAGGTCCAATCCCGGAAACTTTCCTGATCCGTTCTTGGATGGGTCGGTGAGCCATTCCTTTTCTTTTTCATGAACGAATACCGGTACATTTACTTCCTCACGAATCTCATTAATTCCACCAATGTGATCAAAGTGCGCATGTGTAAGGACAATGGCTTCCAGAGTCAGTCCTTTTTCTTTCAATACCTCCAGCACTTTAAATCCATCTCCACCGGGGTCTATCATAATTGCCCGATTGTCTTCATTATGTATAAGGTACCCGTTAGTCTGCAGGGGGCCAAGCGGCATCTGCATAATCTTCATTTTCTTCTCCTCCTCATTAATCCAGGCTATGCTTAATCTTGAATTTTTAACATTTTTATAATTAACTTAACAAAGCCAATCTCTTAACTCCTATTGTACTAAAATGAAAAGGTTTTTCCAAAGAAGATGACAAGGACTCGACAAAAAGTGAAAAAACAAGTAAAATAAAAATGCACTTAGGAAAGACTATTTATTGAATGGTTTTCGCAGGACTTTACATACGTTAGGAGGCGAAAGTATGGCCTTTGGGATTATTTGTTTATTAGTAGCGATCTTGTCAGCCCTCGGCTTATTCCGGGAATTAAAGAACAAAAACTTCTTTGCCGTAGGATTCGCAGCGGTTACTGTTGCAGTTTTTGGCTGGTTTTCTGTAATGACAATTTTTTCCTACATCGTCCGTGGTGGCGGCGGAGCAATGTAAACGTGTTTTAGATGTAAAAGAGGATGTCCCTTCCCGGGGCATCCTCTTTTGCTTAATCATCAGTTGTTTGCTTTTTCAGTAACACGTTTTTTCTTTTCCTCCATGGAGTCTTCCTTATCTCTGCGGTCATCAATCCGAATGTTTGTTGCCACTCTCTTAACCCCGTCATGAAACGGCAGTTCGTGAATTTTCCGGAGTACTTCAAAGAGAACAGAGAGTTCGGCTTCAATCACTGTGCTCACGGCGTTCACTTCAAAAGTAAGCTTGCCTTCGTACTCTTTTAAAAGGTCATGAACAGCAGCAATTTGTTCTGATTCACTTGTAGTAGCTTTCCCTACTGGAATAACACTGACATCTGCAGTTACCATTGATATACGCTCCTTTTTATTCGGCTTTCTCTTTTCCCTTACCTTTTGAGGGAACTCTTTAAACGCCAGTCTTCTGTAAGAGCGTATGGCAGTGTTAATATGATGTTCCTCCGGTTGTTTTGTGGTAACGTACCGCTGAAGCCAGAACGAAATCCTGAAGAATAAACGGTGAACCATCGTTTCCTTTGTTCTGTTTAGCCAGTAGGTAAGAACAGGCATTAAAATAAGGGCACCTGCTGCTGATACATTAATAACGGTGTGAATCCCAATCCCACCAATAACAGCCAAACTTGCTGAGAGCAGTGTAAACATGAAGAAATACATCACAATGGCATTGGTTGAACAGTGTCTGTTCGTAATTTCAGCTTTCATAATCTGTTTTCGATTAAGAGCGCTCACCCTGTCCCGGTAACTGAAGACTTTATGTTCCGCTCCGTGATACTTCCTAAGTTCACGGGGAAAGTAAAAGTGTGTGCCTGCCAGAAATAAAAGAATGGCAGCCAGAGGGAGTCCGTCTGTGCCAGGCCCCCCTGCTGCTTCTATGACTGGCGGTCCTAATGTAAATAAAACAAGCAAACCGAGAATGATATGATACCAGAGAGGCATGGAGAGAAAAACCAACTTCCCTGCTGCGGACATTGATTTCCCATTTACCGGCTTTACCCAGGTACGGATTCTTCCGTCTTTTTCATAAGAACAGGCGATATAACGCTTCCCCATAAACATGACGCCCTTTTGAAACGACATTCCCCGGATCACAAGATTATTCCCCCGCAGTTTCAAGTGAGGTTCTTGTTAAGACCCAGTATTGTGTTCCATTGGAGAATGAAACATCCCCCGGTGCCAGAGTCCCGGATTCGAGCGAACTCCCATGGGTCCATGTATGGGCGTACCTTACCTCTCCGTATGCAACATCTTCTTCAGCATCAAAGGTCATGTTTATGGAGCCGCTGTTACCATAGGTCAGATTGTCTTCCATCATATTTGGAAAGGAGAACAAAATCCCTTCTGTACTTTCCTTAATCTCGTCAATTGAATAAATCTCATCAGCTCCCTGCAGAAGCTGCAGTTCCGCTTCGTTCACATCCACATCGACAAGATTGTTATCTTCGTCGTAAAGAATAATTTCGATATAATCAGTGCCGATCACACCATCACCCGGCATGGTTTCCCAGTTCCAGCCTGCAGTTACCCTGTTTTCTGTGTCATCTATATCCAGGTACAATTCCGTTCTTGCATCAAGGTCTTCATTAGTAACCTCATCTGCACCCATGATTGAATAGTAACCAAACGCAAATAATCCAATCATGACAGTCAGCGGTAAAAAAATAACTAATTTATTATTCCACATTTACAAATAGCTCCTTTTTATTCTTTCTTTTCATTCACAATTCCGATTAACTGCATGTCCTTATTAAAAAAGTACCAATAAAAGATGACCGTCACAAGCATAGCCGCCAGAGACACGGAAGCAAAGATACTCAGAGAAATAACAATCTGATAGCGTATGGCTTCAATCAGCGCTACCCCTCCCAGGATCAAGCCTGTCCCTATAATTAATGTGCACTTATAAAACAGGTTAAATAACTTTCTTTCATCCAACGTTTTTCTAGCTGTTATCTATCAGCACTAACGTTCATATTTTAGGTTTAACTTTTTATATCACTCATATGAGAATACGTTCGTTACGATGAGGTTCCACTTACAGTACCTTTTATTCTTTTTTCTGTCATATGCGGTTATCGATTAAGGAAGAAAGTCTCTTGTCTTCAATGTTATCAATATCTGCTTCATTCAGATAATGCCTGTAATCATCATACGTCTTTTCAATCAGCTTTTCCACCCGTTTGATATGAACTACCATATGTAAGTTCTCCACAAATTTATAGACTTCCTCCTTAATTTCTTTGCTCTTCAGTTTTAAATTGCTCTTTGTCTATTAATTTCTTTTCCGCTACTACCGTTTCAACATTTAGTCTATTCTCCACTATTCCTCTAACTTGATTATAGTACCACTTTTTATTCGTCGCTGTTTCCTGACAGGTAGCCTGTGTTTTACAATAACGTAATGAAGGCAGAAGCGCCGCCGCTTCTGCCTTCTGATTTTTTAATTCTACTGTTCAAATATAGTGGAGGCTGTTAACATGAGATATCCTCATAATGGCAGCTTTACTGTACCACTTCATCAGAAAAAGCTCATCAACAAGCCTGCCAGCAGAAGAATGACGGCGCCTCCAAGACGGGAGGCAATCTGTGCGAACGGCATCAACTGCATACGTTTCGCAGCAGAGAGCACCGCAACGTCGCCTGTTCCACCCATATTAGCCATGCAGAGACCTGCAGTGATGCTGGATTCAATCGGGTAGAAGCCAACGAGTCGTCCGATAATACCGGCTCCAAGCATCGCTCCGCCTACAACACCGAAGACAATCAGCACGTATTGCAGCGTCAAGGCATTCAAGACGGCCCCAAGATCTGTATACGCAACCCCGATACCGAAAAGCAGGGCAAGGGTGAAAGCTTTAGCTACAAATTGATACCACTGGCTTGCTCCCTCCACAATTGTGGAAGGAAGCAGGTTCATGATTTTGACTGCTGCTACCAGCAGGATCATGATGGCGTATGGATGAATCGGCAGAATAACTCCAAGCAACTGGCCGACGGTGAAAAAAAGCATAGCTGCCAGGACACCGACACCGAGCTTTTTCAGGTCGAATGTCGTCGTCGTTTTTGTTTCTTCAAAACCATCCATGAGTTTACCGTTACCGGTGAGAGTTGGAACACGTTGGCCGAGCTTATGGAGCATGCTTGCCATCACAATGGCAAATACGTTACCAAGAGCCAGAGCCGGAACAAGAATCGAGATATAGTAGCTCGCCGGCTGACCCAGGAATTCGGAATAAACCTGAGCCATTGGAACAGCTCCGGCACCCATACCGCCGCCCATGATCGGCAATGTAATGACGAGAACCGCATCCTGAAGCGTAAATCCGACTATCTGCCCGATAATCGCTGCGAACAGAACTGCCCCGGCAATCGCCCCGAAAATAGGTGCAAAATAACGTAAGCCGATTTTAACGAGCATTTGCGAATTCATGCCGAGAATACTGCCTGTGATGAGTGCTGCAATGTAGAAGTCCAGGAACCCGCCTGTTGTCATGAACTCGTCAACCTGTGTCACCATCGTGTCCGGCAAAATGCCGCTGTACACAAGGTAGGCCGAACCAAAGATCGCCACGATCGCACCACCGCCGAGATAGCTTTTTACGATTGGGGTGCGGTCCCCAATCCAGCCGAACGTTTCCCCAATAACCATCATGATAAGCAGGCTTCCGATCATCCCGGCCGGCAGCGTCTCCGTGAAGACCGCCGCAAGCGTCAATAATAGTACAACCGCAAATATCGGCAATGGAATATGAAAAACAGAAACCTTTCTCTTTTGCTTTGACTCCTCAGGTAATGTATGCAAAGACTGCTTTTTAACTGTACGTTCAAGTGCTTCCATGCTGTTTTGCTCCCTTCTGTTTCTCTGTTGCGTTTCCAATGCTTTAGCCACAATCCGTACCACTTCATTATTTAAGGGAAGGGCCTGGGAATACTATAGGACGGTTTCAGCTCTTCGTCCGGAATCAGTCCGGTGATCGCCTCCACTGCCGCTATTTTCATCTTCTCAGTAATATCTTCTGACCCGCCGTTCAAAACCCAAAGGAAAATCCGGGAATGTCGGGTAGGTTGTTGATTTGATTTGGAAACCCGATCTGCCCATAGCTCTGCTGCGGCCCGAAGTGTATCGTTTGGTTAAATTTCCTGAACGGGATGCGCCGTGTAAAGCCGATCATACTGTCTTCCATAAGCCGCACCTGCGAGGCTTAACTCCTCCGCGCTCTTTACAGACGCCCTGTTTGTCATTTCTATTTTCCTTTTAATCGTTTGTGTAATTCTTCTGCTTCACTTTTATATCTTTTAATTGTCAAATTCCTCCCTCCCAGGAAAACGCTTTCATTTCTAGTGTTTTTTTAGCGTAAGCTATTTTTTCGCAGAATCCTAGATTGAGTAAATTAACAATTCATTTTGTAAATAAAAAAAGCTGACCGTCCATCGGTCAGCCCGCTTGCTTTATTCTTTTACTCGTTCCAGGAGCTTCTTCTGCTGTTCGTCATCAAGCAGAAACAAATGCTGCGGGCGACCGACCGTACCGTAGATCAATCGTTCCCCAGCCATCCCTGTTTCCGCCATATACTTCAGGTATTTCCGTACTGTCACACGGGAAATGCCCGTGCCGGCAGCAACATCCTCCGTGGAAAATGCCGGCTTTCCGACTTTTATAATCCCATCAATTACTGTAAGAAACGTATTATCGGAGAGCCCCTTCGGAAGCTCGTCCACCTTTGTTTCGCCCTTGGGAAACCACTGCTCATCCAGCTTCTGCTGATCCAGAACGGTATGCTCTTCGAATAGCTTCCTCCTGCTGCGATATTTCATCATCGCTTCCTGGAACCGTTCAAAATCAAACGGCTTCATGATGTAATCCACTGCGCCGTACCGCATCGCTTTTTTGACCGATCCGGCATCCGACGCTGCCGTAATGAGGATGACATCCCCTTCCCATAAGCTTTCAGCACGAAGCTCCTGAAGCAGTTCCAACCCGTTATCAGCCCCGATGTAGATATCCAGCAGAAGCAGGTCTATCCGTTTATCATTCAGCTGTCTTTTCGCTTCCTCATAAGTATGTGCAGTTCCGGCGGCACGAAAGCCTTCCAGCTTACCTACATAGGAATTGTTCCACTTTGCGACCATTGGATCATCATCCAGAATAAGCACGTTAATCATCGCTTCTCCTCCTGACTTTCATAAGGCAATGTGACGATAACAGTCGTCCCATGCTCTCTGAGTGTATCAATGGAAATCGTCCCGGAGCAGTCTTGAACCGTCGACCAGACAAGATAAAGGCCGTATCCCCGGTCAGCACCCTTTGTAGAATACCCTTTCATAAACAGCTTCTCCTGGTCTTCTTCGCTCAGCCCCGATCCGTTATCCCCCACCTCAAGGAGCAGTTCTTTTTCCTTAATGCGAAACATTACTCGAATCATTCTGGTTTCCTGCTGCTGTACCGCTTCTACGGCATTATCGATGAGGTTACCGGCAATTGTAATTAAGTGATGATTCATCTGGGGATCAACAGGGGCAGGAATAACAGAAGGGCAGACTACTTCCATCTGAACCTGCTTTTCACGGGTATAGCTGAGCTTCCCATGCATGAATCCACTGAGGACCGGATCAGCAAACTGTTTCAGCGCGGTATGAGTAGCCGGGGATTCGAGCTCGGTCAGCTCATGGATATAATCCTGCAGCTCCTCATATGCTTCTGTGTGAAGCATTCCCAAAATCACGTGCAGCTTATTTTTCATTTCGTGCGACTGTGCACGGAGCGCTTCACTATAAACCTTTACGCCGGTCAGCTGCTCAGCGAGCGCGTTGATTTCCGTTTTATCTCGGAAGGTTGAGATGGCACCGACAACTTCTTCACCGACAGTCAGGGGCACCCTGTTAATCAGCAGTGTCATTCGTTCCAGGCGCAGTTCTTCGTCCAGCTCCGCCTCTCCAGTCTCCAGCACCCGGTGCAGCCCCGTCTCCGGCAGAAAATCTACCGCTTTTATGCCAACCGGATCCTGATCCAATCCTGCACCCTCAAGCAGCCTTCTCCCAGACTCATTGACAAGCGTCACCACCCCCTCCTGATCCACCGCAATAATGCCTTCCCGGACGGATTGGAGCATCCGGTTCCGCTCCTCAAACGTTCTAGCGATATTCCGCGGCTCCTGTCCGTGCAGGATTCTTCGGACATAAGCGGCAATCAGCACTGCGCCTGTTATGCCGATCGTTAGGCCAAAAAGGGAACTCGTGAGAATAATTCCGTGATTATCCGATAGCAGCTCATCGATTGATTCAATCGAATCTCCCACGGCGACTGCTCCTATCTGCTCTCCATCTCTACTATAAACCGGAGCAAATGAACGTAGAGACTGAGAAAGTGTTCCTTCTGCCACGGAACTATACGTTTCTCCGTTCAGAGCAGGCCCTTCATCTTCCCCTATGAACCGCTCCCCAATTAAACTCTCGTCCGGATGTGAATAGCGCACCGCATTCATGTCCATCACAACAACAAACAAAAGGCCTGATGTTTCCCGCACCCTCTCCGCATACTCCTGCACAGATGCGGCATCATTAGCC
Organism: Alteribacter keqinensis; assembly: GCF_003710255.1. NCBI lineage: Bacteria > Bacillati > Bacillota > Bacilli > Caryophanales > Bacillaceae > Alteribacter > Alteribacter keqinensis. Next base: position 605,605 of record NZ_RHIB01000001.1, on the reverse strand, counting down.
TCCAGCCCCGCTATGACCCGTTCCTCCTTCGCAATAAGCTTGGCAAACGTCTGTCCCTTACCTTCCTGTTCTTCCAAAATATTATTCCCCACAGCATGGTTGATCAGCACGTCCGTCATCAGCAACGAGGCACCGACGACAGCGACAACCAGCATGATCAGCACCGTCCGCAAAGAAAGCTGCTTTCCCTTCACAGTTTCACCTTCACCTGCCTCTTTCCAGAATGTTAAATTCCTAAGCCTGCAACAATTGGTGCTATAGCGTTTTTTTAATAACCAAAACCTTTGAAGAATGCTCATGCTTGTCCCAGTGGCAAATCCACTATGATTATACATCCACCTTCCAAAAAATTGGATTTTCATTCGTTCATATGCGAGAAAAATGGTCACCTTTGAGTTTCATATGGCTATGCCGTTCTTCGGAATTACCTGATCGGCTTGGAAGGCTGTTATAACAAAACCGGGCCTACTTTTCACCAATCGTCACCATCTGCTGGTTTTTATTAAAGAAAAACCGGTAGAAAATAACTGTCACAAGCATAGCCGCCAGAGACACGGAAGCAAAGATACTCAGAGAAATAACAATCTGATAGCGTATGGCTTCAATCGGCGCTACCCCTCCCAGAATCAAACCTGTCATCATACCAGGTAATTGAACCAATCCTATTGTTTTTAAGCCATCCACGTTTGGTATCATGGCTGCTTTTACAATTCTACGGATCAGGATTGTGGAAGCTTGCTCGGGCTTTGCACCAAGTGACAAGGCAGCAACGATCTTGCCTTTTGCTTCTTTAAATTCACTTTTCATTCTCTCAAGAGCCAGCCCGATTGCAATCATACTGTTTCCGATGACCATACCGCTCATAGGTATAACCTGGTCAGGCTCAAAGTTAATCATATCAAACCCCAGCCACATAGCGAGGATCAGAAGCTGGACGCCCACAATGACTGAAAAAATAACCGGCCTCAGAAATGGAATACCTTCTCCCTTTTTACTTGCATGAAACGTGGCAACAGTAACCATCACAAAGAGCATAAGAGAGATACCGATTAAAGGTGGAAGTGAAAACAGATATGTAAGCACATACCCGATAATAAACAGCTGCACTACCCCTCTGAATGATGACCAGGCAATGGATCTGCTTAAGCCAAGTGAATAAATATAGGAAAGGGATACGGGAATGAGAACAAAGAATATTAACAGAAACATGGACAGGTTTGAAATCTCAGGTGCCATACTCTCACTCCTTCAAAAAATACTGCAGTGACTCTGTCTGCGGATTGTTAAACAAGTCTTCGCTTTTGCCGCTTTCAACGATCGTCCCTTCTTCCATGTACACTGTCATGTCTCCAAGGCGTTTTGCCTGAGCAACATCATGTGTAACCATGACAACTGCATGAACCTTATCAGGAACGAGTCCCAGCAGGAACTCTTCAATCATTTCAACGTTTTTCAAGTCAAGAGCGCTTGTCACTTCATCAAGAAGAAGAATATCCGGTTTATTGGCAAGTGTCCTCGCCAGTGCAACTCGTTGTTTTTCCCCACCTGATAAATCTTCCACATCCCTCGTAAGATACTCTTCCGGAAGCTGGACATTTTTTAACAGGCGGACTCCCATTTGTTCTTCCCATTCACCGAACAATTCAGGTCCATACTTAAGATTATCCTCTACTGTCCCATCAAATAATGAGGAGGACTGAAACACCATACCTACAGACTTTCTGAGGGAGGTAATATCATATTCTTTTACATCCTTTCCTCTGTAAAGAATTCTGCCTTCCTCGGGATCATTTAACCGGTTTAACAGCATTAAAAGGCTGCTTTTTCCTGCACCTGAAGAGCCGATCAGTGTTATTATTTCTCCTTTATGAACCTCGAAAGAAATATCACGCAGTACCTTCGTACTCACGTGTTCTGCCTTGATAAGAAGGTTTGTATTTTCCATATCATTTCACCTGTTTTCCTGAAGTCGTTAATAGTATACCTGTTTTGTGATGGTTGAGCCAAAAATAACGGGACTCCTAAGTATTAAAAGGGGCTCACCGGCGACAATCCATGCAATCAGCATAAATCATCAAATGAGTTTGCAGAACCTGATAAAAAAAGGAAAGAGGCTGGGACAGAAGTGTTTTGTCAACGAAAATCCGGACGAATAAATGCGGTGCAAATACATTGCTCCTGAAATATACTCCGCTTTCCACGGGAAGCGGGTTACCCTCCTCCAGCTTTCCTGCTTCTTCCTCTGCCAGCTAACCTGTGAAGCTGACTGCGTCGAAGCAACTCGTCGCATTTTCAAGAAGTAAGCGCTCGTCACTGTGGGATCTCACCTTTGCTTTTCAGAAGGCACTGAAAAAGTTCGATCTTTAACTTTTCCAGTGCCTTCTAAGCAATGAACGTAACGGTTGTCATTTTTTAAAGCCTGATATGAGTGGGTTTCTCGTATCAGGCGCGCATCCGCTGAAACCATTGCTACTCAAATAAAAGCCACTGAAAAAGTTGTTTTGTACTTTTTCAGTGGCTTCCTTTTAATTCCGCAGGAGTCTGCGTATATTTCATCCGCTATGTTAGCGCATTGTTCGGATTCTCAGCTAAACACTTTCTTTATGTCTCAGCCTCTTTCATTCTTGTTAATCATTATCCTTTTTCCTTAACGAGCCAGGCAGCACCGATCACTCCAGCGTCGTTACCAAGGCGGGCAATCTGGAATGTCGTTTCTTCAGCAATTTTCGGGAGTGCAAAGCGGTCAAAGTGCGGCCGAAGTGCGTTTAACAGCTTTTCTTCTGCTTTAGATACTCCTCCGCCTATAACAATAACATTCGGATTAAGGCTGTTTGCAAGATTCCCAATTGCAAGGCCCAGGTGGTACATCGCTTCATGAATAACCTCTTTCGCACTTTGGTCATTCTTCTCTGCTGCATCAAACACGTCTTTCGCTGTTATCATTCCGGTGTTTTCAAACTGATCATACAGTGCTCCGGCTTTATTGGATTCAATCTTTTCCATAGCAAGTCTTACAATTCCGGTTGCAGAACTGACAGTTTCAAGGCAGCCGGTTTTCCCACAGTTACATGGGGCTCCCCCTTCAGGTACGGAAGTGATATGACCAATCTCCCCAGCCATTCCGCAGGCTCCATGAAGGACGAAACCTTCAGAAATGATACCGCCGCCTACACCAGTTCCAAGAGTTACACAAAGCATATTCTTCGCACCGTCACCGGCACCCTTCCACATCTCTCCGGCCGCAGCCAGATTGGCATCATTGTCAGCAAAAACAGGAACCCCGGTCTCTTTTTCAAGGCGCTCCTTTAACGGATAGTTTCTCCAGCCGATATTAACGGCCTGATAGATGAACCCCGTATCTGCTTCAATAAAACCAGGCGCACCGACACCAATCCCTTTGATGTCTTTAAAGCCTGCATCAAGGGAATAAAGCTTGTCCCCCAGGGCAGAAGCTATATGTCCAGGTATGTGATGACCTGAATCACTTATGTCAGTAGGAACTTCCCACTTAGTAATAAAGCTGCCGTCTTCATCTAAAATCGCAAGTTTTATCGTTGTTCCGCCGACATCCACACCGGCGAGCCAGTTTTTGTTTTCCATATGTATCACCCTTTTTTCTATGCTGTTCACACAAATAAGTGTATCACGATTTTATGTATTTGCTTATGATTTTCTCTTCTGAGCACGACTGAATTTAATGGCCCTCCTGAAGGGAAACGTGATGGTTCCTAGGGATTTCACTATTCTTTGCAGCAGACTCCGTGACATGGGCCCAGGATCATCCTGGCCCCGGAAAAGCAGAACCCGGTTACCTGCGTGCTATCCGGCTTTTCTCCTGTCTGATGATCATTTTTGCCTGCAGATAGTCGTTATTATCAATCATGTTCATTTTATGAAGCTCTCCCAGTTCTTCTCCCATAAGGTCAAGATCATCAGAACGATCACCAGTATAGATGATCGTCCCAAAGCGTTTAAGTAACTGCTGTATGTCAAAATAGGTTTTCATTTTTATCCTCCGTCAGCCTCTGATCATCATTTATTATACCAGTTTTAAAACTGCGATAAAAACAAATAGAAGGATCGGTACATATTGAACAAGAAAGCGAAACTCCATTAAATTCTTTAACCGCCAGACAAGCCAGGCACTGCTCACCACGCCAACAGCAAAAACGACTGTAAACAACACGATGAACCACTTTGAGAAGCCTGCAATGCCGATTTCGAAACCGAGAAAGAAAAAGAATACCGCGAGTACACCCCAGTGCAAAAGTCCTCTCGTAGGAATGTAACCGAAGGATGGGTGATAGGTACGAAAGAAAAAAACCGCAAGAATAACAGAAACAAAAGAGATAAGCCCTTTTAACAGTGGATCAGGGAACCAGAGCCAACCTCCCAGCAGCATGCCGATCCATACGAAAAAAAAGAAAATCAGCCCTGTTACAGTGAATATCATCTGCCAGGAGAAGACGAGCTTGGCGGTAAGTAACGAACCGACGGCAACTCCTGTTAATAAAATAAAAAATGTAAATACGATGACTTCAATCATTGGTAAGCCCCCCTCGGTTATGTGTATGAATGAAAGCCGCCGTTAAGGACAAGAATTTGTATTGTAAGGACTCGAGAAAAACTGGTATAATGAGGATGTAAAAAGATTGAGAAGTACTGAGCAAACTCAAGACAGAAACGGGGAATTACTATGTCAGAGGAAAAATTAAAAGAAGTACTCAAGCAAGGCATCTATGGTTCACCTGAAATCCGGCCGGATGAGCGAAAGCTTTTTCTTTCCACATTAAGAGAGCGGGTCTACCTTGCCCTTACGAACAGACAGGTGCGCGAGCGTGGAATGTATGATCAGGCACTGCGTATGATGAAAAATCATTTTGATGTAACGATGTATATAAATGGCTCACTTAATTATCCTTCCTATTCTAATTATGTAAAGGAAGCGAATAAGAATGGCGTCCAGTTTACGATTGTAAACGACGGAAAAGATTCTCCTGTCGGTCTCGTTCTGGCTTCCCGTACAGCAGTTGAAAAAGAGAAAATCTTTATTACAGACGAATTGTATGAACGTGATATGGGTAATGGGTGATGAAAATGCAAAAAGCTGACTCCGCAAAAGGTGCGTGAGTCAGCTTTTTTATTTGTCCGGATCGATAGGGTGGATTGATCTGGGACGGCGGTTCTTTAATGGCATGGGAGCTCTGAAAACCACATCCCTTAACCCTCTGAGGTTTAATGGCAGGAACGGCCAGAAATAAGGTGTATCGAAAGAGCGCATACCGGCAAGCAGTAGGATAAGCAGTGTCGTACCGATAATGTATCCGGGTACGTGAAAAAAAGCGCATAAAAGCAGAAGGGCAATTCTCATCAGACGGTTTGCCAGACTCATCTCATAGCTTGGTGTCGCAAATGAGCCTACTGCGGAAATAGCAAGGTAGAGAACCACTTCATGAGAAAATAGCCCGACTTCAATTGCCACTTCCCCTATCAGAATGGCAGCAACAAGCCCAAGGGCGGTAGCAAGAGCCGACGGTGTATGAATAGCTGCCATCCTGAGCATCTCAATTCCGATTTCAGCCAGGAGAAACTGGCCGATCAATGG